>NZ_JANL01000015.1 GCF_000585255.1 Alkalibacterium sp. AK22
ACAGCCGTTAAGCTTCCCAGCGCCGAGGATAGTGAAGGGTTTCCCTTTGTGAAAGCAGGACGTTGCCGTGCAGCTCTTTTTTTGTTATACTAACTTTATAGTATGATTCCGCAATAGCTCAGTTGGTAGAGCGCACGACTGTTAATCGTGTTGTCGCAGGTTCGAGCCCTGCTTGCGGAGCTTTTTTTACCTGAAATTAGAAAGCACCTCACCGGCTAGATTTAATCTGTCCGGTGAGGTGCTTTCTTTGTTTGTAATGAGGGAGAAAGGCTTAACGCTTTTCATGAAAGTGATAGATTGGCTCATCTTTGTCTTCATTATAGTCGATTTCAAGATTATATCCGCTGAAAAACCAGTCATCTTGTGCACCGGCATAATAGGTGACACCGTTGACTTCGGTCTTGCCCATAATATCACCATCAGGTTGGTCAACACTCATGCCGACTGAGAAACCTTCGTGCACTTCTGTATTACCATAAGTTTTTCCAAAAAAGCGGATAGCTTGTCCTTTTTCCAGTAAAAGTTCTTTTTCAAACCAGGCTACGGCTTTTTTTGTCACTTCTATATTCATATCAGACATCCTCTTCTATTCTAGTTTTAATACTACAGCTATTATAATGTTCATTGTATCATGTATTTGATGTGCCGTCCCGTACAGGGAACCAGCCGGGGATACCTGTGATCATTTCAAACATCGCATCAGGAAGTCGGTAGATAGGCTTTTGAGCTGTATCGATATAGTGAGTGATGGATCGTTTTTTACCTTCTGCATGCTTTTCGACCCATTTAGGTTCGATGATTAACTGCCTACCGATGGACACTAGCTGTGAGTATTCAAGCGCCTTTTCCGCATCAGCTGCTGTCTGGATTGATCCTACAGCGATAAGTGGAACACGTTTGCTAACGTAATCTGCAATTTGCTGGGGAATCTGTTTCTTGTAATTACCAAAGCCAACAATCGATGGCTGGGCATAATGACCGACAGAAAGGTGAATATAATCGACCTTTAAACCAATCAGCGCATCAATCAGTACGTAAGTATCTGTGAGTCGGATGCCTGGCTCTTCAACTTCTTCAGGCGACAGGCGGTAACCCAGAAGAAAACCTTCTGAAGCATGCGCGTCAATAACAGACTGGCAGTGCCTGACGACTTCTATCGGAAAACGGAGGCGTTTTTCCAGACTGCCACCCCAGTCGTCTTGGCGACGGTTGGAGTGAGGAGAGAAAAACTGCTGGAGGAGATAAGTATTGGCTCCGTGCAGTTCTACCCCGTCAAAACCGGCATCTATGGCACGTCTGACAGCAGCACCGAACTGGCTGACTAAAATATGGATTCCAGTTTCCGTCAGCTCCTTTGGCGTATCAGCCCATTCCCGTTCAGCACGGATGGCCGATGGGGAAACAGGCTGGCGTCCCCCGTTGAATTGTCTTTGGCTCATTCTTCCACCATGATAAATTTGCAGGATAGCTTTTGCTCCCTGGAGTTTGATGACTTGTGCCAGCTTTTTCAGCCCGTTTAGGTGACTGTCTTTTGAAGCACCCATACCGTTCTTGAAGGCCTGTCCTTTGGAGTCGATATAGGCACAGGCAGTAATCACTGCACCTGGACCACTTGAGCGGACAAGATAATAAATAAGTTCGTCTTCGGTTACTGTACCTTCAGGTGTACTGGAGCTGGTAGTCATTGGAGCTAAGAGCACGCGGTTTCTTAAAGCCACCTTATTTGAGAAGGTGTAAGGCTCCAAAAAGGTATAAGTCATAGTAGTCACTCCATCTAATGATTTTACATAAGAAATATTTGAATGTCGTTGCTGTAAAAAAGTAAGTGTGCCTCTTGATTTTAAAGTTAATAGGAAAAGATGTCAATCAAAGGGAAATGCTGATACAGGCTGTATACAGAAAGGCAGGATCCCGACTGTTTTGAAGCAGCCGAGATCCTGTTTATGAATAGAGTAAAGCATTTACTGTGTGGTGTATCCACCGTCCACGGGGATAGTTATACCGGTCAGAAACTCGTTTTCAGCTATAAATACGACGGCGTGTGCAATCTCGTCCGCGGCGCCTAATCGTCCAATCGGATGTTTATCCACCAGATTGTCATAGTATTCGCCCAGAGCTTCTTTGTTGACCATGCCTGTTTCGACATAGCCAGGAGCGACTGCTGCACAGCGGATATTGTCCTTGGCATACTGAAGCGCAAGGGATTTGGTCATGAGCACGACAGCTCCTTTAGATGCGTTATAGGCATAAGCAGTTGGCTCACCGACGATTCCTAAAATGGAAGCACAGTTGATCACAACTCCACCACCATTTTTTTTCATTTGACGCACAGCGTGTTTACTTCCAAAGAAGACACCGTCCTGATTAATTCGGATCACCTTATGATAGTCCTCATAACTTAGGTTATGTGTCTCGCCTTGAACCCCAATCCCAGCATTGTTGAAGAGCACATCAACCGAGCCGTAAGTTTCCACTGCTTTATGAATCAGGGCTTCGACTTCATCCTCTACTGAAACATCAGCTTTGACAAAGATCACGTCTCCTTTGCTGCTGAGGCGATTGGCTTGCTTCTGCCCGTCTCCTTCATTGTAATCACTCAACACTACCTTGGCACCTTTATCCAAAAAGGCTTCGACTGTGGCAAGTCCTATACCGGAGGCGCCCCCTGTAATGACGGCCACTTTTCCTTTTAAATCAAACATTCTATACACTCCTATTCGTATTTTATTTCACAATATAAGTTTAAACGATAAAGTTCATTTTTAGCAAAAGTAAAGGCTTACAAAAAGTCGATTGTTTTATAGTTTGCGAGTAAAACTGAATAAGGGGAATATTCTCAGGACTCAGGTGAAAAGGAGAGCGGATTTGGGCATAGTGCACAAAACGCTTCCATTAAATTTGGGCACGTTTCCATAGTGCTGAAAAAGCGTTTCCAATACAATAAGTATTGTCAACTAAACAAGGTTTATGCAAACCGGACTAAATGGAATCGATTATTTTTAAAACAGAAGGGTGATTGAATTATGGTAGAAATGGCTATGAAAAATATTTACAAAAAATATGACAACTCTGATGATTTTGCGGTAACAGACTTTGACATGCGTGTCAAAGACAAAGAATTCATCGTATTCGTTGGACCTTCCGGTTGTGGTAAGTCTACGACACTGCGTATGATCGCAGGACTAGAAGAGATTACTGATGGTGAATTGTGGATTGGCGATACAATGATGAACGATGTGGCGCCTAAAGACCGTGATATCGCGATGGTATTCCAGAACTACGCCCTGTATCCGCACATGACTGTGTTTGACAACATGGCTTTCGGACTTAAACTGCGTAAGTACAAGAAAGAAGAAATAAAGAACCGTGTAGAAAATGCGGCTGAAATTCTTGGACTGACTCCCTTGCTAGAACGTAAACCGGCTGCTTTGTCCGGTGGACAGCGTCAGCGTGTGGCCTTAGGTCGTGCAATCGTTCGTGATGCGAAAGTCTTCCTGATGGATGAGCCTCTGTCCAACCTTGATGCTAAACTGCGTGTAGCAATGCGTGCTGAAATTGCTAAATTACACCAGCGTCTGAACACAACGTCTATCTACGTTACACACGATCAGACAGAAGCGATGACTATGGCTGACCGTATCGTTATTTTGAAAGACGGTTTCATTCAGCAAATCGGTTCTCCAAAAGAAGTGTATGACTTGCCTGTCAACACTTTCGTAGCTGGCTTTATCGGCTCACCTGCGATGAACTTCTTCGATGTGACGCTTAAAGGAAACACGATTACTGATGGCGACAGCATGGTTATCGAAGTGCCGGAAGGTAAAGTGAAGATGCTGAGTGAAAAAGGCTACAAAGACGGAGCTAAACTGATATTCGGTATCCGACCGGAAGATATCAAGAGTGAACAGGTAGCTCTGGATGCTTCTCCAGGTTCAACGGTTACATCTAAAGTGGCGGTTTCCGAACTTCTGGGAGCTGAAACGATGTTGTACTCACAAGTGGGAAGCACTGAGTTTATTGCGCGAGTTGATGCGCGTGACTACCACACTCCAGGTGACAATGTAGATTTGGCCTTCGACATGGGCAAATCACACTTCTTTGATCCTGAAACAACTGAGGTTATCCGCTAAAGCGAGATAGGTTCAGTGAACTGAATAGGCCCCCTTTTTCCTCTTCGATCTGCATAGATGTATGATCGGAGAGGTTTTTTTGCCTTAAAATGACCGTTTATAAAGGGTCGGATATAGTGTAAAATAGAAGTATTACTAAATATTGCTTAACTGGAAAGGGGCACAGTACTGTTTCGTCTATGAGGAAGCAGCCATTTATCATGACTAAAATCAGAGGATTCGAAAAAGTTTCAACATATGCAGCCGGTGAAGTCGAGCTGCCGAAAAGAGCAACCAGAGGATCGGCCGGCTATGATTTGACCGCCTCCAAAGACTGCGTGATCCCTTCCGTATTCAAAGCACTAAAAGATCCGGCTCCAAATAGTAATCCTGTCGCATCGACACTCATTCCAACGGGAGTCAAAGCCTACATGCCCGAACAGGAATATCTGCTTCTTGCAAACCGTTCAAGTAACCCTATGAAAAGGCAGCTAGCTGTGCCTAACGGGATCGGTGTTATTGATTCAGACTACTACAATAACGAAGGTAATGAAGGCGAAATTTTTGTTCAGGTCATCAACTATGGCCTAGAAGATGTGCATATCAAGCAGGGTGAGCGCATTGCGCAAGGGATATTCATGCGCTATGAAACAGTAGATCAGGAAACAGATGCATTTGATGTCCGAACCGGCGGATTCGGGTCGAGCGGCCGATAAATACCTAACCATCTGAAAAGGAGTTACAAGATTGGCGAAAAAAAAAGCAAGCACTTTTGTGTGTCAGAGCTGCGGATATGAATCCCCCCGCTATCTGGGTAAATGTCCCGGCTGTGGAGCCTGGAACCAGATGGTTGAAGAGAAGCTCCCTGACAAGGCAGATAACCGAAGTCGGGTATCAATGACCGGTAAAGCCTCTAAGGCCGAACCCATCACTGATATTACGATTGAAAAAGAAGAACGCGTCAAAACAGACCTGGCAGAGTTTAACCGCGTACTGGGAGGAGGAGTTGTTCCAGGTTCTCTTGTGCTGATTGGTGGCGATCCCGGTATCGGGAAATCGACTCTGCTGCTGCAGGTATCCGCCCAGCTGAATAAGAAGGGCGGGAAAGTTCTTTATGTCTCGGGGGAAGAAAGTGCCTCTCAGATTAAGATGCGCGCCGAACGTTTGGAACTGAGAGGAGCTGACTTCTTCCTTTATGCGGAAACAGAAGTCAGTGCCATTCAGGAGACCATCGAGGAGATCAAGCCGGACTATGTGATTATCGATTCCATCCAAACTATGCACCATGCGGCAATCGAGAGTGCCTCGGGCAGTGTGTCGCAAGTAAGAGAATCGACATCCACCCTGATGAAAATAGCGAAGATGAATGAAATAGCCATTTTTATTGTGGGACATGTGACTAAGGAAGGGGCAATTGCCGGTCCAAGAATGCTGGAGCATATGGTAGATACGGTGCTGTATTTTGAAGGGGAACGGCATCATACTTTCCGGATTTTAAGGGCGGTCAAAAACCGTTTTGGCTCGACAAACGAAATCGGAATTTTTGAAATGCGAAACGGTGGACTGGTGGAAGTGTTGAATCCTTCCCAGCTTTTCCTGGAAGAACGCTTGTCCGGTGCAACGGGGTCAGCAGTCGTCGCTGCAGTGGAAGGCACTCGTCCGATTCTGGTAGAGATTCAGTCGCTTATTTCTCCAACGGTATTTGGAAATGCCAAGCGTACTGCCAGTGGGCTCGACTATTCCAGAGTCTCGCTGATCATGGCTGTGCTGGAAAAAAGAGCCGGTCTGCTCCTGCAGAACCAGGATGCCTATCTGAAAGCTGCCGGCGGAGTAAAGCTTGATGAACCGGCAATCGACTTGTCTATCGCAATCAGCATCGCCTCTAGCTACAAGGAAAAGGAGACGCGTCCAACTGACTGCTTTGTTGGGGAAATCGGGTTGACAGGTGAAATCAGGCGAGTGTCTAAGATTGAACAGCGGGTAAATGAAGCCGCAAAGCTTGGATTCAAGCGAGTCTTTGTTCCCAAAAACAATATGGACGGCTGGACCTTTCCTGAGGGAATCGAAGTCGTGGGCTGTGCCACTCTGGCTGATGCGATACGTAAGGCTTTTACCTGATATTAAAGGCAAGCGGCTGCGGTTATTTTGTGACTTTTGGTATACTAAAAGAATAAACAAGTCAAAAACAGGAGAGGAGGAGTGAAGTGGTTTCTAAATTAATTATACTGACTTTTGTCCTTGTGGGCGGAAGTCTGGGGTATAATCTGTTTCCCGAACTAGTGAGTAATTGGGATGTGATCCCTGGCTGGCTGGTTCATCCAATCACCGGTATGGTTTTGGGAGCAGGAATGTTCTATATGCTGTCTTTTCAGGCGATCAAGCCGCTTGAGAAAGGGGCAGCACGAATTGAGAAGGCCTTTGGAGAAGTCAGCATTGCCTATCTCATGTTTGGAAGCATCGGAGCAATCATTGGACTTATTCTAGCAGTACTGATCAGTATATTTTTAAATGCTTTGAACATGATTTTCATCAGTGATGTGATTCCGCTCGTCCTGGCAGTCGGCTTTGCTTATTTTGGTTTCCAGTTGGGCACATCCAGACGAGAAGAAATCAGACGTCTTTTCAGTCCGAAAACAGTGAAAGCTGAAAATGAAGACGTGCTGGAACGCAGGGAAGGTGAATCTTACCGCAAGTACAAAGTGCTTGATACAAGTGCCATCATTGATGGCCGAATCCTGGATGTTGTCAAAACGGGCTTTTTAGAGGGGGTATTGGTCGTATCACAGTATGTTCTTCAGGAGCTTCAGCATATTGCTGATTCTTCCGACAGCCTGAAGCGGGTCAGAGGCAGGCGGGGACTTGATATTCTCAATGCTTTGCAGAAAGAGGAAGGAATCTTGCTGCAAATAGATGACAGCGAGCTGCCGGAATCGGATGAAGTCGACATGAAGCTTGTGTACCTGGCTAAAAAACTGGACGGCATGGTCGTAACTAATGATTTCAATTTGAACAAAGTAGCTGAGTTTCAGAATGTTCCAGTTCTGAACATCAATCAGCTGGCTAATGCGGTCAAGCCGGTCGTCATTCCCGGAGAAGACATGCGGGTCATGATTGTGAAGAACGGGACTGAACGGGCACAAGGTGTAGCTTATCTGGATGACGGTACGATGGTCGTTGTCGAAGAGGGCAAACACCACATGAACGAGAGGGTCGAAGTCGTTGTGACCAGTTCGCTGCAGACGAATGCTGGCCGCATGATTTTTGCGAAACTGGTCAATGACCAGAAAGCAATCGATGACCGGAAAGACAAGAAAAAATATGGATAAAGAAGAAATTCGGCATTCTACTGGTGGGGTGTCGGCCAATGACAAGCTTTTGAATATAGAAGAAGCAAATACCAATCTGGTTTATGAGGCGGTCCTTCTCGCAGCGGGGTCTGCCAGCCGCTTCAATGGGTCCAAGGGCTGAAATAAAGTGCTAATGCCCCTGGATGGCAGAGCAGTCATCACTTATTCACTTGATGTGATGCTGGCTGACAGGCGTTGCCGGTCTGTCTGGATTGTGACCAAAGAAGAAGAGTGGACGACATTTCAAGACATCGTCCAGAAAATATTTCCAAACCAGTCCAAAAGCATCTGTTGGGTGACGGGCGGGAAAGAGCGGCAGGATAGTGTGCGACTGGCGCTGGATCAGTTGACTGAAAAAGGAGATGCCTTGGTGCTGATTCACGACGCTGCCCGGCCCTTTTTGAGCCGGGAAATCATTGACCGGCTGCTGTCGGCGTTGGATCAGGCTGATGCAGTTGTTCCAGCTATCCAGGCCAAGGATTTTTTTGAAAGTAGTCAGTCCATCCCAAACGGTCATCCAGTCGCTTGACCGTTCGGCTGTCCGTCAGATTCAGACCCCCAGGGATTTCGACTGGGAAATCTAAAAAAAGCTTTTATGGAAGCAGAAAAATCAGGCTTTTACGGCAACGAAGAAGGCGAGTTGCTTGAACGTTTTGGGGTACCTGTTCATGTCGTCGAAGGGGATGAACTAAACTTCAAAATCGCGACACTACTTAATTACCATATAGTCCAGAGCGTCAAGCGCATGGCTGACGGCCGTCTTTAACTCTAGTCTGCGGACATGCAGACAGGCTTACAAAATCACAGCAACAACAAAGGAGAATGTTACATGACAGAAAAAGTCCGCGTACGATATGCACCGAGTCCCACAGGACACCTTCATATAGGGAATGCACGTACGGCCCTGTTTAATTATTTATTTGCCCGCCATCATGGTGGAGATTTCATTATTCGCATAGAAGATACAGATCGAAAGCGTCACATCGATACAGGTGAACAAAGCCAGCTGGACAATCTCAAATGGCTGGGGATCGACTGGGATGAGAGTGCGGATGTAGGAGGAGAATACGGCCCCTACCGTCAGTCTGAGCGACTGGATTATTATGATCCACTGATTGATCAGCTGCTAGCAAGCAACCGTGCCTACAAATGCTACTGCACATCAGAAGAACTGGAAGCTGAGCGTGAAGCGCAGCGTGCACGGGGAGAAATGCCTCATTACAGCGGAAAATGTGCCAACTTGAGTCCTTCTGAACAGAGAGCCAAGGAAGAGGAAGGAATCACTCCAGTTATCCGTCTGCGGGTCCCAAAAGACGCTACGTATACATTTGAAGACATGGTCAAAGGACCGATATCTTTTGAGTCCAGATCCGTTGGAGGAGACTGGGTTATTCGCAAGCGTGACGGTATGCCGACATACAACTTTGCCGTTGCAGTTGATGACCATTACATGAAAATCACGCATGTCCTGCGTGGAGATGATCATATTGCCAACACACCTAAACAGATGATGGTCTATGAAGCGTTTGAGTGGGAAACGCCTGAATTTGGTCATATGACCCTGATTGTCAATACGGAAACCGGTAAGAAGCTAAGTAAGCGTGATGAAACAATCCTGCAGTTTGTTGAGCAGTACCGTGAACTGGGTTATCTGCCTGGGGCACTCTTCAACTTTATTACTCTGCTGGGATGGTCCCCGGTCGGAGAAGAAGAACTCTTTACGAAAGATCAGTTTATCGATATGTTCGACCATAAGCGCTTGGGCACGTCCCCAGCTGCCTTTGATCCGAAAAAACTGAGTTGGATTAGTAATCAGTATCTCAAGGAAGTCGATCTCGATGAATTGACGCTCAAAGCACTGCCTCACCTTGTGCAGGCTGGCTATGTCGAAGAAAATCCGTCCGCTGAGAAAAGCGAGTGGATCCGAAAGCTTGTCGGCCTTTATCAGGAACAAATGAGTTATGCAGCTGAAATTACTCAGCTGGCTACACTGTTTTTTGAAGAGGGACTCGACTGGTCTCCAGAAGCGAAGGAAGTCCTTCAAGGAGAAAGTGTTCCAGTGGTCCTGGATGCTTTTAGCGAACAAGTCAGACAAGTAGAGCCTTTTGAAGCAGACACAATTAAGAAAGCAATCAAGGCTGTCCAAAAAGAAACAGGTATCAAAGGTAAGAATTTGTTCATGCCGATTCGTGTAGCGGTTACCGGCCAGAAGCATGGTCCACAGCTAAATGACGCCATCGAACTTTTGGGCAGAGAAAAAGTACTTGCCAACCTTGAAACATCCAAGCAAGCTATCGATGCCTGATTTTTAACTGCATATCGACTGGATATAGCCATGCAACCGGAACTTTCTTGAAGCGGGTTGTATGGCTTTTCCGTTCGCTAAAGACAGGTATGACGGTAAACTAAAACTCCTCAGGCGGACGAAGTCCGTTTACCGGAGTAGTACTTACATGAAAGGAGTTTCTACGCGTGATTCGTTTATACAATACACTGACACGTCAAAAGGAAGTTTTTGAGCCAATCGAAGAAGGCAAGGTCAGGATGTACGTTTGTGGTCCGACCGTTTATAATTATATCCATATTGGGAACGCTAGAAGCACAGTTGCTTTTGATACCATCCGCCGCTACCTGACATACCGCGGATATGAGGTCAACTATGTTTCCAATTTTACAGATGTGGATGACAAAATCATCCGAGCTGCTGAACAACGTGGTCAGACAGCTCCTGAAGTAGCAGACACCTTTATCCAGGCATTTTACGAAGATACAGAAGCGTTGGAGGTCCAAAAAGCAGATACGGCCCCCCGTGTCATGGACAACATCCCGGACATCATCTCATTTATTGAAGCGCTGATTGAAAAGGGATATGCCTATGAAAACCAAGGGGATGTTTATTATCGTACCCGCAAGTTTAAGGGCTATGGCCGACTCAGCCGGGTCTCCCTGAATGAGCTGGAACTAGGAGCGAGCAATCGGACAGGTGAAGAATCAGCAAGAAAAGAAGATCCGCTCGATTTTGCTTTGTGGAAAACAGCCAAAGCCAATGAAATCAGCTGGCATTCTCCCTGGGGGAAAGGGCGACCGGGCTGGCATATCGAGTGTTCGGTTATGGCGACTAAGTACTTGGGAGACACCATTGATATCCATGCCGGCGGTCAGGACCTTACATTTCCTCATCATGAAAACGAAATCGCTCAGACCGAGGCGAAAACATGCCAGACCTTTGCTAATTACTGGATTCATAATGGTTTTGTAACGATGAATGACGAAAAAATGAGCAAGTCCATCGGAAATGTCGTACTGGTAAAAGATTTGCGTGAGCAGCATGATCCAAAGGCCCTAAGGTTCTTCTTGGCAACGGCGCATTATAGACGGCCGATCAATTACTCTCTGAATACAATTGAAGAAGCCAAGACAAATGTAGACCGGATCGAAACGGCCTACTTCAATGCTGCACACCGCCTGGATCAGGCAGGGGAGTGTTCGGACCGAGACAGCAGCCTGTTGGCTGAAGTGAAGGGGTTTGAAGAGCAGTTCATCCAGCAGATGGATGATGACTTTCAGGCTCAAAACGGAATTACAGTAGTCTATGATCTGGTCCGTTTCCTGAACAAATATCTGGAAGAAGCGGAAGTCTCCAAACCTGTACTGCAGGCGATGCTGACGCTGATGGAAGACCTGATGTCTGTTTTTGGGCTCCGTCTGTCTGTAACAGAAGACCTGCTGGATGTGGAAATCGATGCATTGATCAAGGAACGGGAACAGGCAAGAAAAGACCGGGACTTCCAGCGTGCGGACCAGATCAGAGATGAACTGAAAGAGCAGCACATTCTTTTGGAGGATACGCCCCAAGGTGTCCGCTGGAAGCGGGGGCTTTAGAATGAAGAAAAGTGTAGATCCCAGCCTGCTCAACGGCTTGGCCCTGGCCTACTTGGGCGATGCGATTTATGAATTAAGGGTCCGGGAACACCTGATCCAACAAGGGCAGACAAAGCCGAATGTTCTGCATACGCAGGCGACCACCTATGTATCTGCTAAAGCACAGGCCCGGCTGATAGAAGCACTGCTGGAAGGGAATTTCCTTACAGCGGGTGAAGTGGATATTTTCAAGCGAGGACGCAATGCGAAAAGTTACAGTAAAGCAAAAAATACGGATGCGCAGACATACAGTTATTCGACGGGATTTGAAGCAGTTATGGGGTATTTACACCTGACGGGACAAACGCAGCGTCTGGAAGAGCTGGTTAGCTGGTGCACCGGGAAAATCGAAGAAGAAAAACAGGAAGGAGCGAGCTAAATGCCCAAAAAGCCACAACCCAAACGGTCAGGCAGAAAAGATGGAAAGGTGAACCGTGATGATTTCCGCAAAAAAGATGGACAGCAATCAGGTGAAGCTGAGTCGGATGAAATGGTTTATGGCCGTAATCCGGTCATGGAAACGCTCAAGTCCAGCCGGGATGTCAACAAGCTGTTCGTTCAGGATGGTCTGTCAGGAGACAAAATCAATGCTGTTGTCTCCGAGGCTAAGAAAAGAAAAGTCCAGCTTTCTTTTGTACCCAAGTCCAAGCTGGATACATTGTCAGATGGAGGTAATCACCAGGGGCTGGTTCTGGCGGCCAGTCCGGTAAATTATGCTTCGATTGACGAGCTGTTTACAAAGGCGGAGCAGAAAAAAGAAGCCCCTTTTTTCCTCTTGCTAGATGGGATAGAAGATCCGCATAATCTGGGGTCTATCCTAAGAACAGCTGATGCCAGTGGTGTGCACGGGGTGATCATACCTAAAAGACGGGCGGTCGGTCTGACCTCAACGGTAGCAAAATCATCAGCCGGTGCCATCGAGCATGTCCTTGTAGCCCGAGTGACCAATATGGCCACGACGATCGATGAACTGAAAGACCGCGGCCTTTGGATATTTGGAACCGACATGAAAGGCAAGGACTACCGTCACTGGGATGTGTCTTCGCCAGTCGGCCTGGTCATCGGCAATGAGGGCAAGGGCTTGTCCCGCTTGGTTAAAGAAAAAGTGGATGAGACGCTTTCCATTCCGATGGTGGGAGATGTCCAGAGCCTGAATGCCAGTGTAGCATCCGGACTGATGATGTATGAAGTATTCCGAAAACGAAACAGCCTGTAGAAGCCGGTTTTAAACTGATCTGGGAGGAGGGGAGCAAACGTGAAAAAAGAAGTGCTGTATGTCGACGGCTACAATATGATTGGTGCTTGGCCAGAGCTCGTCCGACTGAAACGTCAGGACAAGATGGCGGACGCCAGGGATTACCTACTGCACGAGCTAAGCAACTACGCCAAATACGAAGGCATCGAAATCAATATCGTCTTTGATGCGCAGTTTGTGCCGGGACTGACTAAGCGCTATGAAAAGTACGAAGTAGCCGTGATTTTTACGAGCGAAGGGGAGACAGCCGATAGTTATATCGAAAAAGCAGTAGGAGAAGAAAACCTGCTAATTACCCATGTCCAAGTGGCTACATCGGACCTGGCCGAGCAGTGGATTATCTTCCAACGAGGAGCCACAAGAAAATCCGCCAACGAACTGTACAAGGACATCAAAAGCACAAAAAAGAAAATCACAATCGACAGCGCCGTCTACCGGATGCAGAACAAATCGCGGAACTCCCCTTTGAAGGATGAGGACAAAAAGCGATTGGAGCAGCTGTACGGCAAACTGATTGATGAAAGATTTGACGAAAAAAATCACCTTTGAGAGCCTGTGGCTTTTAAGGTTTTTTTTTGTTTAATTTGATTTAAGGCTAATCGCCAGAAAAATTGAGGATGAGGTGAGTGAATATAGAAAAGGTTGTTATACAGCGTTTTGAAAACTGTGACAACTGATTTTACATAAGATTTTTCTCACAATTAAAATTAAATTAATGACTATTTTAACTTTTGGATAGTATAATAATTGAAACGCTTTCAAATGTTCAAGCTACTACGCTCATAAATGCTTTACTTTGTACGGGTTAAGACAATATGCAAAGGAAGAAGTAAAGATGCGGATAAGTACAGATTTATTAGTGAATAAAAGCACAATAAGCTACCGGGATATCAGTGACCCGGAAAGCGATGACCTGGTCCTGCAGATTCAAAAGGGAGAATTAGAGCTGTTTCCCCTGCTGCTTGAAAAAAGTGAAGCTCTATTAAAACGGGCAATCTATCGGCGGTTCATTAAGGGGTTTGAACGAGAGGACCTGTACCAGGAAGCTTGTATGATACTGGTAGAAGCTGTTGGAAAATATAAGAGTGACAAGGGGATGAGTTTCAATCAGTATGCCTGTCTGTGCCTGGATAATCATTTTCATAAACTGATTCGCTGGCACAATACCATTAAGCGGCAAGCTTACAGAGACGCACTGTCTCTTGAGAAAGTGGTCGAAGAGCAGGGGGTTCAGCTGGTTGCAGAATCCAGGGTGTTTATGCCGGCTGACTCACCGATTATTGAAGAAACAGTCGACGAGTATCTGACCTGTCTGTCGCCTTTTGAGCGGACAGTATGCATAAGCTGTTATTCAGGATACTCTTATGATGACATCGCTGCCCAATTGAACTGCGAGCGCCAAAAAGTCATCAATGCGAAACACCGCTGTACCGAGAAGTTCAAAAAATTGTTTATACAATCTAACTGACAGAGCAAGCGTTTAAGTAATAGAATGACTTTTGAAATGTTTCGATAGGCAGCATACACAGAAAAAACTCACTGGTTTCAAGAAGGCGTACCTGAGAGCAGTGAGCTTTTAAACATTAAGGTTCCCTGGTCAATTGAAGAAAAGATTTAGGGTTTTGAGCATTCATCTGAGACAGCTGTATGAAGTGGAGCAGATCTGTCTTTAAGCTGTTTTTTTTCCTCGTGAGCCTTCTTGAAACGTTGGATAGTAGACACGTGTTCCATCATGAAGTTGGCGGCAATACCGATAGCGATACCTGAAAGAATCCCCATAAAGGAAAGCACCGGCAAGTAAAGCAGGACCGTCCAGGTCTGGGCAATCAGGCTGGCGACAATCAGCTGGCCTAAATTGTGCAGGATCCCTCCGGTCGCGCTGACGCCAATGATGCTGATACGCCGGCCTCCCAGAAATTTAACCAGGAGCATACCTGTGTAACTCAGCAAAGCCCCAGCTGTGCTGTACATTAGAGTCGAGAGTGTTCCGCCAAGCAGAGTCGTCATCAAAAGCCGCATAATCACGACTTTGATGCTGTCTTTGAAAGGAAGGGTGTAGATGGCAATGATGATGATCAGGTTGGCTACTCCCAGTTTGGCTCCCGGTGCAAAGGCAAAAGGAAAGGGAATACTGCGCTCGGCAATGCCTAGAATCACGGCTTGCGCGGACAGCAGAGCGATATAGATCAGTTTTTGAGTACGGGTCATGGTTATCCTTCTTTTCTAAATGATCTGGAATAAAAGGAGCATATTGCGGCTGCTCTTCATTGAATTAATCTTCTCACAAATGCGACGATCATGCGACAGAATCATGCACATTTCCGTCACTTTTTCCTCTTGTGAAAACATGGACAGAATAACACTTTTACTGTAAGATGTACAGAGGAAAAGAAGGAAAGGAAGGCAACCATGTTTACTGTAAATAAGAAAATAGGACTGGCTTTGCTCGTGCCGGTAGTATCGGCTGGACTGGCGGCTTGCGGGGAAAGCGATCCGCGAGGGCTAGCCAATGAGCCATATGACCGGACAGAATTCCTTTTGGGGACCGTAGCCAATATCCGTGTATATAATGAAGGTAAAGAAGAGGCACTGGACAAAGCGTTTGACCGGGTACAGGAACTGGACGAATGGTTCTCCATGCAGAATCCGGACTCTGAAATATCGGAAGTTAACCGTCAGGCGGGGATTGAACCGGTCGAAGTGTCTGAAGAAGTTTTCTTGGTCATGGAAAGAGCCTTGCACTTTGCGAAAGAGTCAGACGGCAGCTTTGATCCGACGATTGGTGCTGTGACCAGTCTGTGGGGTATCGGGCAAGAGTATGCGGCTGTACCGGATCCGGATGAGCTGGCTCAGGCAGTTGACGTAGTGGATTTCAACAAAGTCGAATTAAATGAAGAAAATCAGACGATCTATCTTCAGGAGGAAGGAATGGTTCTTGACTTGGGAGCCATTGCCAAGGGCTATATTACCGATGAAGCCGCTCGCGTTTTAGTAGAAGAAGGCGTCAATACAGCCATTATCGATCTGGGTGGAGACATTGTTGTAGTCGGTAACAGCACCCGTGGGGAAGATCAACCATGGAATGTCGGCATCCAGAACCCTTATGGAGACCGTGGGCAGATTATTGGCATGGTGCCGGTATCGGACCGGGCAATCGTCACTTCCGGTATTTATGAAAGACTTGTCCGTGACGGCGAGGATGAATATCATCATCTGATGAACCCGGACACTGGCTTTCCATTTGAGAACAACATTTCAGGGATCAGCGTCATTGCGGACAACGCCATGGATGCGGATGCGATTGCCAATATTGCTTTCTCCAAAGGGGTAGAAGCTGGATTGGAGTATATCAATAGCCTGGAGGATGTTGAAGTTATCTATACAACAGGTGACTGGGAGGTCTTTGTATCAGAAGGACTGAAGGACAGCGTCCAGATCAGTGATGACGATTTCGAACGGGCGAACTGAGCCGGTTTGACAGTGTTTTCAGTAAATGGTAAAGTATAAAAGACTGTAAACATCAAGAGCAAGTCAGCTGAAGCGAGGGAACAGATGAAAAAGAAATTAGCCCTGGCCTGTATCGAATGCGGGTCCAGAAACTACACGAAAGAAGTGGGCACGAAAATCCGGACCGAGCGTCTAGAGATTAAGAAGTATTGCCGCTACTGCAAAACACATACCCTGCACAGGGAAACGAAATAACAACCACTGAACGTTCAGCCGCAGTGAATTGGAAAGGAGAGACACGAATGAACAAAATCAAAACTTTCTTGGGTGAAGTCAAGCACGAACTGAAAGAAACGACTTGGCCGAAAAAAGACGTGATGAAGAAGAATACGGTCACTGTATTTGGTGTGATGGCATTCTTTGGCGTATTCTTTTACGCTGCCGATTCACTGCTGGTATTTTTATTGAACTTAGTGTGACAAAGGCGGCAGCCGTTGGCATTTAAGTGACGGTCATGCTATACTGTGTAACGAGAAGTGACGAAAAAACCTTTCTTCCGGTATTAGGGGAAAAGGTTTTTTTAGTATGAACAAACCTAAAGGAGAGAATCATGAACGAATTAGAAAGTTCCAAAGCCTGGTATGTCTTGCATACCTATTCAGGCTACGAAAACAAAGTTAAGCAGAATCTGGAATCCCGTGCCACTAGTATGAAGATGGAAGATAATATCTTACAGGTGTTGATACCGGAAGAAGAAACAGTTGAGGAAAAAGACGGCAAAACCAAGACTGCTATGCAGAAAACTTTCCCAGGATATGTTCTGGTCGAAATGATCATGTCCGATGATGCCTGGTACGTTGTCCGTAATACGCCAGGTGTAACCGGCTTTGTTGGCTCGCATGGTGCCGGAAGTAAGCCCTCACCCCTTCTGCCTGAAGAAGTAGACCAGATTCTGCGCAGTATGGGAATCAATCCGCGTAAAGTGAAGATGGATGTAGAAGTCGGTGAACGGATCCAGATCGTCGGTGGAGCCTTTGCAGGAATGGAAGGAACCGTAACAGAGCTGGAAACTGAAAAAGGGAAAATCAAGGCTTCTGTTGAGATGTTCGGACGCGAAACAAATGCGGAACTGGACTACAACCAGATTTCCAAGCTAGACAACTAAAAAACTGTTGCAAAAGCAAATCATGAGTGGTAGACTGTGTCAGTGCGCCTAATATACGGATGTGTATTTTGTGTGCGCGTCAATAGTGGGAGAGGAAAATTATAACCTCATTTAACCACTCACGGACAAAAATCAAGGAGGTATGTCTCGTGGCAAAGAAAGTTGTAAACGTCGTGAAACTGCAAATCCCTGCAGGGAAAGCTAATCCGGCTCCCCCAGTAGGACCTGCACTAGGACAAGCGCAAGTAAACATTATGGGATTCTGTAAAGAGTTTAACGCTCGTACAGCAGACCAAGCAGGAATGATTATTCCTGTAGTTATCTCTGTATATGAAGACCGTTCATTTACATTTATCACTAAAACTCCACCTGCAGCTGTTCTGCTTAAGAAAGCAGCTGGCGTCGAGTCTGGTTCTGGTGAACCAAACACGAAAAAAGTGGCTTCTGTAACAAGCGCTCAAGTGAGAGAAATTGCTGAAACTAAAATGGAAGACCTAAACGCAGCTGATGTTGAAGCAGCAATGCGCATGGTCGAAGGTACAGCACGCAGCATGGGATTCACTGTCGAAGGATAAGCTGATTAGTAAGCTTGGTCTTGAAGACACTGCATTCACCCCATTGCTTGCTGCCTCCGCAACCTGAGAAAAGCCCGTCTTTTCAAATTAGCTGCTGATCAGCGATCAGTATGCTCTTGCGGAGATCAAGTGGGAGGTTAAACCGCTAATACCACAACAAGGAGGAAAAAATATAATGGCTAAAAAGAGCAAAAAATTCGTAGCTGCTTTGGAAAAAGTAGACCGCGAAAAACAATATGATGCACAAGAAGCATTGGAACTGGTTAAGGAAATCGATTACGCTGGCTTCGATGCAACAATCGAAGTGGCTTACCGACTAGGTGTCGATCCTAAACAGGCGGATCAGCAGATCCGTGGCGCAATGGTACTGCCACACGGAACAGGTAAAACTCAAACCGTTATCGTTTTCGCTAAAGGCGATGCTGCAAAAGCTGCTGAAGAAGCAGGAGCAGACTTCGTTGGCGACAGCGATCTTGTAGAAAAAGTACAAGGTGGATGGCTGGACTTCGACGTGGTCGTTGCTGCGCCGGACATGATGGCTGAAGTAGGTAAACTGGGACGTGTACTTGGACCTAAAGGTTTGATGCCTAACCCGAAAACCGGTACTGTAACACCAGACGTAGCTAAAGCTGTCAACGACATCAAAGCTGGTCAGGTCACTTACCGTGTGGACCGTCAGTCAAACATCCACGTACCGATCGGAAAAGTATCATTCGGTACAGACAAGCTTCAGGATAACCTGGCAGCTATTCACGACGTCATCGTGAAAGCGAAGCCTGCAAGTTCTAAAGGTGTTTACATCAAGAACATGGCTATTGCCAGCACATTCGGTCCTGGTGTCAAGATTGACACAGGTTCTGTAATCAAGTAAAAAAAAGTCCGATTCTTCTTGACCTGTATGAGATAGCTTGCTATACTTATGCAGGTTAAGGAATCGACCTTAATTGAATATGCATTGATGAAAGTTATCAGACGCTGGACATGTTCCGGTACAGCTGATTAACTGAATAATACCGAAGACAGTATGTGGCGCATGCCTTAATATCATACCGAGGATAAAGTGATGAAAGTCAATTTACACTCCCTCTATGTCTACGGTGACATGGGGTTTTTTTATGCCATAAAGTCCCTCGGACTGCGGAATAAGTGAAATCCTCATTTCAATCGATCAGGAGGTGAAACATCAATGAGCAAAGCAAGTGTCATTGCGAAAAAAGAAGAGCTAGTCAATGAACTGACGAAGAAATTCGAAGACGCACAAGCAGTAGTCGTAGTAGACTACCGTGGACTGACAGTAGGCGAGGTAACTGAACTGCGTAAGCAATTACGTGACGCAGGAATCGAAATGCGTGTACTGAAAAACACTATGCTTCGTCGTGCTGCTGAAGCTGCCGGCTTGGAAGGAATGGAAGACGTCTTCAAAGGCCCTACAGCTGTAGCGTTCAGTAACGAAGAAGTCGTAGCTCCTGCTAAAATCATCGCAGAATTTGCGAAAGAAGCAGAAGCACTTGAAATCAAAGGTGGCGTACTGGAAGGCCGTGTTGCTGATGTTGATCAAATCAACAAAATTGCAAAACTACCAAGCCGCGAAGGCCTACTTTCAATGCTGCTATCTGTTCTTCAAGCACCTATGCGAAACACTGCCCTGGCAGTCAAAGCAGTTGCAGAAAAGAAAGCAGAAGAGGAAGCTGCCTAAGCAGACAGCCTACTCGTGTCAGCTTAGGTTACACTTTAGTGCAGCGTGCTGACAAATTAAACCAACTAATATAATTAAAATGGAGGAAAACAAAAATGGCATTAGATATTGAAAAAATCATTGCTGACTTGAAAGAGTCAACTGTCGTTGAACTTAACGACCTAGTAAGTGCGATCGAAGAAGAATTCGGCGTTGAAGCAGCAGCACCGGTTGCAGCAGCAGGAGCAGCTGAAGGTGGAGCAGCAGAACAAACAGAATTCACAGTAGAATTGGCAAGCGCTGGTTCAGCTAAAATTAAAGTCATCAAAGCAGTTCGTGAAGCTACAGGTCTTGGCCTGAAAGAAGCGAAAGCTCTTGTAGATGGCGCTCCTTCATCAGTTAAAGAAGGCGTATCTAAAGATGAAGCTGAAGAATTGAAAGCTAAACTTGAAGAAGCTGGAGCTTCTGTAGAAGTTAAGTAATTCTTTTCTCTTTGTTGTAGAGACAACAAAAAGGCCCCCGAGTGTATGTATTGCACTCGGGGGCCTTTTTGCATTCTACTTTTTTGTGTCTTTTTCATGATTATGTAGGAATACGGCTGTATATTTGATAAAATGTGACTTTGAACGGGATAATTTTTTGCGCCTACCAGCTTTGTATTGATTAGTGGTGTTCACAAGTAAAGAAAGGAATAGATAAATGAAAAACGAAAAAAATGCACAGCGTGTCGATTATGGCATTATCCTCTCGGTCATGCTGCTGGCACTCATCAGTATCCTCTCGCTGTATTCGACTACGGTCATGATTCAGGATGAAGGGTTAGGAATGACCATCCGGCAGATTATGTGGTATGGGATTGGCACCATCGCTGTTTTTATCATCATGCAGTTCGACTCAGAACAGCTCTGGAAGATGACGACTTACTTATATATTGCCGGTCTGCTGACTCTGATACTGACCCTGTTTTTATATGACCGGAATATGGCCATGACGACCGGGGGAAGACGCTGGGTCAGGCTAGGACCCATCGGGACAATCCAGCCATCGGAGTTCGTCAAGATTCCCTATATCTTGATGCTTGCCAAAGTAGTCACCAAGCATAACAGTGCTTTTAAAAACAGAGACTTTAATTCGGACTTGGTCCTGCTGGGGAAACTAGCCGTTTATGCGCTCATCCCCATTATACTGGTCTTTATGCAAAATGATTTGGGAACCGCTCTGGTATATATATCGGTTGCGATAGGGGTCACTTTGCTGTCGGGGATCCGCTGGCAGATACTGGTACCGATTTTTCTAGTCATATCACTGATTGGGATCACACTGATCGTGCTAGTGGTCTACAACCGGGATCTGTTGTACAGTACCGGCCTCTTTCAACCTTATCAGTTTGCCCGGATTGATACCTGGCTGAATCCGCATCAGGGAAGAAGCGGGACGTCCTACCAGATTGTCCAGACCTTTAAGGCTATTGGTTCCGGTGGAGTATTCGGAAAGGGCTTTGGCGTTAGTGATGTGTATGTACCGGTAAGAGAATCCGATATGATTTTTGCGACGATTGGTGAAAACTTTGGCTTTGCCGGAGGAGCTTTCGTGATTTTTATCTACTTTGTTTTGGTGTACCAGATGATCAAGGTCGTATACGATACCAAAAATGAATTTTATGCCTATATTGCTACCGGTGTCATCATGATGATTGCTTTCCACGTACTTGAGAATGTCGGGATGAACATTGGTCTGCTGCCGATGACCGGTATTCCATTGCCTTTCATCTCGCAGGGCGGATCCGCTCTGCTGGGGAATATGATGGGGATCGGACTGATTATGTCCATGCGCTACCATCACAAGTCCTACTTCTTCTCAGGAGAAGGCAAAGAGTTCCACCCCGGGTCTTAAATCTGACCACATGAAAGGACGGATACTATGTTACGTGAGCGAATCAAATATGTAGACAAACTGATTGTCGTCCCCTATCTGATGATGACACTCTTCAGTATTATGATGGTCTACAGTGCCAGCACCTACAGTGCCTTGCACGACTACGGCAATCCGCATCATTATCTGCCTAGACAGGCGATCTATGTCGCTTTGGGCTATTTTGTCTTTTTCTGTGCATTTATGGTCCCGATCAGGCTGTTCAAGAAAAAAGGACTGGTCCAGTGGGGTATTTTCCTCACGGCTGTTTCGCTCTTCTTTCTGCTGATTTTTGGTCGGGAGATATATGGGGCCAGACGCTGGATCGAAACGCCTTTCTTCAATATCCAGCCGGCTGAGTTTGCCAAGTTTATGGTTATCTGGTATCTGGCCTATATTCTATCCAAGAAGCAGCAGAAGATTGCGGAAAACTTTTTCAATGCAGTAGTGGCTCCGATCATACTGGTAGCTTTTATTGTGCTATTCATCTATATCCAGCCGGATACAGGATCAAGTTTCATTATCGTCTTGATTGGTGCAACGATGATTTTTGCCAGCGGAGTCTCTCCCAAGCTAGGGCTAAGTTTCGGGCTTGTCGGGATGACCGGACTATTGGGCTTGTCTCAACTAATTAGGCACTACGGAACCCGGTTGTTCTTTTTGAATGAATACCGCTATAACCGTTTCCTTGGTTTCTGGGATCCTTTCAGCCTTGCTGAAGGAGCCGGCATGCAGCTGGTTCATTCTTACTATGCTCTCAGTAGGGGCGGGATCACTGGTGTCGGTTTTGGTAACAGTGTCCAAAAAACGGGTTTTCTGCCTTTTCCCTATACGGACTTTATCGTATCAATCATCGGAGAAGAATTCGGGCTGATCGGCATTGTTATACTGATTTCTCTCTTTACAGTGATGGTATCCCGACTCTTTCTTACGGCTGTCAGAGCCCGTAATCCTTTTGAATCCTTGCTTAGTATCGGGATTGCAACGATGTTCATGGTACAGGCCTTTATCAACTTGGGTGGAGTCATTGGTATTATGCCAATCACCGGCCTAACCTTTCCTTTCATCAGCTTTGGAGGCTCGAGTATGCTGGTTTTATCCGCATCGATTGGACTGGTCGCTAATGTATCGGCACGCGTGAATTACAACAAGGCCAATAAACAGCAATAGGAAAGGAGCACGCGCCTGTGCAATTGTTTATCAAACAGCAAGTCCTGTCACTGAAAGACCGTTTTGACGTTAAAGATGCAGACGGAAATGACCGCTACTATGTTGAAGGTGAGTGGCTCTCCTTTGCAAAAAAATTGAGAGTATATGATCAGTACAACCAGGAAATTCTGTATATTGAGCAGAAGCTGTGGAACTTCCTGCCAGAATTCGACTTGAGGGTTGACGGGCAGACTGTGGCTACAGTTAAAAAGGAACTGACTTTCTTTAGCAACAACTACGCGATTTTGGGCAAAGATTGGCAGATCGAGGGCTCTATCACAGCCCACGACTATGTTATCAAGCATCAGGGACGGGTGATTGCCGATATAAACAAGAAGTGGCTGTCCTGGGGCGACAGTTATGAGATTAATATCTACGATGAAGAAGACCTGACTGTACTCCTGGGTATCGTCATCGTCATTGACTGTGTGGTTTCGGCTTCTCGCTCAAACAATTCCTGAGGTCAGGCACGCAGCTGTCGAATAAAGGGTCAAGATTAGATAAAAAGCAGGTGCATCGGCCGATGCGCCTGTTTTTTATCGTGCAAAAAGGAAAGAATCAAAGGACTTGCGGCAGCTGAAACGGATAGAAGAAGAGCAAAAGGACAGTCGAGACAAGAGCGGCGCTCTGGCAGAGAGGATGGAATGAGCCGACTGTATGGTATAAAAAGTCTCCAGCCCATCAACCATCTTCAAGAGAAAGGTGTCGGGTGGAGACGGTATTAGGTCTGTTTGAAATAAAACACGCAAGGTGGAGCTGATTGGAATCAGGAAGCTGTTGGAGAAGTGTCTGCTGTCTGGACAGCCTGCGGCTGACGGACAGCTTTTACAGCAAAATATAGCAAAGTCAGGTTGATCAAGTGAAATAACAAGGCTGTCAGAAAAGCCGGGCTGTAGGAGCCGGTAAAGTCGTAGACATATCCGACCACAGCCATAGACAAGGCCCCCCCAATACCGGCTACAAAAGATAAAATAGGATAGATGCGGACATAAAGAGCCCGACCGAAAAACTCTGTTGTCAAGAGAGGTAGAGAAACAGAAGGAACAGAAAATACCGACCCAAAGACAAAGGCACTGGCCACTTGAGCGACTGGATGAGAGACAGACAGAATCAAAATGATGCCCAAAATATTAATCAGGATCATCAAAACCGTTGATTTGACAATCCCGAGGTAGTCACTGATGGAACCGATCAATAGCTTGAAGGAAATATTTCCGATCATGACTGCCGATAGCATGCTGCCGCCGGTCTGAGAAGACAGGTTGATGGATTCGGCAAAGCCGGGGAGGTGTTGGGAAATCCCGGTAATGGAAGTATGGAGCAGGCCGATAATAGCAATCAGCACAAAACTTTTTTGTGTAAAGGAAAAATTAGTCCAGTTGGCTTTTTTGATGACGGTGCGTCCATTTTTGTCTTCCGGTTCATGGCCATAAGGCAGATAGCCGTCGTCTTTGGGATCCAGAGAATAGGGATAAAGGATGGCTGGCAAGGTGAAAAGCAGCATAATGATGCCCATGACAATAAAGCTGTTTTCCCAGCCGATCTGTTGAATCAGTGTTGTAAAAATAGGCGAAAATATGGCACCGGCAATTCCACTGAAACCGAAAGCCAGACTCATGGCTAAGCCTTTTTTCTTTTCAAACCAGTTGTTGATAATCAAGGATAAGGGGACCATGGCGTACAGGCCGGCACCGACACCTCTCAAAGCGCCAAGCAAGTAAAAAATCCACATGTTGCGGGTAAAAGCCATGAGTACAGTTGAAAGGGAAGCTAACAGGACCGACCCGGTCAGCAGCGGTTTCCACCCGAAACGGTTCAACAGGGGAGCGAAGTATAAAGAAATAAAAGCCAGGGCGAGTGAGGATATTGTCGCGTGCAAGGCAAAGGTTCCCCGGTAGACATTCAGACTTTGAGACACGGGAGTATAAAAAACACCAATCACATTTAAATTGATTCCGATGGCGCTGGCGGACATCCCACAGCTTACGGCAAAGACTAGCCAGTGCTTGAGGGATTTTGAGGGAGTATGCATAAATAATGTCCTTCCTTTCAGTAAGTAGCTACAGGCTCCAGTATACTGCTTAAAAAACTGAAAGCAATGGAGATTATATGAATCTTGAAAAAGGAAAACTGGTCATTGCATTCTTGTGAGGAAATTGGTAAACTAATAAAAGCAAAGCTCCTTTAAATCTATCCAGAGAGGTAGAAAAGGATGGAAAAATTCTTATAATTCTGGCTGAGCGCCACAGCAGAGAGCTCCTTTCATAAAGCGGGAGGAAGTCTCAGCTTGCCGATCAGACTGGATTCCATCTTATCTAAAGGTCCTTTTGCATACTGTAAAGGGCATTTTTTTATGCCCAAAAACAAAGGAGAAAGGGACGATAAGTTATGGCAATACAGCAAAGACCGTTGATTTTGGATGTGGAGGCAAAGCCTAAACCGCTCAAAGGTTTGTTCTTGAGCTTGCAGCACGTGTTCGCGATGTTCGGGGCTACGATTTTGGTACCGATGCTTCTAGGCATGCCTGTATCGGTTGCTCTTCTGGCAAGTGGAATTGGAACCATCATCTATCAGATTGCGACTAAAGCTAAAGTACCTGTTTATCTGGGTTCGTCATTTGCCTATATTGCAGCCATGCAGATAGCGATGGAGCAAATGGGAGGAGACATCAGTGCCGCTCAGACAGGCGTCATTATGGTTGGACTGGTTTATATTGTTATGGCAGGCATTGTCCGAGCTGTTGGAACGGCTTGGGTAGATAAACTGCTGCCTCCCATTGTTATTGGACCGATGATTATGGTTATCGGCTTGGGGCTAGCAAGTAATGCCGTGCAAAACGCCGGCTTTGTATCCGATTCAGACTGGCGCACCATCCTGATCGCGATTTCGACATTTTTGATCACAGCATTCATTAATACTAAAGCAAAAGGGTTCTTTAAAATTATTCCTTTCCTTTCAGGGATTGTTGGAGGCTATCTTATTGCAGTCGCTTTGGGTGTCGTAGACTTCACGCCAGTAGCGGAAGCCAACTGGTTCGCCCTACCTGAACTGCACCTGCCGTTCGAAACGAACACGTTTGAAAGCTACACATTCTACTTTGGTCCGGAAACATGGGCCCTGCTGCCGATCGTTCTGGTTACTGTAGCGGAGCACATCGGGGACCATTCTGTACTTGGTAAAATCTGTGACCGTGAATTTCTCAAAGAGCCGGGCCTGAAGCGCACGCTGATCGGTGACGGTGCAGCGACAGCGGTCTCTGCCTTCTTCGGCGGTCCGGCTAACACAACATACGGTGAAAATACAGGCGTGATCGGCATGACACGTATCGCTTCGGTATCTGTTATTCGAAACGCGGCTTTCATCGCTATCGCCCTGAGTTTCATGGGCAAGTTTTCTGCACTGATCTCAACCATTCCGGCTCCAGTGCTGGGAGGTATGTCTATTCTGCTCTACGGAGTCATCGCCAGCAATGGGCTGAAAGTCATGATCGAAGACAAAGTCGACTTCAACCAGTCACGCAACTTAATCATCGCCAGCTCTATGCTTGTGGTCGGTTTGGGCGGTGCAGTCTTTGATATCGCCGGCTTTGTGACGCTTTCGGGAACGGCTTTGAGTGCCATTACGGGAATTGTCTTGAACCAGATCCTGCCCAGAGAAGAAGCGGAGTATGAGGCAGAATATGAAAACGAAAAAAAGACGGATTATAGCTCCTCTAAAAGTGCAGGATACGCTGCAGAGAGCTAAGCAAGAAAAAGAGACGTTTCAGCGTCTCTTTTTAGCGAAAAGACCTAGCTTAGTGATTGTCCTTGCCTCTGATGGGGATCCGGCAAAGGCGCAACTGAATTAGGTGCAAGCCAGAAAGGGAAGCAGTCTTCTGGTATTTATAATCACAATACTAAAGCTTCCGGCCTCCGAGTGTTTAATGCTTAGGAGTGTCCGGAGGCTTTTTATGTTAGGATAGAAAGAGGAATTCGACCAGTCAGTAGCCGGCTTATCAGAGCGTCTGGCTGGATAAAGAAAAGCAGGGTATTCAAATAATAAAAAAAGGCGGAAAAAGAATGGAAAATCGTATTGAAGCAGATGGGTTTGGGGAGATAGCTATACCATTGAACAGACAGTGGGGGGCGCAGACCCAACGCAGTCTTACTAATTTCCCAATCGGGAACGAGAAAATGCCGGTGGAGCTGATTCACGCGTATGCCGTAGTCAAAAAGGCTGCGGCGATCACCAACGGTTCTCTAGGGTTGCTGGATAAGCACAAGGCCGATGCTATCGCTGCAGTCTGTGATGAAATTCAGTCCGGTGTGTGGGACGCAGAATTCCCTTTGTCTGTATGGCAGACAGGAAGCGGGACACAGACCAATATGAATATGAATGAAGTCATTGCCCGTCTGGCATCTGTCAAAACTTCCGCCGAAGTCCATCCAAATGACGATGTCAATAAAGCACAAAGCACAAATGACACATTTCCGACAGCGATGCACATTGCCGGTGTGCTCCAGATCCGAAAGAGACTGATTCCGTCTTTGAAAAATTTGCAGCATACGCTGGCAGAACTGGAAGACCGTTACCAGGATACGGTCAAAATCGGACGGACGCATTTGCAGGATGCCACTCCAGTCACTTTTGGGCAGGAAGTGAGCGCCTGGAAGGAGATGATGTATCAAAACGAGCAGATGTTAAAAAACAGTCTCCAGGGACTTCTCCAGCTGCCGCTAGGTGGAACAGCTGTAGGGACAGGGCTGAATGCGCATGAGCAGTATGCATCCAAAGCAGTTCAAACAATTAGTGAGCTGCTGAATGAGCCATTTGCTGAGAATCCAAATAAATTTCATGGTCTCTCCAGTAAGGACGCCTTTGTCTTTGCACATGGGGCAGTGAAGGCTCTGGCGGCCAATGCCATGAAGATGGCCAACGATATCCGCTGGCTGGCAAGCGGGCCGAGAAGTGGCTTGAAGGAAATTACTATACCCGCGAATGAAGCCGGTAGCTCGATTATGCCGGGAAAAGTCAATCCGACCCAGGCTGAAGCGTTGACCATGGTATGCGTTCAGGTGATGGGAAATGATGCAGCGGTCGGCTTTGCCGCTTCACAGGGCAACTTCGAGCTTAATGTCTTTATGCCGGTAATTGCCTACAACTTTCTGCAGAGTGTGAGCTTGCTTGCGGACAGCCTGGCTCTTTTTGATGAGAAGTGTGTAAAAGGTATCGAAGTGCGAGAGCAAGAAATGAAAAAGCTTCTAGATCAGTCGTTGATGCTGGTCACAGCTCTTTCTCCATATATTGGCTATGATAAGGCTGCGCAGATTGCCAAACATGCACATGCACATGAGCTGACCCTTAAAGAAGCGGCAATTCAGCTGGAGATTCTGACAAGTGAAGACTTTGACCGTTACGTTGATGCCAAAAAGATGATCTAGCCGGTCTGTTGATTTTTGAATCAGATAATCCAGACAGCTTGGCCGGTAGAAGAGGATTTCATTAAAGGAAATCGCCAAGGAGAGTGCCTTTCCTTGAAATAAAGCCTGTTTCATTGAAGGAGGTTATTAGGAAGAGTATCTTTCCTTGAAATAAAGCCTGTTTCATTGAAGGAAATTGCTAGGGGGGGGACTTTTCCTTGAAATAAAGCCTGTTTCATTGAAGGAGGTTGCTAGGAAGAGTATCTTTCCTTGAAATAAAGCCTGTTTCATTGAAGGAGGTTATTAGGGAGAGTATCTTTCCTTGAAATAAAGCCTGTTTCATTGGAGGAGGTCGCTAGGGAGAGTACCTTTCCTTAAAACAAAGCCTGGTAAGAATGAATAAGCGAAACTGCTGAATCCAGTTTCTCTGTCGTTCAGTTTCGCTGCAATGCCGGTAATAAAATAGTCAACACCTTTCATGCCCAGCGCATTAGGGGCCACAGGGTGAGAGCCTAAAAAATAAACACAGCAGCCTGAATTCTGACAGGAAAGATTGTAGTCCAATCGCCTCCATAGTATACTGAAAGCACAACAACAAAGAGAAAAAGAGGAGTTCAAGATGACCGATCATTATTACACATCCAAACCCAGTGCAAAAAAAGATGAAAAAGAGATCAGTGCCAAGCTGAGGGGACAGGCCCTGTCTTTTACAACAGATGCCGGTGTGTTTTCCAGAGACCGTGTAGACTTTGGGTCCGAGGTAATGATCAACGTTATCGATGACCGTATTTTTCCTAATCCGCACGTGTTGGACGTAGGCTGCGGTTACGGTCCAGTCGGCCTGTCTCTGGCTAAAAGTAACCCAAAGCTTAAGGTCGATATGATTGATGTAAACGAAAGAGCCATTGAATTGGCTAGAAAGAATGCCCAACGCAACGCTGTTAAAAACGTGTCCGTTTTTTTGTCTTCAGTATATGACAATGTTGATAAAACCAATTATGGCGCTGTGATTTCTAATCCTCCCATCAGAGCCGGAAAACAAACGGTCCATCAAATTATTATTGAGGCCAAAGAGCACTTGGCTGACAAGGGAGTGCTGGTCATTGTCATTCAAAGAAAGCAGGGGGCGCCAAGTGCTCAGAAAGTTATGGAAGACACTTACGGAAATGTCAACCGGATTGGCTTGGAAAAAGGCTACTGGGTACTGCAGTCTGTAAAGACTGAACAATAAGCAAGAGTTTGAGGAGCAGCTCTTTTGTCAGAGGACAAAAGACAGCTGTTCTTTTATTTTCTCTTGACTTGAGCTTGCTTTTTATGTAAACTTAATGGACGCTAAACAAAGTATGAAAAGAAATCCGTGCGAAATATTGTCCGTACGCGGTTTTTGGAGCAAAAACAAAAGAATGTGTGATGATTCAGGATGATTCTTTCACGACTCTTTTGTATTTTTTTTGGTCAAAAACAGGGAAAAACGACGCTTTTTAATCCAGAAGAAACATTTGTCACGATAATGTAACATTTGGATATAAAGCAATGTCGGTCATCCCGTACACTGATCGAAGGCTCCTGAATATGCAGGCTAGTGATTATTTATGAGGGGTGAAGAGGTTGGCAGGCCAAGATGTGAAATACGGCAAGCACCGTACACGTAGAAGTTACTCACGAATTAATGAAGTATTGGAATTACCGAACTTAACCGAAATTCAGACAAACTCTTATGACTGGTTTTTAGAAGACGGATTGAGAGATATGTTCAAGGACATTTCTCCTATTGAAGACTTTTCTGGAAACTTATCTCTGGAGTTCACTGACTATCAGCTGCAGGAACCTAAATATTCAGTAGATGAAGCGAGACAGCACGATGCAAACTATTCTGCGCCTCTATACGTAAAGTTGCGTCTGATCAATAAAGAAACAGGCGAAGTTAAGGAGCAGGAAGTTTTCTTTGGCGATTTCCCACTAATGACACAGCAAGGAACATTTATCATCAATGGTGCCGAGCGTGTTATCGTCTCACAGCTTGTTCGTTCACCAGGTGTCTATTTCAGCCCTAAAGTTGAAAAGAACGGTATGGAAGGTTTCGGATCAACCGTCATCCCTAACCGTGGCGCATGGCTTGAATATGAAACAGATTCGAAAGGGTTGTCCAATGTCCGTATCGACCGCACCCGTAAGATTCCTTTGAGTGTTCTGGTACGTGCACTTGGATTCGGCTCTGACGATGAGATTCTCGACATTTTTGGCTCCAATGAGAGCCTGATGGCGACGCTTGAAAAAGATGTACACAAAAATATGGCGGATTCACGTGTTGAAGAAGCCCTTAAAGATGTGTACGAGCGTCTGCGTCCGGGTGAGCCTAAAACAGCAGACTCTTCAAGAAGTCTACTGACAACACGTTTCTTTGATCCGAAGCGTTACGACCTGGCTCGTGTCGGTCGCTACAAGATGAACAAAAAATTGGATCTGAAAATCAGACTGATGGGTCTGACTTTGGCAGAATCACTAGTGGACAGTGAAACAGGTGAGCTTCTGGCTAAGGAAGGAACCTTGATCAACCGTGAAGTCATGGATGAACTGGGCCCTCATTTAGACAATGGACTGAACCATGTCACGCTGCATCCTTCAGATGAAGGAGTCGTACCTGAACCAATCGATCTGCAGATCATCAAAGTGTATTCTCCGCAGGACAACGACCGTGTAGTCAATGTTATCGGAAATGCCAATCCTGACCGTGAAGTGAAATACATTATTCCGGCAGATATGATTGCCTCTATGAGTTACTTCTTTAACCTTCAGGAAGGTATTGGAGAAACAGACGATATCGATCACCTAGGTAACCGACGTATCCGTTCTGTCGGTGAGTTGCTGCAGAATCAGTTCCGTATCGGTTTGTCCCGTATGGAGCGTGTCGTTCGTGAGCGCATGTCGATCCAGGACACGTCTACAACGACACCACAGCAACTGGTTAATATTCGACCGGTTGTAGCTTCAATCAAAGAATTCTTTGGTTCATCTCAGTTGTCTCAGTTCATGGATCAGACCAACCCGCTGGGTGAGCTGACTCACAAGAGACGTCTGTCTGCCCTTGGACCTGGTGGTTTGACCCGTGACCGTGCCGGATATGAAGTGCGAGACGTTCACTATTCTCACTATGGTCGTATGTGTCCGATCGAAACGCCTGAAGGACCCAATATCGGGCTGATCAACAGTTTGTCCACGTATGCCAAAATCAATGAATTTGGATTCATCGAAACGCCTTACCGCCTTGTCGACAAGAAGACCGGCCGTGTAACTGATCAGATCGACTATCTGACAGCAGATGAAGAGGACCTGTATGTGGTTGCGCAGGCAAATGCCCCGCTGAACGAAGACGGCTCATTTGTTAATGAACTGGTGCTGGCCCGTACGAAAAACAACAATGAAGAACTAGATGCCAAGCTGGTTGACTACATGGACGTATCGCCGAAGCAAGTGGTCTCTGTTGCGACAGCAAGTATCCCGTTCCTTGAAAATGATGACTCCAACCGTGCCCTGATGGGTGCGAACATGCAGCGTCAGGCTGTGCCGCTTATCCAACCAGAGGCACCGCTTGTCGGAACAGGAATCGAGCATACGGCTGCCCGCGATTCTGGAGCTGCTGTTATTGCAAGACATGATGGAGTAGTAGAATATGTCGATGCTAAGCAGGTTCGTGTCAGACGTGAAGACGGCGGACTGGACAAATACTACATCGCTAAATTCAAGCGTTCCAATGCAGGGACTTCCTACAACCAGCGTGCGCTGGTCAGTCACGGAGATAAAGTTGACAAGGGAGACATTCTTGCAGACGGACCATCCATGGAAAATGGAGAAATGGCTTTGGGACGCAATCCGCTGATTGCTTTCACGACTTTTGATGGGTATAACTTTGAGGATGCGGTCATCATGAGTGAGCGTCTGGTCAAAGATGACGTTTACACTTCTGTCCACATCGAAGAATATGAGTCAGAAGCCCGTGACACTAAGCTTGGGCCGGAAGAAATTACGCGTGAACTGCCAAACGTCGGTGACGACGCGTTGAAGAACCTAGACGACCGTGGAATCATCCGCATCGGTGCAGAAGTACATGACGGAGACATCCTTGTGGGTAAAGTCACACCTAAGGGAGTATCTGAACTGTCTGCAGAAGAAAAACTGCTGCATGCGATCTTTGGAGAAAAAGCACGTGAAGTCAGAGACACCTCACTGAGAGTGCCTCACGGTGGCGGCGGAATCGTTCACGATGTTAAAATCTTTACCCGTGAAGCTGGAGACGAACTGTCGCCAGGCGTCAACTACCTTGTCCGTGTCTTTATTGTACAGAAGCGTAAAATCAACGTTGGAGATAAGATGGCTGGACGTCACGGAAATAAGGGTGTTGTATCTCTAATCCTTCCGGAAGAAGACATGCCATTCATGCCTGACGGGACACCAGTCGATATCATGCTGAATCCGCTTGGGGTTCCATCCCGTATGAATATCGGACAGGTTATCGAACTCCACATGGGAATGGCTGCCCGTAAATTGGGTATACACATTGCCAGCCCGGTATTTGACGGAGCCCACGAGGAAGACATCTGGGAAACAATCAAAGAAGCCGGCATGGACGATGATGCCAAGACCGTTCTGTTTGACGGCCGTACAGGGGAAGAGTTCGACAATAAAGTGTCGGTCGGAGTTATGTACTTCATCAAACTGGCGCACATGGTTGACGACAAACTGCATGCCCGTTCAACTGGACCATACTCACTCGTTACACAGCAGCCACTCGGGGGTAAAGCCCAGTTTGGTGGACAGCGTTTCGGTGAGATGGAGGTATGGGCGCTGGAAGCATACGGTGCAGCTTATACCCTGCAGGAAATCCTGACATACAAGTCAGATGACGTCGTTGGACGTGTGAAGACATACGAAGCGATCGTCAAAGGAGAAACCATTCCAAAACCTGGTGTTCCTGAATCATTCCGCGTGCTAGTCAAAGAGCTTCAGTCGCTTGGTCTGGACCTGAAAGTACTGGACAAGAACAAGGAAGCCATCGATCTGCAGGATTCTGACGAAGACGATGAATTCGGCAATGTGGACTCACTTGAGAAAATGAAAAAAGAGCAGGACGAAAAACGTGCAGAAGAAGCACGCGTAAAAGAAGAACAAGAACTTGCTGAAAGCGAAACACAGGAACAGGAATAAGCTTCAGTAAAATAGGCAGAGACAGAAAGAGGGCCGTGTAATGTACCTCTTTCTCGTCTTTAAGTAACAAGGAGCACTAGGGCAGCTCTATAATCTACTAAAGGGAGGTAGCCCCTTTGATCGATGTAAATAAATTTGAAAGTATTCAGATCGGACTGGCTTCTCCGGATAAGATCCGCAGCTGGTCTTACGGAGAAGTAAAAAAACCGGAAACAATCAATTACCGTACACTTAAACCTGAAAAAGACGGCCTATTCTGTGAAAGAATTTTTGGCCCGTCCAAGGACTATGAGTGTGCCTGCGGAAAGTATAAACGTGTGCACTATAAAGGCATCGTTTGTGACCGCTGTGGCGTGGAAGTCACCAAGTCAAAAGTAAGACGTGAACGCATGGGGCATTTGGAACTTGCAGCTCCAGTTACGCACATCTGGTACTTTAAGGGAATTCCGAGTCGTATGGGACTTGTGCTGGATATGTCACCTCGGGCACTGGAAGAGATTATTTATTTCGCTTCCTACGTGGTGACTGATGCTGGCGACACACCGCTTGAGAAAAAACAACTGATGACTGAACGGGAGTACCGTGAGCGCCGTGCACAGTACGGAACAAAATTCCGTGCTGAAATCGGTGCAGAAGCGATCAAGACGCTGTTGGATGATGTTAACTTGGAAGAAGAAGTGGATGAACTGAAAGAACTGCTTCAGACAGCGACAGGCCAGAAGCGTACCCGTGCGGTCCGTCGACTGGATATCCTGGAAGCATTTAGACACTCTCAAAACGATCCGTCATGGATGGTTATGGACGTTGTTCCTGTCATCCCGCCTGAGCTGCGTCCAATGGTGCAGCTAGAAGGTGGACGATTTGCGACAAGTGACTTGAACGATCTTTACCGCCGAGTCATCAACCGTAACAACCGCTTGAAGCGTTTGCTGGACTTAAACGCTCCGCACATTATCGTACAGAACGAGAAGCGAATGCTGCAGGAAGCTGTAGATGCGCTAGTTGATAATGGACGTCGTGGGCGTGCTGTAACCGGACCGGGTAACCGTCCGCTTAAATCACTTTCTCACATGCTAAAAGGTAAACAGGGACGTTTCCGTCAGAACTTGCTCGGTAAACGTGTCGATTATTCCGGCCGTTCCGTTATCGTTGTTGGACCAAACCTGAAAATGTATCAGTGTGGTCTGCCGAAAGAAATGGCGATTGAACTCTTCAAACCATTTGTTATGAGAGAACTGGTTGCTAGAGAGATTGCCAACAACATAAAAAATGCCAAACGTAAAGTTGAAAGACTGGACGAAGAAATCTGGGCTGTTCTGGAAGATGTCATCCGTGAGCACCCCGTTCTGTTGAACCGGGCCCCTACGCTTCACCGTCTGGGTATCCAGGCATTCGAGCCCATCCTAGTCGAAGGGAAAGCAATTCGTCTTCACCCGCTCGTCTGTGAAGCCTATAATGCCGACTTTGATGGAGACCAGATGGCTGTTCACGTTCCGCTGAGTGATGAAGCACAGGCAGAAGCCCGTATTCTCATGCTGGGGGCACAGAACATCTTGAATCCTAAAGACGGGAAACCTGTTGTAACGCCTTCACAGGATATGGTCCTGGGTAACTATTACCTGACCATGGAAGATGCTGGAAAAGTAGGAGAAGGTATGGTCTTCTCCAGTCAGTCTGAAGCGATTCAGGCGTATCAGACCGGCTATGTACACTTGCACTCGCGTGTGGCTGTTCATGCGTCTGCACTGCCAGAGAAGCCTTTTACTGACTGGCAGAAAGACAAGTATTTGATTACAACTGTTGGTAAGCTGATTTTTAACGAAATCATGCCGGCCGAGTTCCCTTACTTGAATGAACCTTCACAGGCTAACCTGGAGAAGCAGACACCAGATAAGTACTTTGTTGCCTACGGTACAAACATCAGACAGCATATTAAAGATGCTGAGATTGTCAATCCGTTCAAGAAGAAAAACTTGAGCAGCATCATCGCTGAAGTCTTTAAACGATTCCAGGTCACGGAAACATCCAAGATGCTGGATAAAATGAAGAACTTGGGCTACAAGCACTCAACAAAATCAGGTATTACCGTAGGGATTGCCGACATTTCGAATCTGCAGGAAAAACAGGAGATTCTTGATGAGGCACACACCAAAGTTGACCGTATCAATGCGTCGCACCGTCGGGGTCTGATTACGGAAGAAGAGCGTTATACTGCAGTTATTGAAGTTTGGACGAAGACGAAAGACACCATCCAGGAGCACCTGATGCACTCTCTGGATAATCACAACAACATCTTCATGATGAGTGACTCCGGTGCCCGTGGTAACATCTCCAACTTTACTCAGCTGGCTGGTATGCGTGGACTGATGGCGGCTCCGAGTGGACGAATCATGGAACTCCCAATCACGTCCAACTTCCGTGAAGGCCTGTCCGTTCTCGAGATGTTCATTTCTACACACGGAGCCCGTAAAGGCATGACCGATACGGCCCTGAAAACTGCCGATTCCGGTTATCTGACCCGTCGTCTGGTAGACGTCGCTCAGGATGTTATTATCCGTGAAGAAGACTGCGGAACGAAACGTGGACTGGAAGCTGTCACTCTGCGTGACGGCAATGAGGTTATCGAGGAACTTGAAGAGCGTATTACAGGCCGTTATGCCCGTAAGACCGTTAAGCATCCTGAAACAGGTGCAGTAATGGTCAAAGAAAATGATCTGATTACAGAAGACATTGCTAAAGACATTGCTGAAGCAGGCATCGAGAAAGTAACGATTCGTTCCGTCTTTACATGTAACACCAACCACGGTGTATGTAAGAAATGTTACGGACGCAACCTGGCAACCGGCCGTGAGGTTGAAGTCGGGGAAGCAGTTGGAACCATTGCTGCTCAGTCAATCGGTGAGCCAGGTACTCAGCTGACCATGCGTACCTTCCACACTGGAGGAGTAGCAGGGGACGATATCACTCAAGGTCTGCCGCGTGTTCAGGAAATCTTCGAAGCAAGAAATCCTAAAGGACAAGCAACAATCACAGAAGTTACAGGTGAAGTGGTGTCCATCGAAGAGAATCCAAGCGAACGGACTAAAGAAGTCACCATCAAGGGTGCAACAGATACCCGAAGCTATACACTGCCAATCAATGCACGTATGCGTGTGCAGGCAGGAAGTTTTGTTGAGCGTGGAGATGGACTAAGTGAAGGTTCAATCGAGCCGAAACAACTCCTGGCCATTAGTAACGTCATCAAACTTCAGAACTACATGCTGAAAGAAGTTCAGTATGCCTACCGCAGTCAAGGGGTAGAAATCGGTGACAAGCACATTGAGGTTATGGTAAGACAGATGCTTCAAAAAGTACGTGTTATGGATCCAGGCGATACCAGCATTCTGCCGGGAAGTCTAGTCGATATCTACGACTTCAAAGAAGCCAATAAGTCTACTCTATTATCTGGAGGACTACCGGCTACTGCCCGTCCAGTACTACTGGGAATTACCAAAGCGTCTCTTGAAACAAACAGTTTCCTTTCTGCCGCATCTTTCCAGGAGACAACGCGTGTCCTGACCGATGCAGCAATCAGAGGTAAGAACGATAAACTGATTGGACTGAAAGAGAACGTTATTATCGGAAAATCTATTCCAGCTGGAACAGGTATGAAGGTATACAACGATATGAAGCCAAAAGAAGTGGGCGTAGTCAGTGAAAATGTCTACAGCATCAGCGAAGATGCAGAAATTACAGAATAAACATCTGTAATTGTCCCGAGCCGTTTAACCAGAGAATGAACAGGGCAGCCACTGTGCTGCTCTGACATTCTATTGTGTTTGAAAAAGTTCAGGCAAGACGTTGACAACCCTGCATGGACGTGGTACTATGCTAGAGGTGCTTTTGTGTTCTGGTTATTTGACAGGTAGCTGCCTGTGAAATAAACTAGAAAGTCGATGTTTCATACAAGACAAGCAAAACAAACCCGTATATCAAGGCTTTTTCAAAGTAACAGAAGATGTCGCTGTCAGGCGATCATTCTTTTTGCTTAAAAAGGAACCGCCTGGATGTGTGGACTTAGAAAAGCACGTATTCTACAGAAAAGAATGGAAGGAGGAAACACAACATGCCTACAATGAATCAACTTATTCGTAAGCCTCGTAAGTCTAAAACAAGCAAATCTGAGTCACCTGCGTTGAACAGAGGGTACAACACTCAAAAGCGCAAGCAGACTACCGTATACTCTCCACAGAAACGTGGTGTTTGTACACGTGTAGGAACAATGACTCCTAAAAAACCTAACTCAGCGTTACGTAAATATGCTCGTGTTCGTTTGTCTAACATGATCGAAGTTACAGCATACATTCCTGGTGAAGGTCACAACTTGCAGGAGCACAGCGTGGTATTGATCCGTGGAGGTCGAGTAAAAGACTTGCCGGGTGTACGTTACCACATCGTTCGTGGAGCGCTTGATACTGCTGGTGTTACAGACCGTAAGCAAGGCCGTTCTAAATACGGAACGAAGCGTCCTAAATAAATATAATTTAATAGTGGAGTGAGGCGTCAAGCTCGTCCTGACATCCACCGGAGACATTTCAGCGAGCAAGCCTCAGGCTGCACAGCGAATGGATCAGGTGAATGGAGTGGGGAGCTGCCGAACGAAACTGGATAAAAATAGTGGAGTGAGGCGTCAAGCCGAACTCACCAAAAACTCGAAATTATTATTATTCCTGAAAGGAGGAATTTGAATGCCTCGTAAAGGTCCTGTAGCAAAACGTGATGTATTGCCAGATCCAATGTACAATTCTAAACTGGTTTCCCGCTTGATCAACCGCTTGATGGTTGACGGTAAACGTGGGAAGGCGTCTACGATTTTGTATGATGCATTTGATCAAATTAAAGAACAGACAGGCAATGACCCAATGGAAGTGTTTGAACAAGCACTGAAAAACATCATGCCTGTACTAGAAGTTAAAGCTCGTCGTGTAGGAGGTTCCAACTACCAGGTGCCTGTGGAAGTACGCTCAGATCGTCGTACGACCCTAGCACTGCGCTGGTTGGTAAACTACGCTCGTCTACGTGGAGAAAACACCATGCAAGACAGACTGGCTAAAGAAATCATGGACGCAGCAAACAACACTGGAGCTGCTGTTCGTAAACGTGAAGAAATCCACCGTATGGCTGAAGCAAACAAAGCGTTTGCTCACTACCGCTGGTAAGAAGAAGAGGATCCTGTCTGGACGCACAGCATTTAGTGTCTGTGTGTCTGGATACCTCTGTTTTCTTCTATTTAAGACTCTGAGTCATGGAAACATGGCGGATATTTATATAAGAGAGGTGTAATGATTAGTGGCTAAAAGAAAATTTCCTCTAGAAAAGACACGTAATATTGGAATCATGGCTCACATCGATGCTGGTAAAACAACTACGACTGAGCGTATCCTTTATTACACTGGCCGAATCCATAAAATTGGTGAAACACACGAAGGTGCTTCACAAATGGACTGGATGGAGCAAGAGCAGGAGCGTGGAATTACCATTACTTCCGCAGCGACAACTGCTCAGTGGAACAATCACCGAGTCAATATCATCGACACTCCTGGACACGTGGACTTTACCGTTGAGGTAGAACGTTCACTTCGTGTACTAGATGGAGCGGTTGCGGTATTGGATGCACAGTCTGGTGTTGAGCCACAAACTGAAACCGTATGGCGTCAAGCGACAACTTACGGTGTACCTCGTGTTGTTTTTGTCAACAAAATGGATAAACTGGGTGCTGACTTCCTTCACGCAAATGAAACCCTTCATGAGCGTCTGCAGGCTAATGCACACCCAATCCAGTTGCCGATCGGTGCCGAAGATGACTTCAAAGGGATTATCGACCTTGTTAAGATGAAAGCATTCATGTACGGTAACGACCTGGGAACTGAAATCACTGAAGAAGACATCCCAGAAGACTACATGGAACTGGCACAGGAATGGCGCACGAAGCTGGTAGAAGCTGTTGCAGACATGGATGAAGAACTCATGATGCAGTACCTTGAAGGAGAAGAAATCTCTGAAGAGCAGCTGAAAGCCGGTATCCGTACCGCTACTCTAAGTGTTGACTTCTACCCTGTGCTTGTGGGCTCTGCCTTCAAAAACAAAGGGGTTCAGCTTCTGCTGGACGCTGTTGTCGACTACCTTCCATCTCCACTGGATGTTCGTGCCATTGTTGGTCACAAACAAGGAGACGAAGATGCAACGATCAAAGTTGAAGCTGGCGACGACCAGACTTTCTCTGCTCTTGCATTTAAAGTAGCAACGGACCCGTTCGTTGGACGTCTGACTTTCTTCCGAGTATACTCCGGTACGCTTGAATCAGGTTCATACATCCTGAACGCAACAAAAGATACGCGTGAGCGTGTCGGCCGTATCCTGCAAATGCACGCGAACTCTCGTGAAGAGATTGCAGAAGTCTTCTCCGGAGACATCGCTGCTGCAGTTGGGCTGAAAGATACTACAACAGGGGACACGCTATGTGACCTGGATAACCCAGTTATCCTGGAATCAATGGAATTCCCTGAGCCGGTAATCCAGGTAGCGATTGAGCCTAAATCAAAAGCTGACCAGGACAAAATGGGTATCGCTCTGCAGAAGCTTGCTGAAGAGGATCCAACTTTCCGTGCAGAAACTGACCACGAGACAGGCGAAACGATTATTGCCGGTATGGGTGAGCTTCACCTAGACATTATCGTTGACCGTATGAAACGTGAGTTTAAAGTTGAAGCGAACGTTGGGGCGCCTCAGGTATCTTACCGTGAAACATTCACCAAACCGGTTAAATCCGAAGGTAAATTTGTTCGTCAGTCTGGTGGTAAAGGTCAGTTCGGACACGTCTGGATTGAATTTACACCAAACGAAGAAGGAGCAGGTTTTGAATTCGAAGATGCAATCGTTGGTGGGGTTGTTCCACGTGAATATATCCCAGCGGTTAAATCTGGTCTTGAAGCGTCACTGGATAACGGTGTTCTTGCTGGTTACCCACTAGTAGACGTCAAGGCTAAACTTTACGATGGATCTTACCACGATGTCGACTCAAACGAGACGGCCTTTAAGGTGGCGGCTTCACTGTCACTTAAAAATGCTGCTAAGGAAGCAGGCGCAGTTATTCTTGAGCCAATGATGGCTGTTGAAGTAACGGTACCTGAAGACTACATGGGTGATATCATGGGTCACATTTCTGCTCGTCGCGGAAACATCGAAGGATCTGAACAGCGCGGAAACGCAACAATCGTCAGAGGAAGCATTCCACTGGCTGAAATGTTCGGTTACGCAACTGCTCTGCGTTCTGCAACACAAGGTCGCGGAACGTTTACAATGCAATTCGATCACTATGAGCAAGTGCCTAAGAGCATTGCCGAAGAAATCATCAAGAAAAACGGCGGACAGTAATACGTATCTGTCCCCTGTGGCAGTCAGGCATGCTTCTTGAATCATTCTATGATAGAGAGAAGCGTGCTGTGATTTGCCAAATCAATTGATTTTATACTGTTCAATCGGTATAATTAATTAGTGGAAATAGGAATAGAAAACTCTTTTTCTATTTAAAAAAATGAAGACAACCCTAAGGAGGAAATGTTTAAAATGGCAAAAGAAAAATTTGACCGTTCCAAGCAGCACATGAACATTGGAACAATCGGACACGTCGACCACGGTAAAACAACCCTAACAGCTGCAATCACTACAGTACTTTCTAAGAAAGGTTATGCACAAGCTCAAGCATACGATTCTATTGATGGTGCTGCAGAAGAGAAAGAGCGTGGAATCACAATTTCTACTTCACACGTTGAGTACGAAACAGATACACGTCACTATGCACACGTTGACTGCCCAGGACACGCAGACTACGTTAAAAACATGATCACTGGTGCTGCTCAGATGGACGGAGCTATTCTTGTAGTTTCTGCTGCTGACGGACCAATGCCTCAGACTCGTGAGCACATCCTGCTTTCACGTCAGGTTGGCGTTCCTTACATCGTTGTATTCCTGAACAAAGTTGATATGGTTGACGATGAAGAGCTACTAGAACTAGTTGAAATGGAAGTTCGTGATCTTCTAAGCGAATATGACTTCCCAGGCGACGACATTCCTGTAGTTTCTGGTTCTGCTCTTAAAGCTCTTGAAGGCGAAGCAGACTACGAAGAGAAAATTCTTGAATTGATGCAAGCTGTAGATGACTACATCCCAGCTCCTGAGCGTGACTCTGCTAAGCCATTCATGATGCCAGTTGAGGACGTATTCTCAATCACTGGTCGTGGTACGGTTGCAACTGGTCGTGTTGAGACTGGTGAAGTACGTGTCGGTGACGAAGTTGAAGTTATCGGAATTAAAGATACTGCTAAAACAACTGTTACAGGTGTTGAAATGTTCCGTAAATTGCTTGACTACGCAGAAGCTGGAGACAACATCGGAGCACTTCTACGTGGAGTTTCCCGTGACGACATCGAGCGTGGACAAGTTCTGGCTAAGCCAGGATCAATCACTCCTCACACAAAATTTGATGCGGAAGTTTATGTTCTTTCTAAAGAAGAGGGTGGACGTCACACTCCATTCTTCACAAACTACCGCCCACAGTTCTTCTTCCGTACAACAGACGTAACTGGTGTTGTTGAACTTCCAGAAGGAACTGAAATGGTTATGCCTGGCGATAACACAGAAATGAGCGTTTCTCTAATCGCTCCTATCGCTGTTGAAGATGGTACTAAATTCACTATCCGTGAAGGTGGACGTACTGTTGGAGCCGGCGTTGTAACTAAAATTGTTGAGTAATATCTGACAATGATTTTATCAAAAGCACTTGGAGGCTTGTCCTCCAAGTGCTTTTTTTGTTCTCTAGCTTTACTGCTGGCAAAAACTTGATCAAGCTCCGTACAATGAAAAGTAAAAGGCCTCACTTGCCTAGAAGCCGGAAACTACCGGTTCTTGGCTAGGTGAGGTCTTTGTGATTATCCTATCAGGGCACATAGTCTTTGTTTTGTATACGTTCAGTGAATCAGCTTACCGCTTAAAGGATGGCTGACGGGCTGTTGCCGCTTGAGATCAGGTAAGTCGGGCAGCAGATCGAGTATATCGGTAATCACAGCAGTTTGCTCTGGAGTCCAACGTCTGCTAGGCTGTCCGGAGCTGTAAAAGGCAGTATCTGTTAACTGCGCAAAGGCGTCTATGGCGTCTGTTTTGTTGAGCAAGAAAGGTTTCCAGTGGGTGAGGTACTGGCTGACTGTTTCAGAGGGATGTCGCTTGGACTTGAAACGAAGCAGTCTCAAGATCAACCTGCAAGCCTGATCCAGCCTGATCCATCGTCTAATAATGAGCCATTTAATCAGATTCATGGCAAGGCTCCATCTGAATACAGTCACAACGACGATGGATATCAGGAAGGCAGCGATAGTCAGGTGGCCTCTTCCGGTCCAGCGACGGTCTGTTTCAGTGTCAGCGCGGGTCACTTCTCCGGTTAGACCTGGATTTTCAGTATCACTGAAGTCGCCATCTTCCTCTAGACCAGCCAGTTCTTCGGCTTCCTGACTGTCGCGTGTCTGCTCTTCCAGATCAATCAGATCCCCATCGTCAAAAGACAAGGGTTCGTCCGTACCTGCCAGAACAGGGTCCAAATCGGTCATAGGATTTGAAAATGAAGGACTGGGCTCAAAAGGGACCCAGCCATGACTTGGAAAGAAGACTTCGACCCATGAATGCGCATTGGAATTACTGACCTGGTAAAAAGGGGTTTCGCTCTCATCAGTATAGATAGCGCCGGGTGTAAATCCCTTAGTCCACCGAGTAGGTATGCCTATCGCCCGGAGCATGACAGCCATAGCCGAAGAAAAATTATTGCAGTAGCCGATTTGTGATTCGAAGAGGAAGTGATCAACATAGTCTCCGCCGTCCGGTGTATTTTCCACTTCTAGCAAGCTGTAGCGGTACCCGCCGTCCTCTTTTAGAAATGTTTCAATCGCCCGGACTTTTTCATATTCGTATTCCAGATCCTCTGTCAGCTCGACTGCCAGATCGATTACTCTTTGGGGAAGAGTATCCGGCAGTTGCAGTTCATCCATGAAATAGTGCGTGACAAATTCGCGGGAGCCCGTAAAGGGCTGATCATCTTCCGGCTGGCTTTGACTGAAGGCTTCGAAATAGCGCTCACGCCAGTCATCATCTTCTCTGAGCAGCTCTTCATCGAAGCGTGTCGGGAAAGTATTGTCATAAGACACACTGTAGGTAGTCAAAGGCTCAGCTTCAGATTCCAGAGCATAGAACATGCTGCTTTCAAAGCGCTCTAGCGTGTAAGGAAGATCTGATGTCTCGATGTCCAAGTCATACCAGCCGTAAGGGTAGGCAATGTAGTTAGCCTCCTCTAGCCACTCGACAGTAATAAAGGAAATAGATTCCTCTTCCATAAGCTGGTCCCGCTGTTCGGCTGTTGCTGTAAAGTCATGAGCTACGTTATAGGGAGAGGCCACTTGTCTAGGCAGTTCCTCCGAGTCGCTTTCCCACCCGAGACCCGTGTATTCTGTTCGGTGCAGTACTTTCCAGTAGTATGGATTTTCAGTGTAGGCACGGAAGAGAGGCGTGAAGTCTTGGGTCAAGGGACCGCCAAGTCTTGAGTCATCCAAGCCCATTCCTGTACGCTTGAATCCCATCCCGCTTGAGTAGGCATTAATCCAGTCAAAGACTCCCCGGTTATCTAGTTCTTTTTGCAAAGTCTGTGAACGGGATTCGATCCATTCCTGTGTTGGCCTTAGACGATCAATTCCCCATATGGACAACTGGGTCAGTCCAAAAGTGAACAGGGCTGTGTAGGCAAAGCTTTTAGAAAAAGCAAGCCAGCTTGTCCGTGTATTCAGCTGCATCAGTGCAATCAGCATAAAGCCAAATCCAATCAGCTGAATCATTTCAGGCAGTACCCGGTTAGCGCTGAAGGTGTGGACAATCATTAGATAAATAAAGCCAACGAGAAAAGACGGAATGGCGAGCTTGGCGAATAGCGTTAAATAAGTCAGCAAACTGACTGTAACAAAAAGAAGTGTCATGATCAGGAGCTGGGGAGTAACGGTCAGTTCGCCGGCCAGAAGCCCGCTGAACTGACCGTATAGAGCTTCAACTGTTTTAGTCAGCCAGAAGCGGCTTTCCGCGCTGTTTGCTGTTTGAGGAAATAAAACGTATAAGAACAGCATGAGCTGTCCCGCTTGTAGACTGAAAAAGAGCCAGCCTTTTTTTACGACCACAGCAATCAGCTGCGTGGTAATAAAGAAGGAAGCAAGTGAAGCAGTGCCGGTCAGTCGGTTGAGTTCAAAAGCAAACGTGGCTACTGGAATAAAAACTAGATAATGGACGATACCGATAAGGACATCCCTGAAGCTGTCCAGTTTGTTGGTTAAGAACATGGCAGTGAGGTCATCCTCCTTTTAAAAAGTGAAGGTCGTGTTCAGTCAGAATCAGGTCTGGCTGATTGGCTGTCTGCTGTGAAGGAAGGGTACAGCGGCTGGCTTTGATAATGATACGCTTTCTGTCAGTGACGAGTGAATGCCTATACAAATCAGAGAGGGAAGCTGGATTATCTACAGGCTGAATGGATAAAAAATCGCTGATGGACTGTCGAATTCCCGGACGATTACCGAACATGCCTAATAGATAGAGATTGGGAGTAAGAGACGGATTTAGTTCCATTACCAAGTTGTAGGCAATACTCAGTAAAAACTCAAACTCATCAGAAGCTGTACCATAAAAATAAATATCAATGGGTGCTTCCTCTTCGTGTTCGTAGTCCTTGACCATCCAGTGTCCACGTCTGAGACTGGTTTTCCAGTCAATCAGGCTCATGGCATCCCGCTGCTGGTAGCGCCGGATTTCTTTTACATAAAATTCGTGAATAGGTGAGTGAAGAGCAACTGAGAGTCTAGGGGTAATATTGCGCATCAACTTACCCCGATTTGTTTTGGTCATTACAGCAGGATAAATCTCAATATGGACAGGTAACGCGTATGTGAGCCGGCGTTTCCATAGTCCGAATATACTGACGGCCTCGATATCCAGCCTGAGGTGTTCATGCAGTCCTCTAGTCAGTTTGACAGGCTGGAAATATACCGGTACAAGGCGAGAAAGGAAGCAGGTGCTGTATTGTGTGTTGCTGTGGCCCTCTGTATTTAACTTTAGACTCATCGATGACAGAACAAGAGGGAGCCGATGTCTGCCGCGTACTTTACAGGAAACCCCTACCTTTCCAGATTCAGTTTTGTACCAGTTGACTCCATAAATGACGAGGCGCTGCCTGGACGACAAAAAAGCAAGGAGGAGCATTAAAGTGAAGGAATACAGAATAAACCAGGACACCGTTGTAGCGAAGGCCAATGTATAAAGCAGAATCAGGACATATAGAAAAAAGTAAAGAATCAGACGCAGTTTAGTCATTTCAAATCCCACCATCTTTTGCCCTTGACCGTCGGAACAACCAGGTCTTTGGTCAGCTCGTCAATAAAAGCATCTACCTCCGGCTTGGACAATGCATTTTCAAACAGGAGGCGATGGCGGTAAATTGGCTTGAGTACAGTTAATATGTCTTCAGGTGTGACAAAGTCCCGGCTATTAATCAGCGCATGAGCCCGGGCAGCAGCGAGGCAATACTGGTTTCCTCTCGGACTGATTCCCAGACGCAGGTCAGGATGGGTTCGAGTCAGGCCAGCCAGGGAGACGATATAGTGCAGGAGATTTTCTTCTACATGAATGCTTTGTACGGTGTCTTTTAATAGAAGAAACTCTTCAAGCGGCATAACCGGCTTTAGCTGTTCAACAGCTTCGTGCTGATCGGGAGAAGCGAGCATCAGGACTTCCTGTTCAGTATCGGGATAGCCAAGAGACAATTGAAAGAAGAAGCGGTCGAGCTGAGCCTCCGGGAGAGGATAGGTGCCTTCATACTCGACCGGATTCTGTGTAGCCAAGACAAAGAAAGGCTCAGGAAGTCTGTAGGTGCTGCCGTCGATGGTTACCTGTTTTTCGGACATGGCTTCAAGCATGGCGGCCTGTGTACGTGGCGATGTCCGGTTGATTTCGTCTGCCAGGAGCAGTTGATTAAATATGGGTCCTTTTTGAAAATCAAAGACGGTTCCATCAGCAGACGGTACAGAAAAACCGACGATATCTGAAGGGATCAAGTCGGGGGTGAACTGGATGCGGGCAAAATCCGCTTTTAGGCATTTGGCTATGGTTCGGATCAGCAAAGTTTTTCCAACACCGGGAATATCTTCGAATAAAACATGTCCGCCGGCAAGCATCGCCACAATGGTCAAGCGGGTTACTTCTTTTTTACCAATGATGATGCGGTCAACAGTATCGATTAACGTATGCAGTTTACTTACTGACTGCTCGGTCGCTTCTGAAAATGTCATAGGCTGGCTCCCTCGATATATAATTTAATGTATCTACTTGTGTTAACAGGCTGGATCGTCTGTGCAATGAAATGAAAAAGATGTAAGGGTTTTAACTATTGTATAGAGAAAAAGAGGATAACACAACGGACTAAGCAAGAGTTTCATGAAATGGTTACAATTAATAAGTGAACACGGTTATCAAATGAATGCACACGGATAAAGCAGCTGCCCGGTAAACAAATTGAAGCTGGGCATACGGGGAAAAGGAAAGATGGTGAAGCTGGTTTCTTCTATTATATATTATTTTAAGTGAAATCAACCAGGCGGACTGCCCATCATGGGGGCGGACAGCACTTTGTACAAGAAAGGACAAGGCCCTCTAATCTAGACGGTCCCGTGCTCCAAACAGACAGCCGAAAACGCTATAAGTAGGGAATGTGTCTGAAAAGTGAAGAGGAACGTAAAAAATCCACTTTTTTAGAGGCTAAAGGGTGCGAGAGGCAAAGAAATTGCCTATAATACTAGAAGTATGCCGATCATTGACTGGAGTAAGGGAAAAGTCTGGATTTATTGGATAAATCCTTTAAAAACACTTGATTCTGCTCTGTGTTGTCTGTATACTTGTATAGGTGTCTGTGAGAGAGGGTTATCTCGGCAGAAACTATTAAACCTGTGTAATAATAGTTGTGCTAGGTGGCATCGTTCACGGAACCACGGCTAGGAAGCGAGAGGTTACGACACACCCGGATGCATTGCCATGGAGGGCAGTCGAAAATTTTCGTGGAGCTAGGTTTATTTTTTAAATAAGCGAAGGAGGGAAACATCATGGCAAAACAAAAAATTCGTATTCGTCTAAAAGCTTACGAGCATCGAGTACTAGATCAATCAGCTGACAAAATCGTTGAAACGGCAAAGAGAACTGGAGCAAGCGTATCTGGTCCAATCCCATTGCCAACTGAACGTAAACTGTACACAGTTATCCGCTCACCACACGTTTACAAAGATTCACGTGAGCAGTTTGAAATGCGTACGCACAAGCGTCTTGTGGATATCTTGAATCCAACACCAAAGACTGTTGACGCGCTGACTAAACTTGACCTGCCGTCAGGTGTAGACATCGAAATCAAACTTTAATCAGTAATGACGATAGATAAATTACAAAATAAAAATCAAACTTAAACGGAGGTGTAATCATGACCAAAGGAATCTTGGGTAAAAAAGTCGGAATGACTCAAATCTTCAGTGAATCAGGCGAAATGCTTCCTGTAACTGTTGTTGAGGTGAAACCTAACGTGGTACTGCAAGTTAAAACTGTTGAAACAGACGGTTATAACGCTGTCCAGTTGGGAATCGAAGATAAACGTGAAGTTCTATCTAACAAACCGGCACAAGGTCATGTTAAAAAAGCTAACACGGCTCCTAAGCGCTTCATTAGAGAATTCAGAGATGCAGAGCTAGGTGACGTAGAAGTTGGAAACGAAGTATTAGTAGACACATTTGCAGAAGGCGATATCGTCGATGTAACAGGAACGTCTAAAGGTAAAGGATTCCAGGGTGTTATCAAGCGTCACGGCCAGAGTCGTGGACCAGAAACACACGGTTCCCGTTATCACCGTCGTCCTGGATCAATGGGTATGGCTACTCATCCTGCGAGAGTTTTCAAAGGTAAGAAACTAGCCGGACGTATGGGTGGCGACCAAGTCACTGTACAAAACCTTGAAATCGTTCGTGTGGACACTGAGCGCAACGTTCTACTGATCAAAGGTAACGTACCTGGATCAAAGAAATCACTTGTACAAATTAAAACTGCGGAAAAAGCAGACAAGTAAAAGATTAGGAAGGGAGGACTAGCAGAATGCCAACTGTAACGTTATTCAAACAAGACGGAACGCAAAATGGCGATGTAACATTAAATGATGCAATCTTTGGTATCGAACCAAACGAGAACGTTGTTTTTGATGCAATCACTATGCAGCGTGCGTCACTAAGACAAGGAACACATGCAGTAAAAAACCGTAGCGCAGTACGCGGCGGAGGACGCAAACCATGGCGTCAAAAAGGAACTGGACGTGCCCGTCAAGGGTCTATCCGTTCACCACAATGGCGTGGAGGAGGTACCGTATTCGGACCAACACCTCGTTCATACAGCTACAAATTGCCGAAGAAAGTTCGTCGTCTGGCGATCAAATCAGCATTGTCCACTAAGGTCATTGATGAAGAAATCGTCGTAGTAGACGGATTGAACTTCGACGCACCAAAAACGAAAGAGTTCAGAGCGGTACTAAACAACTTAGACGTGAATAGAAAAGCTCTGGTTGTCTTGGAAGATGACAATGAATTTGCAAAACTGTCAGCACGCAACATTCCAGGAGTTAAAGTAGTAGCTCCAAACAATGTATCAGTGCTTGATGTTGTTGCGCATGACAAACTCATCTTGACGAAGGCTGCTCTGGAACAAGTAGAGGGGGCTCTTCAATAATGGATGCACGCGACGTAATTTTACGCCCGATCATCACTGAAGCTTCTATGTATGCTATGGATGACAAGAAGTATACCTTCGAAGTTGATGTTCGTGCTAAGAAACCAGCAATCAAAAAAGCTGTAGAAGAAATTTTCGACGTTAAAGTCGACAAGGTAAACGTACTGAACACAGCGCGTAAACCTAAGCGTATGGGACGTTATGAAGGATTGACAAAGCAGCGTCGTAAAGCGATCGTTACTTTGACTCAAGACTCTAACGACATCGCACTGTTCGGAGACGAAGAGTAAGCAAAAGCAAGTATATTATTTACTAGAAACTAGTTTAACAAGGAGGGGAATCACGTGGCGATTAAGAAGTATAAACCAACCACAAACGGACGTCGTAACATGACAGGGTCTGATTTCGCGGAAATCACAACAAGCACACCTGAAAAGAGCTTGCTGAAGCCAAACCCTAAGCGTGCTGGACGTAACAATGCTGGTAAAATCACTGTCCGTCATCAAGGCGGAGGCCACAAGCACAAATACCGTGTAATCGACTTTAAACGTCAGAAAGATGGCGTTCGCGGTATTGTCAAAACGATTGAATATGATCCAAACCGTTCCGCAAACATTTCATTGGTTCAATATGAAGATGGAACAAAAACTTACATCCTGGCACCTAAAGGACTTAAAGTAGGAACAGATATTTTCTCTGGACCAGATGCAGATATCCAAGTAGGGAATGCACTGCCACTTAAAAATATCCCAGTAGGTACGTTTGTCCACAACATCGAATTGAAACCAGGTAAAGGTGGACAACTTGTCCGTTCAGCCGGAACATCAGCTCAGGTATTGGGTAAAGAAGGCAAGTACGCACTTGTCCGTCTAAGCTCAGGCGAAAGCCGTCTGATCCTTCTGACTTGTCGTGCGACTGTCGGTACTGTCGGTAACGAACAGCACGAACTGATTAACATCGGTAAAGCTGGACGTAGCCGCTGGTTAGGTAAACGTCCAACTGTTCGTGGATCTGTAATGAACCCGAACGATCACCCGCACGGTGGTGGTGAAGGTAAGGCTCCAATCGGACGCCCAAGCCCAATGTCACCATGGGGTAAACCAACTCTTGGTAAGAAGACACGTAGTTCTAAGAAGCGTTCAGACAAGCTTATCGTACGTCGTCGTAAAAACAAAAAATAAGTCATAAAAGACTGAAGTACTTGATGAATTAATAGGGGACAACCCCAAAAGGAGGGCAATACATGAGCCGTAGTTTGAAAAAGGGACCTTTCGTCGATAGTCATCTGATGAAAAAAGTTCGCGAAATGGATGACGACAACAAACGTGTCATTAAGACATGGTCACGTCGCTCAACAATCTTTCCGAACTTTGTAGGTCATACCATTGCCGTATACGATGGAAGAAAACACGTGCCCGTCTATGTTCAAGAAGACATGGTAGGACACAAACTAGGTGAATTTGCACCAACAAGAACGTACCGCGGACACGGAAAAGACGACCGCACAACTAGACGTTAATAGCGAAGGGAGGATACATTCATGGCAGAAACAGTAACAGCAGCAAAAGCAACTGCTCGTACGGTTCGAATCGCACCGCGTAAAGCACGCATGGTAGTCGATACCATTAGAGGGAAAAGTGCTGCAGAAGCTATTTCTATCCTTCGCTTCACTAACAGAGGAGCAGCGGAAGCGGTAGAAAAAGTTTTGATGTCAGCAATTGCAAATGCTGAACACAACTACGATATGGATATTGAAGAGCTAGTCGTAAGCGAAGCCTATGTCAATGAAGGAGCAACCCTAAAAAGGTTCCGCCCTCGTGCAAAAGGTGCAGCTTCACGCATCAACAAAAGAACAAGCCACATTACAGTAGTGGTAACTGAGAAGAAGGAGGGGTAATCAATGGGACAAAAAATACATCCTCATGGGCTGCGAGTTGGCGTCATCAAAGACTGGGACGCTAAATGGTACGCAGACAAAGATTTTGCAGACAAATTACATGAAGATATGGCTGTTCGTGAGTACATTGCTAAGAGACTAAGTGATGCCTCCGTTTCTCGTGTAGAAATTGAACGTGCAGCAAACAGAATCAATGTGTCAATTCACACTGCTAAGCCAGGAATGGTTATTGGTAAAGGTGGTTCTGAGGTTGACGCTTTGAGAAACAACTTGAACAAACTGACAGGCAAGAGAGTACACGTCAACATCGTGGAAATTAAACGTCCTGATCTGGACGCTACTCTAGTAGCGAAGAGCATCGCTGATCAGCTTGAAAACCGTATTTCATTCCGTCGTGCACAGAAACAAGCAATCCAGCGCGCTATGCGTATGGGAGCTAAAGGTATCCGCACAATGGTTGCAGGTCGTTTGAACGGCGCAGACATTGCTCGTAGCGAAAGCTTTTCGGAAGGAACTGTTCCTTTGCACACACTGCGTGCAGACATCGATTATGCTAACGAAGAAGCCGATACAACTTACGGTAAACTAGGCATAAAAGTATGGATCTACAAAGGAGAAGTTCTTCCAGCAAAAACTGAAGACAAGAAAGGAGGGAAATAATCAATGTTAGTACCAAAACGTGTAAAACACCGTCGTGAGTTCCGTGGAAAGATGCGCGGAGAAGCTAAAGGTGGAAAAGAAATTGCCTATGGTCAATATGGACTGCAAGCTGTTGATTCTGTATGGATCACAAGCAGACAGATCGAATCAGCTCGTATAGCGATGACTCGTTATATGAAACGTGGTGGGAAAGTATGGATTAAAATCTTCCCTCATAAACCCGTGACAGCTAAAGCAATCGGAGTGCGTATGGGTTCTGGTAAAGGAGCTCCTGAAAGCTGGGTAGCCCCTGTGAAACGTGGTAAAATCATGTTTGAAATCGGTGGCGTATCTGACGAAGTCGCTCGCGAAGCATTGCGTTTAGCTTCACACAAACTACCCGTTAGAACACGGATAGTAACTCGTGAAGAAAGTGGTGACTCAAATGAAGGCTAATGAATTAACAGGCTTATCCACTACTGAATTGATTGAAAAAGAAGCAGAATTTAAAGAAGAGCTATTTAACTTACGCTTTCAATTAGCTACTGGACAATTGGAAAACACCGCTCGCATCAAAGAGGTCCGTAAAAATATTGCTCGTGTAAAAACTGTTTTGCGTCAAGCAGAAATGGTTAAGTAATACGTGAGTGTAATAGCTTAATCAAAGGAGGCTAAAAAATGGCTGAACGTAACGACCGTAAGGTCTACCAGGGTAAAGTTGTTTCAGACAAAATGGATAAAACCATCGTTGTTGAAATCGCGACACGTAAGTCACACCCGAAATACAAAAAGCAAATGAAGTATTCAACTAAATTTAAAGCACATGATGAAAACAACACAGCTAAAACAGGCGACGTTGTAAAAATCATGGAAACTCGTCCATTGTCAAAAGATAAACGATTCCGTTTACTTGAAGTGGTCGAAGAGGCTATCGTTCTTTAAGAAATTTTTCGCCGATAAGACGGCATAAACACAACGGGGAGCATAAAAGCTCCAACGTGAGTTTGAAAGGAGGATCCTAACGTGATTCAAACAGAAAGTCGAATGAAAGTCGCAGACAACTCTGGTGCACGTGAAGTGCTGGTCATCAAAGTATTGGGTGGATCAGGCGCTAAGACAGCAAACATCGGAGACGAAGTTGTTGTTACGGTTAAACATGCAACACCAGGCGGCGTTGTTAAAAAGGGAGACGTTGCTCGTGCAGTAATCGTTCGCTCTAAATCTGGTGCGAGACGCCCAGACGGTTCATATATCAAATTTGACGAAAACGCATGTGTAATTATTCGTGAAGACAAAGCACCACGTGGAACACGTATCTTCGGACCAGTTGCTCGTGAATTACGTGAGAATGACTTTATGAGAATTGTTTCGTTAGCTCCGGAAGTACTATAATTCCGATATACGTCATAAGGAGGTGCGCTAGAGAATGTTTGTTAAAACTGGAGATAAAGTTAAAGTGATAGCTGGTAAGGACAAAGGTAAAGAAGGAACAGTCCTTTCTGCTATGCCTAAACAAAACAAAGTGATCGTTGAAGGACTCAACATCATGAAGAAACACACCCGTCCAACAGGAATGGGACAAGAAGGCGGAATTGTTGAAACGGAAGCACCGATTCACGTTTCCAACGTTCAGCTGATCGATCCTAAATCAGGGGAAGCTACCCGTGCAGGATTCAAGTTTGAAGATGGCAAGAAAGTACGCTACGCTAAAAAATCTGGCGAAGCACTTTAATTCAAAGCAGGAAAGGAGGGCATTCATAAATGACACGCCTTAAAGAAAAGTATAACAATGATGTTCGTCCATCATTAGTTGAGAAATTTGAATACAGCTCAGTCATGGAAGCACCGAAAGTTGACAAGATCGTTATCAACATGGGTGTGGGTGACGCTGTTTCAAACACTAAAAACTTAGACAAAGCAGTTGAAGAACTAACATTAATTTCTGGACAAAAACCAGTTGTCACACGCGCGAAGAAATCTATCGCCGGTTTCCGTCTACGTGAAGGTATGCCGATCGGTACGAAAGTTACGCTGCGTGGAGCACGCATGTATGATTTCCTGGATAAATTAGTTTCTGTTTCATTACCTCGTGTACGTGATTTCCGTGGAGTGAGCAAAAATGCATTTGACGGCCGTGGTAACTACACGCTGGGGATCAAAGAGCAACTAATTTTCCCTGAAGTTGACTATGATGATGTAGATAAAGTCCGCGGTATGGATATTGTTATCGTCACATCAGCTAACACAGACGAAGAAGCTCGTGAGCTCCTCGGACAAATGGGAATGCCGTTCCAGAAATAACCTAAACTACCTGTTAGGAGGGTGAAATTAGTAATGGCTAAAAAAAGTAAAATCGCTAAACTTGAACGTCAGCAGCGCACAGTTGAAAAGTATGCAGCTATTCGTAAAGAGTTGAAAGAAAAGGGAGATTACGAAGCACTGGCTAAACTGCCAAGAGATGCTTCTCCTACCCGCTTACAGAACAGAGATAAAATCGATGGTAGACCAAGAGGTTACATGCGTAAATTTGGCATGTCACGTATCAACTTCCGTAAACTTGCACACGAAGGAAAAATTCCTGGTGTCAAAAAAGCAAGTTGGTAAACCGAAACTGCTGCAAGGTTGATGACTGAGACCTATCATATTTGTAAAACGTGGAGTTGAACGTATCAACTCCTGTTGCCCAAGTATTATAGCGACTAGATGCCTGGTAGAAATGAAACTGAAAAACTTGCCGTAAAGGAGGCTACAACGAATGGTCATGACAGATCCAATCGCAGATTTCCTGACTCGTATTCGTAACGCAAACAATGCGCGTCACACGAAAGTGGAAATTCCTGCTTCTAACCTAAAGAAAGCTATGGCCGACATCCTGAAATCAGAAGGTTTCGTCAAGGATGTTGAATTCGTGGAAGATGACAAACAAGGCATCGTCCGCATTTTCTTGAAATATGGTCAAAACAACGAACGTGTAATCACTGGTGTCAGACGTATCTCTAAACCAGGTTTGCGTGTCTACGCTAACGCAGAAGAAATGCCTAAAGTACTGAACGGACTGGGTGTTGCCCTAGTGTCCACTTCAGAAGGTGTTGTTACTGATAAAGTTGCACGTGCTAAAAACATCGGAGGAGAAGTCCTCGCATACGTTTGGTAATCATTAAGAAAGATGAAGGAGGTGCCGGACTTTGAGCCGTATCGGAAATAAACCAATCACGATCCCTGAAGGTGTTGAGGTAAACATCGACGGTAACGTGGTAACAGTTAAAGGGAAAAACGGTGAACTATCCCGTGAAGTGAGCCCTGTTATTGATATTAAAATCGAAGACAACGAAATGACTTTCCACCGTCCAAATGATTCTAAAGCAAACCGTACGATTCACGGAACAACACGTGCTGTAGTAAACAACATGGTTGAAGGTGTATCTGTAGGATTTGAAAAAGTTCTAGAATTGAACGGTGTTGGTTACCGTGCACAACTGCAAGGTAATAAACTTGTACTGAATGTTGGCCTGTCACACCAAGTTGAATTTGAACAGGTTGAAGGACTGACAGTTGAAGTACCATCAAACACTGTTGTATCTGTTAAAGGTGCAAGCAAGGAAAAAGTTGGCGCATTGGCTGCCAGCATTCGTGCCGTACGTCCTCCAGAGCCTTACAAAGGTAAAGGAATTCGCTACAGAGGCGAAAACGTACGCCGTAAAGAAGGTAAAACAGGTAAGTAATCTGATTAAGTGGAGCCCGGTGAATGTTTTCACTCTGTTCTGCTTTCCAGTTTACCGGTTTACCTGACGATCTCTGTTAAGAGAATCTTGAATAAAGAGGTGACAATTGTGATTACAAAACCAGATAAAAACAAGCTACGCAAAAAGAGACAGAAACGTATCCGCAGAAATCTTTCTGGTACTGCTGAGCGCCCACGTTTGAATGTATTCCGTTCGAATAAAAACATCTACGCTCAAGTCATTGATGATGTAGAGGGTGTAACGCTCGCAAGTGCATCTACACTGGACACTGATGCTTCAGGTGATTCGAAAGTAGAACAGGCTGCTGCAGTCGGCGCTTTAGTTGCTAAACGCGCTGCAGAAAAAGACGTAACAGAAGTCGTTTTCGACCGTGGCGGATATCAGTACCACGGACGCGTTAAAGCACTAGCTGACGCTGCCCGTGAAAACGGACTTAAATTCTAAGAAAAGGAGGAGTTACAGTACATGACAACTCATATTGATGCATCTAAATTAGATCTTGAAGATCGCGTAGTAGAAATCAACCGTGTTACTAAAGTTGTTAAAGGTGGACGTCGTCTGCGTTTTGCCGCTTTAGTCGTTGTTGGAGACAGAAACGGACACGTTGGTTTCGGTACCGGTAAAGCTCAGGAAGTTCCTGAAGCAATCCGTAAAGCGATCGAAGCAGCTAAAAACAATCTTGTGGAAGTACCTATGGTTGGGACTACTCTTCCACACCGTATTATCGGACGCCACGGCGGCGGTAAAATCATTTTGAAACCAGCTGTTGCCGGTTCTGGAGTATCTGCTGGCGGACCTGTCCGTGCGGTTCTGGAATTAGCTGGAGTACAGGACGTTTCTTCCAAGTCAGTTGGATCAAGTTCACCAATCAACATGATTCGTGCAACGGTCGACGGAATTGGTAACCTGAAACGTGCTGAAGATGTGGCTAAACTTCGCGGTAAAACCGTAGAAGAATTACTTGGATAAGGAGAGATGACATAATGGCAAACTTAGAAATTACCCTAAAGCGCAGCTTGATTGGTCGTCCTCAAAAGCAACACCAAGCAGTTCAGTCACTTGGTCTAAGAAAACTGCACAGCACAGTAGTCAGACCAGATAATGAATTTACAAGAGGCGCAATCAAGCATATCGCCCATTTGGTCGATGTTAAAGAAGTTTAATGAGTTCAGAGTCTAACTAAAGGAGGTGCCAGGATTTATGAAACTTCATGAATTAAAACCTGCAGAAGGATCTCGCAAGACACGCAATCGTGTAGGTCGCGGATCATCTTCTGGTAACGGAAAAACATCCGGTCGTGGTCAAAAAGGACAAAAAGCGCGTTCAGGCGGAGGAGTACGTTTAGGTTTCGAAGGTGGACAAACTCCATTGTTCCAAACCCTTCCAAAACGTGGATTTACGAACTACAACCGTAAAGAATACGCAATTGTCAACTTAGACACATTGAACCGTTTCGAAGAAGGTACAGAAGTTACTCCAGAACTACTTGTAGAGACAGGAGTAATCAAAAACGAAAAATCCGGTGTGAAAGTTTTGGCGAAAGGAAACGTCGATCACAAGATTTCTGTGAAAGCACACAAGTTTTCTGCTTCTGCTAAAGAAGCGATCGAAGCTGCCGGTGGATCAGTTGAGGTGATCTAAGGATGATCGAACTGATTAAAGGCGCAGTGAAAGAGAAAGATGTTCGCAGCCGTGTTCTATTTACTCTGGGTCTACTGATTGTGTTTCGTCTAGGGACACATATTACAGTACCCGGTGTAGATGCACAGGCACTTACAGAATTATCAGATACTGGTCTGTTCAATCTATTGGATACGTTTGGTGGGGGAGCACTTGGGAGTTACTCTGTTTTCGCCCTTGGGGTTTCACCATACATTACGGCTTCGATCGTCATACAGCTCTTGCAAATGGATGTGCTTCCGAAATTCAAGGAGTGGTCCGAGCAAGGTGAAGTAGGACGCAAAAAATTGAATCAGGCAACGCGCTATTTAACGATTGTCCTGGCTTTCTTTCAGGCAATCGGTATATCTTATGGTTTCAATGCATTAACTGGTTTGGGACTGGTGAGAAATCCAGGACCGGCCACGTATGTAACCATCGCTATCATCCTGACGGCTGGTACAATGCTTGTGATGTGGTTAGGTGAAATGATCACCGTACACGGTTTTGGTAACGGAACCTCGTTCATCATCTTCTCAGGTATTATTGCCAGAATTCCACAAGATATACAACAATACTACAACTTGCAAATTAGAAACGCGGGAGACGAGATTGTCAGCGCGTGGATACTGACAGCTTTGCTGCTGGTCGTGTTTGTACTGCTTGTATTATTGGTCACTTATATGGAAAATGCCAAGCGCAATATTCCGGTACGTTACTCTAAACGTGCAAGCACATCGAAAGACAGTGCTGTATTGCCACTGAAAGTGAACTCAGCTGGAGTTATTCCAGTTATTTTTGCCAGTTCGTTTCTTATGACTCCTCAAATCATTCTGGGTTACTTTGCTCAAGGTAATCAGAATGCCGGCTGGTTCCAGACATTGAACAGCGTGTTCAATCTGCAGGAACCACTAGGAGCAGCGCTTTACACGATACTGATCGTTCTCTTCACGTTCTTCTATGCTTTCATTCAGGTCAACCCTGAAAAAGCGGCTGAGAATCTGCAGAAACAGAACGGCTATATCCCAAGTGTCAGGCCTGGACGAGCGACAGAAGAGTATATTGGATACATGCTTATTCGCTTAAGCACCGTGGGAGCGATTTATCTGGGAACCATTTCATTGCTTCCAATAGTAGCTTCTGCTTTATTCAATCTTCCAAGTTCGATTGCTTTGGGAGGAACAAGCCTGCTCATCGTTGTCGGTGTAGCACTTGACTCCATGCGTCAGCTTGAAGGATTACTAAGTAAGAAGAGTTATCAGGGCTTTATTCAGCGCACATCATGATAACGTATTGAAAATAGACGATTTGCCCGTCAGTCTCAACCGTTTCGCAGCAGGGTAAATCGATCTTTTTTCCGTTATTGCTGAAGAAAGCTTAAATACTAAGGAGGAAGCAAGATGAATTTGATCCTGTTAGGTCTTCCCGGAGCAGGGAAAGGGACGCAAGCAGCCCGTATTTCTGATAAATATAACATTCCCCATATTTCGACTGGAGATATGTTCAGAGCTGCTATGAAGAACAAGACCCCGCTTGGTCTGGAAGCGAAAAAGTACATGGACGCGGGAGATCTCGTGCCCGATGAAGTAACAAATGGAATCGTCAAAGAGCGACTGCAGCAAGACGATGCCAAAAGAGGGTTTTTACTGGACGGCTATCCTCGAACATTGAATCAGGCTCAGGCCCTGCAGCAGGCACTGGCGTCTTCCAATAGAAGACTGAACCATGTTCTGTACATCAAAGTACCGAAAGATATTTTGATGGAACGTCTGACCGGACGATTCATGTGCTCTAACTGTGGAGCGACTTATCATAAAATAACCAATCCACCTAAAGTGGCAGGTGTTTGTGATAAATGTGGCTCGCACGACTTCTATCAGCGTGAAGACGATAAGCCTGAAACAGTTGAGAATCGTATCAACGTCAACGAAGAACAAACAGAAGTACTTGCTAAGCACTATGCTGATTACAGCCTAGTCCGTGAAATCGACGGCGAGCAGAGTCCTAATCAAGTATTTGAAGACATTGTGGACCATTTAAACTAAGAAGTCCGATGTTTTATGATGAATCCTTGCAATGATTGTGTATGCATGATATAATTGTACGAGCGTCAAAAAACTGACGTTTGAACAGTTAGATAATCAATCAAGTGAGAATCCAGGTTCTCACGTTTTCATGTGTACAGAAGTGAGATATCAAAGGAGGAAACCAGGCGTGGCAAAAGACGATGTTATAGAGATTGAAGGAACCGTCCTAGAAACTCTGCCTAATGCAATGTTCAAAGTTGAACTGGAAAATGGTCATGAAATTCTAGCACACGTTTCTGGCAAAATTCGTATGAATTACATCCGGATTCTGCCTGGGGATAAGGTAACGGTTGAAATGTCTCCATATGATTTAACTCGTGGACGCATTACGTATCGATTTAAATAAACTTAGGACTCCGAAGACTCAAGGAGGGAAAGTTCATGAAAGTAAGACCATCAGTCAAAAAAATGTGTGACAAGTGTAAAGTGATTCGTCGTAACGGCCGTGTAATGGTTATTTGCGAAAATCCTAAACACAAACAGCGTCAAGGATAATATTAAAACAGGAGGTGCATATATATGGCTCGTGTAGCAGGTGTAGACATTCCACGTGACAAGCATGTGGTAATTTCACTAACATATATCTACGGAATCGGTAAAACAACAGCTCAAGGAATCTTGGAAGCTGCTGGCGTACCAGAGGAAACTCGTGTACGTGAACTGACAAACGACCAGCTGGATTCTATCCGTGCTGAAGTCGACAAGCTTAAAGTTGAAGGAGATCTTCGTCGTGAAGTAAACCAGAACATTAAGCGTTTGATGGAAATTGGATCATACCGTGGCATTCGTCACCGTCGTGGTCTGCCAGTACGTGGACAGAACACAAAGAACAACGCACGTACGCGTAAAGGCAAAGCAGTCGCTATTGCCGGTAAGAAAAAATAATTTACCATAAGTTAGGAGGTCAATCTACGAATGGCTAAAGCAAAAAGACCCGCTCGTAACCGTAAACGTCGAGTGAAAAAGAATATTGAACAGGGAGTCGCGCACATCCGTTCAACGTTCAACAATACAATCGTTATGATAACTGATGTACACGGAAATGCTATTTCATGGTCTTCTGCAGGATCACTGGGATTCAGAGGTTCTCGTAAGTCCACTCCATTTGCTGCTCAGATGGCTGCTGAAGCTGCTGCAAAAGGCGGAATGGAAAATGGAATGAAGACAGTTGAAGTTACCGTTAAAGGACCTGGTTCAGGTCGTGAAGCTGCGATCCGTGCCCTACAGGCTACTGGACTAGAAGTAACTGCAATTCGTGACGTAACACCGGTACCACACAACGGATGCCGTCCTCCAAAACGTCGTCGCGTATAAAATTAAAAAAGTCGTTTTAAGGATAACGTGGACTATACGTTTTGAAAGGGGTAAACGGACCAGATGATCGAAATTGAGAAGCCGGTAATTGAAACAGTTGAGATCAGTGAAGATGGAAAATTCGGCAAGTTTGTCGTTGAACCGCTTGAGCGAGGATACGGTACAACATTAGGGAACTCCCTGCGTCGAATCCTGTTATCATCTTTGCCAGGTGCTGCCGTCACAAATATTCAAATTGATGGCGTTTTGCATGAATTCACTGCGATCGATGGAGTTGTTGAAGACGTCACAGCCATCATTTTAAACTTAAAGAAACTCGCGCTTAAGTTGTATTCTGATGAAACAAAAACCATTGAGATAGATGTTGAGGGACCAGCTACTGTTACAGCAGCTGATATTATTTTCGACAGCGATGTTGAAATCATGAACCCGGATCTATATATTTGTACAGTCTCTGAGGGTGGTCACTTGCACGCCCGCATGGAAGCACAAAAAGGCAGAGGATATGTACGCGCTGAACACAACAAGCACGATGATATGCCAATAGGTGTATTGCCGGTTGATTCGATTTATACCCCAATCAGCCGAGTAAATTACCATGTTGAAAATACACGTGTAGGAGAAAAAGAACAGTACGACAAGCTAACCCTTGACGTATGGACAGATGGTTCGACCTCTCCGGAAGATGGTGTCAGCTTGGCTGCAAAAATCATGACTGAGCACCTGAACATTTTCGTCAACCTGACAGAAGAAGCCCGTGAAGCTGAAATTATGGTTGAAAAAGAAGAGACACAAATGGAAAAAATGCTTGAGATGACTATCGAAGAGCTGGATCTGTCTGTGCGTTCTTACAACTGCTTGAAGCGTGCAGGGATTAACACTGTACAGGAACTGACAAACAAAACTGAACCAGAAATGATGAAAGTCCGTAACTTGGGCCGTAAGTCACTGGAAGAAGTTAAACTCAAACTGGGCGAGCTGGATTTAGGCTTGCGCGATGAAGAGTAAACCGACCAATCCTTTAATGGAGCGATCGTAAATATTCACTGCCGATATTACTGTATTCGGCAACAGCAATCTTGTAGTAAAGGGAGGATTTCGACGAATGGGTTATCGTAAATTAGGACGCACAAGCTCTCAGCGTAAAGCAATGCTTCGTGATCTGACATCTGACTTGTTTATCAACGAGCGTATTGTAACAACTGTTACTCGTGCGAAGGAAGTTTCTAAACTTGCTGATAAAATGATCACTTTAGGTAAACGTGGAGACTTGCACGCTCGTCGTCAAGCTGCTGCATTTGTTCGTAACGAACTGGCAACTGTATCAGAAACTGAAGACGAAATCGTAGTACAATCAGTACTACAAAAATTGTTTGATGATATTGCACCACGTTTCGCTGAGCGTAACGGTGGGTACACTCGCGTATTGAAAACAGAACCTCGTCGCGGAGACGGCGCACCAATGGCTGTACTGGAACTTGTAGAAGGACCAGTAAACACTAGCGACGCAGACGCTGAATAATTAAATACACGAACAGCAATCAACCAAAATCACTTTTGGATGTATGATGAGCGTTACGATGATGGAAGATATTCCAAGTGTCTAGCTCAGTTTCTCCCGGGTTTAACCCGGGAGGGACACCATATATCGTAAAGTGTTTTTTTATTACCGTTTCATCCTATACATAGTAGCTAGATAAAAAATCCTGTCTTATGCGCTGATTGTCTGGTCAGGTCCTGAATCAACGGCTATACGAAGGGTGGTCTGTTTAGGCCAGCTCAGCTGAATAATTTGAGGAAGCCAGGATCTTGCAGGGGACCTTGATGTAAAGGGATACAGCCGTCATTTTTTGTTGTACTGTCAGTCAGTTTTTGGTAACCTTGTAATGTTGAGTTACTGTCTTGACACCTGTAAAATGCTTAAAAAATAAGAGAAACAATAAAGTAGAGGGTAAATCATGTCTGAAATTATCAAACTAAACAATATCACATATCGATATGATGATGAAGACCAGCGTCCGGCACTGGAGGACGTTTCTTTTCAGATCACCAAAGGAGAATGGGTGGCCATCATCGGACCGAACGGGTCAGGCAAATCAACTCTGGCTAAAACAATCAATGGCCTGATTGAGCCGGATAGCGGAGAAGTCAGTGTCGGTGGACTGGATCTGAACGAAGAGAATATCTGGTCGATCCGGCAAATGGTCGGCATGGTGTTCCAGAATCCGGACAACCAGTTTGTCGGGTCCACTGTCCAGGACGATGTGGCTTTTGGGCTGGAAAATCTGGGGATTCCCAGAGATGAGATGATCGAGCGGGTCAGAAGCGCACTGGATAAAGTCAATATGCTTGAATTTGCTGAACGTGAACCGGCCAGACTGTCAGGCGGACAGAAACAGCGAGTGGCTATTGCCGGAATCGTCGCTTTGCGGCCGGATATCATGATTCTGGATGAAGCTACCAGTATGCTGGATCCCCAGGGCCGGGAAGAGGTGCTGCGCACCGTTAAGGAAGTGAAAGAACAGGAAAACCTGTCTGTTTTGTCCATCACCCATGATATCGACGAAGCAGCCGCAGCCAACCGGGTCCTCGTCATGAGAGACGGTAAAATGATTCAGGAAGGAACGCCAGAGACCATTTTTTCGTATGGCGAAAAACTGATTGAAATGGGTCTGGACTTGCCTTTCCCGGAAAAACTAAAAGCATCACTGAAAAAGCAGGGCATGGATGTGCCGGCTGATTATCTGACTGAAGAAGGGATGGTGGACTGGTTATGGACATACGTTTCGAAGAAGTAGGCTATACTTATCAGAAAGGAACGCCTTTCCAGAGCCGGGCCCTTCACGACATCGATTTGACAATCGAAGCTGGGTCATTTACAGCTCTGGTCGGCCATACCGGCAGCGGAAAGTCGACTGTTCTTCAGCATTTGAATGCTCTAAAAAAACCGACCAGTGGTCAGGTCACCATTGGAGATCGTGTAATCACACACTTCTCCGAAGATAAAGGTTTGAAGACACTTAGAAAAAAAGTCGGGATTGTGTTCCAGTTTCCTGAAGCGCAGTTATTTGAAGAAACGGTTGCCAAGGATATCGCTTTTGGACCCAAGAATTTCGGGGTATCAGAAGAAGAGGGACTGGCCAAAGCCAAGGAGCTTCTGCCTCTGGTCGGACTGGATGAAAGCTTCATGGAACGCTCACCTTTTGACTTGTCTGGCGGACAAATGCGCCGGGTAGCTATCGCTGGTGTTTTGGCAATGGAGCCGGAAGTACTGGTTCTGGATGAGCCGACGGCAGGTCTGGATCCACAGGGACGCAAGGAAGTCATGGATATGTTTTATAATTTATATCAAGAGCAGGGACTGACTGTGGTCCTGGTAACGCACCAGATGGATGATGTTGCCACCTACGCGAATCACATGATTGTGCTTGAAAAAGGGACGGTCATGAAGGAAGGTCATCCAAGAGAACTGTTCAAGGAAGCGGGCTGGCTGTCCAGCATGCAGCTGGGTGTACCATCAACGGTCCGCTTTGCTCATGAATTGGAAGAAAAGTTCCAATGGCATTTTGATCCTCTTCCGCTGACAACCGATGAACTCGCGGAACAGATGCAAGTCAAGCTGTCAGCCGGAGAGGGGGATGCTCTATGATGGAAAAACTTATTTTCGGGCGCTATATCCCTGGAGACTCTTTAATCCACCGATTGGATCCACGGGCTAAGTTGGTCGGAGCCATCTGGTTTATCATCATCATTTTTATGGCCAATAACTGGCTGACGTATCTGGTTTTGGCACTCTTTGTGCTGACAGCTATCAAGCTCTCTGAAATCAGTCCGAAATTCTTTATCAACGGAGTGAAGCCGCTAATCTGGCTGATTCTCTTTACGGTCATTTTACAGATCCTTTTCACCAGTGGACAGACAATCTGGTTCCGGCTAGGGCCGATTGTTATTTCCCAGGAGGGTATTTTGAATGGGGTATTCATCTTTATGCGGTTCGTCTTGATTATTTTCATGTCAACGATTCTTACACTGACGACCATGCCGCTGTCGCTGACAGATGCGATTGAGTACCTGCTGCGACCTTTGGATGCGGTCAAAGTGCCTGTGCATGAAATTGCCCTGATGTTATCCATTGCTCTGCGTTTTGTACCGACACTGATGGACGAAACTGAAAAAATCATGAACGCTCAGCGTGCTCGTGGGATTGATTTTGGCGAAGGCAGCATCTATCAGCAAATGAAGGCAATCGTACCGCTGTTGATTCCCCTGTTTGTCAGCTCCTTTAACCGGGCTGAAGAACTCGCTACCGCCATGGAAGCCAGAGGATACAAAGGCGGGGAAGGACGAACCAAGTACCGCCAGCTGAACTGGCATAATCGGGACACGGCGGTTATGGTTGCTTTCGGCTTGCTATCTGTGGCATTGTTTGTCCTGAGAGTCTAGCCTGTAGAACTGTAAATACGGTGAAGCATAAGCCGAAAGGATAAGGACAGGATCCTTATCCTTTTTCTTTTGACGTTCAGAAGGAAAGATACACGTCGATAGGACGTGTACGAGACAGTTTTGCAAGTGAGGTGTCTTAGTGGCTTGGACTATGAGCCGTTCCCAGCACAGCTCATAATCGTCCCAAAATAAGGCGCTGTCCGCTTTCTCTTTAGGTAAGCTTCGCGGTAGGCTGAGACAGAATAAGGAACTGGCTGAATCAAAACAGACGCTTAATGGACAGGTGAAGTGTGAGCGGCTTTTGAGCAAGCTGAAAATAAGCTGTTTTCATAAACTGTAAAAGACGGCTGTCCTGGGTCTGCTGAATAAGAGGAACTCGGTCCAACTGGAACTGCACTAGAGGGTATATATGCCTATGATTCGTTAAAAAAGGCATGCTGAGCTTGTCTAGACTACTGGGCGAGCAAAGGAGAAAGGTGTTCAGCAAACCGGACAAGAGCGGCCGATTTGAGCGTTCTGTAGCTAGCTGTGTTTTGACAGATTCCAATTTTTTAGTTGCGGCGGCTTATGGGAACAGTTTTATATTAAAAAAGGCAGATGAGACCAAAATAATCGAACAAAGGAGAGAAAGGTATGACGACTTACCGGTATAAAGCAATCATAGCCTATGACGGGACAGATTTTGCCGGCTTTCAAGTTCAGCCGAAGCAGCGGACTGTTCAGGGAGAGGTTGAGCAAGCGCTCTATAAAATGGCCAAAAACCAAAAAATCAAAGTGCAGGGCGCTGGGCGGACGGATGCGGGCGTACATGCGCGGGGACAGGTTATTCATTTTGATCTCCCTTTTCATATCGATCCGACGGGGATACAGTTTGGCTTGAATACGCTGACGCAAGAAGATATTACGGTAACACATGTAGAGCAGGCGAATCCTGATTTTCATTCTCGCTTCCAAGCAAAGGGGAAAATGTACCGGTACCGGGTGGACAACAGCTACTTTCCGGATCCTTTCCTCAGACGTTACACCTGCCACCACCGGTATCCGATGATAGAGGAACCTGTTAAAGAGGCGATGCAGCTGCTGATCGGGACGCATGACTTTACCAGTTTTTCCTCGGTGCATTCAGAGACTCAAAGCAAAGTCCGGACAATCTATCATGCCGGTGTCGAGCAGGTGGAGGGGACGAATGAGTGGATTTTCACCTTTGTAGGCAACGGCTTTTTGTACAACATGGTTCGTATCCTCATGGGGACGCTGCTGGAAGTGGCTGACGGCCGACGCCAGCCCTCTGAAATTCCCTATATAATCGAGGCAAAAAACCGGGAAGCAGCCGGGAAAACCCTGGCGCCGGAAGGTCTGACCATGGAGACCGTTTATTATGACGAACAGGATATCCCAGGTTTCAAGTAAAACGGGAAGGATGGGCATGCCCGTCCGATCACTTTCGATCAAGTACGCTCCTTCCAAGCCTAGCAGGGGAGGAGCTTTTTTTGCAGTCGGCTGTCACTCAGGCATGAACACTTTTACGCATCTAAATCACCTAGACTGAATGGGACTCAGCTAAAAAATAATCCAGCTCAATAGGATGAATGAGACAGAAATCATTGCCTTATTTATCCTTTTTTTTGTGTAAAATAGACTTATCAGGTGCGTTTTTCATTTTAAAACATACGGTACGTATTTTGTATTTTCGTTAAAATAAAAAGAGACGACTGTCATTAGGTAAGGCAGGCCCAGGAAGGTTCAGGCGGTCTGACATGCAGCAGTGCAGCTTCTAATTCAACAGCTGAGTCGTTTCAAATGTTCCTAGTATGAAGTAAAGACAAATATAATAAAGGATGGATAAAAATGAGAGAGCAACTGATTAAAGAAACGCCCTATCCGAATACAAGGGCGTCATTGTCCCAGGAGCTGAAGCAGGCAGGGGTAGAGAAGGATCAGGTGCTGCTAGTCCATACCTCCCTGTCTAAAGTTGGCTGGGTCAATGGGGGTGCAACAGCTTTTGTGGACGCTTTGATGTCAGTGATTGACCCGGCTGCCGGCACGTTGGTGATGCCGACTCAAAGCGGGGACTGGAGCGAGCCGTCCAACTGGCAGCATCCACCTGTGCCACAGAGCTGGTGGGAGACGATTCGGGAGACGATGCCGGCTTTTGACCCTCGAAAAACACCCTGCCCCTATATGGGGGTAGTTGCGGATCTTTTCCGGACCTATCCAATGGTTTTGAGAAGCAATCATCCGGCGGTATCTTTTGCTGCTTGGGGAGCTCAAGCCGGGCTTATAGTTGAAAGGCATGATCTGGATTTCGGCCTGGGGGAAGGATCTCCATTGAAGACACTGTATGATTTGGATGCCAGGATCCTGGCTGTCGGGACAGACTATGACACCTCAACAGCCATGCACCTGGGTGAATACCGAGCACCACATGCGCCAGTGAAAACAGAAGGGGCACCGATATTACTAGATAAACAGCGGGTATGGCAGACGTATCAGGATGTCGACCTGGATGAGGATCAGTTTCCGGCTGTCGGAAGAAAGCTTGAGGCGGCGGGGCTCGTCCAGCCCAGTAAAATCGGCAATGCGGCCGTTAAACTGTATTCTTTAAGAGATGCCGCCGATTTTTCTGAACGCCATTTCACGGACCTTAGGAACATAAAACACGCCTGAAGAGATCTCAGTCATGCACTCGCCTAATTAAGCGAGCCCCTGTCCATTCTAGCTCAAGCCGGTTGGAATGGATGCAGAAGGTCAGAACAAATCCCGGGGCATTCCTTTTCTCCTTGTTAGGCCGAGTCAGCCAAGGAGTTGAAAACGCTCTTGTAATTAGTGAGTTAAATTGGTATAGTCACTAGGTAAACAAAAAAATTAAATACGGAAGATCCTGGGAGCCTTGTTTTGGAGGCTGAGAGTGATGTATATCAGACCAGTAACCTGATCAGCGTAATGGCTGCGTAGGAAGTATCTTATATATTATGGCTCTTTCCTATGGATTTTTTTCGTTTGGAGGAGTTTTTTTCATGTCAAAAAGCTATGTCAACTACGGAAGCTGTGCAGCTGGAAAGCCCGGTTCCACGATGGAAATCACCGGCGCACGCTTTAATTTATCCCCAATGAGCGATGACTTCAAGGCGATTATTCTTGGAGCCATCAAGCAGGTCGACCTGTCTAAGGTTTGGTCGGAAACGGACCATATCTCCACAGTCTATCGTGGCAAGGAAGAAGCCGTCTTTGATGCCCTGAAAGCGGCCTATGTCTATGCCTACAAGGAAGGCGTCCACATGTCTCTGGAAGCGACGATCTCCAAAGGCTGTCCGGGAGATTCAGACAGCGACTACACACTGGAGCTGGATAATCCTAAAGTAAATCAGGAAGACACTCAGTCCATCGACTTCCCAGTCATCGGCAAATTTGCCCTTTACCCGATGGGATCCGATGATTATATGGCGACGATCGCTGAAGTCGTCAACGAAGGTATCGACAGAGGAGTCGTCACCGGTTCCGGCCACTACGGCACCAATCTGGGCGGCAGCGTGCAGGACGTCTTTGCTTATCTAGAATATGTCTCAAAAACAGTCGGAAGCAAAGTTAGCCACTATGTCAGTCAGATCACACTGTTGTGCAACGTGCCGAAGGGAGACATCTGATGAACAGAAAGCCTTTGAGTTTGCGTGACTATCTGCTGATGTCTTTGATTGCGGTAGTATTCGGAATCGTCTTTTTGACGGCAGTATATGCCGGCACTGCCCTCACCGCTGCTTTGACACCGCTTGGCCTTGGGGTGCTCGGCTATGAGCCGTTTTACGGTATCTGGTATTCAGCGGCTCTCGTCACCACCTATATGATCAGAAAGCCGGTCGTCGGCATCGTCACCGAAGTGGCTACCGCCCTCGTCCAGATCCTTCTAGGCAATATGTTCGGGGCCATCGTTTTAATCTCCGCCTTTATCCAGGGTGTCGGGGTCGAACTGGCCTTTGCTGCTACCAAGTACGAACAGTACACGTATAAAGTCTCGATGCTGGCTGCTGTCATAACGACAGTGCTGTCCTTTATCTGGACCGGTTTCAGAAGCAACTACCTGGCTATGGACTGGCGTATCGTCCTGGCAATCTTTGTGATCCGTCTGCTGAGCGCCTTGTTCTTTACCGGCTTTGTAGCCAAATGGCTGTGCGACAAGCTGGATGAAGCCGGCGTCCTGAATCACAATCTGAAAGCCAGTGATGCCGTTGAATAAGCCCATTTTATCGATAGACAAGCTGACTTTTGAGATCGACGGCAAACGGCTGATCGACGAGGTCAGCTTGGATATCCGAGCCGGTGAGACCGTTCTTCTCTGCGGCAGAAGCGGAAGCGGGAAGAGTACGCTTGCGAATCTAATCAACGGCTATTATCCCGAATACGGCGGGAAGCAGACCGTGACCCGCCTTACGGTTAATGGGCAGGATATCAGCCGGCAATCGGTAGTGGAGCGTTCAGACAAGGTCCAGACGATTTTCCAGAATGCTCGGCTGTCTTTCTCCATGCGTAATTTGAGAGAAGAGATGGTGTTTTGCCTGGAAAACAGCCGAACGCCCGTCTCAGAAATCGACCGGACCGTAAAGCATAAAGCAGAGGCATTTAATTTGACAGAGCTGCTGGACCGTTCTTTTGATGATTTGTCGGGAGGGGAGCTGCAGAAAGCCGCCTTTGTCTGCGCCTCGCTGACGGATGTACCCCTCTTTATCATGGACGAGCCCTTCGCCAATATGGATGAAGACACGATCGAGACCTACACGGACTATATGAACGAGCTGACTGCGAGCGGAAAAGCGGTCCTTATTATCGACCATCACGTTAAAAGGTGGACGGATGTGGACCGTTGGCTTCTGATGGACGCCCAGCAGCAGCTCCAGGATCTGTCTGAACTGCCAGACACAAAAGATCGAATCGATCGTCTAATTGCTGAGGGTATCTGGCCTGAGGAGCTAAAAGCCAAACAACAGATGCTCCAGTCAGCTGAGACGGTTCTGGAACTAAACGGGGTTTCAGTCTTCTATAAAAAAACAAGACGCCGCTCTTTGTTTAAAAAAGAAACCACCGTTCATACCGTGATCGAAGACGCTAGTTTTGAACTGGAGAAAGGGGCGCTAGCGGCTCTGGTCGGTCCCAGTGGGGTGGGCAAATCCTCGCTGTTCAAGGCGATTTTGAAAGCCACGCCCTACAAGGGTGAGATCCGGCTGCAGGAGGAGAACACGCAGAAACTGAAGCCAACAGATCTTTACCGTCAAGTCGGCCTGGTGTTCCAGGATCCGTCCCTGCAGTTTGTCAAAACGACATTACTGGATGAAATGGAAATCAGCCTGCGTGCTTGGGAGACGGTGGAAGAAAGCCAGATTGAACCAGAAGCCAAAGCCTTGCTTGAAACACACGGCTTTCACAACAAAGAAAAGCAGTCCCCCTGGCTGATCAGTCAGGGTCAGCAGCGCCGGCTGGCGGTGATCTGTATGACAGTTGGCAAGCAGCGGCTCCTGCTGGTCGATGAGCCAACGTACGGTCAGGATGCTTCGAATGCCCGGCTGATTATGGACACGCTCAGCGAGCTGTGCCGGGACGGGATGACCTGCCTGTTTACCAGTCATGATCGCCAGCTCGTCGATGCTTATGCTGACCGGATATTTGAAATCAGAGAAAAGAAGGTGTTTAAGCAGAGATGATCGATACAATCAATCCAACCGCTAAAACGGTAGGCATCCTGCTGGGCAGTATTGCCCTGGGTCTTACCTTTGACTGGCGGGTCAATCTGGCTGTTTCCTTACTGGGCCTCCTTTTCCTGATAACTTCCAGTCGGACCGAGCCAGCTCGGCTGCTGAAAGTGGCTTTGCCGCTGGCAGTTATTTCTCTCAGCTATTTCTTCACCGGCTGGCTCTTCAGTTCAGAAGGAGCCCAGTTTGCAACGTCTGCAGGAGACCTGACCTTGCCGACAGGCCGGGATTTGGTTAATGGCCTGAATCTAAGCTCGCGTATTTTTGCTTTTGCGATGCTTGGGATCAGTTACGGGATGACGACCGATTCCGGCGAGCTGATCGCCAGTCTGATCCAGCAGGCTCGTATGCCGATGAAAATGGGCTACGCAATTTTGACGGCTGTGAATCTCACAGCCCTGATTAAGACCGAGCATGAGCAGTCCAGACTTGCTTTGCAAGTCAGAAACATACCGGTTAAACCGTTGGACAGCAAGCCGCTCTTTACGATGATGATCCGGATGGTCCGCTGGTCCGAGCGGCTGTCTTTGGCCATGGAGTCCAAAGGTTTCAGTGAAAACCGCGTAATGCAGCTGCAGATGCAAGTCAGAACAAAAGATGTCCTCTTTGCCGGCGGACTGCCGGCATTCATTATGGTACTTGGGTTCGTATTGATTTAAGGGCCCTAATGAGCTAGCTATATACTCCTTTGCGGCGCAACTCAAAGAGAAAGTCGATGGAGATGCCGCGCAAACTCCTTTTGCGGGGCAACTCAAAGAGAAAGTCGGTGGAGCTACCGCGCAAACTCCTTTTGCGGCGCAACTCAAAGAGAAAGTCGGTGGAGCTGCCGCGCAAACTCCTTTTGCGGCGCAACTCAAAGAGAAAATCAGTGGAGCTGCCGCGCAAACTCCCTTTGCGGCGCAACTCAAAGAGAAAATCAGTGGAGCTGCCGCGCAAACTCCTTTTGCGGGGCAACTCAAAGAGAAAGTCGGTGGAGCTGCCGCGCAAACTCCCTTTGCGGCGCAACTCAAAGAGAAAATCAGTGGAGCTGCCGCGCAAACTCCTTTTGCGGCGCAACTCAAAGAGAAAATCAGTGGAGATGCCTCTTAGACTGATAGATGAACAGATTTGATGTCAGCCATATCAATAAAAGTACAAAAAAGGATAAAAGAACGATAAAGAATCCCATTAAAGGCTCTTTGTCGTTCTTTTTGTCTATAATCTTTTGTAGCTCATGTATATAAAGAACGTTACCGCTCAAGGCAAGCTATGAGCTACGGATGATTTTGTTTTTGAATCTACGAAAAAGTTTACTTTGAATGGCACAGTGTATATAATGAATATACACAATATAATCATCAAGGAGGCAAAATGAATATATTGCTATCTCATAAGTCAAACAAGCCAATATATGAACAGATAAAAAGTCAAATAAAAAATAGTATTTTAAGTGGGCAACTAATTGAAGGGGAACCCTTGCCATCCATAAGAAAGCTGGCTAAAGATCTGGAAGTCAGTGTGATAACCACTAAGCGTGCCTATGAGGATTTGGAAGCTGAAGGATATGTGACATCGCTAGTGGGTAAAGGCACTTTTGTGGCTAAACAAGAGGTTGGCAAGTTAAAAGAGAGTAAAATCAGGCAAATAGAACATCACCTTGAAATAGTTATTGAGGATGCTCAAGTAGTTGGGCTATCACTTGAAAATCTTCAACAGCTTTTGAAAAGCAAGTTTAAGGAGGAATAGAAATGACCGAAGAGGTAATTGTACTGAAAGGCGTAAGCAAAACCTTTGAATCATTTTCGATAAATAAGCTGAACTTTAGTGTGAAAAAAGGCTATATTACAGGACTAATCGGCCCGAATGGCTCTGGAAAAACAACTACAATCAGAATGATTATGGGGTTGCTGAAAAATAATCGTGGGTCAATACATATTTTTGGGGAAGAGCTGGAAGGAAGCGAAGAAAGGATAAAAGAGCGCATTGGCTTTGTATGTCCTGAAAATAGCTATTACGACCACTTGTCAGTTAAGCAAACGGGTCGACTAGTGGCCCCCTTTTACAAAAGATGGGATAATGACCAGTTTTTGTATTACATAAACAGGTTTGAGCTACCTTTACATTCCAAAGTCAGTCAGCTTTCAACTGGCATGAAAATGAAATTATCTTTATCGATTGCACTCTCTCATCATGCTGATTTGATCCTACTGGATGAGCCGACATCAGGCCTGGACCCACTTGTTAGAAGAGAGGTACTGGATATTTTATCTGACATTATTCAGAATGAAGACAAAACAATCTTATTTTCAACACATATTCTCAACGATCTAGAAAGAGTAGCAGACTACATCGTTTGCCTGAATAAGGGACAGTTAGCGTATAGTGGGTCAAAAGAACAACTGCAGGATGAGTTTAAGCTGATCAGGGGGCCGTCTGGCTTGCTAGATGCAGAATTGAGAGATTTATTTGTTCACTTAAAAGAGACAGATATAGGTTTTCAAGGATTATCGAAAGAGCACCAGACGTTTACAGAGCTTTTTGGAGACAAAGTGCTGATTGAGTCTGCATCAGTAGAGGATATCATGGTGTACACCTTGAAAGGAGAGGCTCATGCAAGCACTACTGAAGAAAGAGTTTTTAGTAAATAGAAATCAAATAATGATTGACTTAATCTGGTTTACTCTTCTGATTCTTCTCAGAGGAATCATCGGTAACATGCTTTATCTTGCAATAATACTAAGCTGTCTTTCAACTGTTTCAAATGAATTAAATGAAGGAGTGAGGAGTGATGTCCTGATAAATAGCTTACCTGTATCACGTAAGAAAATAGTCTTAAGTAAATATTTGTACAGTCTAATGATTGGAGTGTTTTATCTCGGTAGTGCATTTCTGATCAGTCTGTTTAATCGTCATTTTGAAGTGATCAGTCTAGCAGAACTGTCAGTCGCTTTTCTGATTCTTTCTTTTTTCTTGTCCGTTCATTACCCTTTGAAATACTTAGTCAAAAAAGGATTTGCTGTATTTAGTTTTATTGGTTATTTTGTTGTATTGTCAGCTCTAGTCTATTCAGTGTATAGTCAGGGTGAACAGTTTGACTACTGGGGCTTTCAAAGCGTGTATGACGCCTCATCAGCTGCTCAGGTTTTTGCTGTAGCCAGCGCTTCATCAGCAGCCGTTTTAGCAGCATCTTTTAGGACTTCCAGCTATTTGTATAGCAGGATGGATTTCTAGCAGTAAACACAGGCAGTAGGAGACTCAAACAGCTGACAGCCGAGGGGAAGAAAGTCAGGCCAGCAAGGAATAGGGAGGACCAATAATGAACCGCATAAATATCATCACTCTGGGAACAGAGGACATCAATAACGCACTTAGCTTCTATACTGCACTGGGGTTTGAATCCACTGTGGAAGGGGATGCGGAAGAGCCCAGCATCGTTTTCTTCAAAAATGAAGGGACGCGCCTGGCACTTTATCCATTAGAAAAACTGGCATCAGATATCAGCTCGACACATCCCCCTTATCGGCAGGCAGGCTTTCCAGGCTTTACGCTTGCGCATAATGTTAAGAATAAAGAGGAAGTGGACCTCTTGCTTCAAAAGGCTGCACAGGCGGGTGCTGAAATCGTCAAGAGCCCTCAGCCAACAGACTGGGGTGGCTACAGCGGCTACTTCCGTGATTTGGACGGTTACTACTGGGAGGTTGCCTATGGAGACATATGGACATTTGATGAGTCCAATATGCTGGTGCTTTGATGGGAGCAGGACAGAGTTAACATCAATAAACAATCTCTGTCACAAATAAATGGATTAATTTCAGATAGATTGTTGACTTTTATGGTCATTCACGGTACTATATCAGATGGTATTGTTTGCCACCATGATAAGCCCCGGAAACTTGTTTTGGAACAAACAACAACAGACTTTTCACAACTTTTAACGGAACTTAGAAGCGACGGAAAGCAATCAAATGACAATTGAATCTTGAAAAAAATTTGGAGGTTAAGATCGTGCGTACAACATTTATGGCGAATGAAAGCAACATTGAACGCAAATGGTATGTAGTCGACGCTACAGACATTCCTTTGGGACGTCTGTCAACAGTCGTTGCTTCTATCCTGCGCGGTAAAAACAAACCAACGTATACACCACACGTTGATACTGGTGACCACGTCATCGTAATTAATGCAGAGAAAGTTAAATTGACAGGGAAGAAAGCAAGCGACAAGATTTATTCTCGTCACTCTGGACACCCAGGTGGATTGACTCAGGTTTCAGCTGGAACGATCCGTGCTCAAAAGCCGGAACGTCTGATTGAAATGTCAATCAAAGGCATGCTTCCACACAACCCGCTGGGTCGTAAGCAAGTCAAAAAACTTCACGTATACGCTGGCCCAGAGCACAAGAACCAAGCTCAACAGCCAGAAACACTAGACATTACAAACTTGATTTAAGGAGGGACTTCCATTGGCACAAGTACAATATTTCGGAACTGGTCGTCGTAAAAACTCAACAGCTCGTGTTATCATGACTCCAGGTTCTGGTAAAATCACTTTCAACGGTAAAGATATTTCTGAATATCTTAACTTCGATCACCTACACCTAGTAGTTAAGCAGCCACTAGCCGTTACTGATACAGTAGACAGCTACGACATTTCTATCAATGTCCACGGTGGTGGATTCTCAGGACAAGCAGGAGCTGCTCGTCACGGAATCTCTCGTGCACTTCTACAAGTAGACCCTGAATTCCGTGCGCCTCTTAAAGCAGCTGGACTGCTGACACGTGACTCACGTATGAAAGAGCGTAAGAAACCAGGTCTTAAAAAAGCGCGTAAATCTCCACAGTTCTCAAAACGTTAATCAATTCCTTATTGCATCAACGTTTACAAAGATTTTTTGGTTCCAGTTGGTTCAAATCAGCTTGAACCTCATAAAGAACTTAACAGATTTAAGGCATCAGCATCCTGCTGGTGCTTTTTTTCTGGCATTAATTCCAGATAGTAATTCTGTGTGGTCTGAATATTAACGTGACCTAATCTCTTTGATACATATGCAATATCTATATCTTGGGCAAACAAGAAGGACGCATGGGTGTCTCTTAAGCCGTGAAAGGTCGTCCTATTTATGTCTAATTTTTTCAACAATACAGCTAGTTGCTCTGACTGTTTGAAACCGTTAAAACTAAAAAAATATCCATTATTTTTAACTGACATGTTAAGAATTAGTTCATAAACTTCTCTATTAATGGAAACGTCTCGCTTCGCATTTTGAGTCTTTAAAGAGGTGTCATTTGAAGTTGGACTGATTGAACGTGTTACTTTGATTCCGTACTTATAGAGGCTCTCAGGGCGTAATGCGAGTAGCTCACCACGTCGCATACCTGTCTCTAAAGCCAACAGTACAAGAATGTTAAACTCATCTTCTGGATGACTTAAAACAAAGTTACGAAGCTTTTTAAAATCGCTAATGGATAATGCTTTATTGCGTTTTGGTGGGTTGGCTCCCCGCGTCTTTACCAGAGAGGCGAAATCGTTTGTTATATAACCACGAGCATAAGCATCACGTAAAGATGTCTTTATTTTGAGGAGTACCTCATGAGTTGTTTTTCGTGAATGTGTTGTTGCATATTGGTCAATTCTCTTTTGAACTACGATATCATTTAGGTCCTTTAACTGAATATCTTGAAAGAGTGTTCTGACAACACCTAGAGTACGAACATAATTTTGAAATGTTGTTTCCTTGACGTCGTTGGCTTTTACTAGGTAAATCCAACTTTCGAAGAAGTCTGCAAAGGTTGTAGTTCTATGAGCCAGTTCTTTCCCTTCTCCCTTGGCCAATTCTATTTCTAAAGCCCATAGCTTTGCTTCTTTCTTAGTAGGAAATGTTTTAGAAATTTTATTGTGCTTCCCATGCTTATATAACGACACCTGTGCTCGATATGATTTACCACGTTTTACAATACTAGCCATGCTATCAATTCCTTTCGAAAAAATAAGTTGATAGGTGCTAGTTGAATACAAGTGTATTGTATTCTGAAACGAGCACCTAATCAACTGTAAAAACGTTAAATAAATTGTGATTCGATAAAATCTATTAAAGATTTCATAGTGTAACGTTCCTGACGGCCTACCATAAAGCGGTCTAAAGAGTCATTGGATCTTACGTACTTATCGAAGGATTTAGGGTCTAAACCTAAGAAATGTGATGCTTGCTCTCTAGTTAAGAGATAAGGGTACTTTTTGAAAACAATATTATTTCTCACTAGTCATTCACCTCGTCGGTATGACCTACGTTTTCCTTGTCCATTTTAATCTCAACTTTTAGTTCTAAAATTCTTTCCTTGAACAGTTCGTATTCGATTTTGCAAATTTTATGAACCTCTTCGTCGTTAGGTGAGTAATTATCAACTAGTCCAAGACTAGCGAATAAATTTGTTATGATTTTGTCTGTGTGTCTCTCTAACTCCGTCAAATTATGAAGAATTTGTTCATTTCTCATTTTAGTTATTCTCCTTCCAAGGCTTTCCTTCGATTAAATATAGTGGCTTGTACTTATTTACCCAGGATAAATGGTCATCAGTAGGTTTAAATTCCGAGTAGTATTTCGTGAACAAATAGTCACTCAGTTCTTTGGCAGTCTCTCCACCCCATATTTTTTGAACTTTCCATAATGTAGGTAGAAGACCAGAACCCTTTATCAAATGGTCTATTGACTGATTCAGTAAATTATTACGTGGTGAGGGTGATTTAAACCTGAAATCCTTATCATCCAGTAATTCAAGCATTAGTTTAGTAATCTTATGAGGTCGATTTGAATTTGTGTAAAAAAACATATATCGATCTACTAAAGAACTAACTAGTATATTTTTAAGTTGCTCATCTGTGTCACAATATCTAATAGCATCAGTCAATTGATGTGCGTATTCGCCAGAAAATTCTGCTTCGATACGAGTCCAATCATCTACTTTTTTTGCAATATGACGCATATGCTTCATGATAGTTGTTCCTCTTTTTTGTTGTATATGCGTAGGTGTACTTTTGTGTTCCTACTTTTTGCACCTACATATAATGTCTGTGCCTGAAAGTTTTTGGAGACATCAGACAATTTAGAGTTGTTTTTCTTGTAAGGCATTTCTTTATTGTCTTCAATTACTTTTTGCAAATAGCTTTTTTTAATATTTACCATAGCGAATCTCAGTCCTTCCATCTTCAATTGATCTCTTCAATTTAGCAATATCAATTCCTTCATTAAAAATGTCACAACAGATATCAATCCGTGAAAGTCTAAAGTTATATTCATCCGAATCAATCATTTTTAAAAATGTGTGTAAATGAATAGATTCATTAAACATAGCGTTGTATCGCTGCTGATAAGAGTGCCATGCATACGCACTATATTTTATGATTACGCCCATTTTTGTGAATGCTTCATGATAGGCAATACAAAAATAAAACGGTGTATTATTGAATGAATAACCTAGCGTATAACCTTCTGGTAATTTAACATCTGATTCGCCGAAATTATCAAATAACTGATTCATCTTAGAATTAACTATAAAAGTATTTATCATACTTTTAGCAACCCAGTTGCGCCACTCATCGAAATCAAACGAATTTAGTGGCTGTAAAACAATTGTGAATTGGTCAATGTTTGGTTCAATCAAGTTCGGTTCACTCCTTTTATAAAACTATATATAAGTTTTTTTTAGTTAAAAACCCCGTCATAACAGGTGTTGCTCAAAAAAAATGCATAACTGGAGCTGGGGTGATTACCAGCACCCCAGCTCTCCTAAAGGCGAAAAGCGCGGATCGGCCCCTTCCCCGCCTATTCAGCGGGTCCCCTTCCGATCATTGCGCCTTGAATCCTTTAGGGAGAGCTAGGTGCTTGAATCTAAGAAGCTACAATATGGTGTACTTATTAGCCTTGGTTTATCTGCACTTGCTAGACCAGGGAAGCTAAAAATACCTTGACCTGCAGAAAATCGAACTGGAGATATATCCACACCAGAAGAAAACAATGTTCTATAGGTTTGCTCATCGCTATCACCTAATGCGATCTTCAAAACAAGCTGTTCCCTAATCGCTGTTGGCATTGTCTGTGCATTCATTTGTTGGGTAGCAACCCACAAAATACATCCTAGTTGTCGGCCCATAAATGCAACATCAGAAAGTATACTGTCAACTTCATCACGTTCTTTTTTCGATAAAGTCTTCCACGACTCTCTGAGTGCCCCGAATTCATCAATGAGCAATATTAGAGCAGGTAGGCCAGCATCCTTAAATGTTTTGTTTCGGTTCGATTTCAGATAATTTTGCATCTCGTCTTGTCTTTTATTCATACGTTTATGAAATTGCTTAATCAGGTCAATCGCATTTGTCTTATCAGCTGTTTGCTCATTACCAAAAGTATATTTTGACATTTGATAAACATCCGTACGCTTAGGATCGATGATAAACAATTCGTGTTTGACCTTTTTCGATAATATTTGTTCAATTAATGTTTGAATAAAATAGGATTTTCCACTACCAGTTTGACCTACCAAACCCATATGATGAAGAGGTACAGTTGCACGCTCATCTAAACGTAAAGTATAATCGTTTGATGTCTTGTTTGACCAGTCAACCAATTCTTTTTGAGATTTAATTTCTAGTTGTTTCATAGAATCTGTATTATAGAACGAATAAATATACCAATTTCTATCCTGAGACAAGTACTGGCGTTCACATACATATCCATCTAATGCTGAATCAATTCTCATGTCCTCTAACTTTTTATCAAACTTTATTGAATTTTGAATATAAATGTTTCCTGTATTTCTTTTTTTATTATCGAACTGGATAATTATCTTTGGTAATTTTACAATTGTGGTATCAAATTCATTTCTAATATCAAAATTTGCTCTAAGAAGATGTTTTCGTATTTTTCGTATACGACCATAGTAATCAATAGCATAGAATATACCATTCCACAATTTATTTCTAATTGCCCAAATTATTATCTGAATAAAAATAGTAGAAAAAATTGGCAAGAAGAAAATATTCGAATTAACTTGCGGTAACCCTAGTAATACTTCTCTCTCAATTATTAGAGGGTAAATTCGATCCACAAAATACCAGATTAAAGAAAATAATCCTAGAATACACCAGAAGAAAATACCACGCTGTGTTCTATTCGTTATTCTCACAAAATCACTTCCTTGTTGTAAATCCCACCCTTGGGAAAAGGGTGGGAAAGTTGAATAGAAGATATTATTTAGTAGAAATAATCTCGATATCTTCAGCTTTAACGCTAAGTTCAGACTGGAAAGTTCCGTATACTGAAGCTGTTGGTTGAATAAACTTGATTTTGCTAAACTTTTTATAATCCTTGGGCTGTTTAGCTATTTTAACATCGATTTGCTCACCAGCATTTAAATCTGCTGGAACATCGTCACCATCATAGGTAGTATTGTCGGTAGCAATCACACACTTATACTTCGTGCCTAATTGCTTGGCTATTTGCCCATCTTCATAATCATTCCAAGGTTCATGAGCCATGACCCTGACATCTTTTTCCTGAAAGAAACCCTCTGCATCGAACTTATTGAATTGTCTGAGTTTTTTCATTTGAAAAAACTCCCTTCTGTTAAATTTTTTTAAGGAGAACGCGCGCTGTTGTTCCTTAAGTTCATCATATTAAAAAAACAGATTTTAAAATAGCAAAATGACAAACTTTTTGCTTAAAAAACATTTATTTTAGGTACAGAAGGTTCTGTTAAAATTTTATTAATGGTATTATAGTATAAATAATTATTTTGAAGGGTGATATTGGGTGAGCAGTCAAAAAAAAATTTTAATATATGAAGTGCTGGATATGTTTAATGAAGAAGTAGGGTTTAAGGGGTTAGATAATACTGGAAAAGTAACGAATGAAAGAGATGATGTTATTGATAGACACAATTTTAATCACTATGTAGATGAGTATAATAAAACCCACGAAAGAAAAATAAAGCCCAGAAAGTTAGATCAGTATCACAACGAATGGTTTAAAAGCGATATTCAAAAATTAATTAGTGATACAAAAGTTCAAAAAAAGATTAAAAGTGCTTATAAAAGAAAAACTGTTCCAATATTAGATGATTGGGGACTGATAGGCCAAAGTAGTATGAGAGTGTCAAAAAAATACAAACAGCACCATGATGAATTAATAAGAGAGGGAAATATAACCAGTTTTGAAGAGTCTATTGAGGGTGTAATCAAGAAATTGATTGATGAGGTTATTAATGAATACTTCCAATTATTTCTCAAGGATGACCAAATTGAGGTTTTAAAGTATTTAAACAGGGATAGTGTAGTCGAAGATTTTATTAATATGAACTTAGTCGAAGAAGAAGCTTTTAGAATAGTAGATTCTAATTATTGTAATCTTGAATACAACGAAACTGGTGAAGTAATAGCTATTCATGGAAGTAGACCAAAAATAAATCTAGTAAACTTAATAATTAGTAAGGAAAAATAGAAAATATGTTGTAATTATTTTCTTTATTGTTTAGATAGAAGAAATCGTTCACTGGTTACTGTCTGTTTTAATTAGATTGAAAATGTTAAAATATAAAAAGCTAATGCTTAAATAATAACTATAATATTGATTTACTATAGAGGAGAAGAGAATATTGACTAGAAAAGATAAAATAGATGCAGATATATTATTAGCCTTAAATAATTTAGATTATACATATCAGTGGAATAGGTCTGTGCCACATGTTGACGTTAATAGTATTCTATCTACTGCTTCAAAATCAGCTACAGGAAATCCAGGTTACCCAGATCAAATTTATATTAATGAGGATAAACAACTACTTATATTAGTAGAAGATAAAACAAACCCTTCGGATCATGAATCTGACGACGATGAAGATACTAATCCAGAAAAGTATGCAGTTGACGGTATATTGTGGTATTTGAGCAGATTTAATGATAATAGATTTTCGAATTGGAAAATAGTTGGAATTGCAGTTTCTGGGGACATACATGATTCGTATAATCATCTCATATCAACATTCATAGTTATTGATGAAGAGATAGAACATGTAGACCAAGTAAATTCACTATGTTCAGAAGAAGAGTATTTACAACTTTTTGTAAAAGTTAATGAAGAAGAAATGATTGAGCGTATTAGCACTTCATCTAAAGTTATAAATAATATGCTGAGAAATATTGATTCTCAAAAAAGACCAATCTTGCTATCTGCTTTAATGATTGCTCTATTTGAAATTGATCGTAGTACCAATAGTTTTATCAACGAATTCGAAAGTAACTCAGGGTCGGACATTATTGTTAAATTGCCGGCAAGGGTGAGGGAAGTGTTGCGCTCTGAGGATATACCTGAAGAGAAGTTGAATATAATTTTAAATCAAATTACATTTCTTGATTCTCAAATTGATTTAAAATCTAATAATGTATTAAGAGATATCCTAATTGAGTTAAAGTATAATGTTATTCCTTATTTTGAAATAGAATCTAATTATGACATTATGGGAAGTTTTTATGCAGAATTCTTACGATATGCAGGGATATCAAACGTGAAAAATGGAATAGTATTAACTCCTGCACATATTACAGAACTTTTTACAGAACTTGTGCCATTGAGACCGGATGATGTTATATTTGATCCTGCTTCAGGATCGGGAGCTTTCTTGATAGCAGCTATGAATGCTTTGACAAAAAGAATTAATAACTCTGCATTACCAGACAAACAAAATAGAATTAAGAATGTTAAGAAAAAACAACTAGTTGGTTTTGAAATTAACCCTACTATGTACACTTTAAGTGTCTCAAACATGCTATTTAGACATGATGGAAAGTCTCAATTATTTAATTTAGATTCTTTTAGTGAAGAGGCTGAACAAACCTTATTGAGATTGAACTACGAAGATATAAGACCCACTATAGGCTTTGTAAATCCACCTTATGGAGGTAGAGAAAATAGATCTAATCCCACAAAAAAAGAACTAACATTCTTAAAGTTACTTTTAGATACGTGTACAAGATATGTTGTTATGATAGCTCCTTTATCTACTTACTTTAAAGATCAAAAAGATAGGGATGGGATATTAAGGCAGCATAGATTAAAATATGTTATCAATATGCCAGAAGATTTGTTTCAGCCCAACGCAGCTACTATTACTGCTATAAGTGTTTTTGAAGTTGGTCAACCACAAGGTGATTACAAAACGAAATTTATTGACTTACCAGATGATGGATTTGTACTGGCTAAAAATAAAGGACGTACAGATTTGTTTAACAGGTGGGACGATATAAAGAATGAATTGTTCGAAAAAATTGAAAATATAAGAGATTTTGAAAATGATATTGATGTATTATCTCACAAAATTAGAGAAGGCGATGAATGGTTACTTCAAAGCTTTGCTAAAACTGACTATAGTAATCTAAGTGAAGAAAGTTTTGAAAGAGCTATTCGTGAACAATTGGTTTTTGAAGCACGAGAAAACTTAGGCTTATTAAATAGAGACTTGGATGAAATAGAATTATTGACTATTGTTTCAGATTATTACGGAGAACAAGAAAATGGGGGTGTTAGTGATGAGGTTTAAGCCCTTCCCGATAACAAGTGTTTTCAATATAACTAGAGGCGATCGTTACAAAAGTGAAGATCATATTGCTGGAGATACACCTTATATAAGTTCTACTAAGTTGAACAATGGTATTGATAGTTTAGTCACTCCTCCAGAATCTTCTAAAGTTTTTTCAAACGCCATATCTCTCTCCAATTCAGGCTCTATTGGTTATGCATTTTATCATCCTTATAAGTTTATAGCCTCTGACCATGTGACAGTTTTAGAATTAAAGAATAAAGAGCTTAACAAAAAAGTGTTTCTCTTTCTTAAACCAATAGTCGAAATGATGAGGTCTAAATACAATTTTGGTCGAGAAATTAGCAATACTCGATTAAAAAGAGAGAAAATAATTCTACCAGTGAATCAAGATGACGAAATTTCATGGGATTATATGGAAAATAAAATTTTGGAAATAACTGGGCGATTAAAGTTTGTTGGAATTAAACGTAATTCATCAATCGAACAAAATGATCTTGATTTCAATAGTTGGAAAGAATTTAGACTTGAAGAAGTAGTTGATATCTATCCTGGAGTGAGGTTAACTAAAGCAGATATGTTAGCAGGTTCCACTCCATTCATTGGTGCTAGTTCAAAAAATCACGGAATTACTAATTTTGTAGATAATATGAATGGGAGCTGTGACAAAGACGTACTTGGGGTAAATTATAATGGTTCAATTGCAGATTCTTTTTATCACAAAGAGAAGTCATTATTTTCAGATGATGTAAAAAGAATAAAAATTAAGTCAGAAGACAGTCCTAGTAAATTAAAATATTTATTCTTAAAAACAATAATATATCAAAGTAAAAAAAGATTTCCTTATGGCTATAAATTGAGCGAAGAAAGACTAAAGCAATTGACAATAATAATGCCTTCTAAAGATGACAAACCCGATTGGGATAAAGTAGAAGATATTATGTCTAAAGTTGGATATTCATATTTATTATCTTAATTACTTTAATTTATATTATGGAATGTATATTATAGCCTGTTAAGTTTCTAAAGTTATTGTATTCAACCAGCACCAATTCTTTTGGTTCAAATTGGCTCAAATAGTATCAATCATAATCCTTTTTCATAGTTTTTTATCCGTTTAGAGTCTGTCGAAACACTATTATAAATGGATTAAGATGTACTCATTATCCTTAGAATTTCTTGAGATATTTCTCAAAACGTTAATTGTTGGAATTACAGCGTTTCAAGACACTTTCCACTTCGGAAGGTGTCTTTTTTTTACGCTCGTGACCGAAACTGTGACTGAAGATTTAACATTCAGTTTAGAAACTAAAACTTTACGATAACTTGTCCGCAGAAATCTCTCTGTCTTTTTACCAGATATCCATAAATGTCTTCACATGAAGTTTTCTTTGATGACTATTTATTAAGTATGTAACATGGTAGAATAAATGGCACTAGTCATAAACTGTTAAGTCTATCACTTGAGACCGAGTATAGGTAAAATAATTTGAAAGATACTACCTGAAAAACTGAATGAAGACAGTAACAGGGATGTTGACGTTAGTGAATCTGATAGTGTTCAATAAAAGGGGAGAAAACAGTATGGCAGATGAGCCGGTGGTAATGGAATATGAAGAAGTAAATCAGAAACAGGTAGTAGATTTAATTCTTTCCATTCAGCAACAGGAATATGGAGTAGCAATATCAGCTGAAGATCAGCCTGATCTTTTCAAGATAGAAGAGGTCTATCAGAAAGGTCAAGGCAATTTTTGGGTAGCTACAATTGAAGATAAAGTTGTCGGAACGATTAGTTTACTGGATATTGGTGGGAAAAACGTTGCGTTGCGGAAAATGTTTGTGGATAAAGGTTTTCGGGGTACAACATTTAATACAGCTAAGCTTCTTCTGGATACAGCCAAGCAGTGGGCAATTGAACAGAAAGTAGAAACCATATATCTGGGAACCACCCCTTTATTTCTAGCAGCACATCGTTTTTATGTAAAACACGGTTTTGAACGAATAGATCAGTACAAATTGCCTAGTGGGTTTCCAGTTCTAGAAGTCGATAAGTTCTTTTTCAAATATGAAATTTAATCTTCGGCTTAATCAAATATAAGAATTGAAGAGTATCCGGCTGATGCTAAAGGACTATAAAGCATAATTTTAAAAATAGAATTTTAGAGGTGGTGGAAAAAATGACTCCAAAAGAAAAAATGCAAAAACTGATAAAGAACAAGCAAGGCGGCGGAAAAGATATCCAAAGAAGCATAGCCAAAAATGACCAGAAATATATGCGAAAAGCTCCGATTATTTTTAAGTAAGCTTCTATACAATATTTCAAGACACTTTCCTTCTGGAAGGTGTTTTTTAATTTGTCGGACCTTAAACTGACTGTACAAACAAAGAACAACCGTTTCAATTCACTTGGTCAGAGTATTCCTCAAGTTTTTCACTCAAGTGTTATTGAGTTACTTCTGTAATAGTGCCGATTTGAAAGCTGGAATGTGATATGATTTTAAAAACCGAATAAGAGTGATAGTATAAACTAAATGAAACCGATGACTGGAGAAAATCTGTTTTGTCCAAGAATAGATGGTTATATAATGGTTTCAATGTTCTGGAAACGAAATGGAAGATTTTTATTCTTTTAAGATATGTTATGAGGTGGAAAGGTGTATGCAAGCGCAGTTTGAAATGTGGAGCACGTTTCATTACTTTATGATGATTTTTCCATTTGTGCTTCCCGTTACATTATATATAGTCACTCGTGACAAGACATTTGCAGTAAAGCGACGTGTTGCCATAGCGATGGGGATAATCCTGGTAGGCATATTAGCTATCAGACAGATTTATGTTTTTAGTACCGACGGCTTAGGTCCTGAAGTTTTCCCATTCCACATTTCTCACTTTGCCAACATCCTACTGCTTATCGTTGCAATCAATCCTAAGCTGCGTGTGACAAGTGCAATTGCCTGGTGCCTGGCTGTGCCTGCAGGTCTGGCAGCCGTTGTATTTGCCGACCCACTGGAAACATACAGTAATGTACTTAGCATTCGAGGCCTATCCTACATTTTAGGGCATATGCTAATTGTAGCGACGGGGCTGTTCCTGCTGTTAACAGAGATGATTCGGATTGACCAAAGAGACCTCTTAAAAGCATATGCAATAACGGTTCCGCTGTATATTTCGTCAATTATTATAAATAACTGGTTTGCTGACATTTTTAATGAGCAATCCAATTATTTATTTACCTATGCACCGGGATCGGCAGGGCCATTGGTGTATTTGTACAGCCTCGGTTCTACTGTCACAGTATCTGGAGTGACAGTCAATCCGGTTTACATTCTGTCTCTTACCATAATCGGAGTGGTGGTCATGTTCCTGATGTATTTGCTGGCAAAGCTCTGGTATGCCAGTCAGGGTTCCATCCTTCAAAGCAAAGAGGCTGACTGAAAACAAAGCCTTAAAGGAGCGAGTGCAATGCAGGGGGTTCAATAAATAAACGAATCAATCCGGTTTCAGCACGTTTCCAGCATCAATCAGTTACTGCTGCTGCAGAAAGAACTGCTTCCAATCCGTTTATTATTTGCTATACTGACAAAGAGAAAGCGTTTTAACAGATTGGGCTAGTTTTAACCAAAAAGGAGCAATCAGATGAAGCAGTATATGGTGCTGGACATAGGTGGGTCAGCAGTCAAGTTTGCCTTGATGGATAAAGACACGATACATAGTAAAGGGAAAAGAAAGACGCCCCGTGATTCGCTGGAATCTCTGCTGTTTGTGATTGAAAAGATTGTCCAGCCTTATACAAAAAGCATAGCAGGCCTGGCTGTCAGCATGCCCGGAAGAATCGATTCCGCAGCTGGCTTTGTCGGTCATGGCGGATCACTAACTTACAATAGAAATACGTACTTTGCAAGGCTGATCGAGGAAAGGGTGGGCCTGCCTGTTAGGATAGAAAATGACGGGAAGAGTGCAGCTTTAGGCGAGTTCTTTAAAGGTGGCCTGAAGGGGGTGGACCACGGTGTGGGCTTTGTTTTGGGTACCGGCGTAGGAGGCGGCATCATAGCCAACGGTCAGCTTGTCAAAGGGCATCATTTTAGTGCAGGCGAGTTTTCATTTATACGCATGCAAGGAAAGGATCCGCTGAATCCGGACGGTTTTTTTGGCAGAAATGGGAGCACGACGGACCTAGTTCGGCGCGTTGCAAATATGACAGGAGCCGACCCTGAAGAATTTGAAGGACAGGATATGTTTAAGCTCATCAGAGAAGGAAATCAGAAAGTTCAGGAGGCGTTTACGGCATACTGCACGAGCATTGCGGGCCAAATCATGAACCTGCAGGGGATTTTAGATCCGGAAGTATTTGTAATCGGTGGCGGCATGAGTGCGGAACCGATGCTGACAGAAACCATTGAAAAAGCACTGGATCACTACTATGAACACGACCCGATTTATGCAGCGACAGGAGTTCGGGCAGCAGTTAAACGCAGTGAGCTAGGAAATGATGCCAACTTGTACGGGGCTCTATACCATTTCCTGGATATGGAAGATCACTCTGTATAGTCTAAACTGAAAACAGGGTTCACCCACTGCATAGAAGAGGTGGGTGAACCCTGTTTATTTAGATAAATTAGATTGAATTTAAAGTGTTTTTGTGGCTTTTAAAAGTAACTATCCCGTAAATTGATATGAACAGTGTGTATTTAGCCAGATTTTCTGCCACGTACTGAACTGAGAATACTATAAAATATGGTAACGGTAAGTGCAATAGCAACTGGGTAGCTAAAGTAGATGATTGAATTTTGGTGTTCAACCAAACTGTACTCCTCCCGCTCAACCCATAATCTTCCCCACATTCCGAGATTACTTAAAACTAATGAAAGGATAAAAACAAACCATACTCTTTTCTCAAATAGGCCGACAAAGACATTAGCTACTATAAAGTACATCAATAGTGCTAACATCATAGAATATAGGTCGAAACCCTTTAGGCCTGGAATAACGAACGTAAAGGTTATTCCGGAAAAAAATAAAATAGTCAGAAAAGAGTATAGGGAAAACAGTCTGGGGGCTATTCCTACTTGCTGATAGAAATATTCTTTTTTTTCGAACATTTAATTTCATCTCCCACTTATGCAAGTCTGCTTTGTTTAGTTCAATAAATTGTATAAGTATTTATCGAACTTATATAACATGATATAGTCGTCACATTTTGACAATTGTGATTAAAGCTTTTTAATTATCCCATCTATAAGTTATTTAGTTTGTCAAATTAAGCTAGACAATTTCAAATCTGGTACATTTTCCCAAAATAATTCAACTGGTGTTTTACAGTTTGAAGAGGTGGGGGAACCCTGTTTTATTAGTTCTATGTCAAATAGTGTGGGTTATAGAAGCTTTTTTATAAGGTATATTATTATCCCTAAAATAGTGAGCTAGTTATAATAATAAATTATTGTGGCTCTTCTTCCCAAGCTGATATATACGACAAATAATCAAAGAGATAATTATTCTTTTCTTCGATGTCTTTCTGATATTTTAGTCATGTGAGGCTCCTTTCATCTTTTAGTGTAATAATAACAGAAATACTGACCAGTCACCTTACTAACCTGTAAAAAAGAACAGCAGGCTGCAAGGAAGAGATATTCGCTTTGAAAGGCTGGACTCTGCTTGCTATACTATTTGAGACAGAATGAATTTTAAAAAAGGTGGTTTTTATGCGCATAATTATTTCCCCTGCGAAAAAGATGAAGACAGACAATGACAGTTTTACCCACAGCCAGCTGCCCCAGTTTCTGGATAAGACCAGTGAGCTGCTGGAGCACTTGAAGACGCTGACATACGATGAATTAAAGAACATATGGAAAGCCAGTGATAATATTACGGCTGTGAATCATGAACGGATTCAGAAGATGAATCTGCAGAAAAATCTGACTCCGGCGATTCTTTCTTACGAAGGCATTCAGTACCAGTACATGGCGCCCAATGTTTTAGAAAAAGAGCAGTACACGTATTTGGAGAAGCATCTACGCATCCTGTCTGGCTTTTATGGTATGCTGAAGCCTTTTGATGGGGTGACGCCTTACCGCCTGGAGATGCAGGCTAAACTAAAGCACGCAACCTACCCGTCGGTGTATGCTTTCTGGGGAGACCAGCTGGCTAAGCAGATTTTGGATGAAACGGACACAATCATCAATCTGGCTTCGGAAGAGTACAGTAAAACCATCACCAAATACAATGACCAAGCACAGATTATTCGCTGCAAATTCGGCGAACTCATAAACGGTAAAGTGAAAGAAAAAGGAACGATGGTAAAAATGGCAAGAGGAGAAATGGTCCGCTTTATGGCTGAAAACCAGGTTCAGACACCGGAGAAGCTTAAAGATTTCAATCATTCAGATTTTGCCTTTAGTGATGACCATTCAACCGAGAGCGAATATGTGTTTATCAAAGGATAAACACAAGCAGCTTAGAGGCATGACTAGACACCCCATTAAATATGAATGGTTGTGAAGATGATGACGAACATTTATATAATCGAAGATGATCAGCCACTTTTTAGTGAGCTTGAAAAAAGGTTAAAAGACTGGGATTTTACTGTTCATGGTGTGACTGACTTTTCCAAGATCTTAGATGAGTTTAACTCTTTAAAACCGGACTTGGTCATTATTGATGTCACGCTGCCTAAGTATGACGGTTTTTACTGGTGCCGACGGATCCGTGAAGTATCCAATACCCCAATTATTTTTCTTTCGTCAAAAAATCACCCGTCGGATATGGTGATGAGTATGCAGATGGGGAGTGATGACTATATTCAAAAGCCCTTCGATTTTGAAGTGCTGGTGGCCAAAATACAGGCACTATTGAGGCGAACCTATCAGTACCAAAATCAGTCAATGGACAGTGTCCACTTTAGAGAGGCTGTGTTTGATTTTAAACGGCATAAAATCAGTCATAGAGAAGAGGAAATTGACTTAACTAAAAATGAATCCTTGATTCTATCTGTCCTCAGTTCACACATGAATCAGACGGTCAGTAGGGAAACGCTGATAGAACAGCTATGGGACGATTCACGCTTTATCAGTGACAATACCCTGACCGTAAACGTCAATCGGATCAGAAAGAAACTGGAAACGGTCAATTTAAGGGATGCGATTATAACCAAGACAGGCCTTGGTTATATGCTTGAGGAGTGAGAGTTTTGTATTTAAGACAAAGACTGCCGTGGTTACTGCTGTTTTCGCTTTTTAATGGACTGATTCTATCCATCGGCCTACTGGATAGTGCTATCCCTAACCTCTCTGTTGTATACATCTGTCTCATCAATACAGTTGTCTTGATTCTTTTTCTGGTGTGGGATTATTTCAGGGGCAAAGACTACCGCCGTGAATTGATGGCTATTGATCATATCGAAGATACAGACAGCCTCCCGAAGCCCGTCACGCCTTATCAAAAGAAGCTGGATAGTCAGCTAAAGCTGATGAGAAATAGTCATTTTGCTGCGCTAGACAAAGAGTCAGAAAAAACGGAAGCCAGCTTGAATGAACTGACTAGATGGATTCATGACCTGAAGATGCCGATGACCACGATGAAACTGATGATTGATGATTTAAACCCAAAAGACAGTAGCGGAATTGAGCAAGAATGGCTCAGGCTGGATGCAACTTTGAATGAGATGCTTTATGAAAAAAGACTGACTAATATTTATAATGATCTCTACTTTGAACGCGTCGAGATTGAAAGCGTCTTGTCCACTATCATCAGAAAAATGCAGACCATCTGTATGGCTAAGGGAATTGGCTTTGATATAGATTTGCAGGTCACGCATGTGGATACAGATTTAAAATGGCTGTCTTTTATACTGGATCAAGTAATCTCCAACAGTATCAAATACTCCAGGGACAATGAAGTCACCATTACCAGCTTTCAAAAAGTGGGTTGGATGGAACTTGTCGTATCGGATGCAGGAAGAGGCATTAAAGCTGAAGATTTTCCCAGAATCTTTGAAGCAGGCTTTACGTCTACCAGTGATCACGGCAAGGATGAAGCGACTGGAATGGGTTTATACCTTGCAAAAGAAGCAGCGGATGCTATGGGTATTTCCGTTAAGGTCGAGTCCCAGTATGGTGTAGGGACATCCGTTCATCTGACCTTTCCTAAACAAAACAGGCTCCAGCAAATTAAAACCATGTGACATTATTGTCACATGGTTTTCTGCATATGTCACTGAAATCAAACGATAGATAGACAGCGGTGAGGTAGGATTAGAGTAGAACAAATAACGGAGGGATAGGCATGATTATTCAAGCTAAAGACATTAAGAAGTCGTATGGAAATAAACGGAATAGAACAGAAGTCCTTAAAGGAATTGATTTGACTATTGAAGCAGGCGAATTTGTGACCATCATGGGCGCATCTGGTTCAGGAAAAACAACACTGCTAAATGTTTTAAGCTCCATAGATAATGTGACTAGTGGCCATGTGTATATTGAAGATCAAGATATTACCCAGTTAAAAGAAAAAAAACTTGCAGATTTCAGAAAAAAAGATCTTGGGTTTGTTTTTCAGGAATATAATCTCCTGAACACGCTGACCGTAAAAGAAAATATTTTACTTCCATTGTCCATTAGAGAGACAAAAAAAGCAGAAGCAGAAAAGCAGTTCAAACTCGTTTCAGAAGAGCTGGATATTTATAACTTGAAAAAAAAGTACCCAAGTGAAATCTCTGGAGGTCAAAAGCAGCGGACCAGTGCAGCAAGGGCATTCATCCACCAGCCGAAAATAATATTTGCAGATGAGCCGACAGGTGCGCTTGATTCAAAAGCCGCCAGCAGCTTACTTAGTAAAATGAAGCAACTGAACAAAAAAATTAATTCGACGATTTTGATGGTGACTCATGATGCAACGGCTGCGAGTTATTCAAAGAGAGTGGTCTTTCTTAAGGATGGGTTGATTTATTCCACTCTTATTAAAGGGGAGCGCACGCAAGAGTCATTCTATAAAGAAATCATGAACACGCAAAGTGTTATTGGTGGTGTCAGCGTTGAGTTTTAACACAGTCATATTAAAAAACTTCTTTAAGAACCTCAAAAACTATGCGTTATATATGTTTGCGCTAGTATTCAGTGTGGTTCTATACTTTTCTTTTGTCCTCATGTCACAGGATGACAGTGCAGTAGAAGAAATACAGTCGAGTCAATTGATGAGTACAGGTTTTACTGTCGGTTCTGTATTGCTGGTCGTCATCATCTTAGCATTCGTCATGTTTGCCAACTCGCTTTTTCTCAAAAGAAGAAATCGGGAATTGGCTCTGTTTCAATTAATCGGCCTAACCCATGGGGAAATACTCAGGATACTTGTACTGGAAAATGCGGTTATTTATTTCAGCAGTCTGGTTTTTGGTATCGCTTTTGGCTTTCTGACATCCCGCACTTTACTCATGATCTTGCTTAGACTCATGCAAGTAGAACTTTCAGTAGGGTTGAATTTTTCAGTTCAGGCAGTCATACAGACAGCCATACTGTTCGTGGGCATATTTACACTACTGATGATTCAGAATTTTATATTCTTAAAAAGAACACGCCTTATCAGCATGCTCACACTTGACCAGTCCAGTGAGGCTGACTATTCAGGTATGGGGATTGGAACAATGATCCTCGGCTTACTCGGCCTTATCATGATTAGCTCAGGATACTGGTTGTCAATGAATATTATTGAATTCGGATCAGTTTTGCTTCTGGTTCTGTTTGGTATTCTTTTTCTGACCATCGTCGGCACCTATCTTACGTTTAAAGCGTCGGTTGCCTTTGTTCTTAATATGATTAGAAAGTCCAAACAGGGATGCGTATCTGTCAATGACGTGCTTTCACTGACAAGTATTATGTTTAAGATGAAGTCCAATGCATTTCTTTTGAGCCTGGTCAGTATCATTAGTGCCATAAGTATGGGGCTTATATCATTTTCATATATTTCTCACTATTCGGTAGAGTCGTTGATTGAGAGTACTGTATCGCATGACTATACTTTTTATGAAGAAGAGGACATGCAGTTCTACAGTCATTTGCTTGATGATAGTGAGATCGAACATCGGCCCCTTGTCATCCCAACAATAAGCTACGTTGCGAGGGGAGATGGCATAATATCAGGTAATGGCGATGATGATTCAGAGATAAGTCTAAATATTGTGAGCGAAGAATTTGTGGATGATACTGAAGTCGATGAGGGCGAGCTTGTTATCCACGGTCTATCCACTGTAGTAGGTGTATACATGGACTTCGATTTGAACCGTTCTATTACACTCTACAATGATGATTATGAAGTGACACTTGAACTGGTAGAAACAAACGAAGATGCTGCACTTCCCTCTTTTGTTGCTCGTGGAAGGCTACAAGCAGTTGTGTCTAGTGAGGTTTACAGTAGACTTGAGGAGAACGCCATCCACGACAAAGAACAAGCAGAACCTCATGAAGCTTTTGTTATAGATATCGTGGGTGAGGATAGTCAAGAGATATTTCAGTTGATGAATGGAGAAAATAATCCTTTATTCGAATCGAGAATCGAGCAATACACAAATCAGATTCAAGGTGCAGGCATATTAATGTTTGTAATCGGCTTTGTCGGACTGGCCTTTTTGATGACAACAGGCTGTATTCTATATTTTAAACAGATAGGTGAGAGTGAAGACGAGAAAGACACTTATAAAGTCTTGAGAAAACTTGGCTTCTCTGTAAATGAAATCGTCAAAGGGCTGACACTAAAAGTAGCGATAACCTTCGGGATACCTCTAATCATTGGTTTACTGCACACGTATTTCGCTGTTAACGCAGGCTGGTTCATTTTTGGAAATGAAATGTGGATTCCGATGCTGACAGTTATGGGTGCATATATTGTACTTTATTCCACCTTTGGACTTGTATCGATTTTATACTACAAAAAAACGGTAAGAGACAGCTTGTAAAAAGTACCTTAGGTGGGACACGTCAGATAAAATAAATGATTAATTTAAAATAGAAGTAGACAAAATACGGGCTAATCGGGCGAGTTGATATCATTCAGTACTTGGCAGTGAGTGATGCAGACAGCAGCAAGTTGGTCGATTCATCTGTCTAAAATAGATAGAATAAGATAAAAGTCTGAGACCCCTGGGTTTCAGACTTTTATTCTCTTGAGGGGCAATGAACCAACAAGAGTGGGAGTGCAGCAGCTAATCAGATTCAGTTTGCTCTCATTGTTTAAAACAGATAAGGTGGAAGTGAAAAAATTTTTTTTACATAGGGGGGAGATAGGGATGAGAAAAAAAGATAACAGGGAGCAGCGGATGGCTGACAAAGCGGTAAGAATAACGTGGTTTGTGACCGTCATGGCCCTTTTTGCAGGCGGGTCGATTCTCCGCTTTCAAAACGATGGGGAAGGGCGGATCTTGCTGCTGATTGCCGTGCTTTCTACAACGTTGCTGATCACACTTGAGCAGTATTTCCTGTCAAAAATAAAAGGGGATCAGGAATTCAAAAAGATGATGACATTAACGGCTCTTTTAGCATTTGGGTTACTGGCGATTGGCTGGGTTATCAGTAGATGATCCATCAGACTAAATCGATGCAAAAAATATAGCAAATCTCCCAGCTGGAACTGGCCGAGTGCTGTGGGGTAATGAGATAGAGCGTTAATGCGGTCAGAAATAAAAAAAGGATCCGTCGCTTCAACAGGCTTTTATACTAGCCAAAAGGCGGGCTATCACTGGAGATGATCTGTTCGCGATGGAAAATTTATAACCTGCAGGCTATGAGTATAAACCAAGCGACGAACATCAAAATCAAACAATACAAAGCAATAATTTGGTTCAGCCTGTGGGCTCTTGGCTTGTAGACAAGCATTCTGAAAGCATTCTTCATCCTTTCCTTGTATACTGAAAACAGTGACGAAAATCAGTTTACAGGAAAGTAGGAATATTAAAATGAAAAGTAGAGCAGCTGTAGCCTTTGGGCCAAACGAGCCGTTAGAAATTGTCGAAATCGATGTTGCAGAACCGAAAGCGAATGAAGTGCGTGTCAAGATTGTTAATACGTCTGTCTGCCATACCGATGCCTTTACGCTGTCGGGTGAAGATCCGGAAGGGGTATTTCCAGCAGTATTAGGCCATGAAGGCGGCGGAATCGTTGAATCTGTAGGAGAAGGCGTCACAGGATTCAAGCCGGGAGACCACGTAATTCCTTTGTACACGGCAGAATGTGGCGAGTGCAAGTTCTGTTTGTCGGGTAAAACCAATTTATGCAGTTCGGTTCGCGAGACTCAAGGGAAAGGTCTGATGAAAGACGGGACTACCCGCTTTTCTTACAAGGGAGAACCAATCTATCACTATATGGGGACCAGCACTTTCAGTGAGTATACCGTGGTCAATGACGTCAACTTAGTTAAAGTAGATGAAAGTGCGCCTCTGGAAAAGGTCTGCCTGCTTGGGTGCGGTGTGACAACCGGCATGGGCGCTGTTAAAAACACGGCGAAAGTGGAAGAAGATGCTGTGGCAGCTGTATTTGGCCTGGGAGCTATTGGTCTGGCTGCCATTCAAGGCCTAGTCAAGGCGAAAGCCAAGCGCATCATTGCTATCGATATCAATCCAGAAAAATGGCCGCTAGCTGAAAAAATGGGGGCGACCGAGTTTGTCAATCCTCATGACCATGACCGCCCGATTCAGGAAGTCATCGTAGAGATGACAGACGGTGGAGTGGACTACAGTTTTGAGTGTATCGGCAATGTCGATGTCATGCGGTCTGCACTGGAATGCTGCCATAAAGGATGGGGAGAAAGTATAATCCTTGGAGTAGCCGGCGCAGGCAAGGAAATCAGTACGCGTCCGTTCCAGCTAGTGACGGGTCGGGTCTGGCGCGGTTCAGCCTTTGGCGGAGTGAAAGGGAAAACGGAACTGCCGGGTATGGTATTGAACTATATGGATGGAGAAATCGATCTGGATTCGTTTATTACCCACAATCTGACGTTTGACGAAATCAACGATGCCTTTGATCTGCTGCATAAAGGCGAGTCTATCCGAACGGTCTTGGCGTATTAAGTCCACTCAACACACTAAAGGAGGAAACCAAGTGACTGAACTGGAAAAACTGGAAGAACACAAGGCATTTGGTGGCGTGCAATATAAGTATCGTCACCACTCCAGCCTGCTGAACAGCGACATGACTTTCAGCCTTTTTTTACCAGATAAAGAGGCCTTTCCTGATCCACCTGTTTTGTGGTGGCTGTCGGGGCTGACTTGTAACGATGACAACTTTACCCATAAGGCGGGGGCGCAAAGAGCGGCTTCTCGCCTGGGTATAGCCATGGTGGTTCCGGATACGAGTCCGAGAGGCGATTCTGTAGCGGATTCAGAAGACTACGATTTGGGTCAAGGTGCAGGCTTTTATCTGAATGCGACAAAAGAACCCTGGGCCTCTCATTATCAGATGGCAGACTATGTGCTAGACGAACTGACTGATCTGGTGAGAACTGTTTTTGGTTTAAGGGGACCTGAATTTTTGTCGGGCCATTCGATGGGCGGGCACGGCGCACTTGTACTAGGGCTTAAGAACCCAGACCGTTTCCAGTCAATCACTGCTTTTGCCCCAATCGTCAATCCAAGTCAGGTGCCGTGGGGGGTCAAGGCCTTTACGCATTACCTTGGAGAAGACCCGGCAGACTGGAAGCAGTGGGATGCACTGGAGCTGCTCAAAGAGCATGCAGGCAAGAAACTGCCGATCCTGATTGACCAAGGGGATGCAGACGGTTTTTACAAAAAAGAACTGGAGCCCGAAGCTTTTGTAGAAGCTGCAGAGGAAGCCGACTATCTGGTAACCTTGCGCATGCAAAAAGGGCATGACCACAGTTACTACACGATTGCGACCTTTATCGAAGAACATCTAGAATTCCATCTGGATCACTTAACTCAATAATCAGCATCAGCCCTCTATTTAGAACCAGTGCCCGCATAAGTGAGCCACCTGTTTTATATAGGGGGCTAGCTGTCTGTTGTTCAATCATTTCGGGTTATAATTACACTTAGAGCAGATAGCATTAGTTTGCTTTGAAATAAAGTTGTGTAATATCCTATTGTATTTAAAAAATGTATCATATGGATTGTTCAGCTTGTACATAACTAAAGAAGCGTGGAGGATACATCTGATTTACTAAGAGGAGGCAAGGTATGAATATTCAGATTGAACAAATCAGCACAGGCCGTGTCCATGGTTACAGTTTCCGCCCGGCTTACACTGTAAGACAAGCCGTCATTGTTACATTTGGGGGGTCAGAGGGTAGTTGCTGGTTCGACATGGGGCATGATCTGGCTCTAAAAGGCTACAAAGTGCTCTCACTTTACTACTTTAATAAACCAGAGTTGTCAAAGACGTTGGATAAAGTAGACCTTAGTTTTTTTGCCGAAGTCCTGACTTATATCGATCATATATTTCCGGAATCTGAATCAGTCACAGTAGTAGGCGCATCTAGAGGAGCCGAACTAGCTTTGTTATTGGCCAAAGAATTTTCTGAAGTCTCAAATGTTATTTTATATTCTCCGTCAGCTTTTATGTTTGCCGGTACTAAAAGGGCATCTGCCTGGGTTATTAATGGGCATGAAGCGCCATATATAAATTTTTCAATCAGGACTCTATGTCATAGACTCTTGAATAGAAATTTAGCTCTTGTAGCTTCTTTTAACAGAGAGCTAAAGCACAGCAAAAAAATAAACCAGACGTTGATAGACATCTCTAGTTTCGAAGGAAATATTTTAATGTTTGCGGGTGACGATGATTTGACATGGCCAAGCGTTGAAATGGGACAAACAATAAAGCATCAGGCTGTTTCAGCTAGAAGCGTAGAATTGTACATATTCAAAGAAGCTGGACACACTTTTTCAACGGAGAACTATGATGGGGGAACTACTGATGGAAACTCATTTGCCTTTTACAATAGTCTTGAGACGGTAGACATGAGAATGAAAGAATGGGTTACATGATATAAATTTAGTCAGGGCAAGACTTGGTGCGGATACCTTTTGCAGATTATAAAGTAGCGTTTGCGTATTAGTATATTTATTTTTGAGAAAAGAGGCAGTCTTATGACAAAAACGAATGACTTTGATGCTATAATGTTGAACCGGCGTTCCGTCAGGGAGTACGATCCCAATGTGAAGATTCCTCGCCGAGACATGCTTGAAATGATTCAAAAAGCTACACGTGCTCCTTCTTCGGTCAACCTGCAGCCCTGGCGCTTTGTAGTGGTTGACAGCGATGAAGGCAAGGCGAATCTGCGCCCCTTAGTTCGCTGGAATACCAGGCAAAATGATACCTCAGCAGCTATGGTCCTGATTTTTGGAGACTTGCACTGCTTTGAGTACGGAGAAGAAATTTACGCCAAAGCAGTGGCGGAAGGCAAGCTATCGGAAGAAGAGAAAGACAGGCAACTGGCAGAAATCATCCCTGAGTACAAAAGTTTCCCTAAAGAAAAAATGAAAAAAGTCGTCCGGCTCGATTCCTGCCTATCAGCTATGCAGTTCATGCTGGTTGCCAGAAGTTACGGTTATGACACGAATCCTATCGCCGGCTTTGACCACGCTGAGCTAGCAGAACGTGTGGGTCTGGATAAGGAGCGCTATGTTCCGGTTCTGATGCTGGCTATAGGCAAGGCGCTTGAGCCGGGGGAGGAAACTGTTCGTCTGGATGCAGCACAGATTACGACCTTCAAGTGAATGTAGGATAGGGATAAAGAGCAGCCGCCTGAGCGGGTGCTCTTTTCATATGCACACGAGTAAGGGAAAATCAGCCTGAGTCAGCCCGGGTAATAACTCATATGCCGCGAACGGACAAGCCAGAAATCTATTTGCGTGATGGTGTACACAGAAATGTGAACAGGGACAATGGATGTGTACGATGGTGTTTGCTATTGTAACCGCTTCACGAACTATACTATCATGTGATTAACAAAGAAAAAGGAAAGCATTTCGAGGAGGAAAATGTATGACCAGAGATTTTTGGCAAAAGCTCGGGAAGTCACTGATGACGCCCATATCATTGATAGCAGCTGCCGGTATATTTTTAGGGATAGCTGCTGTTCTGCAGAATCCAAGTATCGTGGGTGAAAGTTTTGTAGAGATGACAGCTGTGCAAAATGTTATTGGACTGATTCGATCACTTGCGGGAAGTATATTTGGGAACTTGCCTGTATTGTTTGCAGTCGCCATATCATTTGGACTGGCACAGAAAGAAAAGACCACCGCTGCTTTTTCTGGAGTCATCGGCTTTCTGCTGTTTCATGTCACGATTCAATATTTACTGCAAATCAATGGAATAACTGCTGCAACGTACTCCGTCGAAGCATTAATGGAAGCGGGACTGTCGGAACTGGAAGCGACTCAAACCGCTTCTCAGTATGAAACGGTTCTTGGTATATTCTCATTGAGAATGAATGTCTTTGGAGGAATTATTGTAGGTATGCTCGTTTCGTTTCTTCATAATACTTTCCACACCATTGACTTGCCTACAGCCATCAGCTTTTTTGGAGGCAAACGATTTGTTCCTATTATCACCACAGTGACGGTTCCTTTTCTGGCTATAGCGATGTACTTTATCTGGCCATTCTTCGGCGCGGCTATTGAAGCCACAGGGAACGTGATTGCTCAGACAGGTCTTTTGGGTTCTTTCCTATTCGGCTTTTTGGAAAGACTGCTTATTCCAACAGGACTTCATCATATACTCAATCAGCTGGTTCGCTTTACACCCATTGGGGGTATTGCAGAAATTGATGGTAATCAGGTGGTAGGGGCATTGAATATTTTCAATACCTCACTGGCACAGGATACACCGGACATGGCAATCATGGCAGATTCCACACGCTTTTTAGCACAGGGAAAAATTCCGTTTATGGTGTTTGGCTTGCCTGCTGCAGCTTTTGCGATGGTCAAAGTTGCCTATCAGGAAAAGAAAAAAGAAGTGAAAGGCCTGATGTCGGCATCGGGACTTGCCAGTTTTACAACAGGGATTACCGAACCTATTGAATTCTCCTTTATTTTTGTCTCACCTGTACTGTTTCTCTTTCATGCAGTCATGGCTGGACTTTCCTTTATGCTGATGGATGCATTCGGAGTGGTTATTGGCAATGTACAAGGTGGAGTGATCGATTTGTTTGTCTTTGGCATATTGCAGGGAACAGAAACTAACTGGTTCTGGGCCGTGCTAGTGGGATTGATTTATGCTCCGATTTACTACTTTGTTTTTAAAACGGTTATTACAAAAAGAAAAGTATTGTCACCGGGCCGTGATAGTCATGAAGACGAAAAAGAAATCGACAACTTGCCGAAAGTGTCTGAGGATGAACTGGGAGGAGCGATTGTCGAAGCCTTGGGGGGATCTAGCAATATAAATAGTATCGACAACTGTTTTACTCGCCTGAGATTAGTTCTGGGAGATACTGCGCTTGTAGATGAAGTAGCACTCAAAAAAACCGGGGCTGCCGGCATGGTTAAACTGGATGAAACGAATTATCAGGTCATTTATGGACCAAAAGTTGAAAATATTGCACCAAAAGTGAAGGGAGCTGCAAATTATCATGAAGAATAAAAAAAGTAAAATCGTATTAGTAGGTGGAGGGTCTACTTGGACTCCTGGGATACTCAAAGCAATGACGACACACTTACAAACATTTCCTATCGAAGAAATCAAGTTGTACGATATCGACAAAGAACGTCAAGCGGTGATTGGGGAGTTTGCCAAAATACTGTTCAAGGAAGAAGCACCCGATGTAAAAGTCAGCTACACTACGGATGAAGCAGAAGCGTATAAAGATGTCGACTTTGTCTTTTGTCAGATGCGGACAGGGGGCTTTGACATGAGAGAAAAAGATGAAAAAATCCCGATGCGGTTTGGGGTCATCGGCCAGGAAACCTGTGGAGCAGGAGGTTTTGCTTACGGCTTGCGTTCAATCCGAGATATGGTTCAAATGGTTCATAGTGTCAGGACTTACTCTCCGGATGCCTGGATACTCAACTATACGAATCCGGCAGCTATCGTTGCCTTGGCTCTGGATAAGATTTTTCCAGAAGAAGAACGCATTTTGAATATTTGTGATCAGCCCGTCAACTTGCTGCGCTCCTTTGCCAGACTGATTGACTACGATGCTAGTAAGCTGGAACCCGTATATTTTGGACTCAATCATTACGGCTGGTTCAAGCATCTATACGATGAAGCGGGTCAGGATAGAATGCCTGAAATCAAAGAGATTATTTTGAACGGGGGCTTCCGACCTGTTGACGCAGAGCAGCGTGATCAGTCCTGGCTGGATACGTATGCAATGGTGGAGGATATGCTTGTGGATTTCCCGGACTACTTGCCGAACACTTATCTGCAGTATTATCTGTATCCAGAATACAAGTTTTCAAAGTCTAATCCGAATCGTACGCGTACAGATGAAGTACGTGAAGGCCGCGAAAAGAAAGTTTTTGACGAATGCCGGCGTATTGTGGAAAATGGTACAGCAAAAGACTCTACAGTTGTCCACAATGATGCCCATGGAGACATGATGGTTGAAGTAGCGGCTTCGATTTTCCATAATCTGCGAAAAACATACGTGGTCATGGTCAGAAACAATGGTATCGTCTCGAACTTGCCTGATGATAGCATGATTGAAGTGGCAGCAAGCTTAAGCATCAACGGGCCTCAACCGTACGCTGTCGGACCCATTGATACGTTTTATAAAGGGTTGATTGAATCCCAGCATGCGTATGAAAAACTGACAGTAGAGGCTTACATGGAAGAGTCTTATACTAAAGCTTTACAGGCATTGACATTAAACCGTACGATAGTGGATGCCAAAAAAGCGAGAAAGGTTCTGGATGCGCTGATTGAAGCAAACAAGGCTTACTGGCCGGAACTTAAATAAAATCAATTAAATAAAAATAAAATAGACGGGTAGCGTTTCCCGTCTATTTTCTCATGAATGAGATGTTTCAATATCATAATACTGTTCGATATACTGATTGTATAAGTAATTGGTCAAATAGTGGATGGAAAAGCGGTCAGTCGCATCAATGGCATTGATTTTGATGGGACTGCTGTAACCATAAAGCTGATAGTCTGTTAAGTTAGCCAGAGCATTAGACGAAAAGCCGGTCACACTGATTGTCTGTGCACCGGCTACTTTTGCCCGGCTCGCAGCAGCATAAACATTGGACGACTGGCTTCCGCTGACACTGACCGCTATAGCTAAATCATTTTTTCCGAGCAGTTGAGCGTTGTATTTCATAATATGCGGATCGATAAACGTCTGACTGTGCTTACCAACAATCTGAAGTCTCTGGCTGAATTCTTCCGCGGGGAATCGGGAAAGACCAACAGCAAATAACAGGATTGTATCTGCTTTGTGTATAGCCTGAATCATCTGCTGAACTATATCTGGATTAATCAGCTGCTTTGTTTTGATGATCCTGTCATCCAGCGAATAAAGTTCACCGACAGATTTCTGAACAGACAGCACCTTTTTCAGTTGATCTTTAAATTCCTGATAGCCGGAAAAATCCAATTTTTGAGTTAAGCGAACAATTGTATTGGGTGAGGTGTAAAAATGACCGGCAACTTCTCTGATTGTCATTTCAGATAACTGTTCTTTGTGATCTAAAAGGTAATTTAAAATCGTGTTTTCATTGTCATTCAAGCGTTTTCGGTTAGATTCTAGCTTTTCATAAAAATTCATGATGGCCCTCCTCGTCATAACCATAGTGTATCAGAGAGCATCTATCAATGGCACTATCTTTTATTCTCCGCCGTATACAATCCATCTAAATAAATAAAGGACTGATTACATGAAAATAGTCATTGCACCTGATTCATTTAAAGAAAGTATGACCGCTATGGAAGCTGCAACAGCGATTGAAGAAGGGTTCAAAACGATTATACCTGATGCAGAATACATTAAAGTCCCCATGGCTGACGGTGGTGAAGGGACTGTTCAATCGATTGTTGACGCGACAAAGGGAAAAATAAAAAATTTGCAAGTGACGGGACCGCTGGGGGACAAGATAGATGCCCACTATGGCTTGTCCGGGGATAAAACCCTTGCCTTTATCGAAATGGCGGCGTCTTCAGGTCTGGACAAAGTAGAGCCAGCTAGAAGAAATCCGCTGATCACCACAACTTTAGGGTTTGGAGAGCTGATCAGGGATGCTCTCGACGAAGGAGTTAGTCATATCTTGCTTGGTATTGGGGGCAGTGCCACCAATGATGGAGGCGCAGGAATGATCATGAGCCTAGGGGGGAAGCTGCTTGACGGCGATAAACAGGCAATCAGCCCCAACGGAAAGGGACTGGAGGACCTGGTTTATATTGACTTGTCGGATGTGCATCCGCGTGTCAAAGAGGTATCGTTTCGTGTCGCTTGTGATGTGGACAATCCCTTGACAGGAAAAAGAGGAGCCGCACGTATTTACGGACCACAAAAAGGAGCAACGAAAGAGCAAGTCGAGCGGCTGGACGAGAATTTGAGCCGTTTTGCCCGCATAATAAAAGAATCGACAGGTAAAGATGTAGAGTCTGTCCCTGGAGCTGGAGCAGCGGGTGGTTTAGGTGCCGGGATCATGGCCTTCCTAGATGGGCAGCTGGAACGAGGTGGAGATCTGCTTGTTGACATACTGGATCTGACCCAAAAAATGAAAGGATCAGACTTAGTCGTTACAGGAGAAGGCGGCATCAATCATCAGACGGTATACGGGAAGACGCCGGTCGCTGTATCACGTGTGGCGCACGCACAAGGCATACCTGTAATTGCTCTAGCCGGATGCTTGGGCGAGGGGTACGAAGCCGTATATGAACACGGCATTCATGCCGCATTCAGCATTCTTCCAGAATTTATGTCTGTTGAAGCGGCTTTGGATAATGGCTATAAAAACCTAAAACAAACAGCACAAAATTGTGCCCGGCTGATAGCCCTCTCAGGTGTTAAGGAATAAAGAAAAATCTTAAACAGTCTGACATTCCAACTCGAGAGCTGGCGGTCGGCTAAGTTATACTGCATACGGTCTAGCCCGTTAACTGCTATCCAAAGTCAGATCATTTCCTGTACAAAGCGTGCTAAACAGCAGCTTACCTCAAGCGAGCACTCTACGTGCTGCTTGAGGCTTTTTATTGCGTACATTGAAGGGGGCACCTCTGCTGAAAAGAGCAAAGGTGTTTACTTTATTGCACTATCTATAGATGCTAATCATGTTTTTTAATCCAACTGAGGAAGGACTCGAAGCCTGAGTCGTCAAGCAAATGGTGGAGCGTTCCAACTGGGAGTTCAGCAGTCCCCTGAGTCGTCGCGCAATCGGCTTAGCGTTCCAACTGTGAGGCCAGCAGTCACCTGAGTTGTCACGCAACAGTGTAGCTGTCCGACTACTAGGACATCTGCTAACATTCAATCCGATGGACACTGTCGGAGGGACCGATTTAGGGATGAGTTTTTTGGTAGCCGTACTTGGGGGACTTGTTATGGTTATTTTACTGATTCGAGCCTTGCCCAGATGGTATGCTGCTCAATTTTTTTCTACGAAGAACTGAAAGCAGGATGAATGTGTACAGCACTTGAAGAATTAAGCTGAAAAATCAGATTATAAGCTCATAAGCTGTAGATTCTATTTCATCGAATCTGCAGCTTTTTGCTTGGCAAAAAGCTTGCGTATTTGACTTGTTTGGCTAACGGTGCATTCCTCAAAAAGCTCACAGAAAAGCTAAGTGGATGCATTTTTAGTTTCTAGGATCAGGCTATAGGGCACCCTACAGTTTAGCTGAACAAATCAATATAATTCAGAATATAAGAATTACTGGTGCCGATAGATTATAGGAAGTGTTATACTAAAGTCATAAAATGCGCTCTGAGCGCTATTATAAATTAAAGAGAATGAGGTGTGTTATGGACAAAAAAAGACTGATTATTTATCCGCTATTATTTTTGGCTACGCTTGCAATTTCTACACAAGGCTTTACCAATATCGGTTTTGATGGCTTGCTGGTTCCGTTGATCTTTACTTTTATTTACTTCACGACGATTTTTCTGATTGCTACGGCTATCAAGAACAATTCGATTGTAGATATCGGATGGGGAATGGGCTTTGTGATTGGCAGTTGGCTGACTCTTTTTGTGACAGGAGATCCGACACTGCTGTCCTACATTATTGTCGGCTTTATTACAGTCTGGGGAACCCGGCTGTCGCTGCGTCTGTTGAAACGCAACTGGGGCAAGCCTGAAGACTTCCGCTATGCCCAGTGGCGAAAGGAATGGGGAGAAAAAGTCGTACTTATCGCTTTCTTCCGAGTGTTTATGGTACAAGGAATTATTAACTTTATTGTCGGCTCTGCCAGTTATTCGATCATCCGCTTTAATACTTTTCAGTTTGAAGGAGCAGGTCAGTTTATCATCTATGCGGGCCTTTTAGTTGCTTTGACCGGTCTGTTCTTTGAGGTAGTCGGAGACGAGCAGCTGAGACAGCACATCAATAAAAAGTCCGGGAAGCTTCTGCAGTCTGGACTGTGGTCAGTGACCCGTCATCCTAATTATTTTGGGGAAATCCTAATCTGGATCGGTTTGTATGTGAGTGGCCTGCCGATGATGTTCAACGGGGATATCAGCCCGATTTACTATGGCTTGCTGGTGATTTCGCCGGTAATCATGAGTGCAGTCCTGATCAAAATATCTACACCCCTTTTAGAGAAAAACATGGAAAAATACGATGCCTGGGAAGACTACAAACAGCGGGTACCGATGATCTTCCCTTGGGGTAAAAAAGGATAAAGTACACAAGTAAACGCTGAAGGCACTGATGTTTTTAGCCTGGCACAATCAGCCAGCTGTCTGTCAGTCGACCATCAGGAGAGAAGGGGAGAAAAAATGGAAACAATAACGTACAACGAACTGTATATCGGCCTGATAAACGGGGCGAGAGAAGTCATGAATAACCGGCTGTTTTTGAACGATATCAATGTTTTTCCGGTAGCAGACGGGGATACCGGAAGTAATTTGTTTTCGACGATGCACAGTATCGTGCACCGCTCGGAACTCAAGGAGGACACAAAAACGACGCTGGAAGCAATCGCAGATTCTGCCATCGTTGGAGCACGAGGAAACTCAGGTCTGATTTTTGCCCAGTATTTTCAGGGGCTCAGTGAGGGGATCACTGACGAGGACGTAATTACCAAAGAGAGCTTTACCTCAGCCATTAAAGCTGGGATGGAGTACGCCTACCGTGCAGTCGAGAACCCGGTAGAAGGTACGATGCTGACGACGATGGCTGTTTTTTATGAGGCGCTGACCAAAGAAGGGGCCAGCCATGAAGCCTTTGACCAGCTGTTGGAGTCGGCTTTCGAGAAAGTGGATCAGGCTGTGGAGCATACAACGGAACAACTGAAAGTACTGAAAAAGTCAGCAGTTGTGGATTCTGGAGCAAAAGGCTTTGCCTATTTTGTCAGAGGTCTCGTTGACGGGATACAGGGGAAAGTTATTTCAGAGGAAACGGTTGAGCCGCTGGAAACAATCCCTACCATCAGCGAAGGCGAGCATGAAATTGGGAAATACCGCTACTGCACGGAAGCGCTGATCGAACCGAACTCAGCGGATGCAGATTTGAAGAATCTTCTATCAGATATTGGTGATTCTATTGTCCAGGTCAAAGGCAAGTCGAAGACCCGGCTGCATATCCATACCAATAATCCGGCTGAAATGTTCGACCGGTTGTCCGACCAAGGCAAAATCATCGAACAAAAAGTAGACGACATGGTCAGACAGTATGACCGTATCCATAACCGTAAGTACGAGACAGTCATCGTAACGGATTCCATTGCCGATCTGCCGGAAGAGATGCTGGATGATGCCCAAGTTCATGTAGTGAATATCTCTCTGCTTGTTGGCGAAGAAACGTATATCGACAAGCTGACAATCACGAATGAGAAGTTGTTCGAACTTGCCAAAAACAAGCAAGTTCATCCGACCTCTTCTCAGCCGACGACCAAAACAGTCGAGGATGCTTACCGTTATCTGCTCAGTTACTACGACAACGTTATCGTGTTTTCTGTAGCTAAAGCTTTGAGCGGGACTTACAACGTGTTCACCAAAGCAGCTGAACCCTTCAATAAGGAAAAAGAGACAATCCAGGTTATCGATACAAAGCAGAACTCAGTAGCTGAGGGACTGATTGTTTGGCAGGCAATTCAGAATCTTAAAGCCGGCAAGTCAGTTGATGACATTATGTCCGACGCAAGACAAGCAATCAGTGATTCTAAAATACTGGTCAAAATCAATACACTGGACAATATGATTGCTTCAGGTAGACTGAGTGTACGGGCAGGCGGCATCGCCAAGAAAGTAGGCTTGAAACCGATTGTTTCCCTGGATGAAAAGGGAGAAGGAGAAGTCTTCAAGATTGCCTTTCATCCGGAAAAAGCGAAAAAGAAAATTCTGAAGCACCTGAAAGCCTTGAATGAAGACAAAGGCATCAAGCATTATGCGGTCACCTATGTCGACGATATCAAGCTGGGGAACGCTTTTGCAGATGAGCTGCGGGCAACTCTAGGGAAAGAGCCGGAGTACATCACTGAAAGTTCCGGGGTCATCGCTGTAGGAGCCGGTAAAGGGGCTGTCGCCGTCGCTTATATAACCAATTAGGAGGGGAAGCAATGGATTTTCTGATCGTCTACCTGATCACTTTTGTCGCCTTTTTTGTAGTCGACATCATCTGGCTCGGGCTTGTAGCCAGAAAGTTTTATAAAGACCAGCTCGGTTTCATTATGAAAGAAAAGACAAACTGGACGGCCGCTGTCATTTTTTACTTTATCTTTATTTTTGGTCTGGTCTTTTTTGTTATCGACCCGGCGCTTCAGTCCGGGGAAATTATGGACGCGTTAATCAGAGGTCTGCTCTTTGGGCTGATGGCCTATTCGACCTATGATCTAACCAACCTGGCCACGCTGGACAAATGGCCGCTTAAAGTGACTATTGTTGATCTGATCTGGGGAACTACTTTAGGAGGTTTGGTCTCCGTTATCAGCTTCTTCTTTTCTTCCATGATCATTTAAGTCATCTCGCGGGATGAGTTGACTGAATAAGATAAACAGCAAAACACCGGCAGACCTACTAGGCCTGACGGTGTTTTTGTTTGGAGAGATGAAATCAGCAATCATCTGAAGGTGAATACAAAATCCACAGCACCTAAAAGCCTTTCTGCTGGCCCTCGTAAGGAGGCTGTTTGTTATTCATAAACTCCTCAACGCTAGGACCAGACAGCTTTTTTAGCCCTCTGATCCCCATGACATAGGTAGTGATCAGCAGAATGATGTTCATTGGCCAGCCCAGGATGTTGTTAAAAATAAAATACAAGTCAAAGGCTCCAGCAATAAAGAGGGGAATCTGTACAGCCAGACGCATCAGAAAGTAAGCCGCCCATAAAATCGTGACATGACGGTAAGCTGGGCGGATATCGTCTCTTAAATACCATTCGATCGGCCAGCCTCTGGTCAGATGACTGAGCAAAGCAGCCAGCGGGCGTTTCATAAAGAGCGACACTATGCAGGCTAGCACGATGAGCCCGGTTGAAATCAGGCCTGGAAGGTAAAAGTTGATGGCTTCCCCGGAAAGGTAGCTCAAGCCGATAGAAAAGAGAGCGCCGCCGGTACCAACCAGGACATATTTTTTTGTATGGCGTTTAAAGATGCGATAAAGAATGAGTCCCGCAATATAGAGCAAAGTCAGGCCGGCAGCGATTTCCAATGTCAGAAAACGATTGGCCAGGAAAAAGATCAGCGGGGGGAAAAGAGCATCCACCGTCTTGCGTTCGAAAACAAGCAGGAGCTGTTCCAGCCATTCTTTAAGTTTGTTCATAAGGGCCTCCTCTTCTTTTGCCGTTAAGGGCGACCTCCCAGCTGTCATCGGATTCATACAATGCTTTCAGGACATAGACGCTCCCAGTCAAAAAGCCGAAGATCATCATGGCAGTTACCCATAGGATGATTTTCCAGAGTGTAGTTTCCCGGTAGACGATCCAGATGGAAAAGAGTGCGAAGCCGACATAGAGATCGATCAGGGACATGACGCCCCAGGGATTGTCGAGCAGAGCCCCGCCGTCGACAAGAAAATCCCCGTTCACAAAGGCATTGACCAGTCCGCCGATCATGGCCAACAGGCAGAGCCAGGCGGTGATTTTAGCAGCTTTCATAAGGTGTCCTCCTTGGCACTTGAGATAAGCCGGGCAAAGCACTGCTGTTTTCTCAAGTGGATTCGATAGTTACAGTTTACCACAGTTGCGGTATTTTCGAGTCTTTTGAGAGTGTCAGATCAGCAAGGGCTGGCCCTGGAGTCATAGAAAAGAAAGGCGGCTGGTGGGAGTCAGCTGTTTTGACCGGGCATTTAGGCGCTGTTTTGGCCATTAATTGTGCTATTCTATAAGCAGAGAAAAAAGAGCAAGATGAGCAGGGAGGCAAACTTATGAAAGTCATTGTAATCGGGGGAAGCGGGCATATCGGGACGTATTTGGTACCTATGCTAGTCAGAGAAGGCCATGAAGTGATCATGGTCAGCCGCGGAAGGCGAGAGCCGTATATCAGAGACTGGGCCTGGGAAAAGGCTGAACATGTGTCTATGAACCGGAGCAAGGATCCAGCCTTTGTGCAGAAAATAGCGGATATGAATGGAGACATAGTGATCGATCTGATCTGCTTTGAACTGGACGAGGTCAAAGAGATGGTTGCTGCACTCAAGCAGACAGACTTGTCTCATTACCTGTACTGTTCGACCATTTGGACACACGGCCGTGCACAGACGCTGCCAATCGAAGCGGATAGTGTCAAGGAACCATTGGATGAATATGGCCGTCAGAAGTACCTTAGTGAGCAGTATCTGATGCAGGAATTCAGAAAAAACAACTTCCCCGTAACGATCGTCAGTCCCGGACAGATCTGTGGACCCGGTTGGTCGATCATCAGTCCGCTGGGTTACGGAGACGACAGTATTTTCCAGACGATCGCAGAAGGTAAGGAAATTTGCCTGCCTAACTTTGGCATGGAGACGCTCCACCCGGTTCATGCAGAAGACGTGGCCCAGGTGTTTTTCAAGTCAGTGAAGCACCGAAAAGAAGCCTTGGGAGAAAACTTTCATGCCGTCTCGGCAGATGCTCTAACCATTTATGGCTTCACTCAGGCGATGTACCGCCTGTTCAGAAAAGAACCCAGAATCGAGTTTCTACCATGGGACCAGTGGTGCGAATATGTTCAAAATGACCGCCAGACCGGTATCGCTTATCATCACCTGGCCCGAAGCGGCATGTACAGCATCGAAAACGCCAAACAGCTAATCGGCTACAGTCCACGCTACACTTCAGTACAGGTTGTCGAAGCCAGTATTCAAAGCTATATCGACCGGGGCGTCATCAGTGTAGACTGATGTTGATAAAAGAAGGGCCGGTCCGGCAAGAAGACGGACCGGGTCTTTAAAACAGTTAAAACAAAGGGTGGAGCTGGTTTGCGCCTGCTGTACAAGTGGCGATTCAATCAAACACCCTTCATGTAGAGCAAGTGTGTCTTTGCTTAGCTCTGCTGTTCTTATGTTTAGATAATAGAATAATAAAAACAAGAGAGGAAAGTACATATGTCTGATGTAAAAGAAAAAGCACTTCAGGTAAGCAAGGAAATGGGAGGGAAAATAGAGGTCAATTCCAAGATTAAAATTGACTCCATGGAAGACTTGTCCATAGCCTATACGCCGGGCGTTGCAGCAGTGAGTGCGGCCATTGCTAAAAACAAAAAGGATGTCTACACCTATACATCCAAGCGCAACCTTGTGGCTGTCGTGACTGACGGATCAGCTGTGCTGGGGCTGGGTAATATTGGTCCGGAGGCAGCGATACCGGTCATGGAAGGGAAAGCCGCCCTGTTCAAGCGCTTTGCGGATGTCGACGCGGTACCCATCTCTCTGGATACCAATGATGTAGAAGAAATCATCGCGCATGTCAAAGCCATCTCCCCGTCTTTTGGGGGGATCAATCTGGAAGACATCAGTGCTCCAAGGTGCTTTGAAATTGAAGAACGATTGAAAGAAGCGCTGGATATTCCAGTGTTTCATGATGATCAGCACGGGACAGCGATTGTGGTGCTGGCGGGTATTTATAACGCCTTGAAGTTGGCTGAAAAGCAGATAGATGAGGTCAAAGTCGTCGTGAACGGCGGCGGAGCAGCAGGGGTGGCGATTTCCAGGCGTCTTTTGGCTGCAGGAGTCCAAAACATCATACTGGTCGACAAGGCAGGCATCATTTCGGCAGACCAGCCAAATCTTGAGGAACGACATAAAGATATCGCCACCGTAACGAATAAAGACCAGGTCAAGGGAGATCTGAGAACGGCACTTCAGGATGCCGATATCTTTGTAGGGGTTTCGGCACCCAATGTTTTGAAAAAAGAATGGATCACTGAGATGAACGACAAGCCGATTATTTTTGCCATGGCAAATCCGGAGCCTGAGATTGATCCTGCAGAAGCCAAGGCCGGCGGTGCATTTATTGTCGGGACAGGAAGAAGCGATTTTCCGAACCAGATAAACAATGTCCTGGCCTTTCCGGGCATATTCAGAGGGGCGCTGGATGCCCGGGCTAAAAATATTACAGAGGAAATGCAGATAGCGGCTGCCAAAGGAATCGCGAGTGTTATCAAGGAAGCGGATCTCACAGTTGACAATATCATTCCCGACGTCTTTGCCCCCGGGGTTGCAACGATTGTCGCCGACAGTGTGAAAAATGCCAAATAACTGAACTGAATGGAGAAAGGCTGTTCAGAGCCGAAACTGAAACAAATCCAGACATTAAAATAGACGAAGCCGGTCAGAGTAAAAAAGAGAGACAGTGATGTTTTTCCTTAATTTTGACCGGTTATTTTGTGCGTGAGGGGATAAGAGGTTGACCCGTTACCTTAAAACCCGTGCTGACTTCGTCTAGGTGTACTGAACTGACAAATCCAAACGAAGCTTTTGCTGGCAAAGTGCTCTCCACCTAGGGCTCTTTAGTGCAGACAAGAGAATCTCCCAAGGCTTCAAGCGCTCAAGCCCCTGTTGTCTCGAGTTAAAAAAAGCAGACCGTCCGTGCTATAATATAAAACAGACACATTGATCAAAATAAAAGCCACGATTCAAAGCCGAGGGGGAGCAACAGGATGAAAGATAAATACTTTGAGCTGCTGAAGGAAAAATACAATACACCGGAGTCTGTATATACAGAACTGATGAACCTAGAAGCGATCCAGAACTTACCCAAAGGAACAGAACTCTACTTGTCCGATGTTCACGGGGCGTCCAAAGAGTTTAAGCATATACTGAAGACAGGATCAGGAAACGTCAGGGAAAAGATAGAAAACTTTTATGGAGATAGCTGGAACGAGGAGGAAAAGAACCAGTTCAGTCTGCTGATCAGTTATCCCAAAAAAGTCCTGTCCTCCATGCAAGCAAGCGAAAAAACAGACAGCTGGTATTACCAGACCATCACACACCTGATAGATTTTATCGGTTTTTGTGCAGCTAAATATACCCGCTCAAAGCTCAGAAAAGCCTTGCCTAAAAAGTACCGCTACATCATTGAAGAGCTCTTGTACACGGACCCGTCTTCTCACAAGGACAGAAACGACTATTACGACAGTATTTTAAACAGGCTCATTGAGCTGAAGCAAGCCGAGCGCTTTATTGTCTCGTTGTGTGGGGTGATCCCGCGCTTGGTTATCGATCACCTCCACCTTGTTGGGGATATCTTTGACCGCAGTGGGGGTGAGTACACGGTCATGAAGGAGCTGATGCAGCATCATTCCGTCGATATACAGTGGGGGAACCATGACGTGCTCTGGCTTGGAGCGATGCACGGGTCCAAAGCCAACCTCCTGACTCTTTTGCGCATTGCCGCCAGATATGGCTACCTGTATGACCTTGAAAAAACATACGGCTTAAACCTGCGGCCGCTTTTTTTGTATGCTGAAAATCACTATGCTGAACATGCTGCATTCAAGCCTAAACTGACTTCCGGTACGGAGCGTATTTTCAACAAGGAAAAGGAATCTCTACTTAACCGGGTCCATCAGGCCCTGGCTATCATGCAGTTCAAGCTGGAAGGACAGCTAATCGAAAGACGGCCTGAATTCGATATGGACTGGCGAAATATACTGAAGGCTATCGATTTTGAAAAAGGTAGGATCACGATCGAAGGCAAAACTTACAGCCTGGATGCTTTTCCATACGACAGTATCGATAAGCATGCCCCTAACCAGTTGAATGCCGACGAAACCTATATTGTCGAGACCCTGCTTGCCAGTTTTCAGCAGGCTGAAAAAATGAGACGAATCAACAAGTTTCTTTTGCGCAAAGGCAGCATGTATCTGGTTTATAATGATCAGCTGCTCTATCACGGCTGTATTCCTTTAAAAGAAAATGGGGAGTTTGCCTGCCTGAGGCTCAAAGAGAAAGACTTAAAAGGAAAAGAACTGCTCGACTTTTTTGAATACCATATCAAAAAAGCGGCTGAGCATCCGGAAAAGCAAGAGGACTTCTCCACAGACCTTGAATGGTATGCCTGGGCAGGCCCGCTGTCGCCCTTGTTTGGGAGAAACAAAATGACGACTTTTGAGCGCTATTATATTGAAAATGAAGAAACCTACAAAGAAGAGCGGGATCCTTATTTTGATTTGAGAAATGAAGAAGATACAGCTGATGCTATTCTGCGTGAGTTTGGCTTGAATCCTGAAAAGTCCAAGATCATCAATGGACACACTCCTGTTAAGGTCAAAAAAGGGGAAGAGCCGGTCAAAGCTGGCGGGAAAGTATTTGTTATCGACGGTGGCATGAATGCAGCCTATCAGAAAACAACCGGAATAGCAGGGTATTCTTTGCTGAACAACTCCTACGGCTTCCAGCTGGTCACCCATCAGACTTTCGACACGAGGGACAATTTACTGGGTGAGAAATCAAAAGAAGCGACGCTGAAGCGTATGATTGACAAGAAGCTGGAGCGCAAACTGATCAAAAATACCACCATCGGCCGGTCTATTCAGGCTCAAATTGAGGATCTTCAATCTCTGATTAGTTACGTGAACGATGACTGATCAGGCTTTCTTCAAAGCAGGTCAGCTACATTGATAGTTAAGAAAGAGGGCTGTTCAAGCCTTCTTTCACATACATAGGCAAGCGTGCTACCGATTCTTTAAACGGTCAGTCAGCGTCTATAGCTTCTTTCTGCGAGAAAGAAGCTATAGACGCTGAAATCAGCTAACTAAAAATAAGCACAGTTATGTTACAATGGGTGATGGCCAAGTACAGTAGAGAAAATAAGGAGACCATACAGATGACAAACGCACTGGAAATAAAAGATTTAAAAAAAGTATATGCCGGAGGGGTTGAAGCCCTCAAAAGTGTTGACCTGAAAGTGAAGGAGGGAGACTTTTATGCCCTGCTTGGACCAAATGGAGCCGGCAAGTCTACAACAATTGGGATTATTACGTCTCTGGTCAATAAAACGGCCGGAGAAGTGAAAGTGTTCGGTTATGATCTGGACAAGGAGCTGATGCAGGTCAAGCAGCAGATTGGCCTGGTGCCTCAGGAATTCAACTTCAATCAGTTTGAAACCGTTCAGCAGATTGTAGTGAATCAGGCCGGTTACTATGGGGTCTCCCGCAAGGAAGCCTTGGAGCGCAGCGAGGTTTACTTAAAGCAGAGTGACTTGTGGGAAAAAAGGAATGTAAAAGCCCGTATGCTCTCGGGTGGGATGAAGCGCCGGCTGATGATTGCCCGGGCGCTGATGCATGAGCCGAAACTGCTGATTCTTGACGAACCAACAGCGGGGGTAGACATTGAGCTGAGGCGCGAAATGTGGAAGTTTCTCAAGGAACTGAATGCCAAAGGGACGACCATTATTTTAACAACGCATTATCTGGAGGAAGCAGAGATGCTCTGTCGAAATATTGGGATTATTCAAAAAGGCGAGCTGATCGAAGATACGAGCATGAAAGCGCTGCTGGCTAAACTGCAGTATGAGACCTTTATTTTAGATATTGAACCCAGTCACAGCCGGCCGGTGATCACTGGTTTTGACAGTGAGCTGCTTGAAGAGTCGACTCTGGCTGTCGAAGTGGCACGGGACCAGGGGATCAATGAGGTGTTCAGCCAGCTGACGGAGCAGGGAATCAAAGTTCTCTCCATGCGTAACAAGTCAAATAGGCTGGAAGAACTGTTCCTGAAACTGACAGAAGAAAAACTGATAGCGGAGGATTCACATGTTTAATTTATATATGACAGCACTTAAAAGTCTGGCGGTCAAGGAAACGAACCGGTACTTGAGGATTTGGGTCCAGACGCTGGTCCCACCGGTGATTACGACGTCTTTGTATTTCGTCATTTTCGGAAATTTGATCGGCAGGCGGATTGGTGAAATGGGCGGCTTTTCCTATATGGAATTTATCGTGCCTGGCCTGATCATGATGTCGGTCATCACCAGCTCTTATTCCAATGTATCCTCTTCCTTTTTCTCACAGAAGTTTCAGAAAAACATCGAAGAGCTGCTGATTGCACCCGTGCCGACACATATTATCATGTGGGGCTTTGTGTTCGGGGGACTCGGACGGAGTATCCTTGTGGGGACACTGGTAACATCGATTTCACTCTTTTTTGTGCCGCTTCAGGTTTATGCCTGGCCAATCGTTATCCTGACCTTGCTCATGACATCGGTTGTCTTCTCACTGGCAGGACTGCTGAATGGGATCTTTGCCCAGTCTTTCGATGATGTGTCAATCGTCCCGACCTTCGTCCTTCAGCCGCTGACTTATCTGGGTGGCGTCTTCTATTCGATTTCCATGCTGCCGCCGTTCTGGCGGGGCGTGTCACGGGTGAACCCGATTGTTTATATGATTTCCGGCTTCCGTTTTGGTTTTTTAGGAGTCATTGATGTGCCAATCGTGTGGACAATGGGTATTTTGATTTTGTTCATCATTGTGCTGTATACCGTCTGCTGGAACCTGATTGAAAAAGGCCGTGGCCTGAGAAGCTGATTGAGCCTCCTAATTAAGTCGTCAAAATGAAATAGGTCAAGCTGAAAATACAAGAGGAAGAGGCTGCAGTTTTGGACTGCAGCCTTTTTTTTGATTTCCTTAGGTTGGGTCTGTCCTTCAGGCTGTACCTTCAGTCGTCGAGTTCTACATGAAGAGGAACGCCTGAACTACAGAAAAGCAGAAAACATACAAGTTCAGCATAACGAACTAGAGCTGGACTTCACTAATTAAAGGGACTGTTTAGTTTAGAAGCTGAATCAAAGCTTGAACTACAGCTAAAGTAAAATAGGCGCAGTTTGGATCAGATTCTCAAGAGCGAACTGCAGCTTCAAAGGTAATTTTGCTGACTGGCTTCTCCAATAAAGATGGGCAAGCCTCTATCAGCGGACAAAAGGGACAAAAATGGGGTAATGCACGAACTGGACGGGTCCTTTAATCAGCCTGACTTTAAAGGCTTAAAAAAAATAAGTAAAAAGGCTTGCTTTTTTATCAGTTAACATGTAAAGTAATAACTATAGAAAGGGAGGATACCGGTGAAGAAAAATACGCTTGGATCACTGATATGGGTTCGTGTTGCACGATTTACTCATCAGAGCGCCCGGTTGTCCAATGATTTCTTGAAACAGTATGATATTACCGCGGCCCAGTTCGATGTTTTGAACCAGGTCGGGACGTATCAGCCATTATCACAAAGTGAGCTGGCAGATAAAATCACAATTTCCGCCGGTGGCATGTCGCGCATGTTGAGTAGGCTGGAGCGCGAGGGATATATCGAGCGGACAAGTGAGTGGAAAACCAAATGGATCAGTCTAACTGATCTGGGACAAAAAAAGCTGGACAGTGTATTTGAACAGCAGCTGGCTTTTCAGACCTCACTGATGGACGACTGCCTGAGTGAAGCAGAACAAAGGCAATTATACAAACTCATGACAAAAGTACAGAAGCATGCTGAAAAAAAATTAGACCGCTAATTTTTTTTAGTGCATCACTTGACTAGTCAATTTAAAAAAGGAGGAAAGCCATGTCAACAATTCTAGGGCATCACCACATCTCCATGCTGGTGAAGAATGCCAGAGAAACGGATCGGTTTTACAGAAAAATAATGGGTCTGAGACGGGTCAAAGTCACGGTCAACCAGGACGATCCATCCATGTATCACCTCTTTTACGGTGACCAGGTCGGAAATCCCGGCTCAGGACTGACTTTTTTTGAAATGCCGAACATCGGGCGGACGCATCACGGGACAAATGCCATTACCCGCATCGGACTGATGGTCCCGACGGAAGAGAGCCTGAGTTACTGGAAAGCACGCTTTGAAGAAGCCGATGTTTATCACGGCAGCAGGACAACTTTCGCTCAACGTCCGGCGCTTAAATTCGAAGATCCGGATGGACTGAGACTGGTACTGGTGGTCGCTGGTGATGATGAAAAAGCAGACTTCCAGCCAGTGATTGCTTCTGAAGTGCCGGTTGAGCATCAAATCCGCGGCATGGGACCGATTGAAATCACGGTCAGAGATGGTGATCGCTTTTCTCATACGCTGACTGAACTGATGGGGTATAGACCTGTCTACAAAAATCAGATGGACAGTCTGTTTCAGACCGTCAATGCTGACAGTTACGGCGAAATACTGGTCAGGGAAGAGGACGGCCCCTTTGAACGTCCCGGAAGAGGCAGCGTGCACCACTTGGCCGTCCGGGTGAAAGAACCTGACGAGCTCACACACTGGGATCAGATGGCTAAGGACAATCACTTTGCCTCCTCAGGTCTTGTTGACCGCTATTATTTCGAAAGTCTGTATTTCCGTGAGTCTAACGGTATCCTGTTTGAGATCGCGACGGACGGTCCTGGATACAGTGTGGATCAGGATGTGGCACATCTCGGAGAAAAACTGGTATTGCCGCCATTTCTGGAAGCCAGACGCAAAGAAATCGAGAGCCAGCTGACTCCTATCGATTGACACTGGTCCTCTTATATATTTGACATAACCTATAAAAAATAAGTATATCAAAGGAGAAAATAAATCATGACAAACAAACTGAACATTGGAATTATTTTAGGGAGTACAAGAGACGGCCGGGTTAGCCCGCAAGTTGGAAACTGGGTTAAGGAATTAGCCGACAGCCGAGACGATGCAAACTATCAGATTGTTGATATTATGGAATATCAGCTGCCCTTTCTAGGCACAACAGATGGGACAGAGCCAGGCATTGCTGCCTGGAGTGAGAAAATCAACGAACTGGATGGCTTTGTCTTTATCGTGCAGGAATACAATCACGGTATGACTGGCGCGTTGAAAAATGCCATTGACCATCTGAGAGACGAGTGGCACGACAAGGCAGCCGGAATCGTCAGTTACGGATCGACCGGTGGTGCCAGAGCTGCCGAGCATCTGCGTGGTGTAATGGGTGAGCTGAAAGTGGCGGATGTCCGCGTGCACCCAACTCTGTCTCTCTTTACTGATTTTGAAAACTTCAGTGACTTCAAACCGGCTGACATGCATGAAGAAAATATTCATGCGATGCTGGATCAGGTCAGTGCCTGGAGTACTGCCCTCAGACCGATTCGAATCAGTGATGACGTCAATGTAGAAAAATAAGGTGACAGCAACAAGAAAGCAGGTTGGATTTTTCCGACCTGCTTTTTTTTGCTGTTCACTCCTTTTAAATAAATCATACCAGGTAGACAAGGAGGATAAAGGCTGAATTAAGAAGAAAATTAGATTGTTCAAGGGGAAAAGGGAAGCTGATTGCTTAATAAAATAAGGTTTTACACTCAAAAACTTTATAATTTTTTGAACCTTAAACAGAAACACTTGATTCACTTCGTGTTCGCTACTTTATATTCGAAATGTCTGATAAACTGAGTACTATGCGCGCCTGACACAGGGTGTAGCCCGTTTGGTCTACTGGATAGGAGTCAGCAGACCAGGGCAAGTTGGAGGTAAGTGGAGAGAGAATAGGGGAGAAGATGCTTTATGAGAATTGACTTTAAGAAACTGGGGATGGTTACCGGCCCCTTGTTGTTTGCCGTTATTTATTTTATCCCAGAACTGACGGGACTGGATGCCAGTCCGCGGGCTGTGCTGGCTGTTACAGCCTGGGTAGCAACTTGGTGGATTACAGAGGCGCTGCCGATACCCGCCACTTCACTGCTTCCGATTTTTCTGCTGCCGCTGACGGGTGGTGCCGACCAGGCTACCGCTTCAATGGCATACGGGAATCCGATTGTCTTTATGTACATGGGCGGCTTTACAATTGCTCTGGGCATCGAAAAGTGGGACCTACACAAGCGAATCGCCATGAGCATCATTGCCTTGCTGGGAACCAGCAGCAGTCGTATCATTATGGGCGTTGGTCTGGCCACAGCCTTTCTGTCAATGTGGATTTCCAATGCGGCCACCGCTTTGATGATGTTGCCGATTGCCCTGGCTCTGATTAAGGAGATCAGAGAAAAAGAGTTTTTAAATGAAGATTCCTTTCAGAAATTTGCCAAAGGTCTGCTGCTAACCGTGGCCTACTCGGCATCCATTGGAGGCCTGGCGACGATTGTTGGTTCTGTACCCAATGCTGCTTTAGTGGCAGTGGCTTCCAATATGCTGGGACAGACCATCACCTTTGCCGACTGGTTTACTTTTGGTATCATCGTCACCCTGATTCTGCTGGTGGTCCTGTATGTGTATATCACAAAAATCAAGTTTAAAGTAGAGGATGAAGGAGAGATTTCATCTGAATTTGCCAGAGAACAGCTGAAGGAACTGGGGCCAATGTCGACCGAGGAAAAATATGTGCTGACCATCTTTTCCCTTACCGGCCTGCTCTGGATCTTCGGCGGATTTTTGCCCTTTGAACTCTCGGATACGACGATATCCATGCTTGGAGCAACCACGCTCTTTGTGATTCCAAATACCAAAGGTGGCCGTCTGCTCGACTGGTTTGACATGAAAGGCCTGTCCTGGGGCCTACTCCTTCTTTTCGGGGGCGGGCTGTCTCTGGCCGCTGCCTTTGAGTCTTCCGGCCTGACGGTCTGGTTCGGCGAGATCCTGTCCAACCTGGACCGGTTCAACTATCTGCTGATCCTGATCATTCTGACCGCTACGGTACTGTTTATGACAGAGATCATGTCCAATACAGCTGTTTCCAATATGCTGATGCCGATCAGTGTCGGCCTGGCTGCGGGAATTGGTGTGGAGCCATACGGGATCATGGCTGTTGTGGCTCTAGCCTCGTCCTGTGCCTTCATGCTGCCGATATCGACACCGCCGAATGCAGCAGTGTTCGGTGCGGACCTGCTAGATATCGAAGATATGATGAAAGCCGGCTTTTGGATGAACATGGTCGGGATTGTTGTTATCGTTTTTGCCGTTTATGTTCTCCAGCCTGTCTTGCTGAGCTTTGGATAAACGGGATAGCTCAAAAAAACAGTGCCCCCCGAATGAGGCACTGTTTTTTTATAGACGGAAGACTTGACGCATCGAATGGGATGCAAGGAGGGACTAGCCTCTTGCTCAGCAGACAAGGCTCTTTCTGAAGTCAGTTGGCTGAATTTCGGACAGTTAATCAGCTGGGTTTCCTCCTGGTCAAAATGACGAAATAGAAACGTCGAGAGCTTCCAGATAATGCATGGATTCAAGGATGATATCCGGAGTGGCATCGGGAACAGCAAGGGTGAAGGTTTCATTGGAGCTAGAAGCAAAATCAGCAATGGCTTTCATTTTTCCATTCAGACCATCATGGACCCCAAAGGCTTCCAGCTTATGGGGGAAACCGCAGGATGCGTAGAAGGATTGAAGTTGACGGACTTCATCTGTATTGCCTGCAGCGGCCAGCTGTACCAGGATACCGTAAGCGACTTTGATTCCATGTTCAAAAGTGTGAGTTTCCTTGACTAAAGACATGCCGTTATGGACCGCGTGGGCACCTGCCATGCGTCCATATTCACCGGCAAAGCCGCCGACTGTGCCGGCAACGGCGATGATTGCTTCGACCACCCGTTCAAAAGCAGGGGTGATCCTCTGCTCTTCTAGACTTCGGATAGCTTCCTGGCTGTCTGAAAGCAGGATATCCCGAGTCACTTCGGCTGTTTGGAGGCCCACAGAAACCATGGCCGGTAGCGGACCATCCAGGTGTTGGGTGATCCCTTCCGCTTCATACCACTTAGCCAGCGTATCTCCGATTCCGCCCAGCAGGTAAGCCTTGGGCGACTCGACCAGAAGGGACAGGTCCAGCAGACAGAGAAAAGCAGCCTGGGTGTAGTAATCCACCGATTTAAACGTATGATCAGGATGATAGACAGCTGATACAGGGGTATAGGCCGCGCAAGTGCCCAGAACGGTCGGGACCATCACATACTGGACGCCCAGTAATTCGGCAGTCCCCTTAGCTGTATCCAGAGCTTTGCCTCCACCGATGCCAATCACACAGTCGCTGTCTTTAGCCATAGCGGCCAGGCGGGCCATGTCTTCATTGGAAGCGGTCCGGTCATAGCAAAGAACCGGGCAGGTCAAAGCTCCCGGATAGTGTTTCAAGAAAGCGGCGTAAGACTGCTCGCCGGTAATGATGACCGGTTTCTTGAAATGAGCGACTTTCTCATCCAAATAGGACAAAGCTCCTGGCTGACAGATGTACTGATCGGGACCACTTCTAACGACTTGACTTAATTTCATCATAAAACCCACTTTCTATTATTTTGACTGCTTTAAAGGTAATTGCTCTTGATTGAAATAAGTGTTTCAGGCACTTGCCGGATTTGGTGTTTCGGCAGCTGCAAGCTGACTTTCTTTTCGGTCCTTTTTCCGGCAAAAGCTGGCATAAATCGTCCCGAATAGGGTATGGACGATGGCTCCTGCGGCGGCGGCTAAAGCGGTAGCGGGTGAGAAGTGAGCTAGACCCAGACTGGCAGCCAGCCCGGTATTTTGCAGTCCGACTTCGATTGCAACCGAACGGGTCGTTGCCGTGTCACGCTTCAAGAGGCCGCACACCAGATAGCTGATGCCGTAGCCGCTGAGATTATGGAGCCAGACAGCCAGGAAGATGACCGGACCGGTACTCAGCAGGTTACCCTGGTTGACCGATACAGTGGCTCCCAAAACGACCAGTACGGCCAGAGAGGACAGGGTTGGTAAAAATGTTTCCACTTTGGCTGTGCGTTCACCGAGTCCTTTACTGATCAGCAGGCCCAGGAGAACAGGGACGAGGACGACTTGTATAATCGAGAAAAACAGAGTCCAGAAATCGACACTCAAGTAGGCGCCACCGTATAGGGACAGCATGGCCGGAGCCAGAAAAGGAGCCAGCAGAGTCGAAACAGAGGTCGCACTGATTGATAGCGGCAGATCCCCGTTGGCCAAGTAGGCAATCACATTAGAGGATGTGCCGCCAGGGACACTACCGACCAGGATGAGCCCGATCGCTATCTCAGCGGGCAACTGGAACAGCCGGGCAAGAAGGAAGGCGGACAGCGGCATGAACAGGTACTGGGCAAAAACAACGATAAAGACCTGCCAGGGCTTTTTCATGACCGCGCTAAAATCCGCCGGCTTCATGGTGAGGCCCATGGTGAACATGATGAACTGCAGAACATACGTAGTGTAGCCGGATGCCCACAAAAAGCTTATCGGGAAGAACAAAGAGACTGCAGCGACAGCCACCACAATCCAGGAAAGATACTGTGTAAATGTCTGATTAACTTTTTCGAATACGTGCATAAAACATACCCCTTTTTTATGAATGAGTGTAAAATCTGTCTACGTGTGGTGACTCAAAACTCCTTTCCAGTCGAACAGCTAGACCCGAGGTTAAAGAATAGAAAAAGGCCTCCCATTCTATAAATAAAGAATGGGAGGCCTTGGTCCCATTCATAAGCAATCATGAATAGGACTTCAACATCTGCATAAAAAGCGGCAGTGTCAAGTCCTCGAAATAATAATGAGAATGATGTGCTTAAAGGATTGCTTAGTCATGGGAGACCCTCTTTCAGTGGATTGATTGAGCTGTCTTTCAAGTGATTAGGTTAAATAATACATAAAATAAAATGAGAAAACAAGGAGTTTATTCTCATTTATTCAAAAAAATGGAATAAAGTCCGCTGAAGTTTGCTGCAAAGGGAGATTGAAACAGCATTCCCCTGTGCTAGTGCAGAAAAAAAGAGCGGACCCTCTTTACAGTGAGCGGATCAGTTCAATCGGGACAGATTCCCCGTTGATTGTAATGTCCAAAGTGTCATGTTCAGACCCGAGAGTCAGATAGTAGGTATAGTAGTAAAGGTCTGTATCATCGGATGAGAGTTGTTCAGATTCACTCAAATGAATGGTCAGCTTGTTTTCTTCGCTTTCAAGTTGAGCTGTCACTCTCTTTCGGGACTGATAAACCAGGTAGCCCTCTCGGCTGCCAGAACTGTAGTACTGCATAGACAAATCTGTTTCGCTCCATTCCTCTGCTGTTTCAGCCATAGGCTGGACTTCCTGAAGCCGGGCCCCTTCAGCTCCACAGGCAAAAAGAAACAGGGCAGTCAAAAGCAAGCCGGTCAGTTTTATCAAGAGTATCCATCCTTTCTGCACTTTTATGGTCCAAACGTTTTATGTAAGAATTATAACGAACGGCTTTTCAGCCTTCAAACGATAAGGCTCGTTATCATAGGTGGAAGCAGAGGCTGTAAAATAAGTCTGTATAAGCGAAAAAGCAGACAGGGCATAAAGAGTAATGAGCGGTTTATGGTTGCTGAGTATGATAAAATAATACAAAATCGAGTGTCGTTAAACAAGGTTTACTGCCGATTGTGAGCGGGCAGCTATTTTTATAGTGATCAGTGAGGGGACAACAAAATGAAGCATGTAAGAGCAGAGTGGATTATTTTGACACTCAGCCTGACTCTTTTTGGCTGTAGAGGTGAGGTTGACTCCTCGAACAGTCAAGTGACGGAAGAGACCGAAGGATCTGTACCAGCCCTCTCTTCAGAAGGACTGTACTTAGAACCTCTGGCAGTCAGTGTGCAGGCAGGGGGAGGAGGTCATCCGTCCAGTGTTAGGAACGTCCAGTTGGTCGGTGAAGTATGATAATGGGACAGTTGTGGCTATCGAAGTGGATGCAGCGGCCCCACCTGAACTGACCTCCCGAATGGAACCGGCAGAAGTGGAAGCCGGTTCCTCTTTTGAGCTGTTTTTTGAAGAAGAGCCGGACCACTACCATGTGCGAATATGGGAGGGGACGGAAGCATTCGAGTGGACCAGAGAAGAGGGTGCAGTTTATGAAGTTTTGGCTTACTAGGAGCAGGGAGAAGTCAGCTATACTTTTTCGGTAAAAATCAAATAAGCAAAAAAACAGGAAAGGGGTCAATAGAAACAAGGCTTGAATGCTGTGTATGGAGGCCTAGAGGCAAGGATGCATCAACCTAATGAAAGCTTATTTTTCCAGCCAGCGGAAGGCCCGCTTCAGTTCAGCGGTTCCATCCGTGTCGTACCACCGGCCGTGAGCTAGGATGATTTTTTCCGGCTGCCAGTGAAGCATCTGCTGGTAGCACCGAAAAGCTTCCTGCCTGCGTCCTTTGAACGTTGCGCGCAGGTCAACAGGTGTTTTCCCGTCCGGATCAGCGGTCCCAGCCAGCTTATATAGCCCCTTGTAAAAGCGGCTGGTTGTTTTTTTTGGCTCAAAGTTTTCGATAAGATCGGTTAAAATCAGTGTTTGGCTGCTTTTATGGAAAAAGACGACTTCCTCCAGTACCCGGCTACCTTTAAATATTAGCTGACCGATGTCTTCTGACCATAAGGAAGGGGCGTGGTCTTCCAGTGCCCGGTCGAAACTGACGGGGATGTTCTGGGAGGCGGCCCGCTTTTCTACCCCCGGGCTAGACCAGGCCAGAGCTTCTGGATAGCGCTTTTTCCACTCGGGAATATAGGCATAGTGAAGTTTATTAGGCGAAATGAGATGCCTGACCTCACCGAGCGCGTCAATGGCGTCAAACAGACTGGCTTCCGGCTTGATGGGAGAGTGGATCCACAAGCTCTGATCTGTGAGTCTAATCACGGTCATGCGGGTCGAAAAAGGCACACCCAGACCGGCGACGTGCATACGGATCATTCCGCCGTCGACAATCCACAAATCTGCAGCAACCGGCTTCAAAGTATTGAGAGGATCATATAAAGGGGTGGACATAGCTGAACCTTCTTTCTATAGGAATAGGTGTATTCAGTTTACCACTGTCGAGATCCTAATACTGCATGATATCCTGGGACTATTTATTGGCTATTTCAAGTGATCCGAGAGATAATTTTTGTACCATCTGGAGGAATAGAGTAGGGTGGATGAAAAGAGAGTGAAACATTTGGATCAGAGGAGTTACTGAAACGCCTGACTCATTGCTGAGGGGTTAAAGGCAGAAAGGGGAGGAACAACTATGGCGTTTGATTATGATATGGATTTCGATGCCATCGATTTCAGAGAGCAGCCGGAACTCTACCGAGTGGGTCGGGGAGAGCAGGGAGTGCTGATGGTGGAGCCTTACAAGAGTGAGATTCTGCCGTACTGGCGCTTCAAGACACCGGCGATTGCGGAAGAGTCTTCTGAAAAAATTTATCAGCTGTATTTAAACTATAAAGAAGCCGGGGACTTTGTCGGTATGGACATGTCCCGAAAATTTCTGCAGATGGGTTACACTCGCTCGCGCCGCTATGCGAATTATAAAGGCGGGAAAAAGTATAATGACGAAGGGGAAGTCAATCAGAGAGAAATTGACGACGAAAAAGCTCAGTCGGCTGCTATTTTTGAGAAAAAATGGATAGCTGTCCGGGAAGATGAAGACTACCTCGAACTGAAAAAAGCCCATCAGAAAAAATACGGCTGACGGGTTCAGAATACAAAAAAGTGTGCCGCTGAGGGGAAATCTCCTTGGGCGGTACACTTTTGTTGCATATTAAGTTAATTTTTTTAGTTTGCCTTGAGCAAAGTAAGCCATGGGTCCCCAGGCAGCTGAAGACATAACGATTAAAGTATTGGCTTCTGCGCCACTGAAGAGAAGAAAGACGAGAACAGCCAGAAAAAGCAGCAGGCTGGTATAAAGCTTGGCTAAATTCAATGGATTACCCTGGTCACACGTAGTCGGAACTTTGCAGACAAACCAAAAGACACAGGGCGCTATAACGACCGTAGTCAGGGCAAGCAAAGGCTCGAAAGTGGATAGTGAGAGCAGAGTAAGAACCGGCAAGCCGTGCAGCAGCGTTTGCCAGATGAACAATCCCCCCCAGGCAGTTAAGGCCGACAAGAAGTAGGGTCTAGACGGCAGCCTGTGGGGCACTGCAAGAAGAGCCACCAGGAAAAAAAGTAGAAAGAGGCTGTTTGCAGTTGACTGGGAGACAAAGAGGGTGAAGCCGGCCAGAGCGAGCATATCCATCAGGGACAGACGTTTACCGGTCGTGCCATTGACCCAGCGCAGTAAAAGCAGCAGCCAGAACAACAGCAGCCCATCCAGCCTTCCTGTCCTGTTGAGGCTAAAGAGGGTAAGGGCTGCCGCAAAAAAAGCGGAGTAGGGGTGGGCCGGGTCGAGTTCACGGGCCAATGCCCAGGTTAAAAAGACGGCTAAAGCCGCAGTCAGTCCACTGGACACGTCACCGGTCAAAAGCCAGAAAAGAAGGCCGGAGCCAGCCGCAAAGGCTGTGATGAGCTGGTTGGTTTTATAGTTGAAGTCTATTTTTCTGCCTAAAGTAAAGATAGGATCCCTCCTGAACATATTTATTGTAAGTATAGTAAAAGTGCAGATAGAATGCTCTATCAAGGTACTGGACCAGTAAGGAATAGGGTTGTTCGATTCTTGAGAGTACAGGTGTACAGCCGAACGTAAAATAGTCAAAGTTTAAATAACGTCTGTTAATGGATGGCCTTTTGTGATAGTATAGTCATTAAAAATAAAAATGACTTGCAACAGACGAACAAAAAGAGAAAAGGAGCACAATGATGAAGAGAGACGATATTCTGGCTTTACCCAAAGTTGAACTGCACTGCCACCTGGACGGGTCCGTACCCATGCATACGCTGGAGGAACTGGCTGAGCAGGAAGGCATCCCCAAAGAAAGTATGAAAGGGGCGATCGCTCCCGCAGATTCAGGGAACCTGAAAGACTATCTAGCCACCTTTGAGGTAATTTTACCCTTGCTGCAGACAAGTGAAAACCTGGAAAAAGCGGCTTATGCCGTGGTTGAAGCAGCCAGCCGTGAGCAGGTCGTCTATCTGGAGATGCGCTTCGGTCCGCTTTTACATCAGCGCAAGGGGCTGTCGACACAAGAAGTGATCCAGGCAGCTTATACAGGCATGAAGCGGGCAACGGAAGATTTTCCGATTGAAGCCGGTCTGATTGTGTGTGCACTCAGACACCACAGCGAAGAGCGCAATACTCAGCTCTTCAAAGAGGTCGCCGAGCTCCCAGAAGGAATGGTAGCCGCGATTGACGTCGCCGGTGATGAAGCCAATTTTCCCAATGCACACGTTCAGCTGGCTGTTGGTGAAGCAAGAGAGCAGTCACTGGCTATGACAATCCACTCAGGTGAGTGTGGGTCGGCCGGCAATGTAAGCTCTGCGATGAGCATGGGTAGCCGCCGAATCGGTCACGGTGTGGCGATCAAAGATGACCCTAAGGTCCTTGAAGCGGTCAGACAAAAGGGTGTTCTGCTGGAACTGTGTCCGACCAGCAATATTCAGACACGGGCCATCCCGTCCTTTAAAGACTATCCAGTCAGATACTTTATGGAACAGGGGATAGATATTAGTATCAATACAGATAACCGGACCGTTTCCAATACCACCATGACAGATGAGCTGATGCTCCTGGTCGAATACTGCGGCCTGACGGTTTCGGAGATCGGACAGCTTACACGTACGGCCATGCAGCACGCCTTCGCTGATGAGCAGATCAAGGAGCATGTGTTCCGCCAGATCGAAGCGGGCTACGACGAGAAACAGATCAGCTGAATGTTTTCTCAGACAGCACAGCCTAAGGGTGTTTTATGAAACTAAGTCCGTGCTCGTGGCGCAGCCAGGAAGTCAGCTGATCTTTGGCCTCTTCAATTGTCCGGGCTTCAAGGTAAACGGTTTGGTCTTTTGGATAATCGGTCGACCGGTCATAGTGCGGGTCGTAGTAGGTAGTGAGCAGATTCTTGACCACGGAGGGATAGTCGCCTTCTTCCAGTGCCGAAGAAACAGCCTTGGCCACTGGTGTATGAATCCGGCGCCTGATTTTTTCAAAGGCAGCTGTAAAAGCTTCAGGAGAGTCTTCAGGTGAATAATCAGCCAGGATAATCTGGACCCGCTCTGCGACGGGCAAGTCCAGAACTAGCTGCAGACTGCTTGCTTTGTGCTGGTAGATTCGCTCGGGAATGATGACTTTACCGATACGGGCACTTTCGCCCTCAATGAGGATGTAAGGTGCTTGCTGATACTCTAAAAGAGCTTCACCCAGCTTAAGGTTAAAGAGGCGCTGGTTATTCGGTTCAAGACCGATATGCCCGAAAATCGACCCGCGGTGCCCAGCCATGCCTTCTAGGTCGATCACCGGATAGCCTTCTTGCTTGAGCTGACGCAGCAGCTGGGTCTTGCCGTTTCCGGTATGGCCGTTCAGCACATAAAAAGGCGGTAGGGGCAGCGTTTGGAGCTGCTCTTTCATCCAGTTCCGGTAGGCCCGGATGCCTCCCGTCAGGCGGCTGGCTTTGACATTCATCAGGTCGGTGACGGTAGCGACAGTCTTGCTGCGCATACCGCCGCGCCAGCAGAAAACGGTGACTGGAGCATCAAGCTCCTGAAACTGTCGGACATAGTCCGGCAGTTTTTTTGAAAACAATTGAAGTCCCAGGTCCTTGGCGGCCTGCTGGCCTTGCTGCTTGTAGGTAGTCCCCACAAGAGCCCGCTCTTCATCGGAAAACAGAGGTAAATTGATGGCTCCAGGGATGGTTGCTTCTGCAAATTCTTTAGGCGACCGAACATCGACGATGATGTGTCCTTGCGCTTTTTGTCGGTGGAGAGTTTCAGGTGTCACATTAATAAACATAAGGCAATCCTTTCTTATTTGACAAAGAGTTGGCCGGCCGGTCCATCAGTTACTGACCCGATTAGGGAGGCATCGAGTCCTTTAGCTTTAAGCTCTGCAAGCAGTGCCTCGGCTTGTGCAGCCTCCACAGCCATCAGGAGACCTCCGGAAGTCACAGCGTCTGCCAGAATGAGCTGGTCGATCTCGTCCAGGCGGTCATCAAAGTGGACCGCCTCTTTGACGTGCCGAAGATTACTCTTGGATCCGCCAGGAACGACTCCCTGCTCGGCCAGCTCACGGACACGGGGAAGGACTGGGACCTGATCTTTCATCAAAGTGATGGCCTGGCGGCTTTCCGCTGCCATTTCACCGAGATGACCCAGCAGGCCAAAACCGGTCACATCGGTACAGGCATGAACAGGATAGTTTTTCATGACTTCAGCGGCGCCTTTGTTGAGCATGGCCATGACAGCCGTTACCCGGCTGACTTCTTCATCAGACAATAAACCGCGTTTTAAAGCCGTTGTCGAAATGCCGACACCAATCGGTTTGGTCAAAATCAGCTGGTCGCCGATCCGGGCACCCGCATTGGTCTGGATCTGATCGGGATGAATCGTGCCGGTCACAGACAAGCCAAATTTAGGCTCCTGGTCATCGATCGAGTGTCCACCGACCAGGTTACAGCCGGCTTCCTGAACTTTGTCACTGGCCCCGCGCAGAATCTCGCTCAGAATGGCTTTGTCCAGGTCAAAAATAGGGAAAGCTACAATATTGAGCGCCGTTACAGGCGTGCCGCCCATGGCATAGACATCACTCAAAGCGTTGGCCGCCGCTACTTGACCGAAATCATAAGGATCATCAACAATTGGGGTGAAAAAGTCCAGGGTCTGAACGATTGCCAGATCATCCGTCAGCTTGTAGACCCCGGCATCGTCACCGGTATCCAGTCCCACCAGCAGGTTCGGGTCTTTTTTTGTTTCGGGAAGGCTGTGGAGGACGTCACGCAGCTCGCCCGGGCCAATCTTGCAGCCGCAGCCGCCTTTTTTTGTCAGAGTAGTCAGCTTTACAGGAGTCATATTTATCTGCCTTCTTTCTTTTTTCATTAAAGTATCTACAGTGTACCACTGATGACAGCCAACCGGTACTTTTGTCTGCTTCAGCCGGGTCCTTTTTGTTTTTCCCAAAAGTAGGCGTATAAAAGTGGCGGCTCAGTTGATCTGAAACAGGGTGTGACTCACTGAACCGTCTCCTCATCGAAGGATCTAAGCCTAGCGGTAAAGTTTTTTCTGTCAGCTGTTTTGAGGACCAAAAGGACAGGTTCAAGGTTTAAAAGCCTGATGCTTTCAAATGTTCCTGTCCTCTCAGCTTCAGTTTTGTTAAACTGAACATGTCAGCGTTTAGATTAATTAAAACAACAAAAAAGAACTAAAGGAGTGTCTGATGCCAATCAATCATCAATTATTCAAGGGAATTCTTTTTCTGACGGGTATCCTCATGATTTTGGGTTATGTGCTTTCCTTGCACAGCAGACTGGATGAACCGGTTTTTTTGGAGCATGTGTATGACTTGAATCTTGTCAGCAGCCCTCAGGGTGAAGACCGATTGGAAATGGACGTGCTGTACATTACTAACGTGGAAGACAGGCGAACCGTCAAAGAAGTGTCGCTGCCTGGGTATCCTGAAATTTACATACAAGCTTTACAACCAGAAGATGGGTATGAAAATTCTTCAGGCCAGTATTATGGCCGCTATGTTGTTCGGCGGATCAGGATGGAACTCCCGCCCTTTGAGGAGCTGGGTCAGCTTTCAGGTGAGCAGATCTCGGAACTGGATATTCATCTGAGTGACGACAGCGTCATGAGGGCCGACATCGGCCTGCTTAGCTTCTATGAACAGGTAAATGACCAGCAACCTCTGAGGTATTACGGGGGATTTTACATCAGTCGGGAAGCGGACTCCCATTATCGGGCTGAAGAAAGCCTCACCCTGGGAGAACTGACTTTCAGCGGCCCCAAAGCAGTAGAGGAGCAGGTCGGGGTATCTGTTGAAGAACGGCCCGCAGCTGAAGCAAGAGGTCTGACCTTGGGAGAGGGCGACATTTTTTCTACTAAAAAAAAGCTTGAGGAGCCGTCAGAGATTCTGGATGCGTACCGTCAGCTAAGGATTTCACCTGAATTAATGCTTGAAACAGCAGAGGGTGAGCAAGTCTTTCGGCTTTACGGCATCGATCATGCGCCTTCGAACTTTACCTTTTTCGGTTTGTACCGCTACATCAGGGAAAGAAAGGAAGGATAACGATGAAAAAAGGCTTTAAACATATCATCTGGGGGTTTGTGCTGGTCCATGTCACCATTACCCTCGGCGGTTTAACGATTCTCCCGGCTTTTGTCGGCTGGCTGATTGTCAGGCAGGGCTTCAGTGAAATGGATTATACCTTCCCAGAAAGCAGCCAGACCGTCATCAAAAAAGTGCTCGATGTACTGATTGTCCTGTCGCTCGCTGAGAGCCTCTGGAATCTACTGGCCAGTCAGCCACTCGACACGTATTTGCCGCTGATGTATTATCCGGTTTTGTATCTGATTCTGGAGCTAGTTGTTTTTCATAAACTTCTGGAAGCCGTAGCCCGCCTGCTGGCTCAACGTAACCGCCCGGAAAAGTATGAAGTCTACCGGAAAAAAGACAAAGCTTATCTGATCCTGATGGGCAGCGCTACCGTCTTCATGACGGCCGCCCTGACCGTCTTTTCACCAGCCTTCGTCTCAGTTAGTCTCCTGATTGCTCTGTCAGGACGGATCTACCTCCTGTTTGTACTCGCTGCTTTAAAAAATACCGATCTCGAGATGGATCTGAATCCAGTGGAGCCTGCGAAATATCAAGGGAGTAATCAGACTTAGACTAGTGGGGGCGGGCCTCTATACACAGGCAGAAGATGTAAGGTGAGGGGCGCTATTCAACAAAGCAACAACCTTACGACCTGCTTAGAATCGGTATAGACGAAACAGGCTTTTTTGCTGCAAACCGGTAAAATAAAGTCTGGAAAAGCTGCGTTGAACAGATTAAAGACCACCGAAACAAGGACGCTGTTCTCTTGTTTCGGTGGTTTTTATTGTTTAAAGGGTTAAATCACTTTCTTCCATACCGTTGCTGTGTAGCTCTTGTACAAGTTTACAAAGAAGAAAGACGCTTGCATGACAGTTTTACAGGAACTTTACAGACAGATTACTATAAATACATATAGGGATGTTAGGTTGTTTATGTAAGAAAAATAAGTGTTGGGGGTATTACAAGTGAAAAAGAAACAAAGCATTGGGTTAGTCAGCCTATTGATGGCATTTGTATTGGTCATAGTAGGCTGTGGAAATGAAGGGGCTAGAGAGGCTGAGACTGAAGCTGAAGCTACTGAAACAGAACTAAAAGAAGATTGGCCGACCACATTACGATTTGCTGATACTGGGCTGGAGGGCATGGAAGAACTGCAGCGCGCATTTGGACCCTTTCAGGAAAAACTTGAAGAGGTACTGGAAGTGGATGTGGAATTTTTCCCTGTATCGGACCGGACGATTGCAACGAACGCCCTGGAGTTTGACCAAGTAGATATCGTTCTGGCCGGACCGTCGGAATACGCGCAGATAAAAAGTGCGATTCCGGGAGTAGAACCGATTGTCGCCATTGAAAGAGATGAGTACAATGCGGTAATTATCGTACATGAAGACAGCGAATACGAAACATTAGATGATATTAAAGGCAGCCAAATAGCTATGAAGGATGCAGGATCCACGAGTGGACACATTGGGCCAAGCGCAATGTTGGTTGAAGCAGGCTTTGATTTAGACAATGATGTAGAAATTTTACTTTTGGACGCAGCTAGAATCGAAGCATTTACGAACCATGAAGTAGATGTTCTAGCTACTGGAATCAAGGATTATCACAGCATGGTAGAAGAAGATGGAGAAGGGAAGTATAGAATTCTTGAAGAAGGCCCCCCTCTTCCAGCAGACCCGTTTGTTGTGAGTCCTAATTTACCGGAAGATTTTGTAGTAGAGATGCAGCAGAGGCTACTTGACAATAAAGATGAAATAATTGAAAGTATCCTCTCCAGTGGAGAAAGAGATAAGTATATGTCTGCCAGAATCATTGAAATTCTGGATTCTGACTATGATTTAATGAGAGAGACATACAGTGTACTAGGAATCGATTTATAATCTTTGGAGGTCTAAAAGTGAATTCTGTTGCAGTAAAAGATTTAGGAAAAACATATTCTGATGGAACGCAGGCACTAAAAACCGTTGACTTTGAAGTGAAGTCCGGTGAAGGGGTAGTGCTGCTGGGGCACAACGGCTCGGGAAAATCTACTTTATTCAAGTGCATTACTGGCTTTGAACAGCCAAGCGCGGGGAGTATTCATGTTAATGGGCAGCTGATTGATATCAGCGATAAACCGTCTCTAAAGGAAACAAGAAAAGATATTGGCATGGTATTTCAGCATTTTAACCTGATTGAAAACGTCAGTGTCTTTCAGAATGTTTTGTTTGGGGCATTAGGCCGGGTCGGGTTCTTTGCAAAGACACTGGCTCCGTTTGCTTCAGACGCTTTGAGAAAACAAGCAATGGAATGCCTGGATAGAGTGGGTCTAAGTCACTTGGCCAAACAAAGAGCGGACAAAATCTCAGGTGGACAAAAGCAGAGAGTAGCTATTGCCCGTATGCTGATGCAGGAACCGAAAGTAGTGCTTGCCGATGAGCCCATAGCGAGTCTGGATCCTAAAGCTGGCCTGGAAGTCATGGATCTCCTTTGGGAAATAGTCCGGGAAAGAAATTTGACCGTCATTTGTGTCCTGCATCAAATGGACGTGGCTCTAAAATATGGTGAACGGATTATTGGGCTGAAAAATGGGGATGTAGTCATAGACCAGAAAAACAGTCAGTTAGCTGCCTGTGATTTGGACTGGCTTTATGAGACAACAGCCGAAAAAGATGAAGGAGGCAGCGAAAATGGCGACCAATAATATGTATTTGAAGAACATGCCTAAGCGATTGAAGAAACCGTCTCTATTCTCAATAATAGGATGGATCATTTTCCTGGCACTCTTTGTTCAAGGTCTATACAGCACAAATATTACCCCAGACAGATTATGGACCGGTCTGATCAATATGATGACTTTTCTGGCTAGAGCCTTTCCACCGGATGCTTCGCGCTTATCTTTTATCACTACAGCGATGTTCTCGACTTTCCAAATGGCACTGGTAGGGACAGCTTTCGGAACGCTTATCAGCCTGCCGGTAGCTTTACTGGCATCAGCAAATACCAGTCCGAGTCCGGTACTGGCAGGATTTGTGCGAAGTCTCGTTTCTGTGATTCGAACCATCCCTGATTTGATCTGGGCACTGATATTTGTCATATCTGTAGGGTTGGGTCCTCTGGCTGGGATTCTAACCATTACTGTCGACAGTGTCGGGTTTTGTGCCCGGTTCTTTTCTGAACGGATTGAAGAACTGGACGCCGGACCGATTCAGGCGCTGGAAGCGACGGGTTCTTCAAAGGTGGGAGTGATCATAGGATCGATTATTCCAATGGGCTTTCCGTCCTTTGTGGCGACCAGTCTATATGCACTCGAAAAAGCTATTCGTTCAGCGGTCGTGCTTGGTCTTGTAGGAGCTGGGGGGATAGGTGTAGAACTGTCTACTGCCATGACGCTTAGACGATTCGATGAAGCACTGATGATCATGATTTTGATCCTCGTCTTTGTCATTGCTACAGAAAAAGTCTCAACCAGAATCAGAAAACAAGTCATATAAAATAGAAGCGTTTTTTGAAAACAATTACAATATATAGAAGCTGCCTTACTGTATGACTGTATGCAATCACACACAGTAAGGCAGCTTCTATATATTGTACTGAATACAACGGGTATTCAGCACTAGAGAGTGACACAGTTCTCAAGTCTTTCTGCCTAACGGGTTATCGGGTCGTGATGACCGGCCCGTTTTTGGTGACGATGATTGTATGCTCATACTGGGCCACGAAGCTTTCTTCCGTGAGAAAAGTCCAGCCGTCTTCGCCTAAAAAGACTTCTTCTTCCTTGGTAGAGATAAAAGGTTCAAAGGCGATGACCATGCCATCTTTCATCTTGACGTCGTCCCACTTGGAATAATAGTTGAAAATATGATCCGGCTTCTCGTGGATTGAGCGGCCAATGCCGTGACCGGTCAGATTTTTGATGATGGTTAGGCCGTTTTGTTTAGCGGTCTCCTGGACAGCTTTCCCTAAAGCGCTAGTGTAGCCGCCCGGCTTGACGTGAGTTAAGCCGGCTTCAAAAGCTTCTTTGGCCACATCACAGACCGTCTGCAGTACGGGGTGCCCCTTGCCTGTGACAAAGGAAATACCTGTATCCGCAAAGTAGCCGTCTTTGGACCCAGAAACATCGATATTTACCAAGTCACCTTCCTGAATTACATAGTCGTCAGGGATGCCGTGAGCCACAGCGCCGTTAACACTGATGCAAGTGAAGCCGGGAAAGTCATAAATACTTTTCGGTGCAGACTCGGCTCCTTCTTCTTCAAAAAGTCTACCTGCCAAGTCATCCAGTTCTTTGGTCGTTATGCCGGCTTGCGTCCGGCTGACAAGTTCGTCACGGATCTTGCCGCAGATCCGTCCGATTTCTTTTAGTTTTTCAAAATCTTCTGCTGTTTTCGCTATCATGACTGATCCTCGCTTCTGTTTTCATAGATTCGATTCCGTTCTTCATTCTAGCATAGATACAGTGTCTACCGCCAAAGGATTTGTGTCAGGAAAAACGGTTCACGCCAGCAGGCGGTTTGAATATTATTCAAGCTGTTTTCAGGTAGACTGTCTGTGTCAGCAGGCAAAACTGCGGAAGATAGAAAGCCTCTTTCCAGGGGTTCAGGGGACCTGGCAGCAGAAAGTAGAGTATAATAAAAGGAAAGCAAACACACAGCAGGTTGCTGTCTAAGAGAGGAAATGAGTAGCAGATGAGATGGTTTATTGCGATAGAACTGGAAGAAGCGGTCAGACAGTCCGCTGAAAAGGTACAGGATCAAATTAGAACAGCTTCCGCAGAAGGCCGCTTTACTGAGCCGTCAAACTTTCATCTGACGGTCCGCTTTATCGGAAACGGAGATGAAGCCCTGAAAAACAGGCTTAAAGAAGCAGTAGATCAGGCCGCTTATAACAGCCGACCTTTTAACCTGAATTTGTCTGGACCAGGTCAGTTTATTAAAGGAAGCAAGGCCATCGTCTGGCTTGGAGTAGACGGTGAAATGAGCGCTTTAAACGCCTTGTACAAAGAACTGGAGCAGGCGTTGGCTCACAGAGGAATTCAGGCGGAAGAACGGCCTTACCGGCCGCACATCACTTTGGGGAAAAAGGTTCGGCTTAAAGAAAACCAGAGTTTAGACGAGTTGCCTATAGTAGTCGAGGAGGCAAAGATTGCGGTGAGATCTCTGTCTTTGATGGAAAGTCTGCGTGTAAACGGCAAGCTGGTCTACCGTCCGCTTTACCGGCAAGTACTGTCAGATGAGGAAGCAGAACACGGTAGGGAAAGAGAGACAAAGAGTATCTGGTCGAGAACCTCACAGAATGAGGGCAGGATCTGAACTGGAGAGAGGCAAGAGATGAATAGGTTTATTTTAGAATAGAAGGAGGAGAGACATGAGTCAGCTAGAAATCGATCCCTTAAGGCCGCAAGATGTGGAAGAAGCCATGGCCTTGCTGGTTACGGCCTTCGAACAGGAAGGGATCACAAAAGAAGTTGTTGATGTCCGCAAAGCAGGTGTCAGATACAGGTATACGCTATTGTCCATTCTTAAGACCCGCATCTACCTTGAAGCCGGTCAGCCGGTTTACATGGCCAGGCTGAACCAGGCGATTGTCGGGATCCTGATTATGAAAGGAAAGACTAGATTGCCGCTGCCCCGTCTGCTCAGAATTATTTTGCCCCAGGATTTCCGTGCTTTCCCGCTACTATTAAAAATTAACTGGAGCAAGGCCTTTAAGGTGGGGCGGATGATCAGCTCCTCCCAAGCGGTCCCTGAAGAGGCTATCCTGCTGGAAGCCATAGCAGTAAGGTCAGACCACCGGGGCATGGGAATGGCAAGCAAGCTGATGCAGCAGGCAGAAACGGTGGCCAAAGATAGGAAGGCTTCGGGCATCTACCTTTATACAGCTGATGAACCCAACAAGGAAATCTATGAGCATCTTGGCTACAAAGTGATGGAAAAGCGCCAAACAGACGGGTTGACAGTGTATCATATGTACCGTTTTGCAGAAGAAATTGCCTAAACAGAAGCGTAAAGTTGAATAATAAAATAGAGACCCTTTAAGTGTAAGAAGAATCTCTATTTTACGGCTATTCTTTTTTCCAGGAGGTGTATACAATAGCTGCACCAGCTGCACATAAACCGGCGGCCAAAAAGCTGGGAAGGAGTCCCACCTCTCTATAAGCTGTACCATATACACCATAGATCGAATTCCAGCCTATTCCGTCTGCCCCTATCAGTATCTGAGCATAAACGGTAGCGGCAATAAGTACGGCCCCATAGATAATAGAACCCATTAATAGCAGCGTCAAACCTACTTGCTTCAAAATGTTCACCCCCTGACTGAATAATTCTAGATTAAACATAACGTAAGATTAACATCGGGCACCTGGAGAGAAAGGTTAGTGGGTTATAACGATATACGCCAAACACTGTTCAGACTAGTCCCCAAAAAAGAAAACTTATGAATTGTAACCTAACATGAAGGTCCAGTAAAGCAAATAGATAGAGAAAGGGATGATTACGGAGCTCAAGAGTGTAACTAAAAGAGCCGGCCATTTATGTTGTCGGCGTATCTTTATCCCTGTAAGCAGCATTAAAATACCACTAATCAAGAAAAAGCCTTCGAAAAGCAAAAAGGGCCAAGTGTATTCCAGTAAATCCAGCATAAAGCATCTCCTTATCAGTTGAGTGTCCCCACTGCAGTGTGTCAGGGGACTAGTACAGAAAAGGCAACGCAGCACAAGCAGGTCCTAGGCAAGCTGTCTCCTTTTATGTAAAGAAAGTATAGCACAACGGGCGGCGGCGCAGTATATTTTTATCTAACCATTAAAAACAGCTTGTCTAAACATACAGCTCCCTCGACCTTCAAAAAATGCGTAAAAAGGCAGTAAAGTCTCGTCCAGCTTTTTTGGTAACCCGCTTGTTTTGATGATGCAGATGACGTTGTCTCAACTACGCGGGTGAAACAACGTCATCCTGGATGAGCGGAGGCGAGAGTTACTATAAACGAATGGAAGTTCATTCGTCGTTTTACTTCTTATCTATGATTACAATAAATCTGTCACCAAATGCATACAGAGACTAGTTTCAGTGAAGCCTTCAATTTAACGGGTCTCTAAAGACGCTATAGAGCCCCGTTAACATTTGGCAGTCTTTAAAAGGGGTCCCAACTCTCGCACAAAGTACACAAGCCAGACTTTTTTTTAAAAAAAGGTCTGGCCAGCTCATCTGCTTTGAGACACTGTTTATTTATGAATTTATCCAGCTCTATTCACTATTTTCAAAAGCATGAAAAAGAGATATACAGGAGGCCAATAATTGTGTATATTACTCTTATGCACAAAATGAGAAAAGGATTAAAAAAGGGGAGGATATGATGGAAAGAATGCTTGAATGGCTATTGGAAGTGAATGAGGGGGTGAATGATCTGGTCTGGGGCTGGCCGTTTCTGATTCTGATCGTGGGAACGGGCGTCGTGCTGACCTTTATGATCCGCTTCGTGTCATTTACTAAGTTTGTTTATGTAATGAAGCAGACGTTCTTGAAAATTTTTGCTAAAGAACAGGTCGGTGAAGGGGAAGTCACGGCTTTTCAGGCTGTGTCAACGGCACTGGCAGCGACGGTCGGAACGGGTAACATTGCCGGAGTCGGTACGGCGATTGCAATTGGCGGCCCGGGAGCGGTGTTCTGGATGTGGATTGCGGCGCTCTTTGGCATGGCCACGAAGTACGGAGAAGTGGTCCTAGCGATTCAATACAGGGAAAAAACTCCGGATGGGCGTTTTGTCGGTGGCCCGATGTATTACCTAGACAAAGGGGCCAATCAGAAATGGCTAGCTGTTTTGTTTGCGGCTTTCGGAGCTGCTGCGACCTTTGGAATCGGCAATATGGTCCAGTCGAATTCAGTAGCTGACTCACTGCAAACGACTTTCAATATCGAACCCTGGATTACAGGCGTTGTTCTGGCCGTCTTGGTGGCACTGGTTATTGTCGGCGGAATCAAAAAAATCGGTAAAGTCACAGAAATTATTGTTCCCTTTATGGCTGCGATCTACATACTGGGTGGAGTGATCATCATTCTGGCCAATATCCAGCTGGTTCCAAGTGCTTTCGGTATTATTTTCCGTGATGCCTTCACAGGTTCTGCGGCTGTCGGCGGCTTTGTCGGCTCAACCTTGACTCTGTCCATCCGTTACGGTGTAGCGAGAGGAGTCTTCACCAATGAGGCGGGGCTAGGAAGTGCACCAATCGCTCACGCTGCCGCAACCACGGATCACCCTGTCCGTCAGGGGCTGTGGGGAATCTTTGAAGTGTTTGCCGATACGCTTGTCTTATGTACCATTACGGCGCTAGTCATTGTCATGACCGGGGCTGTTGATACCGGTCTGGATGGGGCTGCGCTGACCACTTCGGCCTTTGATGAAGGGATCTTGTTTGGGGGCTATATCGTCACTTTCGGCCTGGTCTTCTTCGCCTTTTCCACTTTACTGGGCTGGTCCTACTACGGGGAGCGCTGTATGGAATTTCTGTTCGGACCCAAGTCGATCATTTTTTACCGCCTGCTCTTTATTCCGCTGATTGTTGTTGGAGCAGTCGGTGGCCTGCGTGCAATCTGGGCTCTGGCGGATACACTGAACGGCTTGATGGCGCTGCCCAACCTGATCGGGCTGCTGATCCTGAGTCCCGTGATTGTCAGTCAGACCAGGCAGTTCTTTGGCAAAGGCGGTATTTACGAAAAAGAAACGAAAAAAACTGAATAGGATGACTAGATGACTGAAAGGACCACTGCAGCGGTAGTGGTCCTTTTTATAAACTTGGGTATTGAAGCCGGCTAAGTAATCCATTTAATTGGAGTAAAAGTAGGATTTAACTCAAAGACGAAAGGGATATAATCAACTCTTTTCCAGAGAGGCTCCTAGTTTAAATGCCATAAAAATAAATAAAAGGGCTTCATAGAAGTTTTTTTTACAAATTGTCAAAGGTTATGTATAATAATATTAGATTATCATGAGAAAAATAATAATATTATTATGAGGAGAGAAAGTATGGATAGTTTTATCGAAAGTTTTCTAGAGATTAATGATGTGGTCAATGACCTTGTCTGGGGCTGGCCGCTGCTGGTTCTGATTATCGGAACAGGCTTGTTCCTCACGATACGGGCAGACTTTGTATCCTTTACTAAGTTCGGCTACGCGATGAAGCAGACCTTTTTCAAAATGTTTGCCAAAGAACAGGTCGGAGAAGGAGAAGTCACAGCCTTTCAGGCGGTATCTACCGCACTGGCGGCTGCTGTCGGTACAGGGAACATTGCCGGTGTGGGAACAGCGATTGCCATCGGGGGTCCTGGTGCGGTGTTCTGGATGTGGTTGGCAGCAGTTGTCGGGATGGCAACAAAGTATGCAGAAGTGGTGTTATCGATTGAATACCGCGAAAAGACTGAAGACGGCCGCTTTATCGGCGGACCGATGTATTACTTAGACAAGGGGGCCAACCAGAAATGGCTGGCGGTTCTGTTTGCTGTCTTTGGAGCAACGGCAACCTTTGGAATCGGAAATATGGTCCAGTCCAACTCGGTGGCAGACTCACTGCAGACGACTTTCAATATCGATCCGCTGATCACCGGTATTGTTCTGGCCATTGCTGTAGCGACGGTGACGATTGGTGGAATCAAGAAAATCGGTAAAGTCACTTCTGTACTGGTTCCGTTCATGGCAGCTGTTTATATTTTGGGTGGGCTACTGATCATTGCCTTGAACATTACACAGGTGCCGGCAGCTTTCGGTATCATTTTCCGTGATGCCTTTACAGGCAGTGCGGCAGCCGGCGGCTTTGTCGGCGCAACCATGACTATGGCCATCCGCTTCGGGATTGCCCGTGGAGTCTTTACCAATGAAGCCGGTCTGGGTAGTGCGCCAATCGCCCATGCTGCCGCTACAACCGATCACCCTGTCCGTCAGGGATTGTGGGGGATCTTTGAAGTCTTTGCCGATACACTGGTTCTATGTACAATTACTGCTCTGGTCATCGTCATGACCGGTGCCTGGGATACAGGTTTTGACGGTGCAGCGCTGACCACTGTAGCGTTTGACGAAGGCATGCCCTTTGGCGGTTTCATCGTCACTTTTGGACTAGTATTCTTTGCCTTCTCTACCTTGCTGGGCTGGTCTTACTACGGCGAGCGTTGTATAGAATTTCTGTTTGGCTCTAAAACGATTGTGTTGTACCGCCTGATTTTTATTCCACTGATCGTTGTCGGAGCAACAGGTGGCCTGCGTGCAATCTGGGCATTGGCGGATACGCTGAACGGCCTGATGGCTATTCCAAACTTAGTGGGACTGCTGCTTTTGAGTCCAGTTGTTGTCAAGCTGACTAAAAACTACTTTGGAAAAGAGGGCATTTATCAGCATGAAGAAAAAAGCTGACCGCCTAAAATAGCTTTAAACGAAACAGAATAGGGAGCCTCCTTGTGAGGCTCTTTTTTTTGATGCAGCCAGAGTTCAGTTCTGAAAAAATAACAATGCATTTTGTTTAACTGGAGAAGACCAAATATTAACTGTTTAATGAAAAAAGGAAGCGATAACATTAAGATGTTACTAATTTTAGATTGACAGGCTTCACATGCAGTCTGTATACTTAGCACTTGTGTAATAAAAGAGAAAATAGGAGTGTTAATTTTGGAAAAAACAAAAATCGTTTCATATAAGGAGATCACCGCAAACCCGGCACCGCTTGGTCTCATGGGCTTTGGGATGACGACCGTACTGCTCAATATTCATAATGCCGGCTTCTTCGGTCTGGATGCAATGATTTTAGCGATGGGCATCTTTTTTGGTGGGATGGCCCAAGTTATTGCCGGAATTATGGAATTCAAAAAAGACAACACCTTTGGGACAACAGCCTTTACCTCTTACGGCTTTTTCTGGATGGCCCTTGTTGGCTTGAACATCCTGCCGATGCTGGGTCTCGGAGAAGCACCTAACGCTTTGTCTATGGCCGCTTTCCTCTTCATGTGGGGACTCTTCACTCTGTTCATGTTTGTGGGTACTTTGCGCATCAACCGCGCACTGCAAGTCGTTTTCGGCTCTTTGACTATCCTGTTCTTCCTGCTGGCTGTCGGAAACTACACGGGCTCAGCACTGATTTTAATGATTGCCGGCTTTGAAGGAATCTTCTGTGGTCTGTCTGCTATCTACGCAGCCATGGCTCAGGTCCTGAACGAAGTCTATGGTAAAACGATTCTGCCAATTGGCGAAGTCAAAGTAGAAAAAGCTAAAAGTCAGAAAAAAGCGGAAAGCAAAACATTCGCCTACAGCGAAAGCTAAAGCGTAAGCTGGATATACGCATACAATCCCCGAATAAGGGCGGCTAGTTATAGTCTCTCCCTTATTCGGGGATTTTTATTTTGGATTTCTGTGTACAAAGCAAGCTGCCCATGCCCTAAAATCCAATGATATCGTCAGATGAATCTTGTGACAGCGGAGACTACCAGTAAACAGACGATGATTTGAACACACGGAGTCACTTTTGAATTTTAGTGAAAGGCAGGAGGGATGACTGGGAAAAACTTATATTTAAATAGGCGGATATATTATAAAACAATATATAGTGAAGCGTTGAACCAGCCTTTTAAATTATGGTAAGGTATAGACAGCAAACATTGTAATGGAATTGAAATATTAATGTTTGATTTATAAAAGGAGGAAAAAGTATGGATGATAAGGAAGAATTGATTGAAGAAAACAGGCAGGGGTACACTTTTCCGAAAGGGGCCATGTGGTTGTACATAGGGTCGTTTGTGCTAGCGGGACTGCTTCAGCTGGCTTTTGACTGGGGAGAGGTAACAGGAGAAGGGGACGTCCAGACAACTTTAGTGATTATGCTTATTGCCGGCTTGCTTGGTGGAATGGGGCTTTTTGTGGGGACAGTGATTGAGTATGCGCTGATATTATACCCCTCACGTTGGATTGCCAAAGACAGAGAGGTATATAAATATGATATCTGGGCAGCTATTTTTTATTCAGGAGCGATTGGTGTCCTGCTGGCCTTCTTGATTGCGCAGCTCAATGTATCAGACAATCTATTTGTATCCATGACCATTTCGGCAGTAGGTGTCGGGCTCTTTCTGTATTTTTATTATTCAGGGATCGAAAAGCCCCAACATGTCAAGCGTGCTGTGACCATTGTGCAAGTAGGATGGTTCATTCTAGGGACTGGTTTGAGTGTGGCTGGCGATATGTTACTAAGTAGTATGGCACTTTAAGGAAGCAGGCTGAGAGATGGGTAAAGAAAAAAAACAGAACAAAGGCTGGAAGCCCGGTAAAGGTTGGGTAGCCGGCCTGCTGGTAGGCGTGCTGCTTGTGCTGATTGTTGGTGTGCAGTGGGTATCTGGAAGCGAGTCAGGCACAGATGAAGGAGCAGACTATACTGTCTATGAAGTGTATGAAGAAGCACCTGTGCTCTTTGACGGCCGGGTACAGGCACTGGATATACAGGAAGTATATCTGGATGGAGGCAGTGAAGAACTGGTAGAGTTATATGTAACCAACGGACAGACAGTTGAACCCGGAACAGAATTACTTACATACCAAAATGAAGAAGCTCAGAGGCAGTTGGATGATCAAAGGCGTCAACGGGAGCGTCTAGTAAGCAGACGGTCGGCGCTTGAAACAGACCGTGCCAATGCTGTAAATGGGCGGGACAGAGCAGAAAGAGAAGGCAATCAATACAAAGAAGACTCAGCTCTTGAGGGGGAAGCAGTAGGCAGGTTTGAATCAGAGCTGTCTTCTTATGAAATGGAAATAGCAGAAGCTGAAATGGAAATTAGCCAAATTGATCAGGCTGACCAGGACCTGCTGGAACAGCTTGAGGACTTGGATTTTTCTATTAATCGATTAAGTGACCAGGCAAAGGTCACAGAAAAAGCTGTTATTTCAGGACAAGTCCATGTAAACCCGGGTGGAACTGAAGACGGCCAAGGGACGGGCGCCCCCTACTTAAGTATCGTATCGGAAGATGTAGAAATTGAGGCAAGTGTTTCTGAATACGACTTTGAAAAAATTAAAAAAGGTGAAAAGGTACATATCAGCCTGACAAATTCTGATCGGGAAATGGAAGGAGCTATCACCTATGTTTCATCTATCCCAGCACAAGTGAGTGGGGAAAATGAAACAGCCCGTTACCTCTTTACCGTCAGTCCGGACGAACCGATTCAGTATGGTTTTTCTGTAGAGATAGCTTTCTATGAAGGACTTATATACTTGCCTGCTTCTACAGTAATATCCGAGGAGGAAGGGACGTATGTCTATGTTTACAATGACGGGACGGCTGAACGCCGGCCAGTAGAGGTTGAGAGCGAAGGGAATATGTACCTGTTGAAAGAAGGACTGATGTCCGGGGAAGAGGTGCTGGAGGAACCGGAAGACACACTTTCAGATGGGGACGAGGTAAGTGTACGGTATGATTAAATTAAAAAAAATCCAAAAAGCCTATAAAGCTGAAGACGACTGGATCCCCGTACTGAAAGACATCGATTTGACGGTAGAGCAGGGGGACTTTCTTGCAATCATGGGGCCGTCGGGTTCAGGGAAATCCACTTTACTTAACCTGATTGGTTTTGTGGATAAAGCCTACAGGGGTGACTATCTTCTGGATGGCGAAAAGGTGATGTCCAAGGGAGACCAGGACCTGTCCCAGCTCAGAAATGAGCGAGTCGGTTTTGTCTTTCAGCAGTTCAATCTGATTGAAACACTGACCGTTGCAGAGAATGTCGAGCTCCCGCTTTTGTATGCAGGATGGACACAGAAAGAAACTAAAGTGAGAGTTTCTGAACTGCTGACGAAACTGGGAATTGGTGACAAGGAGGATAAGTATCCAAAGCAGCTATCAGGTGGGCAACAGCAGCGAGCCGCTATTGCTAGAGCAATCATTAATGAGCCGGACTTTATTTTAGCAGATGAACCTACAGGTGCACTGGATACTAGAACGTCAGAAGATATCATGCATGTTTTCCAGCAACTCAACATAGAAGGGGTCACAATCGTGTTAGTAACCCACGATCCATCGACGGTAGACTACTGCAACCGGGTAGTTCATATGCAGGATGGACTGCTGACGGAAGAGGTGAACTAGCAGGATGAAACCCAAAGTTGTAATTAGAGGAGCTTGGATGGCTCTTTTGAAAAACAAAAAACGCAGTTTTCTGACGATGATCGGCATTGTTATTGGGATTGCAGCAGTGAGCACAATCATGTCCATAGGTAGAGGATTTGAGCGCTATGTCATGGATGCATTGAACCCTGAAGAAGGAGACCTAGTGACAGTTGATATTGCATTCCAGTCAGAAGATCCTATGTGGATGCTTGAAACGAACGACGAACTGTTCACTGACCGTGATCTACAGTCTCTTGAGCGCTTATCCGGAGTAGCAGAGGCTACAAGAATCGAAGGGAATCTTCAGTATACGTCTCTGGATACACGGGTTAATGGGGAAGAACGGTATGTTGATATCACTCTGACAGAAGAATCAGGAAGAGGAGTCTCAGTCGGACGGGGTCTTCAGCTTTCAGATTACACCAGAAGCAGCCGGGTTGCGGTTATCCCCCACACTCTGGCAGAGGAAATGTTTCTAATACCAGAAGAATCGGTTGGTAAAGGAATCAGACTGGGAGACGAACTATACACCATTATAGGAGTTTATGAAGCAGCAATCGATAGGACGGGTTTGTTTAGCGAATTTATGCTGGATGAAGTTGAAATCCCTGCAGCCAGTTATAACCTTTACCATACACAGGGAGGCACTGCCAGCGAAGTCCGTCTGACTGTTCAAAGGGGCAGTCTGCCTTCTGAAGTAGCCAGTGAAGCCGTGACTTACCTGGAGGAAGAAGGCTCCATGCGTGCGATGGGAAGCTACGAACATTGGGATATGTCGATGATGACGGATGGTGTTTCGCAGGTACTCAACGGCATCACTTTGTTCATCGCCAGTGTGGCGGGTATTTCTTTATTTATTGCAGGGATTGGGGTAATGAATATGATGTATATTTCTGTATCTGAGCGCACAAAGGAAATTGGGATTCGACGAGCCTTAGGCGCCTCTCAAAAAAGTATCCGTCTGCAGTTTGTGTTGGAAGGAGTCATGATGACCAGTATCGGTGGAGCGTTCGGCTACCTTCTAGGCCTAATGTTTTCGGCAGCTGCAGCGATACTGCTTCCGTTTTCAACCGGAGTCGATATGGTGACCGTTTTAGTTTCCTTGGGTATCTCTTCGCTAGTCGGGCTTATATTCAGCTATGCCCCAGCTAATGCCGCAGGTAAAAAAGAAATCATCGATATAATCTAGTGCAGTATCTTTCAATGGAGAATGATCATATGTAGAAGCGTGCAGCAGAGTATGTTCGGCTGCACGCTTCACTGCCTTCAAGAGGGGACAATCAGATGGGATATTACTTTGCCGGTTTATTATGGGCCAGCCTGATTTTTTTAATAGTGTCTGCTGTATGCGCTGGACTGACTATCCAGCTGTTTCGTCAAACACTGTCTACAAAGGGGAGGAGCTTTTGGTTGCTTATGCTTTGTATTTTAATCTACTGGGGCTACAGTGTGTTATTTGTGGGATTCAAGGATATCCCCTATGCGCTTCAGCAGAACTACAGCATCCATGAGGGAGTCATGACGGCCTCGTACTATCCTAATCAGTTTGAAATGGACGGACGAATTTATACGAAAAATCCCTGGACATTTTCGCTCGAAGAAGGGAAAGTTTACAGAATATACTATCTGCCTTCTTCCGGATACGTTGTCGATATAGAGAAGGGTGACTAGGCAGAGCGAATAGTCGTCCTCTCTCTATAATACTGAAGCACTAATCTCGATTTCATTGTACTCGAAGCTGCTCTTATGCTAAAGTGAAAACGGATAAGCCGTGTGGACATACATTAAGTCGTCGCCATCAGGCGGGCTATACTGGAGGAAAAGCAGATGAAGCAAACGAATAATCAGACAGATCAGCCACAGACACATGATCAGTTCCCCAAAAAAGCGATGGGGTTCTACATAGGGGTTATCTTGCTGTCGGCGTTGACTGGGCTAGTCACAGAGGGGGTCACAACTGATCCAGAAAGTGGCATGGGGATGGTCACTGTCGTCATACTGGTCAGTCTGCTGATTGGTGGACTGGGACTTTTTGCGGTTACAGTGGTGCAGTATGCGCTGATCAAGTTTCCGACGCAGTGGATTGCCAAAGATGAGCAGGTCTATACCAACGATATCTGGACGGCACTCTTTTACTCTAACGGGATCGGGATGCTGCTGAGTGTGTTGACTGATCTAATTGGTCTGGGGGGCAACGTCATCTGGGCAGCGGTCAACTCGGCAGTCATCACCGGTTTGTTTTTGTACTTTTACTTCTACGGTACGCAAAAGCCTGCACATATCAAGCGGGCGATTATCATTGTTCAGGTTTTATGGCTCGTTCTTTCACTGGCGTTCAGTGTGCTGACGTATCAGATGACCTGATCACAGCACTGCAGGTTCGTCGGTGTGTCAGACAGCTATGGAAAGTTAGAAGATGCCAAATGCTTGCACAGACAAAAAGGCACAGGACCAGAGAGGTACGCTTTGGGTCCTGTGCCTTTTATATATCTAGGCCTTTATTTTTTATCGAACAGTTCTGTCTGCTTGATATCTTCCACCGTCTGGGTACCAGCTAGCTGCATGACACGTTTTAGGTCTTTTTCGAAGTATTCAAAGACGCTTTTCACACCTTTGTATCCACCCAGGGCAAGGCCGTATAGGGCAGGTCGTCCGATAGCTACGACATCGGCACCGGATGCCAGGGCTTTGAAGATATGCTCGCCACGGCGGATGCCAGAATCAAAGACAATCGGTACACGTCCCTGAACGGCTTTGGAGATATCTTCTAGAGCTTCAAAGGAACCAGGAGAGCCGTCTAGCTGACGGCCGCCGTGATTGGAGACCCATATGCCAGCAGCTCCGGCACCGATGGCTAGCAAGGCGTCTTCAGCACTCTGGACCCCTTTGACGAAAATCGGCAAGCCTGAGTATTCAGATAAGAATGTGACATCCCGTGGACTGATTTTCTGCTTAGACTGGGCATAAATATTGTTCAAAGACATTTTTTCACCGGATCCGGTCAGGTAGCGAGAAACAATCGGCATGCCGAAAGGATAAACAAACTTGTTACGGATATCTTTTTCGCGGTTGCCGGACACCGTCGCATCGGCGGTTAAAATAATGGCGGTAGCCCCGTCAGCCTTGGCTTCATCGACGATCAGCTTATTGATTTCGTCGTCCTTGCTCATATAAAGCTGGAACCAGCGGGGAGAGCCGTTCAGGCCTTTTTCGATTTCTTCAAACTTCGCGCCGGAATAGGCACTGATGGACATGATCGTACCGAACTCGGATACGCCTCGGGCAGTACCAGCTTCTTTACTCTGGTGAGCCAGCCCGTGAGCAGCGATGGGTGCCATAATAAAAGGCGCTTTGATGTCATGACCCAGTATGGATGTGTGTGTGTCAGGATTTTCGACGTCAGCCAGAACCCGAGGCAGGATGCCTTTTTGATTAAAGCAGTCGACATTCTGCTTGAGGGTATATTCGTCACCGGACCCGCCGGAAATATAGTCGAAGCCGCCTTGAGGAACGATCTCTCCTGCCTGCATTTCCAGTTCATAAGTGTTGACCACATCGATGTCCTTTACTTCTGACGGTGCTTTATATTCCATAACATAAGTCTGTTCCATTGTTGATTCCTCCATTGTAAGTTTGTTTTTTTTTAATCATTGATAGCATAAGTTTTTCTGAAGATAGGGGCTGCATTTTTTAGCAGGTAAGGGACGGATAAGATAGCCGCCCTTAACGTAACGATTCGACGTTTTAATGCGGCCAGTCCTTACTGAATAGTCTGTTGTTTAGAAGAACAGCTGGATCAGCATCAAACCGAAAGGAGCCAGGATGACGACGGCGATGCCGGTCAAGACGATGGACAAGCCGGACATGGCTCCCTGAACATCTCCCATTTCAATCGCCTTGGTCGTTCCCATGGCGTGAGAGCCCGAGCCCATGGCAACACCCTGGGCTACCGGATCAGTGACATTCAGCCAGTTGAATAGCGTCGGCCCGATTACGGCGCCTAAAACACCCGTAAAGACAACAACGGCTACAGTTAGCGAAGCAATTCCGCCAAGTGATTCCGATACACCCAGTGCAATGGCTGTGGTGACGGATTTCGGAAACAGGGTTGCGGCTAGCTCTTCATTGAACTGGAAGAGTAGACTCAGCATAACGATAATCACAGTGTGGAAAATCACTCCAATACCGATGCCCGACAGTATCGCCGTGACGTTTTTCTTCAAGTGCTCGATATTTTTCTTCAGCTTGATAGCTAGAGCCACTGTTGCAGGCGTGATCCACATGTTGATGTACTGTCCGCCGTTGAAGTAGGACGCGTAAGGGATGTTTAAGGTCAAAAGGATCACGATTGTCATGATGATTGCAAACACCAGTGGAGTAAAGAGCGGGATCGGCCACCTTTTATGAAGCCTTTGACCAATCAGGTACAAAGAAACAGATAGAATGATTCCGAAAAACGGATTGGATGCCAGTTCTTCAATCAACGACGCGCTCTCCCTTCCATGACAGCGGAGTCTCAGAGACCTGCGCTGCTTTTTTATGTGCTTTTCTGATAATGGCCTGGACCGTGACACCGACCAGAGCGATCATCAGTGTGGTAGAGACAAAGACAACAATCAATAGCTGCCACCAGACAGAGCTGATGATGCCGAAGTTGGTCATCAAGCCGACACCGGCCGGGATGAATAGGATAGCCATATTATTGGTCAGCCATTCACCGGCCTCCTCCACCTGTTCCATTTTGATCCAGTTGAACTGCAGGGCTAGAAACATCAGCACCATGCCAAGTACGCTACCGGGGACAGCGACCGGACTGAGGTAAGACAAAACTTCTCCGGCAAAAGAAAAAGTAAATAACCAAAATAACTGTTTGATGATTTTCAAAAAGGACACCTCCATGTGTACGTGTAAAATCAGGACAGCAGGCAGACTGTTGACCCGAACAGAAGTTGTCGACAAACCTCTGAACCTTTCATCTCTAAACCTTTCATTGAAAAGAAAGTGAGTCAATTTTTAATGTAAGCGCTGTCTACACACTCAATATAGCAAGCGTTTACAAAATAGGAAATATGGCCTTTTTATGTTATTATAAGTGATATTTATAAGTTGAAAATTCGTGAGTATGCTCACATATTAATGGAGGCCTTGAACAAATGAAACTGCAGGATCTTTTTTACTACAGAACCTTAGCTGAAACACGAAGTTTCACTCAGACCGCGGAAGCGTTTTACATATCTCAGCCATCTATATCCATCGCGCTTAAAAGACTAGAGACGGAATTTGACACGAGTTTGATCAGTCGTGATCGTTCTTCAAAAAGCGTAGAGCTCACTGAAGCAGGTGAGCTACTCTTTGAAAAGTCGGTCGAAATCACTGATCTGATTGAACAGACTAAAAAGGAGATGCACAGTCTGGGCTCCCAAACGGTCACTCTAGGCTTCCTGCCGACAATTGGAGGGCATTTCCTTCCCCAAATCATGCCGCAGCTGGCGGAATACTTAAGTGATCTGAAGTTTGTGGAAGAAGAAAGTTCGGATGCGATGTATGAGCTGGTCAAAAAGGGAGAGGTATCGGCGGCTATCGTTGGCAGTGACAGGCAGACACTGGATGACAGCCACCTGATCCAGTTGCCGATTGCTCAGAAACAGCTGCACTTGTGGGTATCACCCAGCCATCCTTTGGCAGGCTTCAAGCGTATCAGCAGCCGGATGCTGAAAGAAACGCATTTTGTAACTTTGGCCAAAGGCTATACACACCAGCGTATTTTTGAGCAATGGGCCAAAGACCATCAGATCGAGGACTCCTATATTCACTACAGCAACGAGATTCAGACAGCCAATTCAATGATTGCTTCCGGCATGAGTGCCGGTCTGATGATTGATCTGCTGGTCAGAGACCGCAGCGACATCGTGAAGCTGGAACTGACCGATGCGCCTGAGTTTTATGTTAGCCTGCTGGTCAACAAGCAAGCCAAGCAGTCAAACAGGCAGGAACAGTTCAACCGTAAACTGGTTGAAACCGTCCAAAAGACCTTTAACTGAGCCTGCAAGCCGTGCTGAATGAGAGGTTGAAACGGATAGAATAAAAAACGGGGGTTATTTTTTTGATCGGCAGGCTTGACATTCTTATGGGGGCTCCCTATAATGAGAAACAATTAAGAAATTAACACACATTCAAACGAGAGGAGGATCACTCAATCATGTCTAAGGATTTATTTGTTCAATTGACTGCACATTATTCATGGCAAAGCTGGGGCGTCGACGTACGCGCTGGTTATTGGCGTTGCGCAAAAATTGAAGAAGTGAATCGTAGATGAGTGATTCTTTACACACATGATTGGTATTCAGGTTAAACAGCAGGCAAGGTGTATCGTCAGGTGCATCAGAACGGCAGACCGTTGTACCCTGAATACTTGTGGACTCTGCCAAGGCAGAAACTCATTTACACTGAGTTTCTGCCTTTTTTGTTATCAAGAACAGGCAAGGCGAAGCGGTTTACAGCCGGATCCATAAAAAAATAACGTATCGACAAGTAAGAGGAGTACATGCACTTGTTTTCACTACAGAGAACCTGCAGGGCTGAGAAGCAGGTATGGACAGTGCATGGAATGGACTTATGAGAACCTGTCTGAAAAAGAGTAGGACTGGTCGCTTCATCCCCGATAACGGATGAGAGTGCAGGAGGTTTCCTCCTGAATTGTGGTGGTACCGCGGTAAATTTTATCGTCCCGCATCAGTATAAAAGCTGATGGGGGGCTTTTTTGCATTCAAAAATATAACTTAAAACGATAAACAAACACGAGGAGAGACAAAGATGACAATCACATACGAAACAAAACAAATCAACGGAGATATGCTGACACCGATAGCTGTTTACCAGCGTCTGCAAGGTGAAAAAAAGTTCATTCTGGAAAGCTCGAGCGGCCACGGTGAAAAAGGACGCTACTCTTTTATCGGGATGGACCCTTACAAAGAAATCATCGGGGACGGCGATAAGATAGAGGTGAGAGCCCAAGGGCAGACAGAAAAGCTCACGGGCCAACCACTGGAAGTCGTGAAAGCCCATATCCCGAACGTAGCCCTTGATTTGCCGTTTCCTTTTTACGGTGGAGCGGTCGGCTACATCGGCTATGACGCTATCCGGCAGTACGAGCAGATTGGTGAGCGGCTGGAAGACGAAATCGGGATGCCGGACATTCATTTAATGTTTTACCGGGAACTGGTCGTCTTTGACCACAAGAAGCAGGAAGTCACAATCGTAGCCCTTGACGTCCACGAAACCGGGGATGCCGCCGAGCAAATCAGTCAAATTGAGAGCATGCTTAATCAGCCGATGGAAGAGAAAAGAGAAGAGCTGACTCCACTGGAATTCAAGGCAGCCACAGACAAAGAAACCTTTATGGAACTGGTCAGAAAAACCAAGCAGCACATTATTGACGGAGATATATTCCAGGCTGTCCTGTCTCAGCGTATGCAGGCCGACTTTCATGTCGACCCCTTCAGTTTCTACCGCAAGCTAAGAGTGTCGAACCCCTCACCGTACATGTTTTTTGTCGATTTTAAAGACTATATCGTGCTAGGGGCTTCTCCGGAAAGTCTGATCAAAGTATCAGGAGGTCAGGTCATTACGAATCCAATCGCCGGCACACGGCCAAGAGGCAAGACTGAAGCGGAAGATGCCGCTTATGCAGAGGAACTGCTGGCAGATGAAAAAGAAGTAGCTGAACACAAAATGTTGGTTGACTTGAGCCGTAACGATTTGGGCCGTGTCTCAAAAATCGGTTCAATCTGTATCGATACCTTTATGGAAATCGAGCGTTTCCAGCATGTAATGCATATCGTGTCTGAAGTCAGCGGGACACTGGCTGAGGGTCTGAGCGGCCTGGATGCCTTGACGACCACGCTTCCAGCGGGCACCGTTTCAGGTGCACCCAAGATTCGGGCAATGCAGCTGGTCAATGAACTGGAAGAGAAAAAAAGAGGCGTCTATGCCGGATCGATTGGCTATATCAACTTGAATGGAGACCTGGATCTGGCACTAGCTATCCGGACCATGGTCATTAAAAATCAAAAAGCCTACGTACAGGCAGGTGCCGGAATTGTGTACGACTCCGATCCGGCCACTGAATATCAAGAAACGATGAACAAGGCAAAATCCTTACTGGAGGTTGGACAAAAATGATTTTACTCATTGATAATTATGATTCATTCACTTACAACTTGTATCAATACCTAGGCGAATGCGGAGAAGAAGTCAAAGTCGTCCGAAACGATGCGATCACAATAGAAGAAATTAGAGTGCTGGGGCCTAAGGCCATTGTTTTATCCCCGGGTCCGGGTGCGCCAGCTGAAGCGGGTATATGTATCGATATGGTTAAAGAACTGAAAGAAGAGCTACCTATTTTAGGAATCTGCCTGGGCCATCAGGCCATCGGAGAAGCCTTTGGGGGAATCGTTGGGTATGCGGACGAAGTCAAACACGGGAAAACAGCCCAGGTTCTGCATCACCAAGCGGATTTGTTTGAAGGACTGGAAGCAAAAGTTGAAGTCATGCGCTACCACTCTCTCGTTATTTTAAAAGAGACTCTTCCCGCTTGCTTAAAAGTAACGGCCACCTCCATTTTGGACGGTGAAATTATGGCTGTGAAACACGACACCTACCCGATTTATGGTGTCCAGTTTCACCCGGAATCTATCGGGACGCTTAACGGCAGACAGATGATCCAGAATTTCCTGAACACGATTGAAAAGGAAGTGGAGACAGTCCAATGAGAAGCTATATCGAAAAAGTCATACAGCAGCAGGACTTGACGAGTGACGAAATGCAGGACGCCAGCCGGCAGCTCTTTTCGCCAGAAACAGATGAACGTCAAAAAGCGGCTTTCCTGTCCGCCCTACAGACGAAAGGCGAAGCAGTCAGCGAACTGACCGGCTTAGCCAAAGAGATGAAGGCTCATGCCATTCAGTTGCCGAAAGAACTGGCAGGTGTCATGGATAATTGTGGGACCGGAGGAGACGGTTCACAGAGTTTCAATATCAGTACAACCAGCGCTTTTGTACTGGCTGGAGCGGGCGTTAAAGTAGCCAAGCACGGCAACCGCAGCATTTCCAGCAAAACAGGCAGTGCCGATGTCCTGGAAGCACTAGGTGTCCATTTGAGTGCGACACCAAAAGACATGATGCAGCTTCTTGAAGACAACCATATCGCTTTTCTGTTTGCTCAACAGGTTCATCCGGCCATGAAGCATGTGATGCCGGTCAGAAAGGCATTGGGGATTCCGACTATATTCAATCTGATCGGTCCGCTGACCAACCCGGCAGCCCTGACGACTCAACTGATGGGGGTTTACAGGGAAGACAAGCTGGAAGCCATTGCCCAGGTCTTGAAAAACTTGGGAAGAGAACGTGCAGTGGTTGTTCACGGCAGTGGGGGCCTGGATGAAGCCTCTCTGTCCGGTCCAAGCCAGTGCATCTTGCTAGCAGATGGCAAACTTGAGTCTTTTGAGCTAACGCCGGAAGCTGTTGGGTTGAATCGAGTCGACAATGAAGAGCTTAAGGGCGGCGACGCAAAAGAAAATGCAGCTATCTTGACCGCCGTACTAGAAGGCAAAAAAGGCCCTCACCGGGATGTTGTCTTGCTGAATGCCGGTTTGGGTCTGCTGGCTAGTGGTAAGGCAGCGACACCAGAAGAAGGGGTGCAGCTGGCAGCAGCGAGCATCGACTCAGGTGCCGCCTTAGAAAGGCTGAACAACTTGAGAGCATATAAAAAGGAGGCGGTCTAATGGAGACCATTTTAGACCGTATAATAGAAGAAAAGAAAAAAGAAGTCGTTTTTTTGAAAGAACACTTTTCGATAGAAGAGATACAGCGCAAGCAGCCGGTCCGGTCTTTTTATGACCGCTGTCAAACAGAAGGCGGAATGCAGGTGATTGCTGAATTCAAGCGGTCTTCCCCGTCTAAAGGAGAAATCAATACAGCGCTCCAGCCAGACAAGCAGGCCAAGGTATACGAACAAGCGGGTGCAGGGATGATATCTGTTCTGACCGATCAGCCCTTTTTCGGCGGAACGATAGCGGACTTAGAAGCAGTCCGTGAAGCTGTGGACCTGCCGGTATTAAACAAGGACTTTGTGATTGACCGCATTCAGATTGACCGGGCCTATGCTTACGGAGCGGACGTGATCTTACTGATCGCCGCTGCCTTGTCGGACAGTCAACTGAACGATCTTTACACCTATGCCCGGTCAAAAGAACTGGATGTGCTGGTGGAAGTGCACAATCAGGCAGAACTGAAGCGGGTCCAGCAGGTTGGACCGCGGCTGATTGGCATCAATAACCGGAACTTGAAAACATTTGAAGTAGACTTGGCTACAACAGAAGCCCTTGCTGATCAGATTGATACAAGCAAGCAAGTATTGATCAGTGAGAGCGGAATTGTCTCGGCAGCAGACGTTAAGCAGGTTTCAAAAGCTGGCGCAAAGGCGGTCTTAGTTGGAGAAACGCTGATGCGGGCAGAGGATCCGGCCGGTCTGATTCAGACTTTTAAAGAAGGAGCCACTCAGCATGCTCATTAAAATTTGTGGGATTCAGACAGTTGAGGACGCCAGAGTAGCGGCTGAAGCTGGAGCAGACATGATCGGTCTGGTGTTTGCCCAAAGCAGCCGGCAGGTGACGGTAGATCAAGCCAGACTGATCCGTCAGAGCTGCACGGACCTGGGGGTCAAAGTTGTGGGGGTTTTTCGTAATCAGCCGATAGAAGAAGTCAATGCCATTCAAAAAGCAGTGGACCTGAATTATGTCCAGCTGCATGGACAGGAAAGCCTAGATGACTGCAAAAGTGTTCAGGCCCCACTGATTCGTGCTTTAAGCCAGGAGGATATAACAGAGTCACAAGAGGCCTTGAAGCTGGCTGCACACTTGCTGATTGACAGCCCGCACCCGGGGAGCGGAGAGCCGTTCAACTGGGAAACATTAAAGAAAAACCGCCCAAACCGTCCCTTTATGCTGGCGGGTGGACTCCATAGGGACAATGTTTTAGACGCTATCCGCACACTGCAGCCGGCTGGAGTCGATGTATCCAGCGGAGTGGAAACAGATAGACAGAAAGATCCTGAAAAAATTAGACAGTTTATAGAAACCGTGAGAACACACGAGCACACAACTAAAGGAGAGAAGAACGCATGATGAATAAACAGACAACGGTACCGGATCAGGCAGGCCATTTTGGTCAGTTCGGTGGACGCTTCGTTCCTGAAACACTGATGCCGGCCATACTTGAACTGGAAGCGGCGTATGAAGAAGCTCAGAAAGATCCGGCTTTCCAGAAAGAACTGGATGGTTATCTGAAAGATTATGTCGGTCGTGAAACCCCGCTGACTTTTGCCAAGGGTCTAACAGAAGTTTTTGGCGGACCGAAAGTATATCTGAAAAGAGAAGACCTGAACCATACAGGTGCACACAAAATCAATAATGCCATAGGGCAAGCGCTCCTGACACTGCGCATGGGTAAGCGTAAAGTCGTGGCGGAAACCGGAGCCGGCCAGCACGGGGTGGCCACTGCGACAGCCTGTGCGCTGCTGGATCTGGACTGCATTATTTTTATGGGTAAAGAAGATGTTAGACGTCAGAAACTGAATGTTTTTCGAATGGAACTATTGGGAGCCAAAATTGTCAGCGTCGACCAGGGTGAAGGGACTTTGAAAGACGCGGTCAATGAAGCGATGCGCTACTGGGTAGCCAATGTGGAAGATACGCACTATATTATCGGATCGGTTGTTGGACCCCATCCCTTCCCTAAAATCGTACGGGATTTCCAAAGTGTCATTGGACTGGAAACCAAGAAGCAGTTTCGGGAAGTGGAAAATAAACTGCCGGACGCGATTGTGACGTGTGTCGGCGGCGGCAGTAACGCTATGGGGATGTTTGCCCCCTTTGTGGAAGAAGAGTCCGTCAAGCTATACGGAGCAGAAGCCGCTGGAAAAGGGATTTCCTCCGGCCAGCATGCAGCGACACTATCAGCCGGAAAAGTCGGTATCCTGCACGGCATGATGTCCTATCTTTTGCAGGATGAAGGCGGGCAGGTCACGGAGCCGTATTCTATTTCCGCCGGACTGGACTACCCGGGGATTGGACCGGAGCACAGCTATCTGATGGAAACCAAACGGGTCACTTATGCCGGGATCACGGATGACGAAGCGATGGACGGCTTGCAGCTGCTGTCCCGCAAAGAAGGCATTATTCCTGCGCTGGAAACAGCGCACGCCATCACCTATGCACAAAAAATCGCCCAGGACATGACACCGGACGAAAGCCTGGTGATTTGCCTGTCTGGACGAGGCGACAAGGACGTAGAGACCGTACGTGAAAAATTAGGAGGATCTTCTCATGGGTAAAGAAAAACTTGACCAGCGATTCCAAGAGACACTAAACAAGGGCGATAAGCTGTTTGTCCCTTATATCATGGCCGGAGACGGGGGACTAGACGTCTTGAATGAGCGGATTCAGTTTCTGGAAGCAGCCGGGGCCACAGCTTTGGAGCTGGGCATTCCCTTTTCCGATCCGGTAGCGGACGGACCGACCATCCAGGCAGCCGGTCTCCGTGCACTAGGTGAAAAAGTGACGCTAAGAGGGGTAATGAAAAAACTCGAAGAAACCAAAGCGGACCGGTCGATTCCCATCATCCTGATGACCTATATGAACCCAATCTTTGCATACGGAATCAAGGCTTTTGCCAGAGACAGTGCGAAAGCGGGAGTAGACGGCCTGATTATTCCAGACTTGCCGATGGAAGAAGAAAGCCGGCTGACTGGTGATCTGACGCAGAACAATGTTGCCCTTATCCGCCTAGCGGCGTTGACTAGCCCTAAAGAACGGCTTGAGAAAATTGCTCAAAAGACGGAAGGCTTTCTATATGCAGTCACCGTTAAAGGCACAACAGGCGCGCAGACAACCTTTGCCGAAACGGTGGGTGAATATATTCAGGAACTCAAAAAAATGACTGATACACCCGTCCTGGCCGGGTTCGGGGTATCTACCCCGGATCATGTCCGCCAGCTGAGTGAGTACGGTGACGGCGTCGTTGTCGGGAGTCAGATTGTCAACTGCTTCCACGACAATGACCGGGAAACAATCCAAAAACTGATTCAGGCCTCAAAAAAACAGGCAGCCCATTGAAAACAGCGGACACAGGCAAGGTGAAGGCTGAAACCCGGATGGAAGCTGTCTACCCGGGTATCAGCTAGCTTTAAACAGCACGATAAAATCAGGATTATTGAAGGAGACAAAAACGTGATTATTGTATTGAAACAAGGGACACCGGCAGAAGATATTAGACAACTGGCCGATCGATTGGAAAGCAAAGGGGTAGCTGTCAGTCACTTTTCGGATGCCAGACGGGATTTTCTGGGTCTGATTGGCGATACCAGTGCACTGGATGAGCATCATATCAAAGCCAACAAAGTCGTTGAACAGATCATCCGGGTACAGGAACCTTACAAAAAAGCCAACCGCAAATTCCATCCAGATAATTCAGTGATTCAGGTCGGTGATCAGACGATTGGTGGAGACACTTTAGGCGTGATTGCCGGACCATGTTCGGTTGAAAGTGAAGAGCAAATCATCCAGGTTGCCAAGCGCGTCAAGGCAGCAGGAGCCAACTTCTTGCGGGGCGGCGCCTTCAAGCCTCGGACCTCACCATACAGTTTCCAGGGTCTGGAGCTGGAGGGGCTTCGGATGCTGCAAGCGGCCAAAAAAGAGACAGGCTTGCCTATTGTGACAGAGTTGATGTCGACCAGCTGGATTGACGCGTTTGTTGAATCTGTGGACATGATTCAGATTGGTGCCCGCAATATGCAGAACTTTGATCTCTTGAAAGAAGTCGGGAAAACACAGACGCCTGTTCTTTTGAAGCGCGGTCTGTCGGCTACCTATAAAGAATGGCTGATGTCAGCTGAATACATCATGTCAGAAGGGAACGAAAATGTGATCCTATGTGAACGGGGAATCCGAACCTTCGAGACAGAAACGCGTAATGCTTTAGATATTCAGGCTGTACCGGCCATCAAGAAACTGTCTCACCTGCCAATCGTTGTCGATCCAAGCCATGCCGGAGGGGAGTCCTATCTGGTGGAGGCGGGAGCGAAAGCCGGCATCGTAGCCGGTGCCGATGGTTTGATGATTGAAGTACACAATGATCCTGAAAATGCATGGAGTGACGGCGAACAGTGCCTGACCCCGGATGCTTTTGCCGTTCTGATGGACAAAGCACGCAAGCTGGCAGAAGTGGAAGGACGGTCCCTGCAGCAGGCTGCTGAGATTTTGGGCAAGTAACAGAAAACAGAGGACAGACGGGCGTTTGTTTCTCAAAAAAGATACAGGACCATTTTATCCAAACAGGTTGATCCTTTCATATGCAGGATCAGCCTGTTTTTGTCTGCTTTGATGCGCGGGTGTCTTTTAGAAGATCGCGGCTATTTCTTGACGATTTGAATCCTGCAGGTAAAGAAGAGTAACAGCAAGAGATTTTTTCTGAAGTATGTGTAAGCCGGAGAATTAGTGGTACAATGCAGGAGAAGTTAAAAAAGTTATATATTCCTGAATAATTCATAGCTCCAA
>NZ_JANL01000016.1 GCF_000585255.1 Alkalibacterium sp. AK22
TGAACTGCACCCTGTCAAGTAGACAATGAAAAAACAAAAAATTCTATGCGGCAACCTGATACCGATATTCTATTGGTGTCAGGTTGTTTCGTGTTTCCTGAAAACGCTCGTAGTTGTAAAAATTCATATAATGCTGAATGTCTTTCTCCAGTTCTTCGTAAGTAGAATACTGTTTCAACTTATATGATTCACATTTAAAGTGCCCGAAAAAGCTTTCCATCGGACCGTTATCGATGCATTTCCCTACGCGTGACATACTACGCGTTATTCCGGCTTCTGTCGTAATCTGACGGTACTGTTTAGACGTATATTGCGACCCTCGGTCGCTGTGAAGCAGAGGAGAAGCGCCTGAATTCCTTTCAATCGCTTCATTCAAGGTTTCCATGACAAGACCGTTGTTATTAAACTTCCCAACTTTATAGGCAATAATGGACCCATCGTAAAGGTCTTTAATTGCACTCAAATAGGCTTTCTGACCATCTCCGTAACGTAAGTGAGTAATATCTGTGGCCCATTTCTGATTGGGTTTGTCTGCTTTGAATTCTCGATTTAAAAGATTGTCTTCTATATTGACATAGCTGGTTTTGGTAGAATAGCCACTGGAACGACGAATATGGGATCTCAGTCCCATTTGAACCATTAGACGACGAATTACTTTCTTGTCGTACTGTTTTTCCTTTGAGTCACGGTTCAAGGCAATTGTTATGCGACGATAGCCAAATAGTCCCTTATAATGATAGAAACGTTCTTTTATGCGCTTCTTTAATTGTTGAGCCTCCAGTTCTCGTTCACTCGGTGTGTGGTTCAGCCATTTATAATAACCTGAACGCGACACATCTAATACCTCACATAACAATTGAATAGAAACGCCAGTTTCTTGATGGTATTCAAAAATAGCTTGGAACTCACTCAAACATGAGCCTATCCGCGTTGATTCCTCCTTTCGATGTCTTTCAGCTTTTTTATCAAGCCATTTTCTGCTTCTAAATATTGATTTCTCTGCTGTAGTTTTTTCACTTCCAGCCGAAGTTTTTCTTCTTCTGTGAGGGTTTCTTTGGATTCCAATGATCGACCACGTCGGTCTTTCAATGCTTCCGGTCCACCTTCTTGGTACTTGCGTACCCAGTGATAGACTTGTTGGTAAGACACATTGTACTCTTTCTCCGCTTTATGGTAGTCCAAATTATTGGCAATCGTATACTGTGCAATTTCAATACGTTCTTTCCATGTGGTTCTACGGCCTGTAGTCATTTTTCGACGTCCTCTACTAGTAGATTTAAATCCCTTTCCACTAGTATAAAGCTTTACCCACTGTTCCAAAACCGATTTGGAAGAAATATTGAATGTGTCACATGTCGTTTCTAAGCCCGAAGATGTGTTTAAATAGTATTCTACTGCTTGCTTCTTCAATTCTGGTGAATACTTTTTCCATACTTTCGATTCCTTTAATCCCTCAATGCCATCGGCATTATATTTTCGGACCCAGTTTTTTAATGTCGTTTTGGTCACACCGTAAGCCTTAGTTAAAGAGTTGAGTGACTCCCGTTCTTCTAATACCTTCATTACTGCCTCATATCGCTCGTTTATATCGTGATCTGTAATTCTTTTAGACATGGCAAAAACTCCCTTTATAGTGTCAGAGAATTTTTATTATTTCTCTGTCTACTATAAGGGGAGCATAT
>NZ_JANL01000017.1 GCF_000585255.1 Alkalibacterium sp. AK22
ACAAGCAATCGAGACGATGGTATGATATAAAAGTTGCTGCTAACACAGCGACGCCAAACGAAAGTGCTAGATCTTTGAAAACTGAACAAAGTAGAAACAACCAAATGTGCAGGGGTCTTTCGTTCATTTTGAACGGAGACAACAAATCGAGTTGACAAGGTCAACTCACATTTTTACAAAAGTAATGAGCTTTTCAAACTTAAAACGAGAGTTTGATCCTGGCTCAGGACGAACGCTGGCGGCATGCCTAATACATGCAAGTCGAACGCCAACACACTCTGCTTGCAGAGTGTCGAGGAGTGGCGAACGGGTGAGTAACACGTGGAGAACCTGCCCATAAGAGGGGGATAACATCCGGAAACGGGTGCTAATACCGCATAGGTGACTGGAGCGCATGCTCTAGTCATGAAAGACGGCTTCGGCTGTCGCTTATGGATGGCTCCGCGGCGTATTAGCTAGTTGGTGAGGTAATGGCTCACCAAGGCAGTGATACGTAGCCGACCTGAGAGGGTGATCGGCCACACTGGGACTGAGACACGGCCCAGACTCCTACGGGAGGCAGCAGTAGGGAATCTTCCACAATGGGCGAAAGCCTGATGGAGCAATGCCGCGTGAGTGAAGAAGGTTTTCGGATCGTAAAGCTCTGTTGTTAGAGAAGAATAAGAGGTGTAGTAACTGGCACCTCCTTGACGGTATCTAACCAGAAAGTCACGGCTAACTACGTGCCAGCAGCCGCGGTAATACGTAGGTGACAAGCGTTGTCCGGATTTATTGGGCGTAAAGCGAGCGCAGGCGGTCTTTTAAGTCTGATGTGAAAGCCCACGGCTCAACCGTGGAGGGTCATTGGAAACTGGAAGACTTGAATGCAGAAGAGGAAAGTGGAATTCCATGTGTAGCGGTGAAATGCGTAGATATATGGAGGAACACCAGTGGCGAAGGCGACTTTCTGGTCTGTAATTGACGCTGAGGCTCGAAAGCGTGGGGAGCGAACAGGATTAGATACCCTGGTAGTCCACGCCGTAAACGATGAGTGCTAAGTGTTGGAGGGTTTCCGCCCTTCAGTGCTGGAGCTAACGCATTAAGCACTCCGCCTGGGGAGTACGGCCGCAAGGCTGAAACTCAAAGGAATTGACGGGGACCCGCACAAGCGGTGGAGCATGTGGTTTAATTCGAAGCAACGCGAAGAACCTTACCAGTTCTTGACATCCTCTGACCACCCAAGAGATTGGGCTTTCCCTTCGGGGACAGAGTGACAGGTGGTGCATGGTTGTCGTCAGCTCGTGTCGTGAGATGTTGGGTTAAGTCCCGTAACGAGCGCAACCCTTATTGTTAGTTGCCAGCATTCAGTTGGGCACTCTAGCGAGACTGCCGGTGATAAACCGGAGGAAGGCGGGGATGACGTCAAATCATCATGCCCCTTATGAACTGGGCTACACACGTGCTACAATGGATGGTACAACGAGTTGCGAGACCGCGAGGTTTAGCTAATCTCCTAAAGCCATTCTCAGTTCGGATTGCAGGCTGCAACTCGCCTGCATGAAGCTGGAATCGCTAGTAATCGCGGATCAGAATGCCGCGGTGAATACGTTCCCGGGTCTTGTACACACCGCCCGTCACACCACGAGAGTTTGGAACACCCGAAGTCGGCCGAGTAACCCTTACGGGAGCTAGCCGCCTAAGGTGGGCTGGATGATTGGGGTGAAGTCGTAACAAGGTAGCCGTATCGGAAGGTGCGGCTGGATCACCTCCTTTCTAAGGATAGTGCCATTTGGGCACACGGAACCTTGCACGGTTCGCTTTTACTTTGTTCAGTTTTG
>NZ_JANL01000018.1 GCF_000585255.1 Alkalibacterium sp. AK22
CTCTCGAGGTGCCGCGCAAACTCCTTTTCCGGCGCAACTCGTAGCCACTTTCTCTCGAGGTGCCGCGCAAACTCCTTTTCCGGCGCAACTCGTGACCACTTTCTCTCGAGGTGCCGCGCAAACTCCTTTTCCGGCGCAACTCGTGGCCATTTTCTCTCAAGGTGCCGCGCAAACTCCTTTTCCGGCGCAACTCGTGGCCATTTTCTCTCAAGGTGCCGCGCAAACCCTTTTTCCAGCGCAACTCGTGGCCTATTCTTCTCGAGATGCCGCGCAAACCCTTTTTCCAGTGCAACTCACGCACAGTTCCTCTGGAGTTAAACAATATTCTCTCGTTACGAAACCTGTTTAATCCGATGCTAATTAGTCTATGAAATCAGTGAAAGCCTGTGTGATCCTTTGAGGACGGGTAATTGCGCTACCTACCACTACAGCATGAGCTCCCAGATTCAGGCACACCCTCATTTTTTCAGGACTGTCTATCTTCCCTTCTGCTATGACCGGAACATTGATATGAGTCAGGTATTGCTTCATCAGTCTATAATCATCCTGGAAAATATCACGGCTTCTTGTATAATTTGTGTAGCCAACTAAAGTTGTTGATATAACATCAAATCCAAGCTGCTCTGCCTTTATCGCTTCATCTAAAGTAGCGGTATCTGCCATTAGAAGGATTTTACCATATTTCTCTCGTATGGCTTCAACAAATTCAGCTAGTGTCTGATTTGAAGGACGATTTTGACTGGTTGCATCCAAAGCAATCATATCACAGCCAGCGGTCATCAGTTCATCGATTTCTTTCATCGTTGGAGTAATATAGACAGACGAGTTTGTATAGTCTCTTTTGACAATACCTATAATCGGCAAAGAGACCTCTTTTTTTATTGCCAGTATATCTTCTTGGGAATTCGCTCGTATCCCTACAGCTCCTCCCATTTCAGCGGCTTTGGCCATCTTACCCATTATGAAAGAACTATGCAGTGGTTCGTCTTCAAGAGCCTGACAGGAAACCACAAGCCCGCCTTTAATTTTATCCAGCATCCTCATGCTTCCTCCCCTATGTGTTATGTATAAACTATTTAAAAGTTAACATAAAAAACTGCCCGGTCAAAGGCTTACGCCTCCCTATTTCCTAGGCAGTTAATAAACTAATACAATGAAAGATGACCCTTGCATGGAAGAGGATTCTTGACCAGTAAACAAGGGTCGAAGTTCCTTCAGTAAACTTGGGGGATTTCTTGAAGTTTATAAACGGGTAAAACAGAAAATAAACAAGGATGATTAAGCGGGTAAGCTGTCTGGTGGGTTCAGTGTCGATAAAAACGAATGTCCCTAGTTCATTTACTTAGTCACCTAAGGTTAAAATAACGACATTTAATATTCATTAATATCCACTACTGACTGTTTTAAAGTGCAGCTGCGAGGAGTGATTGGTTGTTTTTGAATTAACCATATTCTAATCCTAATCAAGTAAAAATGCAATCAAAATACTTATATTTTTACTAGAAATATTATTAAAAAATTATAGATTAAAACAAAAAAATAAACTTAGTAACTATTTTTTATTTAAATAAGATATTTTTGTACTAATATATAAGCTTTACTTACTTTACAATAGTATTTCAAACTAAAACATATGTATTAATAATCGAAAAATAAATTAAAATACTCTCATATATTACGGCAGATCACTTTTTTATTTGATCTGTTCTCTATACTCAGCTAAAATATATATACTTATTACTGAATTTTATTCATAATTTTATTCAATATAAAATAATACATTAACTCTAAATTAACTTGATTGTCTCTGAATCATTCAAATGAGCCGAATTCAGGATAAACAAATTAGACCTATTATAAACAAGCGTTATAAAGTATCACTACAAAGCGAATTTTATTCATGTCTCCTTCACATTTTTTTCATAATTTGGGAGCAGAACCCTTTACAGTGTCTGCCCCCTTTAACTATATTCAGCCCAACCCGAATGTGCTTAGACGACTGTTCAGTACGTCTACGCTATTAAAGAGCTGCTTTTTCTTGCTGAAAGCCTTATTCCAAAGCGCAAACTGCTCATGATCGGTGTGGTCTGGACTACTAAGGGCTTCCATAAAGTACGCATACCCTGCTTCTCCACCAATGTCTTCAGGTACTGGGTCTCCAATCATCATCTTCAGTTTCGGTTGTGCGGGAGTTTCTTGAGTCCACATTCTTCTCACATACACCTGATGTTCCCAGTAGTCACCAAAATCATAGACATAAGAAAAATGTCTGTTGTCATCATAACCAATCAGATCAGCCAGAAGATACGCTTCTTCTGGCTCACTGTCTTCTTCGATATCATAGTACAGCTGCCTTGCCAAATACAGCTGCTCTGAGTCAGTCAATTGCAGGCCATCTTCCATGATAAACTGGTGTCGATGGTTGTTTTCCCACATGAAAACGGTCTGAATAATTGAATGTAGAGCCTTGTACGAAACGTGCATGGGGATGTCAATTATTCGGATAATATCATTTTGACCAGTCAGTTTGAGGCGCACTTCAATCTCCGCCATCCAAATATTCAACTTCAATGCAGTCAAGTGCTCATGACACTGATATTTAAATAACCCCAATGCATTAGTACTCTTCCTTTTGCCAGCATAAAGGGTGTTGACCTCAAAAGACCAGGCATCCTGAAAGCAGTCATCATCGTTCAGCAAGTAGGCATAGTCTTTTACTCGCTGTGCTGAAGCAATATTTTTACCTATAAGTGTCAAGTCTTTCCCGGCACTGGCGCTATAGTTCTCGAAGGCAGCAAAAAACAAATGGGTTGACTGGTCAGAAAAGCCTAAGCGCTGCATCGTCCGGTCCAGAGCCTCTGATATATGATCTCCAAATTCGTTATAATCTTCGTCGTAGGGATTAAGAAAAATCAGTGTCAGCCCGTGACTGTCATTTGTCAAAACAACGCATTCATTCTGATCAATTTCAAACACATTACCGTGCCAGCAGTAAAAAGGGGATAGTGGTTTTTCTTCCTCCAGATGAGCATTGAACTGCACCGTGCTGTTCGCTTCATTTGTAGTCTTCTCCGCATTTCTAAATTTCTTTAACAATTTTTTTGTTAGAAAAAAATGCACGTCCTCACTCCTCCGAAATAATCTGTACCGATAGTATAACATGCAGCAGGATGAAAAAACTGCGGAATTCTAAGTCCAGACAGATACTGGTGTGCAACAACTGGCTTTAACCATAAGAGAGCCCTTATGCCTACCTTTATACTGGAAGGCAACAAAAAAGTCTGAAGCCAAACAGGCGACAGACTTTTCGTCATCAAAAAATAAGTTATCCGGCACGGCAGTTGAAACGTACCAAATAAAGGGGATCAGTCCCTAAAAATCAAAAATTTCTGTATCCGGTAGCTGACAAAAAAGATACAGGCATCCGTCAATATCTTCAAATACAGCTCACGTAAGCCAGTCAACCCAAATAACAGGCTGACTCCATATGCTGACACAAGCGCTTCGACAGCGACCAAAGCATAATAAAAGAAAAGTGTCTGTTTAAAGCTCTGCTTGCTTTTAAACACAATAGACCGGTTCATCAGATAATTGTACAAGGAAGACCCTGCTCGAGCTATTATAGTAGCCAGTAGAATACGGCGGCTAGAGGGCAGTATACCCAGAAGAAGAATAAATACTTGGAAAAGTGAAATGTCGATTAAAAACGAAGATAAAGACACACTCATGAAAGCAACAAAATTTTTTACAAGGAGCCAGTAGATCTCTAGAGAATCTTTCAAAGGTCTGAAATGAGTTCCTTGATTGTCATTAATATAAATCGTCTCGATTGTACATTCAGATATGGTCATTTTTTTCCGCACTGCTTCAATCAGCATATTTGTTTCATAACTAAAGCGTTCGCCTTCTAAACTCACAAAATACTGCAGAATATCCAGAGTCAGCCCTCGCAAACCTGTCTGAGTATCCTTGAGCTTGCGGTTGTAGAAAAGTTGAAATACTTTACTCGTCAGCGTATTACCCAGTCGACTCTTGAAGGGGACCTGACTGCCTGAAAAAGAGCGGCTGCCGAGGATCAAAGTTTCTTGCCTGCTTCTCAGTTCCTCACAAATATGTATAACATCATTTAGTCGGTGCTGACCATCTGCATCTACAGTAATAACTCCCTCTGCCTGAGACAACTCTTCGTTTTTTAATATGTAGTCAAAAGCCGTTTTGAGCGCCCGCCCTTTTCCTTGATTAACCACATGCTGAAGAAGCCTAACGCTTTTGAGTCCTGCACACTGAGTGAATAGCTCTGCACTTTCTTCGCTGCTGCCGTCGTTGATGATGATGACCGATAGGAATTCTTCGCTGACTAAAGATTTGACATATTCAAAAAAGCTTTCTTCCGGATCAAGTACCGGAATAACGATAACACAGTTTTTCATAAAGGACCTCTCAACTGTCTGTTGTATTTTGTCAATGATTTTAGCTTATTTATCAACTTACTGGTTATATTTATCATCATAGCATATTTTACTGGGTTAAAACATAGAGAACACTCATGTTTTAAACCCAATTTGGGACGTTTTGCTTGCACAAAAAAACCTCCTAACCACTGAATCAAACAAGTGGTCAGGAGTCAGAGGGTCATAACTCCCAACTGCCGGGCATGTCAGGCACAGAGGGCTCTAAATTTATATTGTCTGTATCGATTCAAGGTACTTAACTATTTTTTATATAGAGCAGTTCAAACAATGACCGGCTGAGGTTTTCTTCCTCTAGCTCGTTGATCATAGCCAGTAAGCTGTATTCTTCCAGATCCTTATTAAACTCTTCATACAAGTGATCTTTTAGAAAATAGCCAACTTGGGCAATGTTCAAACGCTCAAAAAGTTCCTGATTGATGTCCTGCTCTCCCACAGCACTGAATCCTTCGAAAAAGATTTCCAGGTTGCAGTTAAGGCGACACTCTACCGTAATCGATGTCCGATTGAGCTCCTTTGAATAGGTTTTATTAATCAACTTTCCGTTTTTTATGTGTAGAATCGTGACCGGCTCTGAAGCATTAAAATGAATCGTATGCCGGCGTCCTTTAGGCATGATTTGACGGTCTCCAAATATGTTCATACAGATTGACTGCTCATTAATGTTCATACTAAAGTCCGAATTCATACGAAAACCGTTCTGATCTTCAACCATACTATACCCATTGGACTTTCCAGGGTAGACCAACCATTCGATTTCTTCCGGAAGTTCGCCGTTGACCGTTTCTGTCGGCCTGGCATCCAGCGGGATAATTGCACCTTCCTTAGCGAAGACTGGCATGTCCTCAGGCTTTCTGAAAATCTGAAGTTTGGCATTTCCTTTATAGCGACGATTGGAAAAAATATCAAACCAGTACCCTTCAGGGAAGAATATAACATCGCTGCCGTATAGAGTCTCATCATCTTTTTTAGAAGTGATCGGTAGGACTAGCAGTTCACTTCCAAAGAAATATTCGTTCTTGATATCGTAACTCTGCTGTTCAAAAGGATAGTGATAGTAGACAGGCTGGACTAGCGGAATGCCTTTTTCATGGGTCAGAACATTCGCTGTATACAAGTAAGGCAGCAGCGCATGTCTCAGACGTAAAAATTTAGTCATATTGGCTTTGACCGGGTCACTGTAATTCCAAGGTTCTTTGCTTGAAAAAGCACTGTTCGAGCTATGAAGGCGATTGATTGGACTAAAGACACCGAACTGGAACCAGCGCTGGACCAGCTCTTCGTCTTTGTAGCCTCGATAATGCCCCCCAATGTCGTGACTCCACCAGGTATAACCGATATTGGACGAGGTTGAAGTCAGGTACGGCTGGAAATTTAAAGAGTCCCAGGTTATCATGGAATCTCCCGAAAAGCCAATCGGATAACGGTGGCTGCCTGGGCCAGCATAGCGGGATAAAATCAATGCCTTCTCCCCACGGTCTTTTAAATCATGAAAATGATAATGATTCAGAAGCCAGAGCGGATCAATGTCGCTGGAGCTGTACTCTCCCTGCTGCCAGTCAATCCACCAGAAATCGATACCTTCCTCTTCAAGGGGATGATGGACATCCTCAAAGTATGCTGCTCTAAAATCCGCATCCATCAGATCAAACTGGGCCGGTTCCTCAATTACCTGATTCAAATCAAGACGCCTCGCTACGGTTTCGTACGGGTCTTCAAACGCTCGAATTCCATCTGCCGGGTGAACGTTCAAGGTCACCGCCAGGCCCCGTTCATGAAGGTTAGACAGAAAACGCTTAGGATCAGGGAAAAAATCCCGATTCCAGGAATAACCCGTCCAGCCACTGCCGTACCTGCTTGGAACATCGGTTTTGTGCCATTCCATGTCGATGACACTCACCGACAGTGGAATCTTTTCCGCCTCAAAGCGATCAATCAGTTTCAAGTAAGACTCTTCCGTATATTTCCAGTAACGACTCCACCAGTTCCCCAAAGCATATCTGGGCAGGAGTGGCGGAAAACCGGACAGGCGGTAAAAATCCTGAATAGCCTCTAAGTAGTTACGTCCATAGGCAAAAAAGTATACATCTGTGTGAGGATTGTCTTTAACCCCAATTACCTCTTTTTCGTCAAAAATAAAGGATTTAGAATCATTCAAAGCAGCATAGCCGAACTCGGAAATGATACTTTCCTCCAGCTTAGCATGGCCGTCAACACGGTCCAGGGTTCTTAACGTTCCTTTAAGTGTATCGACTGACTGCCCGTAATACCAGCGGTTCGTGTAATTGGAGTAGTTATAGCGCACATCGATGTGCAGATTTCTTGGCGAGAACTCTTTTTCCTTGATGTATTTAAGGTGGAAAGTCCTTGTTGTGATTTCAAGTGTATGCTCTGTTTCTTTAAGCTCATACTCGACTTCTCCCAGTCCCCGATGCTTGACGAGCTGCGTCGCCCGGTCCTCAAAATAGCCGGTCTGAGAATATTCCATGCGGATCAGTTTTTCTGTGATTAGGGTGAAGCGGTAGTACTTCCCTTGTATGATTTGTTCCTTTCCTGGCATTAATGCTTCTTTTTTCATATGTATCCCCTCTTCTATTAGTGTGTTTGCTGGTTCTTGATTTTTTTCAGTTTCCATAAAAACAGATAGTAGGTAGAATAAATTGTTACTGCGGTGCCGAACAGGATGAAGATAATGACGCTCAAAGAAAATATGATGTACTGAATACCGATGAAGAAAACAAAATTCAGCAAAGAGAAAACCGGCTTTGTCAAAATGAGGACCATCACCTGTTTGAATTTCCAGCTAAGTGGCATGTCATAATGGGCGTCAAAGTACAGCAGATTGAATGCTGCCAGATTAAGATAAAAAATGACCACGACGGGCAGTAACCAGAAAATAAAATGACTGTCCCTTAGACTATAGACCAGGCTACCGGCAAGCGTCATTAGTCCAGCATAAAACATCCCAATGACAAAGCTGTTTTTATACCCAGAAAAGAAGCTTCGGAAGAAATCAGAAAAACTGAAACTGCCGTCATTCTTGACCAGCTTTCTAGTACTGGAAATCAGTGCCTGCAAGCTGGGGAAAAATAGGACAGGTAAAAGCAGACTTACTAAAGTCAGTAGAATATAAAGCTGACTGGTTTCAGTTGACAGCCCGATTTGAATCATGGTCGCCATAAAAGGCATATTTATGACAAACCAGACAACATTTAAAACAATCAGCTGCAGCAGCAACTTGGAAAATTCATTAATGGCCAGATATACTTTTCCGCCCAATGGCCTCGACTCCTTTGTATATAAAGTAATAATAGCATAACTGTCTCAATAAAAAGATTAAGACCGCTCGCCTGCTCAAAAGCTGAACAGAAAAGCAGTCTTTGCAACAGATGTCAGCTTACTTGACTGCTCCTTCAGTCACCCCTTCAACAATGGTCTTCTGAGCACTAAAGTAAAAAATGATGACTGGAAGAATGGCAATCGTCAAGCCTGCAAGGGCAAGGTGCCACTGCCGTGTATACTGTCCGAAGAAATAAAACATCCGAATCGGTATCGTTTCATTTCGACGGCTCAAAACTAGTGACGGAAGCAGGTAATCGTTCCAGATCCAGATCACATTTAATATAGCAACTGTGACTGATATTGGACTCAGTAATGGAAAAACGATGCGGAAAAATATCTGGAACTTGTTGGCTCCATCGATAATAGCTGCCTCATCCAGTGAAGTGGAAATCCGCGTCATCGCTCCGTGGTAGAGGAAAATAGCCAAGCTGCCACCAAAGCCCAAATACATAAAAATCAGTCCAGCCCGGTTCAGCATACCAGCGCGACCAAAATTAGCTGTTAGCGGAATCATAACCGACTGAAAAGGAATCAGCATAGCTGCAACAAAAGTAAGCAGAATAAAGCTGCTTAAACGACTTTTGTTTCTTGCCAGAGCATAACCGGCCATCGATGAAAAAAGAATAATAACGCCGACACTGACCAGCGTGATCAAAAGTGAATTAAAAAATGACCGGATAAAGTTCAAGTCATCGAACGCCACGACATAATTGTCAAAATTAAATGCGCTGGGAAAATTCAGTACATTAGCAAATATTTCTCTTGGGACTTTAAAACTGTTGACTAGCATCAGGTAAAAAGGAGAAATCCATACCAGCCCCAGCAGAATGCCCAGGATCTCAAGAATCAGGTACTTCCGGTTTTCCCGGGCCCGGTAACTTTGTGCTTTTCCCTTATCCATTACAGATCGACCTCCCTTTTCTTATTGTAGTAAACTTGAGTCAATGAAAACAAAGCGACGATAAAGAAGAAAACAACCGCTTTGGACTGTCCATAAGCCATCTGGTTGCTGGAAAAGGCTGTGTCGACAATATTCATGGCGACCATCTGAGTGGAGTTGAACGGTCCCCCACCGGTCAGCGATAAATTCTGATCATATATTTTAAAAGAACTGGACAAAGTCAAAAACATGGAAACAGTAAAGCCAGGTGCAATTAAAGGAAAGATAATGAAACGGAATTTCTGGAAAGGCGTAGCCCCATCGATATTGGCCGACTCAATCAGTTCCTTGGGTATGCCCTGCAAATAAGCAATGTAGATAATCATAATGTACCCAGCCTGCTGCCAGACCATCAGGATCACTAGTCCCCAGAATCCCGTTGTTGGTGTAGACAGCCAGCCCATAAGCCCGTCTATGCCTGTAAAGTTTCCTAAAGCTGCAAAGACCCGGATAAAAATGAACTGCCAGATGAATCCTAAAATTAGTCCACCAATTAGATTAGGCATGAAAAACACCGTTCTTAATAAATTTCTAGATTTCAGCTTACTGGTCACCAGAACCGCCAGGCTCAACCCCATGACATTCAAAACGATGACACTCACAAAAGCAAAACGAAAGGTGAACCACAAGGACTGCCTGAACTGACTGTCTTCCAGTAGACGACGGTAGTGCGTCAGTCCGATAAAATTATTGAATCCTAGTCCGTTCCAGTCCGTAAAGGAATAAAAGAACCCCATAAACACCGGGAGAATAACAACCAGGGACAAACTTAATATGACCGGTGTAATAAACAGCCAGAAGCTTAATTCTTTATTTTTCATAAAATCATTCCTTTCATGCATTGATACTAAGCTTTAACAGGTCCTGCTTTAAGTAAAAAAGGAGCCATATAAACACACAATATATGGCTCCTTTCCCAAAATTTACTGAAGAGATTCCCAAGCTGAAATAGAGTTATCAATCATTTCATCCCAGCTCATTTCGCCTCCGATATAAGCCTGTATATTCGGACCGAATTCATTGTTGGTCCAGCCTGTCGGATAGCCATTGAATACCCAACCGATGGTTTCCCCTCTTTCTGAATAATCATAAACAATTTGTGACAACGGATCAGCGATGTCCATGTCTTCATAGCCTTCATAGGAAGGAATAAAGTTGAATTCGTTAATGACAAAGTCCTTTCCTTCATCGGACAGATACATCCAGTCTAGGAAATCTTTCGCTGCTTGAACGGTTGCATCATCGCTGTTGCTGTTCACGCCCCAGTAGTTCGGAATCCCAACAGGCAGGTGATTTTCGTGCCCTTCCAGTGGAATGGGGATCATGCCGACACTGTTTTCAGCAAAGTCCGGATCCATCTGTTCGAGAGTTGGATACACCCAGTTTCCCTGCTGGATTATGGCTACCTGACCTAGTGAGAAATATTCCTCCACTTGCTGGGAGTAGTCCAGGCTCAAAACAGGTTCGATAGAATAATCTACCTGAAGATCAAGCATGCGCTGGAATTCGTCTCCTCTTTCAAAGGTTACAGTATCAGCTGCATACGCTTCGTTGACGCTTTCGTCAAATTCATGTGCCAGGAAGACGTTGGACAGGTGGTTGCCCGGCACCCAGGCTTCAGCACCAGGGAAAGCAAACACAGCCTGTATATCCAGCTCGTCGAGATTTCCGTCAATTGTCTGGACCGCTTCTTCCAGGTCTTCATAGGTACTGATTTCTTCAGCATCGATTCCTGCTGCTTCAAAAACATCTTTATTGTAAATAAAGCCGTAACCTTCCAGGTTGTATGGCAGCGCCGTCACGGTCCCGTCGTCTTCGGTGACGTCATCAAGCGTACCCTCCAGAGCAGCCGCTGCTGCTTCCGTGTCGGAAAGGTCAGACAAATACTCTGCCATCTGCTCAAATTCATTTGGCCCCGCTACACTGAAAATATCCGGCTCATCGCCGGCTGAGAAACGGGTTGTTAACTGTGTGAAATAATCGGTGCCTCCTCCGACAGATGTGATGTCGATCGAGATATTCGGGTTCTCGTCCATATACATTTGAGCCAGATCATTAAACTGGCTATTGAATTCGACTTTACCCTGCATGATTGTCAAACTTATGTCTTCACCGGATGCCCCGTTGCCATTGCCGTCATCTCCATTACCGTTGCCGCCGTCTGTACCCGGAATATCCCCCTCGTTTCCACAGGCAGCAAGCAGCCCAGCTGCAGAAAAAAGCAATAGACCCTTGTAAAAATAATTGCGTTTGAACATTATATTTCCTCCCTTTTATTTGTTTATTTTTAACTCACATATAATCATGTAAGTGTATACAAAGTTAATATATAGCAAAGAATAGGAATAAGCAATCCATTTACGCCAAAATGATAACGTTAACATTTTACTCTAATATAAACACTACGCTTTATTTTGAGAGAGCGGACATATGATATAGAGGTTTATCATTCGGCTCTGGCTGCTGGCAGAAAAATCGCAGCCTTATAGGGCCTCAGCTCACATGTATTGTAAGCAAACGGTGTGGCGTCGCTGTAGTTGGAGTGGATCAGGCCTGAGAACTTTCGGTCATAAGCAAGAGACACTTTTTGATCAGAGTAATTGACAGCCACAAGCAGGCGCTTTTCGCCCAACACCCGTCGAAAACAGATCAAAGGTTTGCCGGGTGTATGATACGGCTCGAAATTCCCGTAGACAATTAAACCACACCAGCGGCTACGGGTCCGCAATTGGATCAGTTCCTTGTAGTGGTTCAGGACCGACTGGCTGTCTTCTTTCTGGTGAGCGGCATTGAGGTCTTTAAAATTGGAATTCACCTTCAGCCAGGCTGCTTCCTTACTGGTAAAACCTGCCTGCTCTTGGTCGCTCCACTCTTTGCCTACCTGGTTGATGCCATCGAGCATACCGTAACGGCACTGAACTACCGGCTTGTTATTCTGCAGACTCGCGGACGGGCGGAACTTGAGCATTTTTACGTTGAACTTATTCAGAAGAACCAACTGGACGGACTGATCATTACCAATCTGGAAGCAACGACCCCCTTGATCGATCAGTTGATTTTAGAAGGTAAAATCGTTTTGTGCAACCGATATCGGGGACAGACCAGGCAGACTGTTATCGGCATAGACGAAGAACAAGCCAGCTATGAAGGGACGGATCTGCTGCTTCAGCATCGTCACAGAAAGATTGCCTACTGTACCGCAAAAAAGGAAATCGAACAGGATGACCGCTTTACTGGCTTTTTAAATGCACACAGAGTACATGATTGCCGCTTTGATCCTCTACATTACTATACTGAAGTCCGTTCCATCGCCGACGGACGCCGACTGATTCAAGAGTTGGATCTGGACTGCCCCTACCGTCCAACAGCTTTCTTTACTAACAGTGATGAAGTTGCAGCCGGGATGGTCAGTGAAGCAGGCCGGTTAGGTATACCCATTCCTGACAGTCTATCTATTTTAGGTTTCGATGATCAGATGATCGCCAGCTTGACACAGCCGGAAATCACCACCATCCGTCAGCCCATTCAGCCGATGGGTGAACAGGCAGCACGCCAGCTGATCGGTAAGCTGGAAAAATTCGAAGAGAACTCTGATGAAGCAGCTGAACTTACTACCGAGCTGATCATTCGTCAAACTGTCGGGTATTTGAAGGGGTTTTGACCTGTCTAATAAATGAATAAGAAAGGATTTGTACTCCCTCTGATCTATAGCGTCATTTTTTGTCAACTCTGGCTAGTAGTCAAGATTCTGTTCAGCTGAAGTCCTGAGTATTCAGCTGTAATACCTGTCTCTCTTGCTGCCGTGCTCTGCATAGTTTTTCTTGAGGAACTGTCTGATTGAATAAGGGGATACTTTCTTTTTCGCCCAATCGTGTATACTGTTTACTGTCAGCTTTTGTTCAGGAAAAAGGATGCAGTATTCCCTGACTAGCTGACTGATAGAATCATAGACACATTGGCTTTTTTGGCATAATTGACAAACGCACTTCTTATATTTTTGTTGTATTGACAGCTGCCTGCAGCTACTGCAGTAGACTCCCTTTAGTAAGTCCGTATAATAATAAAGGGGAAAAGTCTGATAATGATTCGGATCATTCTCCTTGCTGTGTTCGGTTAGTAATTTCACCAGGGCAGCATCTTTGGCTCTGGCATTGTTTTCGCATGGCAAGCTCTGAATCTTGCTAGCATGCTTATTCATTAAGCTAAGTAACAAGATAGACCGGTCTACTGTACTGGTATAAAGGGTGAAATTCGGATGAATATAAACGACAAAAGCTTCAATACTGTAACTGATTTTGCGCTGGGACAAGAGCTGTCTGAGCAGTATACTGCTTCTCTCAAGCTGCACAGTCGGGTTGAGAATCTCGACTTCAGTATCATACTTGAGCAATTTATTTCCCTTTAGAATGTACTCACCTTCATAATTTTTCACCTCATACATAATGATTCTTTCATTAGTTATCAGCAAGGAGTCTACTTGAAATGTCGTACCATTAACTTTAAAGGTAAGATCCTTGAGGTGAACTCCCTTAGCCATGTGCTTTTCAATCCAATTGTCGAATGTTATCTCTCCTTCAAATCCTTTAGTGAGCTGCCTCAGATAGTGCTCTTCCTGTGCCGTAAATGTCTTACGCGTCTGAAGCACTTCCATCACCTGTAAAATTCTAGCCTTTTCTCTGATCTCCACAAATTGCGTCAATTTCTCCACCCCTTCATTTCACTACCTCTACTATGTATACTCCCTTTTTATTCCTAAAGTCATTATTATTGTGTAAAAATCTGTCAAGGCAGATTTTTTCAACTATAAGAGGCTCTGATTTTAGAGGGTTGGGCTTTATTTTCAATAATTGGCGCTTTTCTATCCCTCTCCTATAATTAACTGCAACTTTTTTTGAGGAGATGTACCCACTTCTGCCGGCTCCTTCATTTATCTGCAGCTTATTTTAAGGAGAAACACCCACTCCAGCCAGCTCCTTCATTTATCTGGGCTTTATTTTGAGGAGATGTACCCACTTCTGCCGGCTCCTTCATTTATTTGAACTTTATTTTGAGGAGATGCACCCACTCCTGACAGCTCCTTCATTTATCTGCAGCTTATTTTGAGGAGAAACACCCTCCCCTGATAGCTCCTTCATTTATCTGGGCTTTATTTTGAGGAGAAACACCCTCTCCATACAGCTCCTTCAAATATCTGTGCTTTATTTTAAGGAGATGCACCCACTCCTGACAGCTCCTTCAAACAAATAGCCTTGGTAATAAAGAAAGGACCGCTAAGCGGTCCTCACACTTAAGTCACTTCCTCAAAGAAGAAAAACAACCGCTCCCACCCGTGTAAACGGGAGAAGCGGTTGTTTACTCACTATAAAACGCTACTTACTCTGACTAATATACTGCGACAGCACGTGGGCAATATACATATGCACGTCTTCTACGATGCCGTAGTTTCTGGAAGGCACAGTTAGAGTCTGACCGGAGACTTCTTTGAGCTCTCCGTCGTAATCTCCAATTATGGACAGGGTCTTTCCTCCATTGACTTCGGCATATTTGACGGCGTCCACCAGGTTTTGCGAGTTACCGGATACCGACATGGCAATCACCAGGTCATCCGGTTGCAGGAAATTCTTTAGCTGTTCTAAAAAGACTGAATCATAGGATACATCATTGCCCAGTGCCGTCAGGATCGGTGTATTGTCCGACAGGCACAGAATCTTAAATCGCGATTTATTCTCGACCGTCGCGCCTTTGTTGAAGTCGCAGACCCAATGACTGGCACTGGCTGCACTTCCTCCATTACCGAGGACGAATATTCTTCGGTCATGGTCGCGTGCCTCGAGCATCAAAGACAAGATATCCTCGATGGCTTGTGAATCCAGCTCCGACAAAGTCTGCTGATAGTCTTTTCTGTATTCATCAATAAAAACTTGCAAACTCATTGTTGACCCCCTTACATTAAAGACTTGTATTCACTGACCACACGGTCGACGGTAAAACCGAATTTATCCATGACATCCTAAGGGTCTCCCGAGTAGCCGAAATGATCCACACTCAGGCTGCTTCCGTGATCGCCCACATAAGTTTTCCAACCAAAGGCAGAAGCCATTTCAATACTCAGACGTCTCGTCAGATGTTTAGGGAGTACGGTTTGCTTATACTCCTCAGATTGGGCTTCAAACAAATCAAAACTTGGCAGACTGACCACATTGAGCTGAATGCCTTCTTCAGCCAGCGCAGCCTCTGCTTTCAAGGCCAGTTCAACTTCTGAACCGGTCGCAATCAGGATACCTGAAGGTTCTTTGGCCTCCTTGACAAGATAGCCGCCTTTAGCTGTTCCCTGACGTGCTTTTTCAGGAGCGATAGACAGCGTTTTTGTGTCCTGCCTGCCCAACACTAGGGTTGTCGGCTTATCTACAGCATTGAGCGCCGCCTGCCAGGCTCCAGCTGTTTCGTTGCCGTCGGCGGGACGGATTACTTGCATGTTCGGCATGGACCGCAAAGCAGCCAGTTGTTCCACCGGCTGATGCGTCGGCCCGTCTTTCCCGACAGCAATGCTGTCATGAGTAAACAGGTATATCACCGGCAGTCTCATCAGTGCCGACAGGCGCATGGCCGGTTTCATGTAATCTGAAAACGTGAAGTATGTGCTGACGAACGGCAGGAGTCGGCTTAAAGCCAGTCCATTCGCAATTGCTGCCATGCCAAATTCACGTACACCAAAATAGATGTTGCGGCCGGAAAAATCATCCCGTGTGATCGCATGCGTCTGCTTGATTACAGCCTTGGTCGAACCACTTAAATCAGCCGCTCCTCCGATCAGTTCCGGTACAGCCTCGCTGATGGCATTCAACACTTCAGCGGAAGCGACCCGGGTAGAGATCTTTTTGTCCGTCTCTGTGAACTCAGGCAGCAAGTCGCTGACATCCAGTGGCTTACGGGCCTCACTAACTTGCTCCAGCAGACTATACCGCTTAGTATCCCTCGACTTCAACTGTTCTGTCGTCTTAGTCCAGCGCTCGATTTTTTCCATCACCCGTTTTTGTGATTCTTTAAAAGTCTCATACACCGAGTCCGGTACATAAAAAGGGGTATCATAGGTCCAACCCAGTGCCTCTTTAGCTTTTCTGATGTTCGCTTCACCGACTGGATCACTGTGCGCATCGCTTGTGCCTGCGATGTCCGGCAGACTGTATCCGATTACGGTATTGACTTCGATCAGAGAAGGTCCGGATGAGGCTTTGGCCCTCGTAATCGCCTGATCGATAGCTTCCAAATCATTGCCGTCTTCTACCCGGCTGTAGTCCCAGTGAATTGCTTCAAATTTTTTACGGATGTCATCACTGAAGGAGGCATCGATGGATTCATCTAGAGAGGTGTGGTTTGAATCATACAAAACAATCAGCTTGTCCAACTTCAGATGCCCTGCCAGTGACAAGGCTTCGTGACTGACGCCTTCCATCAGATCACCGTCTCCACAGATCACGTAAGTGTAGTGGTCCGAAACGGTCAGCTCATCATCATTCAAAAGGTCTTCCAGTTTGCGTTCGGCCATCGCTGTCCCGACTGCCATCGATAGTCCCTGTCCTAGTGGGCCCGTCGTAACTTCGACCCCCTCTGTATGCTTGTATTCTGGGTGGCCGGGTGTCTTGCTTTCCATATCCCTGAAAGCCTTCAAGTCATCTATCGACACATCGAATCCGCTCAAGTGCAGCAGGCCGTACTGGAGCATCGAACCGTGACCGGCTGAAAGAATAAAGCGGTCGCGGTCGAACCATTCCGGCTGACTCGGATGTATGTTCAAGTGGTTTTTCCATAAAATATAAGCCATAGGGGCTGCCCCTAAAGGCAACCCCATATGACCACTCTGCGCTTTCTCCACTGCATCCATTGCTAAGGTACGAAGCGTGTTGACTGCCAGAGTATCGTGATGGTTATTCAAACTGATTCCTCCTAATTAAGCAGGCTTTTTGCCAGGTAGATTGATCTCTTTAGGCTTTCTAATGATGGATACGATAAAGTATACAGCTACAACTGCAACAATCGAATAGATTCCGAGTCTGCCGAACCATTGGAACAAGTACCCTAGAACAATACCCACAAAGGCAAAGTCTGCATCCCCGAAGGTTGAGTTGGCAAATCCAAGCTCACCCAACAGCGGCAGCAAGATGGCCGGTAGTAGAATCAATAGGATCCCGTTCACCAGTCCACCGATGACAACCCCGCGGCGCCCTCCAGTAGCGTTAGCCAATACCCCAGCACCGGCCCCCACGAAGAAGAGTGGAATCAGGCCCGGAATGATCACTGGCAGGTTTAATAGCGGTAAAATCAGGAACATAATGAAGCCCCCGACTACGGATACGACAAAGCCAAGCAGGACCGCATTTGGCGCATAAGGGAAGATAACCGGTACATCAAGTGCAGGCTTGGAGTTCGGCACCAGCTTTTCAGAAATCCCTTTAAAGGCCGGTACAATTTCAGCGAGCATCATACGCACACCCTGTAGCACAATCACAAAACCAGCTGTAAACACGAGGGCCTGAACGATGGCGAACATGATGACGTTGTCTCCACCGGACATTTCCATAATGACATCAGCATCTGCAAACAGGAAGGTAACCACGTAAATCAAAATCATGACTAGCGCAGTTGAAATCGTGTTGTCACGGAAGAATCCCAGACCTTCAGGAATCTTAATGTCTTCTGTGGATTTTTCCTTGTCTCCGAACCATCTGCCTAACAGACCGGCCAAGGCATAGGTCACCGCATTGAAGTGCCCCATGGCGATATTGTCATGCCCCGTCACTTCACGGTAAAATGGCTGAACGATCGCCGGAGAGATGGACATGAATGAACCAAGCAAGAAAGCACCCACTGCAATCAATTCGACTCCTTCAAATCCAGCTGTTCCCAGTACAGCAGCCAGCAAGGCAGCCATGAAGAGAACATGGTGACCGGATAAGAAGATATATTTGATATTGGTGAAGCGGGCAATTAGAATGTTCACGACAAAACCAAACGCCATAATCAGACTCATTTCTGTCCCGAGAATGCTCTCAGCCAGTCCGATAACGGCCTCGTTTGCCGGAATAACCCCTTGGACATTAAAGGCATCTTCAAAAGCAGGACCTAAAGTCTCCAGGGCTCCGGCAATGATTCCCCCACCGGATGACAAAATGACAAAGCCAATAACCGTTTTCAGTGTTCCAGTAACAATTTTACCTCGGGGCTTTCTGAGTGCAACCAGCCCGATGAAAGCAATGAGCCCGATAATGATAGCCGGCTGGTTAAAAAAACTGTAAATAAAGTTCATGAATATGACCTCCTAATCAGAATAAAAATGATATTAATTTACTTCAGTGCCTCCATAACCTTGACTTTGATCGCGTCTTTGTCCACGACATTATTAACAAAAACTTTTTTAGCCTCAAAATCTTCAAGTTTACTGGCCAGCTCCTGAGTAGAAATAATCATATCTGCTGCATAACCTCCGACTGAGCCTAGATCCACTGCCTCGACTTCTGCTGAAATTCCCTCTTCTTCCATGATCTGATCGACATTCATTTTGAGAATCAAGCTTGATCCTGAACCCATTCCGCATACTGTTAAAATTTTCATCTTTATTTCCTCCTATTGGATTATTCGTTGTTTTTATTTTCCGTCAGTTTCTGTTCCAGATCCATCAACATGATATGGAACAGTGTCATGGCTGTTTCTTCTACCAGATCCGACCCCTTAAACGCAAAGGTCAGACCCTCATCCAAATGCTCTATGATCCCTCCTCCGTGGTTGCCTAAAATACCAACTGTTTTAATGCCTTTTTCCCCCGCTGCCAGAACAGCTTTAATCAGATTCGGTGACTGGGCACTACTTGATAAAACGACCAGCACGTCTCCTTCTCTGCCTAAACCTTCGACTTGGCGGGCAAAGACTTCATCATAACCATAATCATTGCCTGTTGCCGTCATGACGCTCGGATCGACCGTTAGGCTTAGTCCAGCGAACGCTTCTCTTTCGATCTTATAGCGTCCGACGATGTCGCCCGTAATATGCTGCGCATTGGCAGCACTGCCTCCATTCCCGCAAGTCATGACTTTGTTCCCGTTTTTGATGGCTTCAAACATCAGCGCCGTGATTGCATCCAGCTGACTGAACGCTTCTTCATTCAGCTCCTGAAACACACCGATCCGCTTGTTCAACTCATCCCGGTAGTTCATACGCTCTCCTTTCGGTTGATTTCACTTAAAATATCATCTTTATTTCCTGTTTTTAGCAAGTCAATAAAGGTTTTGTCATTCAAAAATCCCATCAAGTCCTTCAAAGCATTGAGGTGAGACGTGTGATCAGTAGCGGCCAGGCAGATAACAATATCAACCGGATCATTATCCGGATGACCAAAGTTGACCGGTTCCCTTAAAGTCATCAAACTCAGACCAACTTCATGAACCCCATCTTTAGAACTGGCATGCGGCATTGCAATACCCGGTGCAATAACGATATATGGCCCAAGTTCTTCAACTGAGCTGACCATCGCTTTGGTATACGTATCTTCTATTTTTCCGGCTTCTTCCAGCAGTCCTCCTCCCAACTTCACTGCATCTTTCCAGTCTTCTGCATGTACCCCCAACTGAATTGTTTCTTCTACTAACAAATCTTTTAACATAATGGGCTTAGCGCTCCTTTCTATACTCATCGTAATGGTGGACTTCGTCTGTTCAGCTTCTTCAATCGCTGTCAGATTCTGCTTGTCTTTTTCTGTCAACAAAGGGGAAACAACCAATATTGGTACCGAATACATTTCTCTTATCGGCAGTGTCGATACAATATAGTCGACCTCTTCTGCATCAATCCAGCTTTGATTCAGCTCCCTGACAGATAGGGTCCCTTTGATATCAAAGTCGAAATACTTTAAAAGCATCGTTTCCAGTAATTTGGCTGTCCCAACGCCGTAGTTGCAGACTAGCAGGATTGTTTTGTTCTTATTGGTCAAAGCCTCTTTTTCGATGTAAGAGGCGATATGAATGGTAACGAAACCTATTTCATCAGCGGTAAAGACCAGCCCCTGAGTGCTGCCTAAGTCATTTAGAACCTTTTTGACGATTTCGAACACTTCTTCATACTGGGTCCTAATATAATCAATGATTTCATTTTTCAAAGGACTCTCATTTTTCGCCCGATTGATAGCCGGACCCAGATGGAGCACTAGCGCATCAAACAAATCTTCCGACTGATTCAATGGCAAATTCAAGATTCGACTCAGTTCGTTTAGAAAAGCAATAATAAACAGGTTGAGATCAATCCAGTTGTCATCAATGATTGATTCTGCCTTAATTAGAGAGCTTTCCAAGAAGAGCTGCTCCAGGGCCTTCTTTTCTGCTTGACTGAACTCAACCCGGCACTCTTCTTCCAGTAAGTGCACATGGTCATCAATACTTTTATATTCCGGGGACAAGGCTTTGCCGTTAAGGTATGATGCAAGCAGACAACCTGACTTGACTCGGGAAACGGCGATGATCAGACCTTTGAGGATGTAATTGAAGGAAATATCGGAATAGGCTTTATTCACGTCCGCTTCAACCCCGGACACAAACTGCTCTAATACGCTTACAAATGTATGGTCCGTGTCATCTAAATACTCTTCCGCCAGCTTCTGATCACTCAGGTTCAGGTCTCTGGCATTCAGGCTAATGATTTTCATCCCGGTTTTTCTGATATGCTTTTCGTCACCACTGAAGTAATAACCTTGAGCTGATGTGTACTCGATGGTGATGTCTTCATCCTTGAGTAACTTGCGCAGCTGCCGAATATCGCCCACAATCGAGCTCCGACTGACTTCACATCTGTTCATTAAAGTATGGATATCGACAATATCCTGTGACAAGAGAATTTCGATAAAAATCAAATGCTGTCTTTTTTTGGGCAAGTAGTAATCAAAGCTCTTGTCCAACTCACTTGTCAGTTCCTTCAGCTTGTCCAGCTTACTGTCTTCTGATTCCAGAAAAACTTCGACTTTTGTCTGACGGGCCAGTGGCGGCAGATTCTTGCTGATCAGGAAAGCATCAATTTCTTCCAGATCATATCTGATTGCCCGTTCGCTGACACTGAATTCATCAGCTAGCTCATCGTAGCTTTTCTTAGCATCGTCGCTCAGTAGCTGCATAAGAATCTTCTGTGATCGTTCCGATAACTGCATTAGCATCTCCCCTTGTATCTACAGTGTAGCTCCAGCACCGAAAAAGGAGAAGAGTAAATCGCTTCCAAAATTATGAAAGTGCTTACCCTTCTCACGGCTGACGGCATTGTGATTTAGTTGTGGTTTATCTATTCCTATTATAGCTTATTTATTTAAAAACGGACAGAATGACACCTGGATAATACCCGTCATCAAAGCATTTAACACATCAAGCAACAAAGAACATATTGTTGTTCATTCCTTGTGAATTATTTTACCATGTATCCAAAATGCTTCCCTTTATCACCTGAATGATTTAGTGCTGCCTCATTTTTAAAACAAAAAATGATTGTAACTACAAAAAGGCCTGCTGATTTATAAGGCTAGTGACCTTTTTAAATCAGCAGGCATACATGAACTTTAGCCAACAGTCAGCACTGAATCAATAAACTCATTCTTTTTAGTATCTGGCAAGGTAAAAAGTTCACCTCGACTCTTCACTTAGGACCAGTCCAGGCGGACCATGACCCAAATGACGAACAGGTTAAACAAGTTGATACCTAAAGAGAAAATGAAAGCCGAAATATAAGACCCCGTGAAGTCAAAGATATAACCGACCAGTGAAATCGACACCGCTGCTCCCAGACTGGTCGCGAAAGCCAGTATAGGATACAGCCGGACAAAATGATACCGGCCAAAGAGTTCCTTGGTCAGAAGGGTCACACTCACAGACGGAATCGAAAAGATTCCTCCATATAAAAGAGCTGCTGCATAAAGCGCCCACTCTGAACGGAAAAAGATCAGCATCACACTGGCCGTACCAACTAGAACAATCATGGTAATCGTACTTTTCATTGGACCAATCTGGTCACTGATGTAGCCCATGCCCAGCTTGAAGACAATCGAACTTAACATAGCCACAGACAGCATCGTGGCACCAACTTGGTTGGACAAATCCACCGTGCCTGAAAAACCAGGAAAGTGCTGTGGCACACCGATCAGCATCGTCTGAAGCAAAGTAAAGGTAAACATTAACGCGAAAAGGGTCCCATTGACACTCTTTTGTGCTTCCCGCTTGACGGCTTCTCTTTTAACAGTGGTCTCAGCGGCCTCACTCTGTTTTCCATACGGAAGGTAGCCGGAGTCTTTAGGATCGAGTGTAAAAGGAACGAGCAGAGCCGGTAGAGAGAACAAAATAATCAGCAAGCCCATAAACTGGTAGGACAGCTCCCAGCCAACCGACTGGATCAGGCGGGTAAAGACCGGCGAAAAGACGGCTCCGGCCACACTACTAAAGCTCAAAACGATACTCATGACGAGACCATGCTTTTCTTCAAACCATTCATTGACGACAATCGTTACCGGCACCCAGGCCAGCATCCCGGTCCCGATTCCCCTGGTCGTTCCCAAGACATTAAAAAGCCAGATTGATTCGCTGAACCCCATCAGGATATTGGAAATCCCTGCCAGAAGGACTCCCGTCAGCATTACCAGCTTGAAGGGATACTTTTTGACCAGCACCCCGGCATAAAGAGACATCACGGCTTTCATGAAGAGTGTCAGGGTGTTGTGCATCGCGACTGATCCACGGTAGACTCCTAAACTGTCTGCAATAGGTGAAATAAACACTCCGTTGGTCATAATGGGCAAACCGATGGCACTAATGGTGACTCCACATAAGGTTGCTAAAACAATCCAGTGCTTTAAACTTTTATTTTTCAAAATATATACTCCTCTACTTTGTTGCTTGTCTACAATATTTCTATTATACGCTTTTCTTCATTTAATGTGTAGGAAGAGTTTTTAAGAATGGTGCTACATTTCAGTTCCTCTTTAAAAGCTCATAATTTTGCCTAAAAACGAAAAATAGCTTTCAATAGACGACTAAGTCTCTTGAAAGCTATTTTTCAACTAGATAGATGCCTATCTTTTCTTCTTGACTGCACGAACAGCCATACCGGCAACTGCAGTTCCCATACCTGTCAGACCTATAGTCCAAGTAGCCGTTGCTGTATCAGGAAGCGTTTCTTTTCCGTCGTCGGCCTCTACACTGCCTTCTTCAAAGTTACTAATGCTCTGCTCTGACTCATAGTCAGAACCGCCTTGTTCTTCATTCCCATCAGCATATGTCTCATTGTCTTGACTGATAATACTTACTGGTTCCTCGCTTGCCTCACTTGAAGTCTGATCGCTTACACCGTTATTCTGTTCATTGGATAAAGCATCAGATTCCAATTCGCCAGTATCTGTATCCGTTGTCGATTCAGTCACCTGTTCTTCCAAAGATTCGCCAGTCGACTCTTCCACTGCGTCTTCCTCATCGTCAGTCAGCTCTTCATTTATGTCTTCAGTTTCTTCAGATTCAGCTATGTCATCTTCCTCATTTTCTTCGACTTGGGCACGTTCTGAAATAGGCAAGATTTGAATACGTCCTTCAGTTTCCAAGTAGTCTACCGCGCCCAAAGCAGCTGTAACATCCTGCAAGTGCTGAATAATCGCACTAGTAATCAGACCTGCATCTTCCTGAATCACTGTAGCCTTTGAAAAATCATACCCACTTCCTCCAGAAGCGATAAAGTTATTTGTAGCCAGACGGTATGTCTGATCCAGATCGAGGGGTTCTCCATTCATGTACAGATCAATCTCAGCAAAAGAGTTGTCTTCATTTTTGTAGACAATATACTCCATACCTGATGTTTGAAGGTCTGTTCCTGGACCAGCATCAGTTGAATAGCGGTTGACTGCATAAGTCATGACTTCCAGCAAGTCATGACCGGTGATTTCTAAAATAGTCAATTCATTTCCAAATGGATCGACGGTAAAAACATCTCTTGCAGTGATATCGCCAGTATCAATGCTTGCTCTAATTCCGCCGTTATTTGTGACTGCAATATCTGCATTGACGTAGCCTCTAATCGCATCGGTAATCATATTTCCCAGAGCCACATCTCCTTGGTCACGTCCATCCCGGCTCAGACCAGTGTTGGTGAAGCCGACCACTTGTTCAAGCAGTTCTTCTGTTGCTTCGTTATAATCATTAACTAAGTTCTGGACCGTCTCATCTACTAAAGCTTCATCCAGATCAGCTACCGACTGAACTCGCCCATCAACAGATACTTCTTTTGTTTCTCCATCAACTGAAATGTCCAGCACTCCAATATGACTGGAATTACTGCCTGCTTGAACAATCGGCGTCCCGTTGACGATTTGCGGCTCAGTGAGTAATGTGTGGGAATGACCTCCAATAATTAAATCAAAGAACTCCACTTCTTCTGCTAGACGGCGGTCGGCTGAATAGCCAATATGGTTCAGGGCAATCAGTACGTCTACTTCATCTCTTAAAAATTCGTATTCACGTGCTGTTTCAACATAATCGCCAAATGACAGACCTACAATACCTGCCGGATTAGTTGCTGGCGGATTTTGAGTCAGGCCAAACACCCCGACGCTAATGTCCCCGAATTCAAAAATCTCGTAAGCATCGGGCTGCTCAATCACGATTGACGAATCAACGACTTGTGTATTGGCAGAGATCCAGTTGAATGTTGACTGCTCCACACGGTCTCTAAATACATCTTGACCATAGTCGAATTCGTGGTTGCCGATAACCATCAAATCCAAATTCATGTGATTCAGCAAGTTTACAATCGGCTCCCCATCCTGCAAATCAACAACCGGATTACCACTAAAAATATCTCCAGCATCCAAATACAGAGAGTGCTCTACAGCTGCACGCTGCTCCGATAAAAAGTAAGCCATCTTCCCAAAATTATCGATACTCGCATGTATGTCATTTGTATGAAAAATGGTCATTTCAAAATCATTGGATACTGATTCAATCAGTTCCTGTTCATTGTCACTGCTGGTATCTTCTTCCGCTGACACTGTCAGAGGCGCTGCCATCAATAGGCTTGAAGACACTAAACTAAGTACAAAGGTTCTTTTCCCAAAACGCATTCTATCTCTCCTTAAGTTATATTGAGTACTGCCTAGGGCAGTACTCAGCGTATGTATGCATGCAATACTTTTAAAGCTTACCTGAATATCTATTCAAAATCTACCCAATTACGTAAAATTTTAGTAATTTAATTGTAAATGTTCGCCTTTTATCCATTTAGCTTCCACCTATCAAAAAAAGGCCTCTCTCACCTGATTAAGTGGTAAGAGAGGCCTGCAATTCATTTACTGTAGTTGAAGTATCATTTTTTCTTAACGAAATAAGCAGAAATGCCGGCAGCAAGACTTCCCATTCCAGCAAGGCCAATAGTCCACGTTACTGTAGCTGTATCCGGCAGACGTTCGCCTTCTGCATCAGCTGTTTCTTCATTTTCTTGAGTGTCTGGTGAGGGTTCATAGCTAGCCGTGTCATCGTCATCCTGGTCTGATTCAGGCTGTTCTAATGTCGACTCATTTTCGATCCCATCACCAGCGGTATCATCAGACTCGGATTCATTTGGCTCATCCTGATCTAACTCGTCACCCGTTGAGTCATTCTGATCATTGGACCCATCGACGATAGGACCTGTTGCTGTAGACTCATCGTTCTGGTCTGTGGAGTCATCCTCATTGCTATCATTAGTTTCGTCGCCATCGGTTTCAGTGTCCTCTTCCTCGTCCACTGGTTCTTCAGGAGTCCGTGTACTAACTGGCAGCACCTGGATCCGCCCTTCGGTTTCTTCGTAATCAACGGCACCTTCAGCTGCTGTGACTTCCTGAACGAATTGAATCAGAGCATTGGTGACCTGTCCGGCATCTTCTTGGATGATTGTCGCACTGGAAAAGTCATAGCCGTCACCACCGGAAACGATAAAGTTGTTGGTAGCAATTCTAAATGTCTGATCCATATCCATTGGTTCGCCATTAATGAACAGATCGGAGTCTGCATAGCGTCCGTCATCGTCTATATAGACAATATAATTCAAGCCGGAGGTCTGCAGGTCGATTTGTGCTCCAAAACTGTCAAGCGAGCGCTCGTAAGAGTAAGCAATAATCTCCTGCAACTCATGCCCGGTCATTTCCAAAATAGTAATGTCATTTCCGAAAGGATCCACTGTAAAGATGTCTCTGGCAGTAATATCCCCAGGCGCAATACTGGCTCGGATTCCCCCATTATTCGTGATTGCAATTTCTGTATTTGCAAATGTTCTAAGAGCATCAGTGATCATGTTACCGAGTGCGACATCCCCACTCCAGCGATTATCTCTGCTTAGACCAGTATTGGTCACACCCAGTACTTCTGACAGCAGTTCATCTGCATCAGCATTGTACTGGTCGACTAATGCCTGAACTTCCGGATCAACGTTTTCAAGTTCATTCATTGACTGAACGCGGCCATTGACAGAAACAGCTCCTGATTCTGAATCAATAGATAAATCAAGGATACCCAAATGTCTTAGGCTGCTTCCTGCCTGAACGACAGGCGTACCGTTCACTATTTCAGGCTCTTCCAGTAGAGAGTGGGAGTGTCCACCAATGATAAGATCAAAGAATTCTACTTCTTCAGCCAGTCGGCGATCCGCAGGCAATCCAATATGAGTCAGTGCAATAAAAATATCCACTTCGTCTCGTAAATATTCGTACTCCAAGGCGGTGTCTACATAAGATCCGAATTCAAGACCTACAATACCCGCGGGATTAGTAGCTGGCGGACTCTGAGTCAGTCCAAGAACACCTACAGTCTTATCTCCAAATTCAAAAATATCATACGCATCTGGCTGTTCGATCACGATAGACGAATCAACAACACGGGTATTAGCTGAAATCCAGTTGAAATTAGATTCGTTTCTTCTGGCTTCAAAGGCTTCTTGACCATAGTCAAATTCATGGTTACCAATAACCATTGAATCCACCTCGACTGCGTTCAGTAAATTGATCAATGGTTCTCCCTGACGAAGGTCCACGACTGGATTACCACTAAAGATATCTCCTGCATCCAGGTATAAAGTATTTTCAAGTGCTGCTCTTTGTTCAGTTAGAAAATAAGACAATTTACCAAAATTATCTATGCTCGAATGAATATCATTCGTATGGAAAATGGTCAGGTCAAAGTCTCCTGACGTTTCTGCTGTAACAGTATCTTCTACGCCATTATCAGCTTCTTCACCCTCTGCATGGGCCATCATCGGCGCTGAAAACAGCACTGTCGAAGACAGCAAGCTAAGTACCCAATTTCTTCCCTTGTTGCTCATTACACCACTCCTAGTATGATTTGAACCCGCAAAAAAGCCATGGTGCCGTGCTTCTTAAAAACGTATTCGTTTACATAATAGCTGAATGCCCCCCCTACTTCAACTGCCCTTTACTATTTGTAAGGTATCGACATGCTGATATCATGCTATATATATTTAAATCAGTTTATCTTCATTCTATATTAATTGCTGTCAAAAAAAGATTCATGCGTATCTTAGCACGAATCTTTGGATAACTTATAGGAATAATTGTTATTATTTTAATAAATTAAATATTTTTTGTATAAGTAAACATGCGAATGTGTATCCCGCCAAGTAGTCTAGTACTGTTAATAAAAATAAGATACAGTCATCATCTTATAAATGCCTATAAATATTAAGCTATCCTGCGATAAATGATTTGAAGCTGCATGGAGAGTTTTTTTTCATAGACCGGTTCAGCCTGCATAAGTGTGGCCGTCACCTGGTATCAGTTTCGCCGGTCATGAATACTATTTAGCCATTCGGCCAAAAATCAGTGCGGCTTGCTTCAAAACTTCATTTTCCATTCTCAGTTTAGCATTTTCTTTTCGCAGTTCTTTTAGCTCTCTTTGTTCCGGCGTGAGATCTTTATCCACGTTTTCCTCTTCGCTTGTTTCTGAAAACTGCCGGACCCATTTGTCGAAGGCAGAGGGGGTAAGGTCATATTCCTGGATGATTTCTTTGCGGCTGCGCCCGGATCGGTAGAGAGCAACCACTTCTTTTTTGAAATCTTGAGAAAAAGATCGGCGTTTTTTCCGTTTATCCATAAGGGTTTCCTCCTGTTTTGAACCTTATCCGAAATGAAACAAGATTCAAGAAAAGTGTCATGCTCTAGCATACTCTTCTTTTACGTGATGCTCACTATACTGTTCATTGGATTGGACGGTATATTTGGAAATGTCCTTACTGTCTTCATTTGCAAAAGCTATTACTTCTTTCTTAAGATCTTCAGGTGACAGACCTCTCCAGCTTTCCACTTTGGACATAATTTTAAATAGAGGTTTATTGACTACTTTTCCTACAAATATTTTATCAAACACTTTTTGCTCGGTTACTTCACTGTCTACAAGTAACTCTTCGTATAATTTTTCTCCAGGTCTTATGCCTGTTTCCACAACTGGGATTTCTTTTTCTGTAAACCCACTCAATTTTACAATTTTCTTTGCTAAGTCTAGAATCTTCACAGGTTTGCCCATATCCAGTATAAAGATTTCTCCCCCTTGTACCAGGGTACTAGCCTGAATGACTAATCTGCTTGCCTCCGGTATAGTCATAAAATATCGTGTCATTCTAAAATCGGTAACCGTTACGGGGCCACCTTTTTTAATTTGTTCCTGAAATAAAGGCACTACACTTCCGCGACTACCCAAGACATTCCCAAATCTTACTGCAGCAAATTTTGTACCTCCCGGCTCGTTCAAACCTGTTACAATCATCTCAGCTATACGTTTTGTGGCCCCCATGACATTCGGTGGTTTAACTGCTTTATCCGTTGATACCATGATGAATCTCTCAACATGAGCTTGTTTGGAAGCTTCTGCCATATTCTTAGTTCCATAAACATTGTTTTTTACTGCTTCGTAGGGATTATACTCCATCATAGGTACATGCTTGTGCGCTGCCGCATGATAGACACGATCGGGTTTGTGAACATTCATAATTTCAAATATTCTCTCTCTATCCTGGATATCAGCAATCATTGGTACGATTTCGATAGAGCGCTGATATGTTCCTCTTAATTCTCTATCAATATGATAGATTGAATTTTCTCCATGTCCCAATAAAATCATTTTTTGGGGATGAAACTTAGCAATCTGTCTACATATTTCTGAACCAATTGATCCTCCAGCACCACTTACTAAAACTGTTTTTCCTTTTAATTCAAGTGATATTTTTTCCATGTCCAATCTTACTTCATCTCTACCAAGCAAATCGACTACATTAATTTCTCTAAACTGATTTATGCCTAGTTTACCTTGCAGAACATCCTCAATATAGGGCATTTTATTGACCGTCAAATTAGTCTGGTTACACAAATCTACAATTTCTTCATATTTTTCTGCGCTTAGGGACGGGATGGCTATTGTGATTTGATCGATATCTTTACTTCGAGCGATAGTCGGTATATCTCTTATATTGCCAATAACAGGTACGCCAAACAAATATGACCCTTGTTTAGTTATGTCATCGTCGACCACCCCCACTACATTTAGCTTATTTGGGAAGCTCTTTAGGCTTCTTATAAATACACTGCCCCCATTGCCTGCACCGACCACTAATGTTCTGATTTTATTTTTCTGCTCAGGTTCTTTCTTTTTTCTGAACATATACTCGTAATACAAACGAATAACCAATCGACTTCCGACAATCCCAGGAACTGAAAATATATAGGTCAAGAAATAAAATCGTAAGCTTAATAAAGGTTCTTCAACAAAGTTAAGCGACAGACTGTTTGCAATGACAAATGACATAGTGATTGTAGCAACAAGCATAAATACTTCAGTTAAACCTGTACAATGATTTATTTTTAAAAAAATATTAAATAAATGTCCAAGAATCAAGTAAACTAGACAAGTTATTCCGATACTGATTAACACAATTTGTGAGGGAAAATAAACAAACGGAATGAAAAACAAGATGGATAAAGCTGCTGATAATATGATCGTAAATGTATCAAAAGAGGCTACCAAAAATCTTTTTATATGTCTGCTCATCATGTATCCCCTCTTCCTATCCAAGAAGCCTTTGCGTTTGACTATACAAAAGTTGTCATCAAGCTAAGTCTTCACCTCGTTGCATATATATTTTTTATAAATAATAGTCATTTGAGGATTGACATTTTTGGTTTCAAACGGCGTAATGAAGTATTTGCTTCTCATCCCATACATCTTTCGCAAGTCCTTTCGCTCAATCAACCTGAGTAGCTTATTGCTCATTTCCCTGTCATTATCAATTCCAACAATATAGCCATTTACACCATTTTGTACAAGGTCCCTATTCCCTCTGCAGTCTGTTACAACTAAAGGTAAGCCGGTAGCCATCGCCTCCATAATATTTACTGGCAACCCTTCCTGACGTGAGGTTGAAACAGCAATATCGGCCATACTCATCAATTGAGGTATATCTTCTCTGTATCCCAACAAGAAGACATGATCTGCTAATGAATATTTATTTATCATCTCAGCGTACTCGTCATAATTGCTGCCATCGCCCACAAGGAGTAGTTTAGCTTGAGGGGCAGCATCTACTACATCTCTCATCATTCTAATTGCCTGGTACTGATTTTTCCGTTTGGACAATTCGCCAACATAAATCAATAATACATCGCTATTGGAATAGCCAAATTGTTTTCTCAGATGACTTCTTTTCATCTCATTAGTCGGATTGAACTTACTGAGATCAATGCCCACTCCGTTAATCATTTCAATATCTTTTGTTTTAAAATGCTTGCTCAGCGCAATATTGTAATCCTCTGGATTAATTGTAATCAGACAATCTGTCATAGAAGATAGTGCTTTCTCTATCGTGTAGTAGACCAGCCAATTTTTCTTCGGTGCCCCCTTGTAAAAATGAAATCCATGAGCTGTATATATCAAAGCTGTACCAGTTTTCTGTGCTTCTCTTGATGCAAGCCTTCCCAGTAATCCTCCAACAGGCGTATGGCAGTGTATAAGGGAATACTGTTCACTTTTGATTATATTTTTTACTCGATTGTAAACAGCTACATTTATAGGGGCAAGAGGGTTTCTCTGTATCGGAAGATCATATACTTTGATGTGACGTCTTTCTAGTTTCATTTTGAATTCTTCATTCATTCTTTTTTTTTTGATATCCTGGTCATTAAAATTGGCCATGACATGTACTTCTGCACCTTCGCTTTGCAAGATGTTCAAGTTCTCCTGGTTGAAACTTTCTATCATAGAGACAACCGATGCCATCATCAAAACCTTTTCCATGTGGAACCATCCTCTCCAGTTATCTAAGCCATTAGTTGACTTTATGCTCTAGCTTTGCACGCGTCCCTAATTGTTTGTTCCAGATAAATACGTGTTTTCTTTTTCTGCTAGAGGCTAATATAGTTTTCAATTCAGAGATGACTCTATGCTGATCATATTCTGTCATGTTGGTTCCGGATGGCAGACATAATCCTGTTTTAAACAAAGACTCACTGACTGATTGACTGTACTGAGGATTCTTGTAAAATACAGCTTGTTTGAACAGAGGCTGTAAATGGAGGGGTTTCCATAACATTCGTGTTTCAATGTTAGACGCTTCCATTCGTTTTATGATTTCAATGGGGTCAATAGTATATAAACGTAAATCAATCGTCAGCGTTGTCAGCCATCTGTTGGAAGTTGTTTCAGTTAACTCTGGCATAAATACTACGCCTGGGAGCTCCCCCAAATGATTCATATATGTGTCGAACACTTCTCTACGTCGTTTGACCCGGTCATCTAAAACTTCTAATTGCGCCCTGCCTATTCCTGCCAGGATATTGCTCATTCGATAATTGTATCCTAACTGAGAATGCTGATAGTACGGCGCTTCATCTTTGGCTTGAGTAGATAAAAATGTTGCTTTTGCCAAAAGATCTTCGTCATCACTAACAAGCGCACCTCCACCTGAGGAAGTGATGATTTTATTTCCATTAAATGAAAAGATACCCAGCTTTCCTAGTGTCCCACTCTTTTTATTCTTGTATGTTGAACCAAGCGACTCTGCAGCATCTTCCACTATAGGAACATTAAATGTTCGAGCAATAGCATTCAGTTCATCCATCTGGGCACTCTGTCCATATAAATTCACTACGACAATCGCTTTTGGCAAAGTTTTACTGGCCTGTGCCTCTTTTAGAGCTTTAAGTAAAGCCTCAGGGGACATATTCCACGTATCGGGTTCAGAATCTATAAATACTGGTTCTGCACCAAGGTATAAAACTGGACTTGCGCTGGCTATAAAAGTAAAAGAAGAAACAAAAACTTTATCTCCTTTTTTGACATCGAGAACGGCGAGAGCCAAATGTATAGCCGCCGTACCTGAAACAGTTGCTGAAGCACCTCTTACATTAGAATATTCAGCTATCTGCTTTTCGAAGGTATCCACGTTATGCCCAAGCGGTGCTATCCAGTTGCTTTCAAATGCTTCATCAATATATTTTCTTTCATTACCAGACATATGTGGGGTCGACAATAGAATTCGATTATTCATAGTTAAGCCTCTCTTTCCCAAATTCTGAATTTTAGTAGTCGTTTAATTTTTCATATGAAAAAATACTTTTGTCTGTAAAGTATTCCAGCATGAATGAACGTGTTCGATTAGAGTAGGTCACTTTATTACACCCATCAAAGATATAATCGTAGGTCATTTATTTTTCAAAATTCCAAAAGATGACATTCCAGAAACATGACCTGAATGGATTGACTGCACTACGCAAATTTAAATTTGCGAAGAGTATGCTTTGAATAAAATAGAAAGATTTTTTGCCGTATAAGAGTTAGACTCTATCCTTGCACAAATAAGCCCACCATTCCGGAGGCAATCATATGCATTTTTGTGATGAGTCAGTTGGCTGATACAAAAATATGGGGAGGATAATTTTAAAGAGAAGTACAAATTCAAGTGGATATGCTGGAGGTTTTCTGAGGTATTTCTATGAGGTAATCTTTGAAGTAAAGGTATAGCAAAGAGAAGTGACTGAAGTGTAAGTTAAACAACAAGGAAGATAGTATGGATGAGTGTAAAGTAATTCATGGGTGGGAGTGTAGAAAGGAATACTGAGGTTCGATTTAGAGGAGAATTCATTTGAGGTTGATAAAATAATGGGTAGTGATTGTGGTATCTATAAGGAGAAAAATAGGAGAAAATATATTGCCTTAGGGGGTAATTTAGTGGTGAAACGTGGTAAAAGAGGATTTTTATAAGGGTAGTATATCATACTATTACAATTATACAACTATAACCCCCTGGCAATAATCATCATTTTTCTGAAGTCAGGTTACAGTCCCCTCATTGAGATAAGCATGCTGTTCTGAGTTAAATCAGCTGTCCCTATGAAAAATTTAAACCCCTTGTTGTTTCCCGTATCTTTAAAACCTGCATCTGTCTTTGGTATTTCGTGTATATCATTCAATCAAACACTTACTTTAATTAATCTAGATATTCATATAGATTTGAACGTAGCATTTATATCTATACTACAAGCGAGGATTACAGCCTTATTTGCTAGAGAGGAATTAGAGCCTTCACTACAATTCTCTTTTTATATAAGCTACGAATATAAGTTAAATAGCGCTTTTTCAGTTATTAATCTACAGTCAATGTATATCTATCGACTACGGTATTCCGAAAGTGTCTGGGTCAGCTCCTCTCCAGAATCATGCACAACATCTGCACCTAGTAATACTTTTTTTAAAGTCAAAATAAATATTTTCAAGTCTAGGCTAAATGAAAAGTGTTTAACGTAATAGACATCCATACGTAATTTATCATCCCAGCTGATCTTATTTCTTCCATTAACTTGAGCCCATCCGCTTAGTCCAGGACTAACAGAATGTCTTAATTTTTCTTCCTCCGTATAGTAGGGAAGATAGTCTACAAATAAAGGCCTTGGTCCAATAAAACTCATTTCTCCCTTAAGAATATTAAACAGCTGGGGTAATTCATCTAAACTTGTTTTGCGTATAAACTTTCCCACTTTGAGCATTCGTTCAGTGTCCGTAAGCATCACTCCATTTTCACTATCTTGAATACGCATACTTCTAAATTTATACAGGATAAAAGGTTTTTCACACTTCCCAAGCCGTGTTTGACTGAATAGAAAAGATCCTTCACTATCCTCTATGAAAATAATTAATGGGATGATCACAAAGAAAGGAGAACTAAAGGCTAATAGGGCTAATGCCATCATAATATCTAAGAACCGCTTAACCTTTTTGTACATATTATTACCTCCTTTTCAAATAAACCACATCTATACATTATCAACCTTAATAGTATAATTTTCTACTTAGTCATCGCTATCTTGCCTCTGGAGATCTGTATTTAGGGAAAAAACTGGAGCCCGAATCGAATGGTCCTTTAGACATACGAATCTGTATCAACTCATCATAAACATCTTTAATATGCACAGTGTTACCAACAAAAAATGGAATCTCTCCATTCATAGAAAATTTCTTTTTATACTTATATAATCCGTCATTCCCGTTATGCCCTCCTCCAAAAATATACTTCGCCACACCTTTACCCTTCAACTCATTAAGCAACATATAATCCAAATACGTGCCAGACTTTAAATCGTAATAATTTGCATCGTTCCCACCTAAAAAATAATATCCATAAGACCGATCAAACAAAACAAGTCTGGTCGAAATAATTTTTCCGCTCAACCTGGCATTGGCAAAGACGTATTGGCCCTTCAGCCTGTCCCTGAGATTATTTAAAAAAGAATGATCAATATAGTAATAACGTACTGCATGATGTCTATCCATCGTTTCAGTGTAGAGGCTGAGAAAGTCAGTTTGCGTGTCCCCGACATAATCAAATTCTACAGAAATTTTTGCATGCTCAGCTTTTTTTACATCCTTGAGTATCCTAGGTTCCATCTCTTTACTTATATTTTTATCTAAATCTTTATAAATCACTGAATTGATTTCAAACGTTTCGCCACTGTAGTATTTACAGACAACCGCATTATCAAATATATGAAATCTGACAAATTCACTGACTATGTTATTCTCAATACAATAGTGGTGGAAAGCATCAAAATACTCTTTCAAAAGCTTCTCTACATCAGTTGTATGAATAACGAGGGGGCCTCCGAAACCATAAGGCGTAGTGATATCAAAATATTCTTTTCCCTCCACCTCATAGGGCAGTTGTCGCTTAATAAAAGTATGAATAACGGTTCCATTTTTTGACGTATAAACAAATTCCTCTGGTATTCCCGTATCCATTTTCTCGAATACAGAAGCATACTCCGCAGAAAAACACAAATGACTGTGGCGTGAAATCAATTTAGAGTGGTCATAGTTTGATGTGTGATTAACTGAATTATCGTGGCTAAATACTTTCATACTATTCATCCCTTTTAAAACTGCTTTTATATTTATAGTATTTTTAATATGTTGACCTTTCAAAAGTGAGTGATCTCAAGAATCAGGAATAATCATTTCCTCATAGTAGCGTATGATGTCAACAGGTTTGATTTCAGGTTGAGTCACGTCTTTTTTGTTGACTAAATAATCGATGCTCAAGGCGATCTCGTTGACATTTGACAATGTTCTAAAGTAGGTCGTCCCTGATAGACGAGCATTGATTTCAAACAGTTTGACTTTCTTATCAACTAGTCGATATTGTAAATTGACCGGACCAAAAACACCTAAAGTTTCAGCCAAGTGTTCCAAGTATTGGTTCACTTCGCCATACGGCTCTGCACGCGCTATGGAAGTATTCCCATGCCGAAGTTCTCTTTTCATAGTAATAGATGATACGGCCTTCCCTCCTAAAACGAGTACGCCTGCTGTGTATTCTTCTTCACCTGATCCAACACATTCCTGGATGATGGGATGGGGAATGACCTTTATTGCCTTTTTTAATTCGTCTATAGAATCGACCTTTTCTACACCTACTGATCCTGATCCAACCCTAGGTTTAACAATTAAGGGAAAGCCCACTTGTTTAATCAGCTTATCCTCTGCGCCGGGAAGACAAGATAAGGGATGATCCAGACCGTTTTTTTCCAGAAACTGATGCGTGAGCCATTTGTCTGCTGCCAATTCAATGACTTCTTTTGAACTGACAAGAATCGTTGTCTGATATTGGCTTTCCAGTTCCTCTTTTGAGGCTGCAAGGACAGCGTACTCATGTCCTGTGCCGACAATGACCAGATCCGGTTTTTCCTTTCCAAGTATTTGAGCTATTTCTGTCAGATAATCAGGCTCATTTGCTCTGGGTACAATATAATAGCGATCAGCCCAGTAAAGACCCGCACCTGCTCTGCTGGCATTCAAAGCTATGATAGTAGCTTCGATTTCGGCATACTTGATGGACTTGATTGTTGCTTGGCCCAATATCTCGCCTGCTCCTGTAACCAGTATTTTCATCTCAGTCTCTCCTCTGAAATTTTCTAAAATCGAAATCAACCAGCATCTGCCGACATTGCCCGACGGCGCCCGCTTCGTGTGCATCAGACCCAATAGATACTTGTGGGTTGATTTCCCCGCAAGCAGTAAGGAAGTCATAAGGGTTTTTAGTATATTTAGAACTAAATTCGATTGCCTTATCATTGACTTTCGCCAAGTACATCAGTTCTTTAAAGTAGTGTACAGGAAAACCGCCATAACGTGAGGCATACATGCCTCCAGGATGTGCCAGAACATCGATTGGGGCATGCTTGAGCATACCTTTGGCCAGCTCAAATTCTACAGAGGCCAGTTCTCTTGGAGAGAGGTCTGAAAAAGGAATGACTCCTCCCTTGCTGTCAGGTATACTGTGGACACTGCCCAATATAATGTCCGCTTTTGATAGCACATCAACTGAAATATCCAAATCCCCTTTCAAGTCGATCGCTTTTGTTTCCACGCCAATCAAAACGTCTATATCTGGATACGATTCAGCTGCCTGCTTTACTCGAGCCTTAAACTCATCAAACCAGCTTGAATCAGCTCTTATATGTTCAGTAAAGGCTAACTGTCTGATGCCTTTATCAGATGCTGCACGAAGCATCTTTTCAATAGAATCTTTTCCATCGGTCTGATTTGTATGCAGATGGTACTCTATATTTAGATTTTGAACCGAAAGGTCATTGAAATGATTAAATGAAGGTTCCATAGATTTCTCCTTTTCAAAGTTGATATGCTGCAGAGTAACCACAACTGACTTTAATAATGTAAGAAATAAGGAAATGAAGATCATTGCTAGAGGTGCTAAGCTTTAAGGTGTCGAAATGTTGCGGAGTTATACGAATAGGCTTGACAAGATACTGTCAGGACGGGATCTGCCTGGAGGAAAACAATATTTCTGTAAATCTATTTTATTTGATTAGATATTACCACACTTTCATAAAAAATACACATATATTAAAGAGAGTGTAAAATATCTTGTGTAAATAGAAAAAAGGCTCTCTACTTAGTAAATAGAGCCTCCTCAAATAAGTTAGACTTAAAATCACCTTTGACTACTGTCCGACTCTAACGTCACAATAACCAGTTCAGGTCTATTATTGATTCTTAGGGGAAACGCACTGTTGCCTAGACCTCTGCTAACGACCATCGCCGTATTGTCCTGTTCGTATACACCACTCGTGTACTCGGGAAGAAAACCTTGAGTAGGAGCAAATAGACCGTTCACAAATGGAAGCCTGATTTGTCCGCCGTGAGCGTGACCTGTCAGTGCCAAGTCTATGTCTGTCTGGGCATAAATCTCCATCAGTTCAGCACGGTGAGAAAGTAGAATGTTATATGAGGTATTAGACGCTTCTTTGAGCTCTTCTAGTCGATTGATAATCAGGCGTCCACTAGACCCTTCCATTTGAATCTCTTCGTAAGTGAAGAATAGCGGATCCTGTATGCCCAACAAACCAATAGTTGAACCCTCTCTCTCAATCACATTAAAATCATCATCCAAATCGACGACTCCAATATCAAGCATTTGTTCCAGCAGCTCTGGATAGACCCCCGACGCAACCTCATGATTACCTGATACGAAATATACCGGGGCTATGTCTATAAGCTCTTCAAGGGCCTCTATTGCCGTATCTATATCTGTACGGTTGCGATCAATTACATCTCCAGTGACCGCAATGATATCTGGCTCATGGGTGGCTACTTCTTCTGATAATCGTCCCCTGAAATCTTTATTGTGCAGGTCTGACACCTGCGCGATAGTGAACCCGTCAAATGATTCGGGTATGTTCTCATGTGTAAATGAGTAGTGAGAGGTTTCTATTGCATTGTTCTGATAATAAAAATAGCTAGGTAAGGCTATGAAAAATAGCAATAGCAGGGTTAGACGTACTTTCTTCGAAAAAAACATTTTTATTTCTCCTGTTCTTTGATATCTGATATTTATACACAGATCTAGTCCAATGAGTAAGACCTATCGATAGTTGATTATATCAAGCGAATGTAGGCAACTTGGGCAGTTTAAGACCGTTCTATGATTAACCACAATTATATAGCAAATAGCGTAGGGAGTTAATCATTATTTTATCGGCTGATGAATATGTCTCACGGCTATCTTGTCGTTACACCTTTTCTTTGTACAAAATAATGACTACTGTTAAAATAAAGAGCTTTTTCATGTTAATTTAAACACTAAACACATCAAAAGGAGCTGCAAAAAATGAATGAACACCTGTCAGAACTCAAATAAGAATATATCACGTCAATAGAAGAAGATCACAGCGGCAGTCTGGATACGTTTCTCAGTGGCTTTTTAAGTCGTTCCTGTGACGATAACCGTCAGAACATGGAAAGATCAAAGCCGTCTTTGCAGACTATGAACGTGGTGACATCTCTAAAGATACTTTTAGCGAATCTTTTAAGGAAATAACTCTCTGCCTGCGCGAAAAATGGCGCGAGCTTAATCCGGGAAAAGACTATCCTCTACTTCATTCAAAAGAAGCTGTATCGCTAGTCGTGTCACTGGTGGATGGCCTGGTGCTACAGTAATCTATCGGCCTCTATGACATAGAAGAGCTCAACAAGCGCACATCCAAAGTGAAAAATGTCCCGCTCCATGCTTTACAGACAGAGGACTAAACAGCCCGTGAACTTTAGCGCTCTTTTGTGCTGCTTAGCTTCGGGACTTAAAACAGACTTAAGGCACCGATGGCTTGAAGCCATCGGTGCCTTAAGTTGTTTCCATTTAAATGCATATACGTTGTGTCTTACGTCCCTTTTCTTTAGAGGTCAATCCGGTCAACGTTTCTTTCATAAAATGCCAATACCGGTCCTGCCATGTCGATGGGCTCACCTTCCCACGGAAACATGCTGACGGGTCCTGGACTGAACTCTACTTCAGTGACCACATGGTTTTCACTTGTCGGTTCAGCAGTAATATCTTCTGCAATCATATCTACACCGGCATAGTTCAAGCCCGGGATCGCGTTGACCGCTCTAATAGCCATTTGTTTAAAGCCTTCACTGACTGTATAGGTGAAGTCGATGCCTTCGCCTCCGCTGGCGATATTGGATTCATCCCGCAGAATGACTTTCTGGTTTTCTTCAGGTACAGAGGCCATGGTCAGTCCGTTTTTAGACAATCGGCTCAGTTGAGAGGGATCTGTTGGTATCGGAAAATTACGTAAATCTCTGTCTTTGGCCCGCAGGCTGTTTTTGTGTTGGATGAGCTCTAGTATTGTCTGTTTTCCGTCCCCTACTACATTTGCACGGGCTCTCTTGCTGACTGCAATCACCTCACTGTCTACAATAACGAAGCGAAAGTCTTCTCCTGTAAAGTGTTTTTCAATCAAAATAGGTGTTGAGCGGTCACCTACGATGGCCTCGATTTTTTCAAGCGACTGTCTAAGCTCTTGTTCGTCTGACAGGTTCATGAAAACACCCTGTCCTCGAGCTAAATTGTTAGGCTTTAATACGACCGGATAGCCGAAGGATTCAGCAAAGCCGACAAACTGTTCGGTTTGAGATATTGGCAAGTAAGTGGATGCCGGTACCGTGAGTTTTGCTTCTTTTAAAAATGATCGAGTCAGCTGCTTGTCATCCACGACTGTATTCAGACTGGCCGACGATAGGGGCCCGTTCATGTCTTTGAATAATAGTTCCTTGCCGCCCATTGTCACCAACGTGGTATCAAAACTAAGCCGGGTTACACTATAACCTCTTCTGAGCGCTTCTTCTTCCAGTAAACGGGACTTTAGACCTTCCCTTTTTTCGTAGTCTGTTAGATTACGGTCCAGTTCAATTGCACTACCCTGCCTTGATTTTTCTTCTTGCATCAACTTACCCTCCCAGTTATCTTGTCACCATCTTAATTGACTCTTTGCGTATTGAGCTACATTATATCACAATCGGGCTGACTTACCGCTGTTTTAACTTTTTCTCTGCAGCAGCGCACGTGTGAGTTGTTCAATCTGATTTCTTGGTTCCCCACTTGGAAGCTGGCTAATCAGCTTTAGCGCCTTACGGGTATAGCGTTCGGCTAACTGCCTGGTTTTGTCGATCCCACCCGCTTCAACGAGAATCTGCCGGACGCTGTCTGCTTCATCTTTGGACCATTCCTCTTGTTTAAGCATGTCAGCAAAAAAATCAGCTGCCTTTTCTTTAGATAAAATGACTGGGGCTGTGTATATACCATTAGACAAATCCTGCAGAAGGCTCTTGCCCCACTCCTCTTCAGACTGGGTATATTCCAGTAAGTCATCCAGCAGCTGAAAAGCCATGCCGATCTGCAAACCGATTCTGAAACTCAACTGCTGATTCTGTTTGTTCAGTCCGCCTTCCTGGGCTCCACTTAGGCAGGAAATAGCAAAGAGTTCTGCTGTTTTTCCCTTGATTTGTGTCAAGTACTGCCTGAATGAGACGTTTGGATTATAGCTGTTACTGAGCTGCTGCAGCTCACCCTTGATGACTTGTTCCATTGCCCGGGTCAGCAAACCCTGAGTGTCCAGCTGCTGACTATAGGGTAAGGTCATTTTAAAACAGGCTGAAATCAGATAGTCTCCAGCATAGACCGCTGCTTTTTTGCCGTAGACGGACTGGACAGTCGGCAGTCCCCTTCTGATTTTGCCGTCATCAATGATGTCGTCATGCAAAAGAGTCGCATTGTGAAACAGTTCAATCGATGCCGCCAGATGTCTGGCCCTGGCTGGTTCACTTTGGTTACCAAGACTTGAAAACAGCAGACAATAAGCTGGCCGGATCATTTTTCCATGCGCCTTAAATATTTCTTTCATCGCCTGATTTACGGCTTTATTTCTGACGAACAAAGTCTTTTCAATCAGATTTGTTGTCTCGATTAATGCTTCTTTTAATTCTGGGTACTGATTCCATAATGGATAGGTACTCATGCTGACCACACTACTTTCTGTCCTTTCAGTGTGAAGAAAACTGACCCTTTCACGCCTGAAACCTATATTTGTCGTATTTATCTGTTTATAGACTGAATTCTAATAGACTGAGATGATAATAATTATACAGTGACTGTACCACATTGTCTAAAATTAGAGAGGTTTACTTTCAGGATAGTTAAATCTTTTTATAGAGAAAGCCAAATGACCTGGATTCTGCTATACTGTGAAAGTAGAGTTTGAATTTATTTTTAAATATTCTACCAATTTATACATAAAGGAGAATACTATGTCCCCCTCTCAATTTTTGCGTTTTGTCGACATCCGGACCAAATTTACTAGCATGCTGCCGGTCTGTCTAGGTGTTGCTCTATCAATCTATTATTTTGAAGCCTTCAATTTTCTCAATACACTGGTCTTTTTCATAGCTGCGGCCTTTCTTGATTTTTCAACGACAGCCATTAATGTGCTGATTGATTACCGTACAGCCGCCACTGATGCGTTCCGTAAAGAGCACAATATCATTGGCATCGAAAACATTCCTGAGTCCATCGTGGTCAAGTATATCTACGGCATGCTGACTTTTTCCTTTTTGCTAGGAATGTTTCTCGTCTTTCGGACCAATCTCATCCTGCTGCTGATTGGACTGGTCTGTTTTATGATTGGTATTTTCTACACATACGGCCCCATTCCCATTTCACGCATGCCTTTGGGGGAACTTCTTTCGGGACCGCCTCTAGGCTTTGGAATTATCCTTATCGCTGTTTTAATCAATGCACCTGACCAGCTGGTTTTAGATTTGAGCTTTAATCAGACAAATTTTATTCTTCAAGGTGACTGGTATGCCCTGCTCGTGGTTTTCTTTGTTTCTCTTCCACAAGTCCTTCTGATCTCCAATATTGTTTTAGCCAATAACATCTGTGACCTGGAGCAGGATCTGGAAAACAAGCGGTATACTCTGGCTCATCATATCGGTGTAGAAAAAAGTATTCGCCTGTATAATGGACTTACTTACGGAGCATACGCAGCCTTGGCCATTCCCATTGTCTTTGGTTGGCTGCCTCCTGTGATGATTGCTGTTTATGCGACTCTGATTTTTGTCCGCCGACAAGTCAAGTTGTTTAATGAAAAACAAATCAAGGCTGAAACTTTTGTGACTTCAGTGAAATCCTTTCTTGTGTTCACTTTTAGTGAACTGACCCTGCTAATTCTCGCTATTATCTGGAACATATTTGTATAAACGGATACCTTTACGCAATGATTATCTGACCGCCGCTTCTGAAAAGTTGGCGGTTTTTGTATGCAATCTTTGTGACGTGTCCCTAGCCAGCTTCTGCTATACGATATTTTAGGGTTTAGTTTAAAAGTAATGTTTCTGCTGAACTACATTATTTATTCTAGTGTGACCCCAATAAATCAGGTTGAGTTCAGTATTCAACCTAAGGACCAAACTACATCTTTGTATTTATGGGCGTAGTTTAGACCTTATCCCTTATCACAAAAAAACCATCTGCCCGAATTGGACAGACGGTTTTTTATTAATAGAACTAAGCTGTAACAGCTTCTCCAGAGGTTTCTGTGTCAGCTTCTGCAGCTCCGGCTTCTTGACGGACCAGTTCTTTATCGTATGCTTTGATGAATGGATAGTAAATCACAAAAGCAGAGACTACACCAATCAGTGCAACAATAATGGCTCTCCAGTCACCACCTGTACCGATATAGGCACCGATACCAACCGGCGACGGCCATGGAAGCAGGGCAATCAGCGGATTGATCAGCTCAAGCGAAATGGCAAAGTAAGCAATCGATGCACTCACCATTGGCGCCAGGAAAAATGGAATCGCCAAGTAAGGATTGTAGATCAGCGGCAGACCGAATACCAGCGGCTCATTGATGTTAAAGAGCGATGGGATTAGGGCTGCTTTTCCGATTGCTTTCAGCTGTTCTGATTTAGCCAGGAAAGCAATAAAGACAGTCATCAGAAGAGTTGCTCCGGACCCACCGACAGTTACGAACGCATTGTTGAATTCTCCGGCTAGTGGGATGTTGGCTCCGGCTGCATTAGCAGATAGGTTGGCCAGAGTGATTGGCGTGATCAAAGCAAAGATGATGTTCGCTCCGTGAATACCGACCAGCCACAATGCGTGGACCAGGAAGTAAATCACCATGACACCTAGCCATGTGCTTGTCAGTTCAGTAACAAAGCCGAATGGAATCTGAATCAGCTGGAAGATATCTGTATTGAATACAACCAGAACCCCGTTGATCACAATAACTGCAAAGGCAACAAGAAAAGCCGGGATTAGAGCAGTGAAGGCTCTGGATACACCTGCAGGCACTTCATCCGGCAGCTTGATAATCCAGTTTCTGGCCACACACAAGCGGTAGATTCTGACAGCTAGAACAGCCATGATGATACCTGTAAAGATACCCGTAGTTCCCAGACGTTCGATACTGCCGCCGATGCGCCAGCCATTGACGATACTTTCTTCATCGGTCAGGCTCGTGATGGTATTGACTACGCCCCCTTCAAAAATCAGTTCAGGAATGGTCATGAAGAAAGCGAACATAGCTAGGAGGGCGCCGTTCAGGCCATTCATGTTCAAGTCGTCTTCTTCACCGATGATCTGGGCATATTCATACCCCAAGCTGACATTAAAGAACAGCGCCAGAATACCCATAGTCATCGTATTTGCCAGCATGTACAAATCACTGAAACGGAAGAATGTCGCGTTAAAGATATTCTCCAGGAAAGGGAAAGTCAGGGGCAAAACGTTAAAGACCAGAAACATCGACCCGACGATTGTAAAAGGGATGGTCGCTAGCCCGGCCCCCATGATGGCGCGGACAACTTTTAGCTGCGCCACGGTACCTAAAGGCCCCATCAGAAATTTTTCTAACAGTTGAAACAGTTTATTGTTTTCATTCTCCATATGATTCACTCACTTTCATTGATTGTTTAAAGGTGTTGAATAGTCTGAACCCTCTGTCTTTATTCCTTGCGATCGCCTGTAATTTTTTCAGGCAAAGCCCGCTGATCAATAAACCAAGGGCCAATAAACTGACAATCGCCGTCCTCCCCTGACTGCTGTCATTTAAAAAAGGGAAAACCCTAGAATAAAAGCCGCTGTGAAATGAAAAAACGATGAGCAGACTATTCATGATCAGCTGAGACAAAAAATAGAGTCTGGTTTTCTTTAGAGTGATCTTCTGAGAACTGCTGTACAGTACGATAAATTCATGAATTGAAAATAAAGCCAGGAAAATCATGACAACGGGCAGAAGGACAAACAAGTTTCTTCCTGGAAGACTGAAAATCATCCAGTTCAGATTGGCAAAGAAAAACAGTGCCAACGCATACCTCAGCATAATGTAGCGGTTAAATCGCATGTTCTTCATTGCCAGTTTCTGTCTTGCATCCATTTTTTAGCTCACCTCATCAAGTTTTTGGTAGAGATACAGCATCTCCAGAGCTACCTCACGAATCGTCATAGTAGTCATCAGATGATCCTGTGCATGAATCATGATGACATCCATGTTCACATCTTCTCCATTAGCGTAGTTATGCAGCAAAGACGTCTGTGACTTGTGTGCTTCCGTCAAGCTGTCATTCGCCTGCTCCAATTTTTCCTTGGCATCTTCAAAATCACTTTCACGCATGGATTTGAAGCCAGCATGCACCAGTGTACGGGCATCTCCGCTCTCCAAGATAATTTTAAATGCGACTTCCTGTATTTCTGCTGTTTCCATAATAATCGTCTCCTTCTATACAAGTAATGATAATAGTGTTTCTTTAAATGTTGGATAATCTTTTGCCTGAATCAGTTCCTCCAAGTAGGACTCATTTTCTAGTACTGGAAGCAAGGCCTTACTGACCTGGTCCAGATGAGAATGACCAAACCGGTCAGGAACCATTAAAATAGTCAGCTGGACCTGTTCGCTGACCCCGTCCCAGTTGATTCCATTGGGCGTGACTAAGACAGCAACTTTGGAAAAGTCCCCTACCCCCTCAACCGGATGCGGAACCGCAATATGCTTAGTGAATACAACCGAACTGAAGCCTTCTCTAAGCCTAAGCTGGCGATTCAAAAAGTCAGCATCAATCTGCTCATCTACACGCGTACATTTTTCGATGAGTACTTCTACCGCTTCTTCGCGATCCATAACCGTATCAGAAACCTCGAACAGCTCCGGGCTGAAATAGGTGTCAATCAGTCGGCTGAGCTGATGGCGATTCTGTTTGTTCTCAGAAGAATCCATCTGCTTGAATGCCTTCTGCTGGCCGATGATCCGGTTGATGGACTGGATATCTTCCTGATTCAACAGCACACTCACATTGACTACAGGGATATTGAAGACGACATTGGATAAATCAATGGATGAGACAATCAAATCCACACCTTCCAAAAGCTGATCACTGATTTCGTAATAAGAAATCACATTTTTAATATCCAGCTTCGAACCGAGCTCATTTTCAAGCCGGACCTTGAGCATCTGGGAACTACCGACACCCGTCGCACAGATTACCAGTGTATTTAGCTTGTCTTTTCGGCTGTCTCTTTCCAGCGCGGCAATGATATGCAGTGATACATAAGCCCATTCGTCTTCTGTGACTTGAAAGGCTTGAAGTTCAGGCATCTTAGAGAAGTAATGTTGGGTCAGATCCAGCTCCGCCTGATAATTGGCTTTCATCTCACTCAGAAACGGATTCTTCATTTTGTTCTTGTTTCTAAGCCGGTTTAGAAAGGGGCCAAAGTGATCAGACAAACCATTTAGTAATACCGGATCTCCTATCAGGTTTACACCTAAATCCTTGTCCATTTCCTGAAGCACATCTAGAAGCTGCTGCTCAACAGAGCGCTCCTCAGCCCGCTCAGGAGCTGACACGATCTGTGCCCGCTTGTTTTTCAAGTGCAAGGCAATATTATAAATTTCTTCATCCGGCAGTTCGATATGAGCACTCTTTCTCAGACGGTCAACAATCCGTCTGGACGTCTCATGTTCTGCTTGGTAGCGCGTGGGATCAAATTGCTGATCGAAGTTGATCTGATACCCTTCTTCGACCCGCTTGAGCGCCAGTGCAATATGGATCACGATATTTAGCATAACCGTATCACTCAGTTTCAAATCGGCATTGCGGCATTCGTCCAGAACAATCAGAAGAATTTCTTCCGAACTGATTGTGGTCAGAAGTTTTGAAATTTCGCCCAGACACTTCAAGTTGTTCTGCAAGCGTTCGACAAAAAAGTAGTTCATAATAAAGTGCCGTTTGTTCTGCTCTTCTCCCTCAACGGACATCCCGCTCTTTTTGCTTGTCTTAAGGAAAAGATCATAAGGCTTAAGTTTATGATTAATTTCAAATACATCGTTCAGCAGAGTGGAATAAGAAACAGCTAAATCAGACATCAGTTCCTCAACAAACAGCTGATTATCACCAAAAAAGAATCGCCTTAAAATAAAATACTGCCGGTCACCTGTTTCTTCTATTCGGCTGATATCTGCTTTTTCATTGAGAGCTTCTTTGTTGGCTTGATAAAACAGTCGGAAAGCGTTCTCATTGCGGACCTCAAAAGTGAACCCATGACCGGGTATCGACACAATCTGAGCGATCTTAGCGTCCATCACTTCATTTAACTGACGAATGTACTTTCTTGCCGTCTTGTCGGTGACCCCCAGTTTTTCAGCAATCGTCTGACTTTTCAGGTACGTTTCCTTGGACTGTTTCATCAGTTCCAGAATCATAATATCTTTTTGATTCAGCACATTTCTTCATCCTCTATTGATTTAGATGTTCTCTTCGATCAGTTTTGCCATTTTTTCGATACCCATTGGGATCGGAACATAAGCCTGTGGCGGAATGTTAACGATGGGCTTGTTTTTCTTTTTGGTCAGTTTTTCCAGGTTGTTGAAGTACATTTTAGTCTGCGGGCTTACCATGTAGAGGTCAAATTCGTCTTTTTCAATCATTTTAGCCCCTTGCGACTGGCTGGTTGCATCCAGTTCGATATCTTTACCTTGCGCTTTAAAGTGGTCTGTGGTTTTTTTAGCAATCAGTGACGATGACATGCCACCTGCACAAATAATCAATGCTTTTTTCATAATGTGTTGCCTCCTAAGATTTGATAAGTCAACTATATAATGAAACGGTTTCAACGTATACATAAGCATGTTCCGTTACGTAACGGAACCTATTTATCCAAGCAAGAAAACGCCCAGTTACAATCTGCGAATAATTTTATATCCGGTGTCCTGATTTAAAAGGTAGACCACAATTAGGCAGTGGTTCCTAGCTATCTATATAAAATAAGCCCTATACAGTATACCTATCCCGTCTGATAAAGACTACCCTTTAAGCCATTCTTTAATGACTGTCATTTTCTGGTCCTATCCCCCGTTTACTCAAGAATACCTTATCTGAGTCATATTATCGGTGGTCCTTGGTCAAATCTATGTCTTCGTGCTGCACTCAAGTTCCACATACATGTCATAAGCATTCGCTTTGCATGTCAAAGAACGTGTTAAAAAAGTCATATATTACTTGCTTATTGGATCCCTTGAGCGCCCTTTTCTTGCTATAATCAAAGTAACTTAATAAAGGAGGAATAATTAAAGGAGGAATAATTAATGGAAAAAGTCCCGCGAAGAAAAAAACTGATTTATCTGGCAGCTTTTATATTCTCCGGCATTTACTTAACCTGGCGAGGTTTATATACACTCCCAATCAACGAAACACTTTTCGCCCTGGTCTTTGGCGTATTACTGTGGCTGAGTGAAATCGTTTCAAATTTTACAGCGATTATTCTGATTTGGAGCCGAAACAAAGCTAAAGAGATTGAGCTACCAGTCATTGCAGACGAGGATTATCCCCATATCGATGTGCTGATTGCGACACACAATGAAGAACCCGAGCTGCTAAGGAAAACGGTCAATGCCTGTACCCGCATGACTTATCCTGATTCCGCAAAGGTTCATATCTATATCTCAGATGACCAGTCAAGAAAGGAAATTAAAGCGCTCGCTGAGTCTTTTAATGTCGGCTATATTGGCTTAACTGGAAACAAACATGCCAAGTCAGGTAATTTGAATAATGCACTGAATCAGACAGCCTCTCCTTTGGTAGCGACTTTTGACGCCGATATGATTCCTTATTCCAATTTTTTACTTGAAACAGTCCCTTACTTTGTTGAAAATGCTGCACAAATCAAAGAAGGCGAGTCCGTCAAGCCCCTTGGCCTGGTCCAGACTCCCCAGAGTTTTTATAATGCAGATTTGTTTCAGTATAATCTTTTTTCTGAAAAGTCCATCCCCAATGAGCAGGACTTTTTCAGCCGCGAAGTAAATCTAATGAACAACGCCCATGATGCAGCCGTTTACACAGGCTCCAACACAGTTATCTCCAGACAGGCGATTGAGGACGCTGGCGGCTTCCCTACCGATACCATAACAGAGGATTTTGAACTGGGTGCGCTCATTAATACAGCCGGCTATAAAAACATCTCGACTAAAGAGCCCATGGCCAGCGGTCTGACCCCAACAGACATCCCAAGTGTGTTAAAACAGCGCATTCGCTGGGCCAGAGGTGTTGTACAGAGCGTACATAACCTGAATCTCTTATTTAACCGCAAGCTGTCAACGGCCCAAAAACTGGTCTATTTAAACGGTTACTTATACTGGTGGTCTTTTTTCAGACGGATCATGTATATACTGGCTCCGATTTTGTTTACCGTCTTCAGTGTACGCGTAGTGGATACCAGCTTTTGGATTCTATTAGTGATGTGGCTGCCCAGTTACTTCTTTTTGCATTTGTCCATGCAGGATATTTCCAGTATGATCCGGACCCAGAGATGGGGAGAAGTGCAAGAAACCATTTTTGCTCCTTATTTGATCCTGCCCGTTTTTTTACAGACCATCGGCTTCAAGGAAACAACCTTTAAAGTCACCAACAAAAACGCTACACAATCAAGGCGGGACTTGCTTTTTATCATTCCCCATCTAATTCTATGGATTCTGGCTCTTTATGGTCTAGTCTCATTCAATTGGGGAAAGTATGGTTCAGAAATGATGTATGGAAGTATCATCAGTTTCTGGCTACTGACCCACCTGTTTAACTTAACTTTTGCAATATTGTTTTACCTGAACCGGCCTTATTACCGCAAACAGGAACGCTTTCCGAGAAAAGTTCCTGTAAAAATAGAGTCAAGCAGCCGCACACTTGATCTCTTTACACATGACCTATCCGAAAACGGCCTGTCTTTTAAGTCCGACTATCCCTATTATTTTGAACCGGATGAAGAGCTGAACATAACCATCGAGCAGGCTCCTTATCGGTCGACCTTTACAGGCAAGCTGGTGCGCGTGTTCAAGCAGGATGACCATTGGGTTTACGGCCTGGAAACGTGTGAGATTGAAGATGAAGACGAACTGAATTACCTACAGATTATCTACGATGGCTTCAACGAGTACTTGCCGATGTTTTATGACAAATGGGTCACACACATCGATCGCCTAGTAGAAAATGTACAGCGACGGGTTAGCAAAAATAAGACAGGACCTTTGCCTGTTTCTCTTTATCCTGAAATCCAGTCGGGCCTTCCTGTTCAGTGTCAAGGAAAAGACTATCGCCTTCTGTCTTTTGACTACCATACAATCACACTGGATCGCCCTTTGGCGTTTGAAGGCAAACAGAACCTGACTGCTTATTGTGATGGCTTCAAGCTAGAGCTGAGCGATTCCCTTTCGACAGCCTCACACGCGACAACATACAAAATCAATAATTTAAACCAATTAAAAACATCCGGCGCATTGAACACGTTAGTGAGTCGAATGATGAAAGGAGATTCTCTGCATGGCACTCACACTGTTGAGGTATAGTCTGCTTGTTTGTATTCTTTTCGGCTGGTCCAGTCTGCTCGACCGTTATTTCCCTCTTGACCGGCATATCCGTTTGTTCTTTACTCTAAGTGTCTTGACTTTGCTTTTGTATATCGGCAGTCTGCTGAATGTACTGCTTTACACGGTCTACATCCTTGCAGCTGTAGGCTTCGTCTACGGCATTTTATCCGCCAGGCAGCGACTGTATACCCAGTCGTTTCACTGGCCAAAATTTTACCAATGGTTTTTCATGCTCTATGCAGCTGTTTTTGTCACTACACTAGCCCGCACGCCCCTTGTGCACTATGATAACTTTTCGCATTGGGGAACTTTTGTCAAATTTCTATTTACGGAAAACCGGCTAGCGACGCCGGCTGACCCTTTGATCGAGTTTTTCTCATATCCGGTAGGCAGTTCCTTGTTTGTTTATTTCACGACCGTGATTGCTGGCTTTTCCCAGCAGACCATGCTGATTGGACAGTTTATTCTTATCCTTTCAGCTCTTTACACCTGCTTTGCCGTAGTCAAAGACTTGAACAGAAGACTGCTTGTCAGTGTGGTTTTCATCTTTTTCAGTCTGTTTAATCATTTCAATATTGCCATTCGCATGAACAATTTGCTTGTAGACTTCCTGCTTCCTTTAATCGCTCTAGGAGGCATTGCTGGAATCATTACCTTGAAAAACCAGCCTCAAAAAATCGTTTTATTTACTGCTGTCACGGCAGGATTTTTGGGTATTATAAAAAACAGCGGGCTATTCTTTGTCGCTCTGCTACTTCTGTACGGACTGGCCGCTATATTCAGTCAACGCAAAGTAATCAAGTGGAAAAGGACTCTCGTTTATAGTCTTGTAATGACTGCTGGCAGCTTCCTTCCCTTTTTATTTTGGCTCATACACTTGAGCCGTTTTCCCGCTCAAAGCAAGCATGGTGTCAGCCTGGATGCTTACCAGTCCATCTTTGAAGGAAAGAATAGTGAGATCATACAGGACATCAGCCGTAATTTTTTGACCACCCTTACTAGCCTCTCTACTCCCTCTACTCAGGGACTAATTCTGGGCGCAATGATTTTGCTTCTTTCTTCATTTGTGTTCAGCAAATATACCGACCAACCGCATAGACTGTTAAGAACAGGCATGCTTTTACTGGGGATTACTGTCCTGTATTATCTGGGCATTTATGCGATGTTCCTGTTTTCCATGCCGATTGATGAAGCGCTGGTTTTGGCCGGCTTTGAGCGGTACGCTTCCAGTATCGTTATATTCAATTTAGGCATCATCCTCTTTGACCTAATCAGAACATGGGACGCCGCTTTTTATGTCCAAGAGATAGAAGCCAGAGACCGGACAGCTTACAAGTCCATATACAGCAAGAATGTTTACCAGTATGCCACTGTGCTCATTACAGCTTTGGCTTTTCTGGGTATCCAGTCTGAAAATAACGGCATGCTTTATAATTTGTCTGAGGTAGACGCCTTGCCTCAAGGTCAAATCGCTGCCACTGTTGATGAGCAGTTTGTATTGTCCGATCATGCACACTTGATTGTCAGTACGGATACTGAAGCCGTCGATAACTTCCTTCTGTCAGTTGTTGGCCGTTACTATCTATACAGTCCTCATGTTACTGGGCGGGAAGACTTTGATATGGACCCTGATTTCTTTGAACGCTACTTGAATGAATATGATACAGTCGTTCTTTTGGAGCCGCACTTCACTTTCCAGGAAATGATCTATCTTCAAACAGGACATATGATTGAACCGGGCCATTATTCAGTAGATTCCTTGTTGAACTAAAGCTTTCGATTCACATTGAGCTGGTATAATGAGCTGAATAAACTGTTCCTTTGCTCTTTTAAAAAGAGGAATAAGTAAAGCACGATCAAATGAGAGGATGGGTATCCTTCCGTCATTTGATCGTGCTATTTTGTTACACTAATGTCCCTTGAATAATCAGTCTTTCTGATCCATCATGATTACACGTAACCAAGGTGATCATTGATTTTTCCGTGTCTTCAATTACGTCAATACGCGAGGGATCGACTGTAAACAATTCAGTAATAATATACTCATATAGCTGACCTTTAATTTCGACTATAATCAGCATGCCTTTTTCTGCTCTATGCAGAGGAGAAAATAGCGTTTTTCGATCTCGCCAGTTATGACCGGCCAATGCATAGTTGCCTTCTCCAGGCTCCTGGTTAGGCTTCATTGTCCCAGCTCCGACCATCAGATTGTCAGAAGATAAGCCTTCCAAAATCGGCAGTGATAAGTCAACTTCTGGAATATAGATCGCTCCCAGTGTATGGATGCCTTTTATGTCAGGCAGCGTCAGCAGCGAAGTCAAAGATAATTCCTCAACTTGTTCAAAGTCGAAAAGTGTCTCCTCATTGGGTTCACGCTGTTCAGCAATTCCTTGCCCCTCGTCAACGGCATTTTGGATAACTGATTCGGAAAAGCGGTGCAGTCTCCAGTCAATCACTGACTCATGAAAAAACAAGGTTATACCTAATAGAATAGTTAGACCGCTGACAAGCACTTTGAACCTTTTCAACCTTATGCCTCCTTTTCAATCACTAACAATCTGATGAACGATTCGAAACTAGTTAGAATGCTGTCCCATCATCTTTTTGTTGATGTCTGGACCGGCTTAAAAGCAACAGCCCGAAAACTAGCAACAAAAGACCCAGAATTCTAATGATTGAGGCAAATGAAACCACGTTTGTCTGCGGAAGAGCGCCTGACGACGTTCCGTCCTCACTGGAGGGCGTCTCACTTGAAGGACGGTCCGGTGTTGACCCATCATCTGAACCTTGAGAAGACTCTTCAGATGGCTCATCGTTGTCAGGAGTGTTGGGCTCTTCTTGGACCAATATTTCATTTATTGCCTGAACAGCTATCCGCTCAGGTTTGCCTCTAAAGGTAACAGGTATAGAAAGTTCAATCGGTGTAGAATCCAATTGGTACCCTTCAGGTGCCTGCGTTTCAATCAGATAGTAATCTCCTGGAGCCAAATCTTCGACAAGAATTTTACCACTGGAATCTGTGATAAGCTCTCCAAGGACCAACTGATTTTCTTGATCATACAGCTCAAACACTGCATGCGGAACTACCTGGTTCGATCCATCCGTTTTAGTTAATTCAAACGACCCCTTATAATTGATCCAGTCTCCTAGTTCAATTAGTTCTGGTTGACCTTCCATACCATCCCCCACAGCAAAACTGATTGGAGAATCATCCAGGATGTAGCCGTCAACAGATTCTGTTTCAACTAAGTTATATGAACCCGGTGAAAGGTCGCTGACATATACTTCTCCGGCTTCGTTTGAGGTCAGGCCGGTTTGAATGACTGACCCGCTAGAATCTTCCAGGCTGAATACCGCCCCTTCAAGGACTGCTCCTCTTGCATCTGTTTTAACTAGGACGGCTTCGGACTGATAATTCACAAAATCATCAAGTACAAGTGTATCTGGCTCTCCATCTGCAGCAGACGAAACAGTAAACTCAATGCTTTGAGTATTGATCAAATACCCTTCAGGCGCCGAAACTTCGATTAGTAAATAGTCTCCGGGTGACAGATCGCTGATACTGACCTGTCCACTTTTGTCTGATTGAATACCTTTCAAAAGTGTATTTCCACTCGTATCCATCAGATCAAAGTGGGCGCCGCTTAGAGGCTGCCCTTGCGGGTCAACTTTTTGCATGTGTACATCTGCTTTATAGTTGACAAGCTTACCCGCATCAACTTGTCCTGGTTTTCCTGCCGATGCGGATGAAATATCGAAAGTCATCACATCTGTTGTGTTTAAAAGATAGCCAGCAGGTGCTTCAACCTCTATGAAGCGGTAAGAACCAGGTGCCAGGTTTTCAGCTGAGACGACCCCGTTTGAATCCGAAGTCAGTCCTGATTGAATCAAATAATCAGATGCATCTCGAATGTCAAAGACAGCTCCTTCTAAAGCATGACCTAGTGCGTCAACTTTAGTCAGCACTGCTTCTCCTTGATAGTTGATAAATGGA
>NZ_JANL01000019.1 GCF_000585255.1 Alkalibacterium sp. AK22
GTTTCCCTTTGTGAAAGCAGGATGTTGCCGTGCAGCTCTTTTTTTTTATTTTAATTTGGAGGTTTAGCTCAGTTGGGAGAGCATCTGCCTTACAAGCAGAGGGTCAGCGGTTCGAGCCCGTTAACCTCCATAGATCCACGAGCCGTTAGCTCAGTTGGTAGAGCAACTGACTTTTAATCAGTGGGTCACAGGTTCGAATCCTGTACGGCTCATCAGCAAGTGATCATCCTATTATATTGCGTCCTTAGCTCAATTGGATAGAGCACCTGACTTCGGATCAGGCGGTTAAGGGTTCGAGTCCTTTAGGGCGCGTAGGTCAATATCAACTCAGCTGTTAAAAGGCTTCAGATTAAATTCTGAAGCCTTTTTTGTTACATGTAAAAGTGCAGAGCTTTGCGGCTTCTCTCTTTTCATTTTTTAGTTTTATTGTTATAATTAACAATAGTCAAAAATAGTCAAACAACTGTCGATACCTTAAATCTTCAAGAAAAGGAGGATACTAAAAGGACTTGATTCACAAAGGTAAATTAGGTAAAATTCAAGTCAATACTTTTAGTAGCGATTCGATATGGACAATCAGAATATGACGGACATTATTGAAGCCTATTTAAAAAAAGTACTGAAACAGAAAGAACAGGTGGAAATCAAGCGAAGTGAGATTGCGCAAATCTTTGATTGTGTGCCGTCACAAATCAATTACGTGATCAACACACGATTCACAATTCAAAAAGGTTATCTAGTGGAGAGTAAGCGTGGAGGAGGAGGCTATATCCGAATCATTAAAGTCCAGGTACTGGACGACCTGGATATGCTGAATACCATGATCGATATTATTGGTGAAACAATTACGGAAAAAGACGCACGATCTGTTGTTCAGAAACTTTACGATGAGGATATCATTACAAAAAGAGAGGCCAAGCTTATGCTAGTGGCAATGGACAAATCGTTGTATACAGGGGACCGGCGAATTGACGACCGGGTCCGGTCAAACCTGCTACGAACCATGCTGGCCAATTTAAAATACGAAGAGCCAAATAAACGAAAGGCGGACAACTGATGAATGAACTATTTACGGAGAAAGCAAAGAAAGCATTACTGATTGCTCAGGAAGAAGCTAAATCTTTCCGCCATCGAACTGTTGGAACAGAGCACTTGCTGCTTGGCCTGATTATTGAAGAAGAAGGTATTGCAGGGAACACGCTAAGAGAACTGAATATTACTGAAGAAGACATTAAAGAGGAGATTGAGCATCTATCGAGTCCTGGTACTGACGAAACAGCAGTAAAGAATGCTGTTCTGCCCTATTCTCCACGGGCAAGACAAATTATCAAGTATGCTACGGATGAAGCGCGCCGGATGAAAAGGCCGCTTGTTGGGACGGAACATCTACTCTTGGGATTACTGCGTGACGAAGAAATACTGTCTGCCAAGATTTTAAACAATTTGGACATCAATCTTGCCAAGGCCAGACAGCTGGTTTTGAAAAAACTCGGGGCACAGGAAACGAACAAATCCAGGACATCCGGCCGTCGTTCAGTTAAAGCACAACAAGCAGCTGCAGGAGGTACGCCGACATTGGATTCACTGGCACGCGACCTGACTCAGCTGGCGCGAGACAATCGGCTGGATCCAATCGTTGGACGAAGTAAGGAAGTACGTCGAATTATTCAGATACTCAGTCGCCGGACCAAAAATAATCCTGTATTAGTCGGAGATCCGGGGGTCGGGAAAACGGCTATTGCAGAAGGACTGGCTCAGAAAATTATTTCGGGTGAAGTGCCACCAGTTCTTTCAAACAAACGTCTAATGACACTGGATATGGGGTCTTTGGTAGCTGGGACTAAATACCGTGGCGAATTTGAAGAGCGTATGAAAAAAATCATTGATGAGATCTATCAGGACGGGGAAGTCATCCTGTTTATTGACGAACTCCATACACTGATTGGAGCAGGTGGAGCGGAAGGAGCTATCGATGCATCTAATATCCTGAAGCCTGCGCTGGCTAGAGGGGAACTGCAGACGATAGGTGCGACCACTTTGGATGAGTATCAGAAGCATATTGAAAAAGATGCTGCCCTTGAGCGGCGCTTTGCTTCTATTCAGGTAGATCCACCAACAGAAATGGAAGCAGAAGAAATTCTGCTAGGCCTGAGAGACCGTTATGAAGACCATCATGGAGTCAAAATAACGGATGAGGCAGTCAGAGCAGCTGTTCATCTATCTACCCGCTACATCACTTCAAGACAATTGCCTGATAAAGCAATTGATTTGATGGACGAATCAGCGTCCAAAGTCCGTATGGATCAAAGCGACGCGCCGACTCCTTTGTCCAAAACTACGGAGTCTCTAGAAACCCTCATTCGTGACAAGGAACGGGCCATCCAGTCGCAGGACTTTGAGCGGGCTGCGATGATCCGGGAAAAAGAAATGAAGCAGCGTAAACGGCTGGAAAAACTGCTTAAACAAGATAAGAAACCGGAGAAACATGCACTGGAAGTCACTGATTCAGACATTGCAGAAGTGGTTTCACAGTGGACCGGCATTCCTATGAATCAAATGGAGCAGAAAGAAAGCGACCGGCTGCTTAACCTTGAAAAAGAACTGCATCAGCGTGTAGTCGGTCAGGAGCAGGCAGTTGTAGCTGTATCCAAAGCAATCCGTCGCGCAAGAAGCGGACTGAAAGATCCGAACCGTCCGATTGGGTCATTTATGTTCCTGGGACCAACGGGTGTCGGAAAGACAGAACTGGCTAAAGCACTGGCCGAGTCCATGTTTGGCAGTGAAGAAGCGCTAATACGCGTTGACATGTCTGAGTACATGGAAAAATACAGTACTAGTCGTCTGGTTGGTTCGCCACCTGGTTATGTCGGTTATGATGAAGGCGGCCAGTTGACCGAAAAAATCCGCCAGAAGCCTTATTCAGTTATTTTGCTAGATGAAGTAGAAAAAGCCCATCCGGATGTGTTCAATATCCTGCTTCAAGTTCTTGATGATGGCTTGCTTACAGACGGTAAGGGACGCAAGGTGGACTTTAAGAACACCATTCTGATCATGACCTCCAATCTGGGTGCAACGGCCCTCCGAGATGAAAAGTCAGTCGGTTTTGGAGCTGTCGACAAGCGCTTCGATCATGCCTCAATGGAGAAGCGGATTCGGGAAGAACTGAAGAATGCTTTCAGACCTGAGTTTCTTAACCGTGTGGATGATACGATTGTATTCCAGTCTCTCAAGAAAGAAGAGTTGCGTGAAATTGTCAAACTGCTGACGAAACAGATCATCACACGCATGGAGGAAATCGGAATTCAGCTGAAAATCACCTCGGCTGCCATGGATGTTATTGCAGAAGAAGGTTTTGATCCGGAATACGGTGCACGTCCTTTGAAGCGCGCCATCCAGAGAAAAATGGAAGACCGGTTAAGCGAAGCCCTTCTGGCTGGTGAAATCAGTCTCAAAGACCAAGTCACTCTCGGTGCTTCCAAGGGAGAAATCACTCTTAGAATAAAAAAGCCCAACAGTAAAAAAGGCAAAAAAGAAGCACTGAAAAACTGAAACGAGCATAAGCGAAGCAGTAGTGAATTTTGAAGCCCATACAAGAGACTCCCGGCGCTGGATGAGCATAAAGTACAGCACGGGGGTTTTTAGTAGGCGTATAACAAGCGTGGCGTATCAGCTTGCCTGAGCGGCTCTTTTACTGACCGAATGCTTTTGCTTGGTATAAATGCAAGGTTTTTGATAAGATTAGACTAACACAAAATGGGAGGATGGAAACTACATGAACAACAACTACAAAATGAACGACACAGAAAAAAGTATCCTGATTGGGGTAGGTGTAGCCTTTGTTTTAGGCATAGCGACCTTTTTGCTGACATCAGGATCCACAAAAGAAAAAGCACAGGCGGCAATGAACCGTCAAAAAGCAAAATACTATATCAATGACACGTTCCACAATAAAAATGCCAAAAAGCTTGTAGACAAGCTGTCTGATGATGAGGTATCCAAGTTGGTTGCAACAACAGATAAAGTCAAGGACCTTGAAGACAAATTTGGAGACATGTCTGACGACTTGAAGGATTTCATGCAGGACAAGTCTAAAAGCGCTAAAAAAGCAGTGAAAAAAATTAAAAAATAAGCAGTCAAATAACCAGCAGACCCATCAGGGGTTTGCTGGTTATTTATATATATACTTATGTCGCATGGCAAGACCACTTTAGCTGCTGATTGTTAAGGGACAACTGCTGTTTTTGCAGTTACAGGATCAGCAAATAACAGACCAGTAACTCATTCATGTTTTTAAGTGACAGGCCGGTCTGTTCGTAGAAACGGTCCATTCGATACTGTAGAGTATTACGGTGGATAAAGAGGTTTTTGGCAGCGACTGAAACATTTCCCTGACTTTCCCATAAAGAATAAATCAGTTCTCTCCAGTCTTCTGAGGACTCGATTTGCAGCTTGAGTGCACTCATCAGCTGGCTTTGGGACAAAGCTTCCTTCGTAAAGTAACGCAAGGCGATTTCAGGCAAAGAGCCCACCTGATTATGCAGATGCTTGACTTCCTGCTGAAAAATGACTTGTTCTTCGCGTAAAATATCCTTAAGGTCGCCTTCTGTCGACCAGTAGTGTCCAATATAAGCATGGGTCCGTATTGAAAAATCATCTTCCAAAGTCTGCAGCAGTCCCTGCATCTCAGCCGTCTTGAATGTTGGAGCTGATGTGTCCTGAATAACCAGGCAGGTGTCGCTAGAAATAAAAAAGACATCCAGAACAGGATCTAGCAGCTGCCTGATTGAATCGATCCATATGGAATAGTCGAACTGGTTGTCCATTTTTTCCAGTAAAAATTGAGTCATACGGATACTTTCGACTTTGTCAGGTGGGGTGTCTCTTTTGCCTTCGAGATAAGCATGCCATCTGGATTGAGTTAGTGGGGTCTTTGATGGCTCTACTTCCTGTTTCAGAAGGCTCAGCAGCTGCCATTCTTTATCGCTGAGAGAGGCAGTCGGAATATGGATCCATTTGTTTTTGTACGGAATACGAAAGGTTTCTTTTTCTAGAAATGGAAAGCTGGACAGCTCAGCTTCGGGATACAGGTGCTTCAGTTTGATATAGTCCAAATCATTTCCTCCTTGGTGTTAACTTTATCATTTTACCATTGTTTAAACTAAAGAGAAACTGGGGTATAATGAAAAAAAGTGCAAGTTTGGAGCGACAAAAAATGAAGGAATTAAGCAAAGAAGAAATAAACTTCTGGATGCAGGCGGCTATCGAAGAAGCACGAAAAGCGGAAGACATCCGCGAGGTCCCAATTGGGGCGGTAGTTGTTAAAGATGGTGAAATCATCGGCAGAGGACACAATTTGCGGGAGACCTCACAAAACGCAACAACGCATGCCGAAATGATTGCGATTCAGGAAGCGAATCGGACACTGGGGAATTGGCGACTGGAAGGCTGTCAGCTCTTTGTGACGCTGGAACCTTGCGTTATGTGTGGAGGAGCTATTGTTTTATCTCGGATTGAGAGTGTTTATTATGGGCCGGCTGACCCTAAAGGTGGAGCGGCCGAGTCTTTGATGAATGTCTTGCAGGACGACCGGCTGAATCACCACTGTGAAGTCCACAGGGGCGTAATGGAAGAAGAGTGTCGAGATATGCTATCGAGTTTTTTTAGACGGCTGAGGGCTGAAAAAAAACAGCAGAAACAGCAGAAAAAAGAGCAGCAGGGCTGAGGCCTGCTGCTCTTTTTACTGTTCGGACATTTGCCGGTCTTTTTCCATCATCCGGTCAAAAGAGGTAATCAGTGCGTCAGAGAAATCGCTTTGGAGCAGGCTGGTGACCGCTTCAACTGTAATACCACCCGGAGAGGAGACACGGTCAATCAGATTCCAGGGAGAATCATCTGAGGCGATAAGCGTTTTACCGCTACCCATAACAGCCTGAGAGGCAATCTTTACTGCCTTGTCTTTAGGCATACCGTACTTGACGGCACTGCGGGCCAATGTATCGATGAACATAAAGACAAGGGCCGGAGAACTGCCGGCCAAGCCGATAAATATATTGAGCTGTTCTTCCGGCAGGAATACAGTCTCTCCTACGGCCTGGAATAGAGTATCTGCCTGCTGTTTTTGTTCGTTCGATACTTCTGGATTTTCAACGATAGCTGTCATCGAGGCTTCAACCTGAGCATTCAGATTGGGCATAACCCGAAGGATCTGCTTGGCGGACAAATAATGATGAAGTTTTTCCACGGTAAAGCCGGCAGCAACCGACAGGACCAGCTTGTCTTCAGGAATGCTCAGTTGGCTCAGGACATTGTCGATCTGGTGCGGTTTAACTGCTAGAATAAGGACATCTGAAAAATCCACAACCTGCTGATTTGATTGAGCGCCTTTCAGCTTCCAACCTTTTTCAATCAACTGACGGGATTCAGCTGAATAAGTGGAGAACAGCAAGTCTTCTCTATTGACTAGCTGCTTGTTCAGCAAACCTTTGGCAATTGCTCTGGCCATATTTCCAAAGCCTATAAACCCTATTTTCATCTCAATCACCTTTTCTTTACTATTTTCCTCCAGTGTAGCACATTTAAGAAGCGACAGCTAAACAGACTGAAGGATGGGAAAGCGAGTCGTCGGGGGCATGTAAAGTGTCATTAGAAGGATATTTTTTGGAAATTTAAATAAAAGTAAATCTCTGCTATAATAAATTCAGCTAGAAAAAGGGGAAGAAAAGGGGATTTTTATGACAAAAGAATTAGACTGGAAGAATTTAGGTTTTTCTTACATTAAAACGGATTACCGCTTTATCTCGCACTATAAAGATGGCCAGTGGGATAAGGGAGAACTGACCAGAGACAACCGCCTGCATATCGCTGAAGGGTCCACCGCCCTCCATTATGGCCAGCAGTGTTTTGAAGGCATGAAAGCCTACCGGACGGCTGACGGTTCAATCAATCTATTTAGACCCTATGAAAACGCTCGGCGAATGAAAAAAAGCTGTGACCGTCTGCTGATGGAAAGCTACCCTGAAGAGCAGTTTGTTGAAGCCGTCAAACAAGTGGTAAGGGCAAATGAGAAGTGGGTCCCGCCATATGGAACGGGAGCTTCCTTGTATATCCGTCCTTTCATGATTGGGGTAGGAGACAATATCGGTGTCAAACCAGCAGATGAGTATATCTTTTCTGTGTTCGCCATGCCGGTGGGCTCTTACTTTAAGGGAGGACTGAAAGCATCGAACTTTATTGTCAGCCCCTACGACCGGGCGGCTCCCCGAGGAACAGGTGCAGCTAAAGTCGGCGGAAACTATGCAGCCAGCTTGCTTCCAGGAAAGGAAGCTAAGGAGCGCAGTTTCAGTGATGCAGTCTACCTCGATCCGGAGACCCATTCCAAGATAGAAGAAGTCGGTGCAGCAAACTTTTTCGGTATAACCCATGACGATGTCTTTATCACACCGAAATCGCCGTCCATCCTGCCAAGTATAACTAAATACTCCCTGCTGTGGTTGGCAGAAAACCGCCTGAACCTTAAAGCGGAAGAAGGGGACGTATACATCGATGATCTAGATCAGTTCAAGGAAGCTGGAGCTTGCGGAACAGCTGCAGTGATTGCTCCTATCGGTGGACTGCAAGTAGAGGAAGATTTCCACGTTTTCTATTCGGAAACAGAGGTCGGTCCGATTACCAAGAGACTGTACAATGAACTCGTAGGCATTCAGTTTGGAGATATCGAAGCACCGGAAGGATGGATTGAAAAAGTCTGATTTCTGGCTGCAGGATGAACATCGCGGGGAACGAGAACAGGAGTGAGCGCATGGCTTATTTAAAACAGATGCATCTGAAAACCAGTCAAAAGCAGGATCTATACAAGCTGGACAGTTATCTGAAAGAGGCTCTTAAGGACTCAGGAGTCAGAGACGGTGTAATGACCGTCTACTGCCCCCATACGACTGGAGCTGTCACAATCAATGAGAATGCTGACCCGGACGTGCAGACAGATTTGAAAAAAGCACTGAATGATACCTTTCCCCATCACGACTACTTTGTCCATGCGGAAGGCAATTCAGATGGCCACCTGAAATCTTCTCTTATCGGAGCGAGTGAGACTCTGCTCATCAATCAGGGGGAACTGATTTTAGGTACGTGGCAGAGTGTCTATTTTGCTGAATTTGACGGCCCGAGAAATCGGCAATTTTATGTAAAAATTATGGAAGGCTGAAGCGGAACCTGAACAGGTCTACTTCTCCAAAGCCCAAGTGGAACGCGTGAACCTGACTAGTCTCAGTATTCACGCGTTTTTCTATTTTCTTAACCAGTGAAAGTAGTTCCCTGGACGGATGCATCCTGTAAGCGTTTAGGGTATACTTTAAATGAGCTGAGGATTTAAGCCGTACATATAAAGACAGAAAGGAAAGTGGAAACTACTATGCTCGAAGTGAAAAACCTGAATAAGACATTTGGGGAACTAACAGCTGTTGAAGCCGTTAGTTTCAGTATAAAGCCCGGGGAAATCATGGGTCTGATTGGACAGAATGGTGCAGGAAAGACGACTACCTTTCGGCTGATTCTGGATTTACTGACTCCGGATCAGGGAGAGGTGCTTTGGAAAGATCAGTTTTTGTCTAAACAAATGTTCAATACAATTGGCTATCTGCCGGAGGAAAGAGGCTTGTACCCTAAAGTATCCATAGAGGATCAAATTTTGTATTTTGCACAGCTGCGTGGCCGAAAGAAAGCTGATATCAGGCCGCAAATCGATGAATGGCTGAAACGTTTCGATGTGAAAGGTAAAAAGACGGATAAGGTTAAAACACTGTCCAAAGGAAACCAGCAGAAAGTTCAGCTGATCTGTACATTGATTCATGAACCGGAACTAATTATACTGGATGAGCCGTTCAGTGGACTAGATCCGGTTAACGCAGACCTGCTTGAAGCCGGCATAAAGGCGGCGCAAAAAAGAGGGGCCTGCATCATTTTTTCCAGTCACAATATGAACAATGTAGAGGAACTGTGCGACAGTCTGATTATGCTCAAGGACGGCAAGCAAGTCTTAAACGGCTCAGTGCATGCGATTCGCCAGAAGTTTGGACGGACTAAGCTTTTTTTGGAGTCAGATCTTACGACCGACGAGCTGCTGGCATTCCCTGGAGTACAATTCGTCAAGAAGAACAGGGAAGGTATCGATGTTGTTCATTTAAGCGAAGAGAGCAAGGGCCAAGCTATTTTTGATGCTGCTACAGCACAAGGATATATACCGACATTCAGTCAGCAGCCGCCGACATTGGAAGAAATATTCAAGAAAATGGCAGGTGAGTCGAATGAGTAAGTTCTGGGTGATCACCAAGGAAGTGTACAAAAAAAATATCAAGTCTTTCGGCTTTATCGTTATGGTACTGGCACCCATCCTGCTGGTCGGCTTCATCGCAGGGGTCGGCTACTATTTTTCTCAGCAAGATCAAACCAGTGAACCGACATCAGTGGCTATTTTGTCTAATGATCCGGAACTCCAGGCTTTATTCGCTAGTGAAGAATGGAACTTTGCAGTAGTTGAGGAAATTGAAAGTGAGCAGGATGCGCGTTCTGCTCTGGAAAATGAACAGATTGAAGCCTATATGATCATTGCAGCTGAGGGGCATACGTTGCAAAGTGAAATCGTGCATACGAATGCCTTATCCAGTCAGATACCGATGATTGCAGAAGTGCTGTCCAACTATCAGACAATGATGCGGGCGAATGAAATGGATATGTCGCCTGAAGAGGTTCAGACCCTGACAGAACCAGTGGAAATAGATGAAAGTGTGGTAAGTGTCTATGAAGGAGCAATGACAGAAGAAGACCTGTCGGGTCGGCTGATTCAGGAGTGGAGCGCCTACGCCATCAGTATTGCCATCGTAGTCTTTATCATGACCTATTCAGGGATCATAGCGGAGGAAGTGGCCAATGAGAAAGGTACACGCATTATGGAAATTATTCTGTCTAGTGCCAGTGCTACCAATCACTTCTTTGGCAAGCTGGCAGGAGTAGCGCTGGTCATGCTGACTCAACTGACAATTTATGCGGTCGTGGGAACGGGCACTTATCTTTACTTCAGAGATACTGCTTTTGTCAGTGGGCTGATTGGGGAGCTGGATGTTGTGTCCGTCTTGCGTGAACTGATGGGCTATACCCTGATTTTCTTTGTGGCCGGTGTCCTGATGTATGTTATCCTGGCGGCCTTCTTTGGATCCCTGGCAACAAAAATGGAAGACGTCAACAAGGCGGTGACTCCCATTGTCTTTATTGCGTTGGCAGGTTTTTATTCCGGAATGTTTGCCTTTGCCTCACCGGAAAATTCAATGGCGGTAGCCCTATCCTATGTTCCGCTCTTTACCCCCTTTGTTATGCCGTTCCGGATTGCATCCGGCACTGTGGGCACAGGTGCTGTCTGGTTGTCAATTATCGTGACATTCGGCTTTACTGGAGTGATTTCTGTCATTTCTCTCATGTTCTACCGATCCAACGTACTGGTCTATTCTGACACAAATTTAATCGGCACAATCAGACGATCCTGGAGCATCATGCAGAGTAATAAGCGTGCCAGAAACCTGAGAGCCTGATAAAAATTGAGCAGCTTGAGAGACGTCAAAAGCCTCCGTATCAATATTGATACGGAGGCTTTTTTTCTTGAGTTATCTGTAACTTAAGGTCATTCAGATAAAAATTAGCAAAGTGGAGTAAATGATCAGCCCGGTCATGAAGGAGGTCAGACCGTTTCCACGGCAGGCAGGAAGTTCGTCTTTTAAAGCATTGAGCACCAGACCTCCAGCCACAAAGGCTTCGAGCAAGCCAACATAGACATGAGGAACATGGACAAGCAGGCCAATCAGCCAGCCAAGGGTCACGGCTGCGGCCAGTAGATTGAGTCCATAACGGTCGAACTGTCTTTGAAAGTGATGGCGCAGGACCCAGTCATTGGTCACAAAGTGCACGCCGATGGCGACGAGGTACAATAAGGCTGTCAGAGTCGTTTCAAAGCGGTGCTGAGCCAGCAGGATACCTACAATAAAATTATACAGAGAATAAGAACCGATATGTGCCCAAAATATGCCGGAAGTGGAAAAGTCCCGCTTTGCCAGCTTCAGCCGGGAAGACTTGAGAGCCAGCTCCAGAAAGTAAAAGACTACGATTCCCAGCAGCATGGAGCCAAAGATCAGGTGTGAGGCATTCTGAGCAGAAACATGAAAAGTTTCCATGACTTCATGCTCATAGGCTTGAACAGCAGGAATCAGGTGAAAAAACACATAAGCTAGAGAAATCCCGCCAACAAAAGAGGTGAATTGATTTACCGAGAAAAAATGCAGTTTAAAATAGCGGGAACTTAAATGAATAAATGAAAAACCGAGTGCAACGATCAGGCCAGTAAATGGCATGTCCATTCCTTCTTTCAGATGTATGATGTTTAAACTAAAGTCAGCAAAAGTGCTGAGCGGATTTATTATAGTCCTCGGTTCGTCAATAGTCAATATCCTTACATGAAAGTTTCTGAAAAACTTCTGAAAAAGAGTCTAAACTCCTTTCTGACGCTATTTCTGCTTTCCTCTGTATAGCAAAAAATGGTATGCTTTTAAGGTATGAATAGAGGGGGAGAAAAATGGAAAGTATAAAGGTTTTACTGGCCAAGCATAGTCGCATTGAGTCACAGCGGCTGATCCTGCGCCCGGTCACACTTAATGACAGTAAGGATATGTATGAGTATGCCAGCGATGCAGAAACAGCGTACTATGTCTTTGACCGGCACGAGTCACTAGAGGCCACTGAAGAGTCGATTGTCAGCTACTTTATCGAACAGCCGCTAGGCAAGTTCGGTATTGAACTGAAAGAGACAGGCAAGATGATTGGAACGATCGATCTGAGGGTCAAGGACCGAAATAAGCGTGCCATCGTCGGTTATACACTCAATAAGGCATATCAGGGCAAAGGCTACATGACCGAGGCTGGCAGACGGATTCTGGAGCTGGGATTTGAAACACTTGGCCTGCAGTGTATCGCTTCTTTGCACGACGAGCGAAACAGTGCCTCGGGGCGGGTGATGCAGCGCATGGGGATGACACAAGAAGGTATACAGCGCTATGTCAGCACCTGGAAAGAAGGGGAATGGTTCAATGATGTGTATTATTCTATCCTTAAATCAGAATATGACGAACAAAACGTTCTAAAATAACAAGGGATATGGTTTGCAAACACCTGTCTGTTCTTTCTATACTGAGATTAGTAACCCATTATCAGAAGGAGGAGAACCATGCAGGAAACACGCGCGTTCCCGAAAGAAGATGGCCTGGAAAATGGGCTGAAGGTCCTCAGAGAAGGCTACATGTATGCACCGAATAGACACAAGATTTATCAGTCGGATGCTTTTGAAACAAGGCTGCTGGGAGAAGCGGCCATTGTGATCGGTGGAGAAGAGGCTGCAAAGCTCTTTTACGATGAAGATAAGTTTAAAAGAGAAGGTGCAGCACCGGAACCGGCAAAGGCGACGCTTCTCGGTAAAGGCGGTATACAAGGGCTGGATGATGAAGCTCACCGCCACCGAAAGCAGCTGTTCATGAGCCTGATGTCTAAAGAACGAATCGAAATCTGGTCCAAGCTTGTAGAAAAACACCTTCTCAAGGCTACCCGTGAATGGATGGACCAGGAGTCGATTATCTTTTACGAAGAGGCACAGAAAGTCCTCACCCGAGCGGTGTGTGAATGGTCAGACGTGCCCCTTCCAGAAAAGGATGTAGAAAAGCGGACAAGGCAGTTGGTCAGTATGTTTGAATCTCCCATGGCGGCCGGCAAACGTCATATAGAAGGGCGTATTGGCCGTAAGCAGGGTGAATCCTGGCTGAAAGAGCTGATCAAACAGGTCAGAAACGGTCAGCTGCACCCTAGAGAAGAAACCGCACTTTACCAGGTAGCCTGGCACAAAGAGCTGGATGGACATTTGCTGGATGAGAAAACCGCCGCTGTTGAGCTGTTGAATGTGCTGCGCCCGTCAGTGGCTATTGCCATTTATTTTGCCTTCACGGCTTTAAGTCTGCATCAATTCCCTGAAGTTAAAGAAAAAATCAATGGCGAAAACCCTTATTACCTGCATATGTTTATTCAGGAAATTAGACGCTATTATCCTTTCTTTCCATTTAATGGGGCTATCACAAGGAAAGATTTCACCTGGAACGGGTACACGTTCAAAGAAGGAACGCTGGTTATCCTAGACTTTTACGGGACCAATCATGATTCCCGGATCTGGGAGCAGCCCGGGCAGTTCAATCCGGAACGCTTCAACGACTGGCATACCAGTCCGACTGACCAAGTACAGATGAAACTTGTATCTCAGGGAGGTGGCGATTATGATACGGGCCACCGCTGTCCAGGCGAGTGGAATACCGTCCGGGCAATGGAAATTCTAACAGACTTTTTGATCAATAAAATCAGTTATGAAGTCCCGGAACAGGATGTTGGCTTCAGCATGGTCAAAGTACCGACCATACCGAAGAGCGGCATGGTTTTAAAAAATATCGAGTTTATCGGCTGAATCTTACCACTGCTCTTGAGACAGGAAGGAGAGCTATGAATGAAAAAAGTTGGTCTGGCCTTTTTGCTGATCTGTATCGGCCTGATTGGCGGTATGGGTGGTCCGCTAACATCAGACCAGTCAGTAGAAAAAGAATACCGGTCCGAGAAAAGGCAAGTAGACAGACAAAAGGTCAAAACCCAAAGAATGTGGTTTTGACCTTTTGTCTGCGTTGAATAAGGAGAGATACTCAATCGAAAAGCTTACTTTGGTTCATGGCTCCCTTTCCTTTCAGTGAGCCATGCTTTACAATAAGAGCGTACACGAAGCATAGTGAATATCAGCTTTTATGTGCTGTATTTTATATTTCTGTAGCTGCTTGTCTCACGTGTGCCGGAGCATCCGCTTGTTTTTAGTCTGGCAGTTCTGTCCGTAGGTGTTCTTAGTCCTCTAATGGCCTCTCAGTCGGCTGGAGTCGTCACGAGAAAAGTGAATGGCTTCGGCTGTTCGCGGTAACAGAAAGCTGTTTCCGCTGGGATCAAAGAAACTGGAAGGCAGATTGTCTTGGTCTGCCTGCAGTGTTGAATAAGGCTAGCCTGGAGGATCTATGCCGGACTTTTATGGTAAGAGAAAAACGAGTCGGTCGGCTAATTTTAAAAATACCTTTAAAAATCATGTGAGGTATGCTAATATAGTAATTGCCGAAAGGCCACATGACAATGGTGGGCGTATGAACCGTGTCAGGTCCGGAAGGAAGCAGCACTAAGTACTGCTCCACCATGTGTTATGTGATACATAGCTACGAATAATGCACTTCATTCATATAAATGCTCCCTTTTCGGGGGCATTTTTTTTGTTTTTGAAGACTTTGGGTATAAAATCCCTTCAGGTGGGGGAGAAATCTATGGGGACGGTTTGGACGTTGAGGACCGGAGGAAAGTGTCAAAATACTCCTTATATTTGCTCCTGATTTCCCCTATAATAGAATAGAGAAGACTTAAGAAAAGAGGGAAAACATGAGTTATCAAGCCTTATACCGGGTGTGGCGTCCGCAGCGTTTCTCAGATGTTGCCGGCCAGGAAGCTGTGACGCGTACGTTGAGAAACGCGCTAAGTCAAGGGAATACCAGTCATGCCTATTTGTTTTCCGGACCTCGGGGAACGGGCAAGACAAGTGCAGCCAAAATATTTGCCAAGGCAATGAACTGTCCGCATGCCCAGGATGGTGAGCCATGTAATGCCTGTGAAATATGTGAAGGGATCACAATGGGCAGATTGAATGATGTGATTGAAATTGATGCTGCAAGCAACAACGGGGTCGAAGAAATTAGAGATATCAGGGAAAAAGCGAACTACGCACCAACACAGGCTGAATACAAAGTATACATTATTGATGAGGTTCACATGTTGTCGATGGGAGCCTTTAACGCGCTACTGAAGACACTCGAGGAACCTCCACTGAATGTTGTCTTTATTCTGGCTACAACTGAGCCGCATAAAATTCCTCTGACAATCATCTCCCGTACACAGCGCTTTGATTTCAGACGAATTTCTGCCGGAGATATTGTCGAACGGATGGCGTATATTTTAAAAGAAAAAGCGGTGGACTATGAAGAGGATGCTTTGCTGGCGATTGCCAAGGCAGCCGAAGGTGGAATGCGTGATGCGCTCAGCATACTGGATCAGGCTTTGTCTTTTTCAAATGGACTGATCACTCTTGAAGAAACCCTGCGGATTACCGGCAGTATCACGCAGGATTTGCTGGGAGAATATGTGTCGTCAGCTTTGAACAGTGACACGGAAAAAGGGCTTGAACTGCTTCATCATATTCTTCAGGAAGGCAAAGATGCCAATCGCCTAGTGGATGATGCCATCCTTTTCTGCCGGGATCTTCTGATTTTTAAGAAAACCGGTGAAGAAACGGTACTGAAGATGAGTAAGGCAGACGACCGTTTCAAGAAGCTGGCCGAAGCTGCAAAAGCAGATAAATTATATGAAATCATTCGGGTCATGAACCAAACCCAACAGGAGATCAGGCTGTCGAGTCATGCTGAAGTCTATCTGGAAGTCGCAACAGTGAGACTGACTCAGCCGTCCGCACACAGTCAGGATCCGGTAGTGCACGGGGCTCCGGCAGACAGCCAGGAGCTTTCGGCGCTCAAAGGGAAGATGCAGCAGATGCAGAAAATGATTGAGCAACTTCAGGAATCAGGGGCCAAAGGACCCGCTCCTAAACCGGCTGCTGTTCAGGCCCGTAAGCCAAGAAAGCAGCAGGCTTTCAAAGTCAATAACGTTCAGGTTTTCAAGATTCTGGACAAGGCGACTAAAGATGACCTCAACAAGTTGAAAGATGTCTGGCCGGATCTGATTGACTACCTGCCCGCCGGTCAGAAAGCGATCATGAAGACCTCAAACCCTGTTGCAGCCAGTCCAACAGGCTTGGTTGTCACCTTCGATTATGATATTCTATGTGAGAGAGCGTCCACCGATACTTTTCTCCTGGAATCGATTGGTGACTATCTCGAGAAAGTAATTGGCCACCGTGCTGAACTCTGTACGGTTCCGAGCGAACAGTGGCCGACAGTCCGACAGGCCTTCATCAAGCAGATGAACGGCAATGGATCAGCTGATGATAGTAGCGGTGATGATGGGCAACAGGACCGTCAAGAAGACACAGCTCCGGCTGAAGAGGATGCGCTGGTCAGTGAAGCAATCGGACTGTTTGGGAAAGATATTGTACAAATCAAAGAATGAGAGAGGATGACTGCCCAATGCGTGGTGGAATGGGAAACATGCAAGGTATGATGAAGAAAATGCAGAAGATGCAGAAAGAAATGGAGCAGGCTCAGGCTGTGCTGAATGAAACAGAATTTACAGGAACAGCTAATGATGACCTGGTGACTGTGACCTTTACGGGCGACAAGAAGTGTAAGCAGGTCAGCATCAAGGAAGACATCATTGACCCTGAAGATGTCGAAATCATTGAAGACCTGGTCCTACTCGCCGTAAACGACGCACTCGGCAAGGTTGACGAAGAAACAGAAAAAACGATGGGTAAATACTCTAAAGGTTTGGGCATCCCCGGCATGTAAGCAGCCGGACTTGCCTACTGCAGGGATGGCCGATTAGCGGACTACAACTGCAGAAGAAAGGAAACGGTCATGCATTATCCAGAACCGATAGCACAACTGATGGAAAGCTATATGAAGCTGCCGGGAATAGGGGAGAAAACAGCTGCCCGCCTGGCTTTTTATACGGTAAATATGAGAGAAGAAGATGTCACGCGTTTTGCCAAGGCGCTGATCAGCGTTAAACGGGATTTGACTTACTGTTCAACTTGCGGCAACATGACACAGAATGATCCCTGCGATATCTGCCGGGACAAGAATCGTGACCAGTCTGTGATACTGGTCGTCGAACATCCCAAGGATGTCATTTCAATGGAAAAAATGCAGGAATTCAAGGGTCTGTATCATGTTTTGCATGGTGTACTGTCTCCGATTGAGGGAACGGGTCCTGAAGATATCAATATTCCTGTGCTAATCAAACGTCTGCAAAAAGAGGAAGTCAAGGAAGTAATTTTGGCGACAAATGCGACTGCCGAAGGGGAAGCCACGGCCATGTATTTGTCACGTCTGATCAAACCGGCCGGAATAAAAGTGTCCCGACTAGCTCATGGTCTGTCTGTAGGCAGTGATATTGAGTATGCAGATGAAGTGACTCTGCTTAAAGCAGTAGAAGGCAGAAGAGAAATGTAGAGGTCAAAGAATGGGAATGTTTAGAAAAAAGCATAAGCTGAAGAAAAAATATGATCAGAAACTGTTGGATCAGATAAAAAAGCAGAAAGAGCTGTACGAATCAGGCAGCCAGCTGGAAAAAATCATGGTCAAGGACCATCCCAAGTGGGAAGCAGAGATCAAACTTCAAAGAGCCAAGTACTTCTACCTTTTTAAAGAAGCGCGGATCCGCAAACTCAGAGGCGATTTGCTTAATTAAAAAAGTCGGGACCACTGTCCCGGCTTTTTTCTTTCTTTGTTAATCTGTCTATAAGTCAGCTGACGGTTTAAAGGCAGGGGAACAGCCGCTGGTCGACTGTGTCTCACAATGATTCCGGCTCGGAGCACAGACTCAGCTGCTTTGTGAGCGGCCTGCCATCTGCTGAGAGCAAAAAAGGGGCAGTAGTTCATACAAGAAAGAAATGGACAAGGTGGTTTCGTCTGCCGTATAATGAGGACAAGAATATAGAATTAGATGGAGGAAATCTCGTGAACGGATTATTTATCACGATTGAAGGACCGGACGGTGCAGGCAAGTCGACTTTGGTCAAAAAGCTGCAAACTGCTGTTGCGGCTGAGACAAAACGTCCTTTAGTTATAACAAGAGAACCGGGAGGGAGTGAGATTGCCGAAGAAATTAGAGACATTATACTGAACCCGTTACATACAAAAATGGATGCGCGGACTGAAGCGCTTCTGCTGGCTGCAGGTCGGCGCCAGCATGTGGTCGAAAAAATTCGGCCTGCACTGGAAAGAGGCGAAATAGTTTTGTGTGATCGATTTGTCGACAGTTCAGTCGCTTACCAGGGGCAGGGCCGGGGCATTGGGATGGACAAGGTTATAGCCATTAATGCTTTTGCTGTCGAGGACCTTAAGCCTGATATCACGCTTTACCTGGATATTGCATCAGACGAAGGCCTCAAACGGATTAAAAGCAAGCATTCCAATCGCAAGCAGGACCGGCTTGAACTTGAAGAAATAACTTTTCATGAAAAAGTCAGAGAAGGTTATGAACAGCTAATTGAAGAAGACCCAAACCGGTTCAGCCGGATTGATGCTTCTCAGGTGCCTGCCAAGGTGTTTGAAGACGCCTGGGCTATTTTAAAGCCTAGACTAAAGTAAGTGTGAGAGTATGTGAAACAAGTAAAAAGCGAGACATATAAGAGGAAGGATGATCACGATGAAATTGATTGTTGCAATTGTTCAAAATCAGGACAGCAAACGCCTGGCAGATGAATTTGTGGAAAATGGAATCCGTGCAACCAAACTGTCTTCAACCGGAGGATTTTTAAGGTCCGGAAATACAACATTCCTGCTGGGGGTAGAAGACCGAAAAATTGACGAGGTACTGGAGCTGATAAAGGAGAACTGTTCAACACGAAGTCAGACCATGATGAGCCCCCCCTCATACGATTTCACCCTGGAATCTGATCTGACTTATCCTGTCGATGTAGAAGTCGGTGGAGCTACGCTGTTCGTGCTTCCAATCGACCAATTTCTGCAATTTTAAACTCGAGGAGACCTGTAATGTCTACTTTAACCAGTAAACAGCCGAGCATTCAGCGGCTGTTTCTTCAGCTTTTAAAACAGAATACCCTGCAGCATGCCTATATCTTTGAAGGAAAGGCAGGCACGGGGAAGAAAGAAATGGCTCTATGGATCACCCAATCTCTCTTTTGTCCAGTGAGTGAGAACGGAGCCTGCGGAGAATGCCAGACCTGTAGGCGTGTTAAAGACCATCACCATCCAGATGTGGTTGAAATCCAGCCGGATGGTCAGTCTATCAAAATTGGACAGGTACGTGCGTTAAAAGAAGAATTTACAAAAAGCGGAATGGAAAGTCGACGAAAAATAGTGATTGTTCAAGATGTGGAGAAAATGACGGTCCAAGCGGCGAACAGCTTGCTTAAATTTTTGGAGGAGCCGGATGGCGACATTACCGTCTTTTTACTGACAACAGCTAGACACCGGGTCCTATCGACAATTCAATCCAGATGTCAGCTTATACATTTTCCTCAGCTTTCTAGACAGCAGCGGGTAGAAGAGCTCACAGCAGCAGGTATCAGTGATGATAAGGCAGCAATTTTGAGTCAGCTGACCAGTGACACGTCTCAGGCAGTTGCCTTGTCAAAAAAAGAAGAACTGCTTCAGCTGGTTATAGCAGTATGGAAATGGTACAGTTTCATATCCAAAAAAGATGACCAGGCCTTCGTCTATGTACAGACAGATCTCATACCTCTTGCTAAAGAAAAAGAAGAGCAGCAGAGGGTGTTGGATCTGATGATTATCCTGCTCCAGGATCTGCTGAATATACGGACGCAGTCGAACTATTCCCCTGCTTTTGTCAAACAGGTCAAAGAACTCGAAATAGATGCCTCCCGCTTTCGTCCGTTAACTGTTGCTCAGCTGATGGAAGTTGGCCTGACGGGAAAAAAACTGCTTGACAGCAACGTGGCAGCTCAGGGCGTATTTGAAGACTGCGCGCTTCAGATGCTTGCGGTGATCCGTAAAAATGGATAATGAAAGACTTCTCAGTTCGCTTGGCAATTTCAGCTTAATCATGGTATGCTATACAGGAACGTGAGGCGCTAGTGGACTCACGCTAAAGAACGTCAATGACGAGCGCTTAAAGAAGTGGTGACGAATGAATAAAAAAGAACTGCACGATACCTTTACTGATTTAGAATCTCAAGCAGAAGCCACCTTGCAGATCATTAAAGACATGAAGACCGAACTGTCTCATCTGACAGAAGACAATCATGTATTGCGGATGGAAAATCAGCACCTGAGAGATCGGCTGGCAGAGATCATCAAGGAGCAGTCTGTTGAAAAACAGGCAGTCGATACGGGCATGACAAAGTCCCGACTCAATCTGGAAAAAATATATGAAGATGGCTTTCATGTCTGCAATCTGTTTTACGGATCGAGAAGAGACGGCGATGAACCTTGCGCATTCTGCCTGGAAGTCATTTATGGCGAACGGAAATAGCAAACACAAGATATAGTATATTGAAAAAAACATTAAAGTATTTAACAACTAAACACTCCCGCCAAACGTGCGTTCTGACGTTTCTGCCGGGAGTGTGTTTTTGTCTGCACCACTATATATAGTGTTTGTGAGGTAGTTAATTAATATATGTAGTGTTTGATGCTTGCTTTTTTATTTTTCTGCTGTAAAATAAAATTATCGAAAAAATATCAGTTTATACTGCCTATTCCATTGGACCACAATATATTGTGGTCCGTAAAACCCTATATACACCCCAACGGAGGAGATCATTATGAAAAATTCACCAGTTATTGTCTATTCTAAACCGAACTGCATGCAGTGCAATTTTACAAAAAAATTCTTGGAAGACAAAGGTATTCCTTATAAAGTGAAAGACATCGAAGAAAATGAACAGGCGGTAGATGAAGTGAAAAGCCTGGGCTTCAGTTCTTTGCCCGTCGTGATTGCCGAAGGTCTGGAGGCTTTCCATGGTTTCCGTCCGGATCTTTTGAATAGACTGGCTTGAGCATGAAAGTCGTTTTTTTCTCACTGACAGGTCAGACAAGAAAGTTTGTAGATAAGTTGAATATGGATAGGCTGGAGCTGAATCCGGCAGATCCTTTTATCGAAATAGATGAACCGTTTATTATTGTCACACCGACGTATGACGGTGAAGTAAAAGAGCTGCTGAACGATTTTCTTGAGACCGGCAACAATGCGACGCATTTTAAAGGCATTGCCGGGGGAGGAAATCTCAACTTCGGGCAGCTTTTCATTTTTACAGCCAAAGAACTGGCAGAAACATATGATGTTCCGCTGCTCCACCAATTTGAGTTTCAGGGAACAGACGACGACGTATCAAAATTGAAGAAAGCGGTGAAAGATCTTGGCTTCGACAACCACAGCTAAAGACACAACAAAAGAGACCACATATTTTCAACTAAACAATCAAATCAACCGACCGGTCAACAATCAGATTCCTTTGCACAAGGACCAGGAGGCTGTCAGGGCTTTTTTCAAAGAGCACGTCGAGCCCAAAACGGTCCCTTTTGCCTCAGTCGCTGAAAAAATAGACTATCTAATTGCCAATGACTTTATTGAAGAAGGCTTTATCAGTAAATATTCGCAGGCCTTCATTACAGAACTATTTCAGGCACTTTATGAAAAGCAGTTCCGTTTTCGTTCATTTATGGGAGCCTATAAATTCTATACTCAGTATGCTCTGAAGACAGATGACGGTGACCGTTACCTTGAACGTTTTGAAGACCGGATTGCTTTCAATGCCCTGTTTCTGGCTGATGGGGATGAAAATCTGGCCCGCCACATTGCGGAAGAGATTATTAACCAGCGCTATCAGCCAGCTACACCAACCTTCTTGAATGCCGGAAGAAAGCGTCGTGGCGAGCTTGTATCCTGTTTCCTTATCCAGGCAACTGATGACATGAATAGTATTGGGCGTGTCATCAATTCGGCCTTACAGCTGTCTCGTATTGGAGGCGGCGTGGGCGTCAACCTGACCAACTTGAGAGCAGCAGGAGATCCAATCAAGAAAATAGAGAATGCCTCAAGTGGTGTACTGCCGGTCATGAAGCTTCTGGAAGACAGCTTCAGCTACTCCAACCAGTTGGGTCAGCGAAATGGTGCAGGGGCAGTCTATCTGAACGTATTCCATCCGGATATCCTGCGTTTTCTCTCCACTAAAAAAGAAAATGCAGATGAAAAAGTGCGGGTCAAGACCTTGTCGCTTGGCGTTGTAATCCCGGATAAATTTTACGAGCTGGCAGCTTCCGGTGAAGAGATGTATCTGTTCAGTCCGTACGATGTCGAGCGCATTTACGGTGAACCTTACGCTTATGTGGACATTACAGAGGAATACGACAAATTGGTTGCCCATCCGGATATCAAGAAAACAAAAATCAATGCTCGTGAGCTGGAAAACGAAATTTCCAAGCTGCAGCAGGAATCAGGCTATCCTTATGTCATCAATATTGATACCGCCAACCGTGAAAATCCGGTATATGGGACCATCACGATGAGCAATTTGTGTAGCGAGATTCTGCAGATTCAGGAGCCGTCTCTCATCAAAGACAATCAGGAATATGAAGTGATGGGGACTGACATCAGCTGCAATCTCGGATCGACCAATGTGGTCAACCTGATGAAAACACCGGATTTTGGACACTCTGTTGAAACCATGGTCCGGGCCCTGACTTATGTCACGGATAAATCAAGTATTGAAGCCGTGCCGACAGTAAAAAACGGGAACGACAAGTACCATACAATCGGTCTGGGGGCTATGGGGCTGCACACCTTCTTTGCCCTGAAGCAGATGCACTACGGTTCTCCAGAATCCATTGAATTCACCGATGCGTATTTTATGCTGCTGAACTACCATACGCTTAAAGCCAGTAATAAAATGGCCGCTGAGCGGGGCACAGTCTTCCACAATTTTGAGAAGTCAGCCTATGCCGACGGGAGCTACTTTGACCGTTATACTGAAGCATCGTTTGAATTTGCTCACGAAAAAGTAGCAAAAATATTTGAAGAGCAAGGAATTGCCGTGCCGACACAGGCGGACTGGCAAGAACTGAAACAGGATGTTCAAAAGAATGGACTTTACCACCAGAACCGTCTGGCCGTAGCACCGACCGGTTCAATCAGCTATGTAAATGAAACATCGGCCAGCATCCACCCAATTACCCGTCTGGTTGAAGAGCGTCAAGAAAAACTGACTGGCAAGACGTACTACCCGGCTCCTTATCTTTCAAATGTAACGATGCCTTATTATGTCAGTGCTTATGACATGGATATGCGGAAAGTCATTGATGTCTATGCTGCAGCGCAAAAGCATGTAGATCAGGGCATGAGTCTGACCCTGTTCATGCGTTCCGTTATTCCAGAAGGCCTGTACGAATGGAAAGAAGGCCGGACGGACAAGCAGACAACACGGGATCTGACACTGTTGAGACACTATGCGCATAAGAAAGGCATCAAATCTATCTATTACATCCGTACTTTTACGGACGATCAGGAAGAGATCGGTGCCAATGCCTGTGAGAGTTGTACAATCTAATCAGTCGGCTGAATCAACGTAAGCTGCTGGCCGAATTACCGCGAACTGAATGAAGGAGCGTTTAAAGTGATAGAAGCATATAAAGCGATCAACTGGAATCGTATAGAAGATATGATTGACAAGCTGACTTGGGAAAAGCTTGTAGAACAATTCTGGACGGACACGCGTATTCCGCTGTCCAATGACCTGAACGACTGGAACAAGCTGTCATTGGAAGAAAAAGACATGATTGCTAAAGTGTTCGGCGGACTGACGCTGCTGGACACGCTCCAGTCTCAGGACGGAGTGGAAGTATTGAAAAAATCCAGCCGGACCCAGCATGAAGAAGCTGTATACAACAACATCGAGTTCATGGAATCGATGCATGCCAAGAGCTACAGTGCCATCTTCAGTACGCTTAATACTAAGTCTGAAATCGACGATATATTTGACTGGACACACAGTAATCCGATGCTGCAGAGAAAAGTTCAAATCGTCAATGATATTTACCAAAATGGAACAGAACTGCAGCTAAAAGTAGCCAGTGTATTTCTGGAATCTTTCCTGTTTTATTCGGGATTTTATGCCCCACTGCGGTATCTGGGTAACAGCAAGCTGACAAATGTCGCTGAGATCATTAAGCTGATCATTCGTGACGAATCCGTTCACGGGACCTATGTGGGCTACAAGTTCCAGATCGGCTTCAACCAGCTGTCGGAAGCAGAGCAAGAAGAGCTTAAAAACTGGACGTATGAACTGCTGTTTAAGCTTTATGAAAATGAAATGGCCTATACCAGCGATCTTTATGACAAGCTGGGCTGGACCGAAAGCGTGGGGGTCTTTCTTCGCTACAATGCCAATAAGGCCTTGCAGAATCTGGGCTTCGATCCCCTGTTCCCGGATACAGCCGAAGATGTCGATCCCATCATCATGAACGGCATTTCGACCGGTACCAGCAACCATGATTTCTTCTCTCAAGTAGGAAACGGCTATTTGGTCGGCATGGTCGAGTCGATGTCCGACAGTGACTACGACCAGTGGTTCAACTGAAGAGACGAATCATGAAGGGATTGGGCAAGTATCAGTCACTGCCCGCCGAATAGAATAGGACAGACTATACTTTATATTGAAAGATTCCAAAGTGCGAACAGGCCGGACTCAGGAGCCCGGCCGTGCACTCCTGGGATACATAGATTCACAAGTATATTTTTTTAAAGCTCCTTGTGAAGTTTTTAACTTGAAATGAAGGACAAAATAAACAAAGGATGGTGCTTTTTCATGCAAAAGGTAAGAGGGAATGACAAAATGGCAGCCGATCATAACGAAAAGATGATCAATAAGTCATTAATGGAAGTCCAGAAGCGCGATGGGCGGATGCAGAAGTACAGTCGAAAAAAAATCACAGAGGCACTCTTTCAGGCAGTGGAACAGCTGGACCTTGACTATGCGATTGAGGACCTCAAGCTGATTGCTTATGAGGTCGAGACTCAGATCATGAATAAAAAGTGGAAGATTCTGGATACCAAGGCAATCGACCTGTTGGTCCTCGAAATCCTGGCGTCCTCTCATTATCGTGATCTGGCAGAGGGTTATATCCAGAGACGGGAAGAAAAGGAAAAAGAGCGGGAAACAAGACGTGACGTGAATGCCATGATTAAAAGTCTGCTGGATAAAGAGAAATCAATCGTCAATGAAAATGCCAATAAGGACAGTAAAGTGTTCAATACCCAAAGAGATTTAACAGCGGGTATCGTCGGTAAGGCCCTGGGACTCAAAATGCTGCCGGCTCATGTCGCCAATGCCCATGAAAAAGGAGAGATTCATTACCATGACCTGGATTATACACCTTATGCCCCGATGAGTAACTGCTGTCTGATTGATTTTAAGCATATGTTTGAAGAGGGGTTCCAGATCGGTAATGCGGAAGTCGATTCGCCCAAGTCGATCCAGACAGCGGCTGCTCAGACAGCTCAGATCATCGCCAATGTGGCTTCCAGCCAGTATGGCGGCTGCAGCTTCGACCGGATCGACGAAGTTCTGGCCCCTTATGCCAGTCTGAATTATCAGAAGCATCTGAATACAGCAGAAACCTGGATAGAAAGAGAAGACCGGAAGCAATCCTTTGCAGAGGAAAAAACAAAGAAAGATATTTATGACGCCATGCAGAGTCTGGAGTATGAGATCAATACCCTTTACACTTCTCAGGGGCAGACGCCTTTCACCAGTCTGGGTTTCGGCCTGGGATCAGACTGGATCGAACGGGAAATTCAGAAAGCGATCCTAGAAGTCCGGATTAACGGGCTCGGGAAGGAACGGCGTACGGCGATTTTTCCAAAGCTGATCTTTACGCTGAAACGCGGGCTAAATCTACAGCCTGAGGATCCGAACTATGACCTCAAACAACTGGCTCTAAAGTGCTCCACTAAGCGCATGTATCCGGATGTTTTGAGCTATGACAAGCTGGTCGACATCACCGGCAGCTTCAAAACACCGATGGGCTGCCGTTCCTTTCTACAGGGATGGACCGATGACAAGGGCGAGGATGTGGCAGCTGGACGAATGAATTTGGGGGTAGTGACTTTAAATATCCCGCGGATCGCCATCGAGTCCAGGGGCAGTCAGGAACGCTTTGAAGCGCTGTTGGAGGAACGCCTGGCAGTGGTTAAGGATGCTCTACTCTTCAAAGCCCGACGCGTCATGGAGGCAGAGCCGGCCAATGCACCGATCTTGTACATGCATGGAGCTTTCGGCAAGCGGCTGTCAAAAACAGACAAAGTGTCCGATTTGTTTTTGAACAAGCGGGCGACGGTATCATTGGGGTATATCGGCCTGTATGAAGCTGCGGCACAGTTTTTCGGCTCCGACTGGGAAAAGGATACCATAGCTAAAAGCTTTACGTTGTCAGTGATGAAGAAACTGAAGAAACATGCAGATATCTGGGGAGACGAGAGCGGGATCCATGTGAGTGTCTATTCTACACCAAGTGAAAGCCTGACTGACCGCTTCTGCAAGCTGGATACAGAAAAATTTGGACAGATCAAGGACATTACGGACAAAGGCTACTATACGAACAGCTTCCATTATGATGTGCGGAAAAATCCTACCCCTTTTGAGAAAATCGACTTCGAAAAAGAATATGCCAAGTATACCGGAGGTGGCTTCATCCATTACTGTGAGTATCCTAAGCTGCAGACCAACCCTAAAGCACTGGAAGCGGTCTGGGACTATGCCTATGAGCGGGTAGGTTATCTGGGGACCAATACTCCGATTGATCACTGCTATGCTTGTAGTTATGACGGAGATTTCAAGCCCACAGAGAGCGGCTTTAAATGCCCGAATTGTGGCAATACTGATCCGGAAACCTGTGACGTGGTGAAACGGACATGCGGCTACCTTGGAAACCCACAGAAGCGTCCGATGGTGCAGGGGCGACATAGGGAAATTGCTTCTCGTGTCAAACATCTAAAGGGGACTGATTGATATGCCGGCAGATCCAGTTAACTGGACATCCAAGCGGTTTAGTAAAAACTTTGTGGCCGACTATAAACCGTATAACTTCGTGGACGGGGAAGGTGTCCGCTGCAGCATTTACGTCAGTGGCTGTCCCTTTGCTTGCAAAGGCTGCTACAATAAAGCGGCGCAGGACTTTAGTTACGGCGCTCCGTACACGGAAGAACTGGAAACCCAGATTATACGTGATCTGAAAGCTGAATACTGCCAGGGCCTGACTCTGTTGGGCGGGGAACCTTTTTTGAATACAGGGGTAACGGTGCCTCTCTGTGAAAAGGTCAGAGCAATATTTGGACAAAAAAAGGATATCTGGTCCTGGACGGGCTACACCTGGGAGGAGCTGTTGGCCGGAACGGCCGACAAGCGCCGCCTCCTTGAGTTGATCGACGTGTTAGTAGACGGGCGCTTCGAGCAGGACAAGATGGACCTCAACCTAGCTTTCAGAGGCAGCTCCAACCAGCGCATCATCGATGTCCGGCAGTCACTGAAAAAAGGTGCCGTAGTATTGTGGAGTAACGGTGACTACTGCTGAGCAGCTAAGGCGTCTAATAATGACGCGCGCCGACGAAGAGACAGTCAGGAAAAAAATACAAGCCTTAACATTCATATAAGCATCTGATTTGGCTTTGTGCTGATTAAGTGGTATACTGTTAAAACGTCAAGAATGAATACCAAGTATTTTATATAAACTGTTTTATCGAAGTTTATCCGCACTGGCGCAGCTAGAGAGCTGTAAGGACGCGATAGAGGTAGGGATCGGGTCGTTTAAATGAGAAACTTAGTAGTATAGATATGAATAGAAATAACCAGCGTTTACTTTAGAAGTATTTGTTCTGGACCAGAAAGCCACTCATCTGATGAGTGGCTTTTGTCAATTTTATGGATAAAAGCCTGAAACAGTTGCTTGATATTTGGTATACTGAATGCATTCAATCAATGTAAGGAAGAAAAGTGTGAGTATAGAATTAAGAAACGATGAACGCATCGATCAGCTGATGCAGTATAACCTGGAAATCATTCAAAGTCCTTCTGTTTTTTCTTTTTCTCTGGATGCGGTCCTGCTGGGAAATTTTGCCAGAGTCCCGCATCATAACCGGGCTCACGTGGTTGATTTGTGTTCAGGTAATGGAGTGGTCGCCCTGATGCTGAGTCAGCAGACACAAAGCCAAGTGCAAGCAGTGGAGCTGCAGGACCGGCTGGCGGATATGGCTGAGCGGAGCATTCAGTTGAACGGTCTGACCGACCAGATTCAGATGATTCACGCAGACGTCAAGCAGGCGACTGAGTACATTAGAAAAGACTCCGTCGATGTCATTACCTGTAACCCGCCTTACTTTACAGTTACCGAGAGCAGCCGGAAAAATCCAAACAGCCATCTGGCGATTGCCAGGCATGAGCTTCATCTGACGCTTGAGCAGCTGATGCAGACGTCAGCTGGTTTATTAAAGACCCGGGGCAAAGCTTTTTTTGTTCACCGGCCCGAGCGCTTTTTGGAAATCATGGAAACGATGAAGGCTGTCGATCTGGCGCCTAAACGCATCCGTTTCGTGCATCCAAAAGCGGGAAGGGAAGCCAATATGCTGCTGATTGAAGGCATCAAGCAAGGGAAGCCGGATGGCCTGAAGATCCTGCCCCCGCTGGTGGTCTTTGATGACGATGGCCACTATCTGCCGGAAGTGAAGAGGATGATTTATGGGGATAAATGAAAAGAAGGCCGGAGGGGAAAACAAGCCCAGTAAACCCAGCTATTTTTACGTGCTGCACTGCAAGGATGGGAGCTTATATGGCGGCTATACGACGAATTTAAACCGCAGACTGGCTGAACACAACAGTGGGGCCGGAGCGAAATACACACGCCCCAAGTGTAGGCGACCACTGCGCATGATTTATGCGGAGGCTCATCCAACTAGAAGCGCGGCAACCAAGGCGGAAGCGGCGTTTAAAAAGTTGGTCCGCAGACAGAAAGACAGCTATCTGATCCGAGAAGGCGTGCAAAAGCCTTTTTCTAAACAGACAGTATGCATAGTGAAAGAGGTGACCGAGTAGTGACGATCCGTACACAGAAAAGTTTTGAACAGCAAGAAACCGGAAGCTTGTATCTTGTTCCGACGCCAATCGGCAATCTGGATGATATGACCTTTCGTGCCGTTAAAATACTGGAGCAAGTAGACTGTATTGCGTCGGAAGATACACGTAATACGCAGAAACTGCTCAATCATTTTGACATCAAAACCCCACAGATCAGCTACCATGAACACAATACCCATGAGCGGACCCCCCAGCTGATTGGTCGGATGCTAAAAGGAGAATCGATTGCTCAGGTAAGCGATGCTGGTATGCCCTCAATCAGCGATCCGGGTGTTGACCTGGTTAAAGCAGCAGTCGAAGCTGGCCTGCCGGTTGTTCCGCTGCCAGGGCCTAATGCCGCTTTGACTGCTCTGATTGCTTCCGGCCTGGCGCCACAGCCTTTTTACTTCTACGGTTTTTTGCCAAGGAAGAAGAAGGAGCTGGTTGAGAGTCTAGAGGAGTTGAACCGCCGGGAAGAAACGCTGATTTTTTATGAATCACCGCACCGGATCAAGCAAGTCGTGGAGCAAATGCTGACTGTTTTTGGAACAGACCGGCAGCTTGTGCTGGCCCGGGAAGTGACCAAGCGGTTTGAAGAATTTATCCGGGGAACAACTGAAGAAGTACTCGACTGGCTGGAGGAGACCCAGGTCAGAGGAGAGTTTGTGCTGATAGCAGAAGGCAACAGTAAGGTTCAGGAAGACGAACCAGCTTTATGGGAAGCAATTAGCCCGAAAGCACATGTCGAAGCTTTGATGGAACAGCAAGGCATGGCAAGTAAAAAGGCTATCAAGGAAGTAGCTAAGCTCAGAAATCTCCCCAAACGGGACGTCTATGCAGCTTATCATGATATCGACCAGCAGGAGGAGGATAAAAGATGAAAAAAGAACACTGGATTATACCGCTGACCGCCCTGACATTGGGACTGTCAGCCTGTGGATCAGACGAAGCGGGATTGGATGGAGTAGGAGAAGACACAGCGATTGAAGAAATGCCTGAGACTTCTGAAGAAGATGCGGGTTTGACAGAAAACGAGCAGTCTGAAGCAGATACTGAGGAAGATGGAGCAGATAGGGATACAGAAGAAACGGCTGAACGTGAAGACTACTACCAAGAAAGGCTGGATAAGGCCCGGCAGGAATATGCTGCTGGCGAACTTGATGCGGCATCCGGAACGCTGAGCCGTTTGCTGAAAGCTGATTTAACCAGTCATCCTACTGTTCAAAGTGAAGGAGAAGAATTGAAGCAGGAAATTCATGACCAGCAGTCCCAGCAGGCTCAGGAAACAGCTCAAGTCCTGGGAGAACAGTCTACATATCAGGAAGAAAGGCAGTCTGCTCTGCTGGCAGAAGAATACATGAGAGCTACCGGTGAGTCTATCGACCAGGCATCAGATGAGGAGCTAGAGGGCTGGTTTGAAGATAGAGAAGGCCAGGCAGAAGCTGGCGAGGCGGATGACGAAAGAGAATGGACCAAAGAAGAAGCAGAAAGCTACGCCTTTGATCAGTTGCTTATCCGAGAAGATCTGGATTATGACCAGTACTTCTTTTTTGTAAATCTTACAGAAGAGGATTGGGTACAAATCGAGGCGCGGGAAGCGGTCGAACAGGATGGCGTGACCTGGTCCAATCTGATTGGCCTTTACCGCTACAATGTGTCCACAGACGAACTGGAAAAACTGGACAGTGTAACGGGAGACTTCTATTCTCTTGATTGATTCACTGGTGTTCAAGCGAGCAAGTACAAGAGACCAGTATAGATAAGGAGCGAGATGATATGAAAAAAGCGATACTCAACTTGAGACCACTGGAAGAAAAGCACCTGAAAAAAATTCAGGAACTGGCACCTGACTATACGGTCGTTTCTTCTCTGAAGGAAGCAGAAGACCGATCAGCAATCAAAGCTGTGTACGGCTGGAACACGGAAGACGGACAGGCATTGATAGATGACTCTGCAAGCGATGTTCAATGGATTCAACTGGCCTCGGCAGGAGCTGACTATATGGATTTCGACAAGCTGAAAAATCAGAAGATTACCCTGACCAATGCCAGCGGGATTCATAAATTCGGCATTGCGGAATCCGTGTTTGGTATGCTTTTGAGCTATACCCGAGGAATCGGCTATTCCATCAAGATGCAGGCACAATCCAAATGGGAACCAATCTCAAGCGGTCAGGAAATGAATGGGAAAACGATGCTGATTGTGGGAGCAGGCGAAATTGGTCAGCAGACGGCCAAGCTTGCTCAAGTATTTGGAATGAAGACCATTGGGGTCAACCGCAGTGGTAGATCTGTTGACTACATGGATGAACAGGTCACACAGAGAAACTTGAAAGAGGCACTTTTCAAGGCAGATGTGGTGGTTAATATTCTCCCTTTGACCGATGAGACGAGAAATCTGTTCAACTTAAGTCTGTTTCGGGAAATGAAAGAATCAGCGGTGTTTATTAATGTCGGCCGGGGGCAGACGGTCGTGACGGATGACTTGATGACAGCACTGGATGAGAAATACCTGGCCTTTGCAGCTCTGGATGTGGTCCACCAGGAGCCGCTGCCGTCAGATCATCCGCTTTACAAGCGGGAAGACGTGCTACTGACTCCTCACATTTCCGGAAATCTGGATGCCTATGACGAGAGTCTGTTTGCCATTTTTGAGGAAAATCTGAAGGCCTTTGCTGCAGGCGAAGATCTTCCTAAAAATGTAGTGGATTATTTAGCTGGCTACTGAACACATGAGACAGCTCAAAGTGAACCAGCCAATCCTGACAGAGTAACAGATCGAGAAATGACCTGAAAATAAAGCTGATAAAAAGCCGTGCGGAGCCTAGTGCTTCGGGCGGCTTTTTGTTGTTTAAGACGTTTGAAAGTGTGAGAGAAATAGATTATGAAAGCAAGTCTGTTTGTAAGCGAACGGTCCTCAGTTTGAAACATCGGGCGTGGGTTGCTGGCTAGAGATTATTTTGCACTCTTTGGCCTGTAGACTTAATAAAGGGGATAAAATCGGGTTCAAGTCAAGAAGCTGAGAGCCAGCCAATCGGATAGAAGAAAGCGAACGAGTCTGAGAGAGGGGACTGCCTTTATTTGTAAATGTGTCTGAAATGTGTCTTTAATGAAAGCGTTAGCAATATAGAAAAATAAAGTGTTTCCCTGTATTAATATTAGTTTAGTGTGAATATATCATGAGTAATTTCTAATGTTTTTCTTTGCTTTTTTTAAAGGCCAAGCTATAATTAGCTCAGTTATCTGCAAGGAGGATGTTTCAAGGCAAGCTTATGCAATGCCACAGACAGGGAAGAGCAGTTGCTCGTTCTTATCTAATTAGAAGATCATTTTAGATCATAGGAGGAAAACCGAATGAGTAAATATGTAAAGTATGCATTGAGCGCAGCCGCTCTGCTAACACTCACAGCCTGTGCAGGCGGAACAGAAGAAGCAGAGGGAGTGGAGGGGGACAGCAGCACAGCCAGTTCTGGACAGACCCTATCAGCTGTAACGGATAGAGGCGAACTGAATGCCGGGGTCAACGACCAGCTTCCTGGTTTTGGCTATGTAGACAGTGACGGAAACTATACTGGTTTTGACATCGATATTGCCCGGGCTGTAGCCGCTGCAGTTCTGGGAGATGCGGATGCCGTCAACTTTAGGCCGCTTTCCGCCCAGGAACGCTTTACAGCTGTGCAGACCGGTGAAGTGGATGTATTGGTCCGCAATACAACCTGGACAGCGAGCCGTGACACAGAGGTCGGCTTGAACTTTGCACCGGTCACTTTCTATGATGGTCAGGGAATGATGGTCAATGCCGATGCGGGGGTCTCATCACTTGAAGATCTGGAAGGCATGATCATTGGTGTGGAGACAGGAACGACAACAGAACTGAACCTGGCTGATCAGATGGATGCAATCGGTGTCTCTTATGAAACGCAGACCTTTGATGACCGGGATGCCCTGATTGCAGCCTATCAGGCCGGTTCCGTTGATGCCTGGACCACCGACCGTTCCGGCCTAGTCTCATCCTTTGCTGTACTGGATGATCCGGATGGCCATGTTATCCTGGAAGAAACCCTGTCCAAGGAACCCCTGGCTCCGGCAGTGCTGCATGGAGACGACCAGTGGATGGATGTCGTGAGCTGGACTGTTTTTGCCCTGATTCAGGCTGAGGAATTCGGCATCACTCAGGACAATATCGATGACTTCATGGACAGCGATGATCCGGATGTTAGACGTTTGTTGGGAATAGAAGAAGATCTGGGAGGCTACTTGGGACTGGATAGTGATTTTGCCTATCAGGCCATCTCACAAGTCGGGAACTACGGAGAAATATACGACCGTCACCTGGGGCCGGATACACAGTTCGATCTGCCAAGAGGAATGAACGCCCTGTATGAAGACGGCGGCCTGCATTACTCTATGCCGTTCAGATAAGTCAGCAGTAGGGGGAGAGCGAATGAATGACGCCCCCCCTTATAATAATCAGCTTGACCGGTTTAGACTGTACCGTGACGTGCACTAAAAAGAGGCCTGCTGCCCTGTTAAATGGCAGGTCTCTTTTCGGGTCTGTCAGCCGGTTTTGTTTAGAGGCTAAACTAAAAGAGGTGAAGAGACACATGCAAACACAAAATAAAAAAGTGAGCACACCGATCTGGCGAAACAAAAAAGTCGTCCCTGTGATCCTGCAGGCTGTGTTCGTTCTGCTGGTGGGGATAGTATTCTGGATATTGATCCAGAATACACTGACCGGTCTCGAGCGGATTGGGATCCGCTTTGGTTTCGACTTTTTAAATGCCCGTTCCGGCTTTAATATTAATGAAGCCATGATTGCCTACAGTACAAGTGATCCCTATTACCGGGCCTTGCTTGTCGGGATTGTCAGTACACTGAGAGTGTCCTTTTTCGGCATCATCCTGGCGACAGTTATTGGCGTCGGTGTCGGGGTGGCTAAAATGTCCGACAACTGGCTCTTAAGCAAAGTCGCCTCGATCTATATCGATGTGTTCAGAAATACGCCACTGCTGCTGCAGATATTCATACTGAACTTTGCTGTTTTCCTTCCCCTGCCTAGAATACAGGAAGCGGTCAGCTTCGGTCCCTTTTATCTCTCTAACCGTGGAGCCGTGATTCCCTGGGCACGCGTGCACGATGCGACCGCTCTTTGGCTTCTTTTGCTGCTGGTCTTTATGGCAGCGGCCCTGTTTCTTTTCAAATATTTAATGCGTCTGGAAATGGAGGGTGGCCAGCACCGCTATCCTTTTCTGTCCGCTTTGGGACTTCTGGTTCTGCTTTCGGGTCTGACCTACCTTTTGGTTGGACGGGGACCGCTGGAACCGACGATTCCGTCACATACAGGTGCAGCGGTCGCCGGGGGGCTGTCTTTGACGACACCCTTTTTATCCGTCCTTTTAGCACTGACGATTTTTACGTCCACCTACATCGCTGAAATCGTCCGTGGAGGCGTACAGGCCGTGCCGAAAGGTCAGGTTGAAGCGACCAAGGCGCTCGGCTTTAAATCCCGTACGGCCATGAGACTGGTTATTTTTCCGCAGGCCATTCGGATCATTATTCCGCAGATGACCAGCCAATATCTGAACCTGATCAAAAACTCGTCTCTGGCTATGGCAGTAGGCTATCAGGAAATAGTCGGTGTCGGCAATACAGTCATCAACCAGTCAGGCCGGACGCTTGAGGTGATTGCCATTATGATTGCAGTCTATCTCTTCTTCAGTCTGACGACGTCGCTGTTTATGAACTACTTCAATAAAAAATTCCAGCTGGTTGAAAGGTAGGTGGATAAAATGATTGATGAAAGACTACACATCAAAGGAGAGATGGATAGCCGTCTGGAAGTGACGGATGCGCCCAGACTGAAACAGGATGGCCAGACGCCTTTTTTCAAGGCTTTAAAAAAGAACCTGTTTGACGGTCCTAAAAATACGCTACTCACTTTGCTGACGGCCCTCTTTTCCGGCCTGGTGCTGTACCAGGTGGTCCAGTTTGCGGTCACCAACAGCTGGGATGTTGTCTATATCCATTTGCGCCTGCTAATGATCGGACAGTATCCGCTGGAAGAATTATGGCGTCTCTGGTTTGCTCTATACTATGCCTCTCTGATGATTGGGGGGACATGGGGGCTATTTAAAGGAGCAGGCAAGGCCGTTGCGCTGACTTTCGGCTCCGTTTTTCTGGCCTTTGCCATTATTCCGTGGACGACCCTGAATACTACGTTGAATCTGGTAGCCTGCCTACTGCTGATGGCAGGAGGCTACCTGCTAGGCAGCCGCTTTTCTGTACTGAAGATTCCGGCCCTTGTGCTCTGGGCTCTTTATTTCCCGCTTACCCTGGGCCTGATTATGGGGTTTGGAGGACTCTTGGATCCGGTTTTGAGCCGGTACTGGGGAGGCTGGCTGCTAACGGTGATTTTGGCTTCGGTAGCTATCATCGGCTGCTTTCCGCTGGGGATTCTTCTGGCGCTGGGACGCCGCAGCGAGCTGCCGGTTGTCCGTTATTTCTGTATTGCTTATATTGAACTGGTAAGGGGAACACCTCTGATCATGGTTCTGTTTATTGGCCAGTTGCTGATTCCCTTGTTTTTAGGGGGACAGACGGGTATGGACAATGTAACGCGGGCCATGATTGCCTATGTTTTCTTTGCCGCTGCTTACCTGGCTGAAGATGTCCGGGGTGGGCTGCAATCCATACCAGGTGGCCAGTATGAAGCCGCTCAGGCATTGGGTTTGAATAAAATCAAGACGACTTTTTTTATTATCCTGCCCCAGGCGCTTAAAGCTGTTATTCCGGCCATGGTCGGGCTGTTCATTACTATTTTGAAAGATACGTCTCTGGTGGCCATTATTGGACTGTCTGACTTCCTGGGTACTGCCCGACGGATTTCAAACAATCCGGAATACCTTGGGCGTTATCTGGAACTGTATGTCTTTGTTGCCGTATTTTATTTCATTTTCTGCTACCTAATGGCGTATGTCAGCCGTTATCTGGAACGCAGCCTGTCTAAAGGCAGCCGCTAATGATTAAAGGCAGCAGTTATACTGGTAGAAATGCCGTGATCCATAAGGAAAGAGAGGAAAAGATTATGAAGGAAGTTGTTGCAGCCAAGTCAGCTGTTGAAGCAGCTGCAGACAAGAACCCAATCATCAAAGTCAGCAAACTGAACAAGTGGTATGGAGATCTCCATGTCATCAAGGATGTGGACCTTACCGTGACTCAGGGAGAAGTGATCGTCGTGCTGGGACCCTCGGGTTCAGGTAAGTCCACATTTATCCGGACACTGAATGCACTGGAAGAATTCCAGAGTGGATCCATTGTGATCGACGGAATCGAACTGACGGATGATCTGAAAAATGTAGAAGAAATACGCAAGGAGACCGGGATGGTTTTCCAGCAGTTTAATCTCTTCCCGCACATGACGATTTTAAAGAATGTTTCACTGGCACCGATCTGGGTCAGAAAATGGAAGAAAGGCAAAGCAGATGAAATTGCCCGCGATTTGCTTGAACGCGTTGGAATTCCTGAACAGGCAGACAAGTATCCTGGCCAGCTTTCCGGCGGTCAGCAGCAGCGGGTAGCCATTGCCCGTGCATTGGCGATGCAGCCAAAAATTATGCTGTTCGATGAGCCGACTTCCGCGCTGGATCCGGAAATGGTCAATGAGGTCCTGGACGTCATGCGCAGCCTGGCTGAGTCCGGGATGACAATGATCGTGGTGACGCATGAAATGGGCTTTGCCCGGCAGGTGGCTGATCGTCTAGTCTTGTTCGATAAAGGGGAGATTATTGAAATGGCTGAGCCGAAGGCCTTCTTTGATCACCCTAAACACGAGCGGACCAAGCTGTTTTTGAGCCAAATCCTCTGAGCTTATCTAAAGCCAGGGCAGCTTTGTACTCTAGCAAGAATGTTGCATGAAAGCGAAACAGTCAGCTTCAACACAGAAGTTATTCTTCAGGTCTGCTGAGATCCAGTCAGCAGGCCTTTTTTTATACTGAAAAAAAGAGACAGGAAGCTGGTTTGCCTTGCAGGGTTACGCTGCTGAAATACAGGCAGAGGTTAACTTGCTCTTTAAAAATAAAAGAAAGGTGCTATAATAAAATAAGAAAGTGAATAGAGAAAAGGGGAATGCTTTAATCAAGTATTCATTTTTTTAAACAGAATGTGACACTTTGTCATATTTAATCGTTCACTTGTTCATATAAAAAGGAGAGAGTACTACATGTCAGAACAATTACTCAAACGATCAGACGTAGCTGATGAACTGAAATGGGACCTGTCTGCTATTTTTAAAACAAAAGAGGAGTTTGAAGAGGCGGCAAAGCAGCTACCTGAAGATGTCGCAGCTTTTGCTGGCAAGTATGACGGACAGCTGACAGAGGCAGAAACGGTTGTAGAAGCGATTGCTGCTTACGAAGAACTATCAGCAGCTGCGTCACATTTGGGACAGTACGGCCATCTGCCGGTTTCAGTGGATATTACCGACAGCGAAGCCCAGCAGGTCACCCGTCATGTTTCCAATGTCCTGGCCGGTGTTAGTGCCAGACTCAGCTTTTTCCAGTCACAGATGGAAGAGCTGGATGAGGCTACTCTGGATGCAGTCAAGGAACAGGAGCCAGCCTATGCAGCTTATATCCGAAAAATAAAGAAAACTAAGCGGGCCAAGCTGGATCCGAAAGTGGAGGAAGCCCTGGCTCAGCTGTCGCCGGTCTTCAGTTCACCGGCCGAAATCTTTGAACAGGCCCGGTCTAATGATGCGGATTATGGCACCTTTGAAGTGGACGGTAAGGAGTATCCACTGAGTTTCGTCTTGTATGAAGAGGTATACATGTACCATGAAGATCCAAAAGTCCGCCGGGCTGCCTATGATCAGTTCAACAGTGTGCTTGGCCAGTATAAGAATGTGGTGGCTACGGCCTACTACACCCATCTGCAGCGCGAAAAAACGATTGCCGATATGCGCGGCTATGACTCGATTTTTGACTACCTTCTGGAAAGTCAGGAAGTGGATCAGGACCTCTACCACCGTCAGATCGATACGATCATGACCGACTTTGCACCGGTCATGCGTAAATTCATTACGCATCTAAAAGAGGTTCATGGACTGGAGAAGATGACTTATGCCGATCTAAAGGTGGATCTGGATCCGGATTATACCCTTCCGGTTTCAATCGAGGAATCCAAGACCCTGGTCAAGGAAGCCCTGGAGCCACTCGGACAGGACTATGTTGATATGATTCTGCGATCTTATCCCGAGCGCTGGGTGGACTTTGCACAGAATCTGGGCAAGCGGTCAGGGGCTTTCTGCTCGACGACCTACGGCAAACATCCTAATGTCATGGTGACCTGGACCGGACAGCTGACCGATGCCTATACGCTTTTTCATGAGCTGGGCCATGCCGGCCAGGGGGTCTTTTCTAATGAAAACAACCCGCTGACCAGTGCCCGACCGTCGCTTTATCTGATTGAAGGACCCTCGACATTTAATGAGCTGCTTTTAACGGACTATCTGAAAAACAAGACGGATGATCCGCGGATGGAGCGTTCCGTGCTGTCTAAGATGATCTCCCGAACCTATTTCCATAATTTCGTGACGCACCTGCTTGAAGCAGCCTATCAGCGAGAAGTTTATCGCCTGATTGATGCCGGCAAGAGTTTTGATGCCAACAAGCTCAGCGAACTAAAGCGCGAGGTGCTGGAGCAGTTCTGGGGCGAGGCCGTCGAGCTTGAACCGGGTGCGGAACTGACCTGGATGCGTCAGATCCACTACTATATGGGGCTGTATCCCTATACCTATTCAGCGGGACTGACAATCGCCACGCAAGCCTTCCTGAAAATCAGCAGTGGAGAAGAAAAAGTTGACGGCTGGCTAGACTTCCTAGCTCTGGGTGGTCAGAAAGAGCCGGCAGAAGCGACACAAGTGTGCGGGGTTGATATTACTACCGACAAGCCTTTGAAGGATACGATCAACTATCTAGACGAATCGGTCGACCGCATCATCGAACTCACAAAAGAACTGGATCAGAACTGAGCGGACCGCTGACGGTCAAGCAAGCTCACGGATCCGTGAAACAGACTGGATCAGGGGAATAGCCTGGTCTGGTCTTTTTTATGCTTAAAAAGTATGTTAATTGTATAAAAACGGGCTTTTTATCAAAAAAAGACAAAAATATACATTAAATTAAATATTTTGTGTTGACACGGCTGCTGGTCTGGTGTAGACTACCGTTAACGTCAAAGAACAAGAAAAGTAAATGATCTTCTTCATTACAGCGAGTCAGCACAGAGTGGAAGGCTGACATGACGGGTCATTGAAAACGAGCTTATAAGACGCTTTTGAACCTGGGAGCCAAAGAAGGCAGGAGCGATTGGTCCGGCCGAAGAAAGACTAGGGTGAACGGGGGTAAAAGCCGTGTGCAGCGTTAATGCAAAGAGTTGGCAGATGGGCGATAACCGCTCAAACAGGAGTTCTTACCCGTGATACGGTAGGGCACTGGATATCTGCAAATAGAGTGGTACCGCGAATCGATCGTCTCTGTGTGAAAGCACAAAGGCGTTTTTTTTTATACCCAAAAAGACAGTAGACCAAAAAAGCAGACTAGAGGCATAGAAAACACCAATAAAAAGGAGCATATTTATTATGACTGAGAAAACTTACAAAAAAATCGTACTGGCCTATTCCGGAGGCCTGGATACGTCCGTCATTATCCACTGGTTGAAAGAGCATTATGGGAGTGAAATCATTGCGGTCACCGCTAATGTGGGTCAGGAAGACGAACTGATCGGACTGGAAGAGAAAGCACTCAAGACCGGGGCCTCCAAGTTCTATCTGGCCGACATCGAAGAAGCATTTGTTTATGACTCCATTTTTCCGACGCTCAAGGCGGGAGCAATTTATGAAAACAAGTATCTCCTAGGCACGGCAACAGCACGTCCAATCATCTCCAAGGCTCTGGTGAATATTGCCAAGCAAGAAGGGGCGGATGCGATCTGCCACGGCTGTACCGGCAAAGGAAACGATCAGGTTCGTTTTGAAATGGGGATAAAAGCTCTGGCTCCGGAGCTGGATATCATTGCGCCCTGGAGAACCTGGGAGATTAGCTCCCGTGATGAGGCCATCGATTACTGTGAGAAGCACCAGATTCCGCTAAAAGTTTCTAGAGAAACAAGCTATTCCAAGGACAAGAACCTTTGGCATCTGTCACATGAAGGGCTGGATCTGGAAAGCCCGCTCAATGAACCTAAATATGATTCTATTCTTGAAATGTGTGTCTCTCCTGAGCAAGCGCCGGATCAAGCCGCCTATGTCAGCATTACTTTTGAACAGGGCGTGCCGGTAGCGGTGGACGGCGAGGAAATGGACGGGGTGACTCTGATTAAGACACTCAATGCCATCGGGGGCGAGCACGCGGTCGGCATCCTGGACATGATCGAAAATCGTCTGGTCGGCATGAAGAGCCGAGGCGTCTATGAAACACCGGGAGGTACCTTGCTCTATTTCGCACACGAGCAGTTGGAGATGATCACTTTAGACAAAGAAACAATGCAGCACAAGCAGGAGCTAGCACAGAAATATGCCAAGCTGATCTACAACGGCCAGTACTTCACGCCCTTGAAACAGGCGCTGGATGCTTTCGTCGATGAGACACAGAAGACAGTGACCGGAACGGTCAAGCTGAAACTGTATAAAGGCAACATGATTGTATCCAGCGTAGACTCTCCTTACAGCCTGTATTCCGAAGCTTTTGCCACGTTTGAAAATGACGAGGTCTACGACCAGAACGATGCCAAGGGCTTCATCAATCTGTTCGGCCTGTCGAGCGTGATCCAGGCGGAAATGCAGCAGAAAACACAGTTTGGCAAGCTGGCTGATCAGGTTAGTGTCTACTCTCAGGAAGGGATGCAGGCATGAGTATGATCCAGGCAGGAGTCATTGGGGCTAGCGGCTATGTCGGTTCGGAACTGATCAAAATTTTACTCGGACACAGCCATGTGGACATTGCCGGCGTGTCGTCTGATACTTATGCCGGCCAGTCCTTTTCCTCGGTCTATCCGACGTTCAAAGGTCAGTTTGACGGTGTGTTCGAGCAAGCAGAGCAAGTGATCGCCAAGGCAGACATCATCTTTATCTGCCTGCCCCACGGCATGAGTGAAGACCTGGTGAAGCAGTGTCTGGACTTGGGGAAAAAAGTCATCGATGCCGGAGCAGACTTCCGTCTGCAGGACTTGACTGTTTATGAGGACTGGTACAAGACAGCCGTCAGATACCCTGAGCTGCATGAGCAGGCGGTCTACGGTCTGACAGAACTGAACAGAGAAAAAATCCAGGAGACGGATTTGGTGGCCAACCCAGGCTGCTACCCGACCAGCATTCTGCTGGCGCTCTATCCGGCAGTGGCCAACGGACTGATCAAAACAGACTCTCTAATCATCGATGCCAAATCAGGCGTGACGGGAGCAGGCAAGAGTCTGTCAGAAGCGACCCACTTTGCTACTAAGAATGAAGGCTTCGCCGCCTACAAGATTGGTTCACACCGGCATATCCCGGAAATCGAAGAACAGCTGGCCGTGATGGGGGGGCAAAAATCCTCCATTGCCTTTGTTCCCCATCTGCTGCCGGTCAACCGGGGCATTCTGGCGACGGTCTATGCCGATCTGCAGACGGACGCTCAGGCAACAGACATTCAGACGATTTATGAAGACTGGTATGAAGACGCCCCCTTTGTCCAGGTCAAAGGGCCCGGACAATGGCCCGACATCAGCCATGTCCAGCATTCCAATCAGTGCCATATCGGTTTAACGGTAGATGAGCGGACTAGCCGGCTGATTCTGGTCAGCGTGATCGATAATATGCAGAAAGGGGCTGCCGGTCAGGCAGTCCAGAACCTGAACGTTATGTATGGACTGACAGAAACAGAAGGACTTGCGATGGTAGCCCCATCGTTTTGAGGTGAGAAAGATGCAAACAGATACACTAGAAAAACTAAACAAGCAGATCTGTCCAACACAGGGGAATGTGACCGCAGCTAAAGGCTTTCAGGCTGCCGGCATCCATGCGGGCTTTAAAAGAAAAAGAAAGGACCTGGCGCTGATTTACAGTGAAAACCTGGCGGCTACTGCCAGTGTCTATACACAGAACAAAGTCAAGGGCGCGCCCCTTGAGATCACCCGACTCAACAGTCTGAACGGCTGGGCCCAGGCGCTGATTTGTAACAGCGGTAATGCCAATGCCTGCAATGCCAACGGGCTGGAAATCGCCGGCAAGACTTGTGAGCTGCTGAGTCAAAGTCTTGGCATAGAGGAGCAAGATGTCCTGGTCGCTTCAACTGGAGTCATTGGTCAGCCGCTCAGTATCGAACCCTTTGCAGCCGGTATTCCCCAGCTGGTGTCAAAGCTCTCTGAAGACGCCGGCAGTTTGGCAGCTGAAGCAATCCTCACGACCGATACCGGGATCAAGGAAAAGGCAGTGACTTTTGACCTGAACGGCTGCACTGTAACACTGGGAGGCATTTCCAAAGGCAGCGGGATGATTCATCCGAATATGGCGACCATGCTCGGCTTTATCACCACAGATGCAAACATCGAGCCGGCTGTATTGCAGCAGGCTCTGACGGAGGTCACTTCAGACACTTTCAACATGATCAGTGTGGACGGAGATACCTCGACCAATGATATGGTGACGATTCTGGCCAATGGAAAAGCCAGCAATCCTTTGATCCAGTCCAGCGAGCAGGAAGAGTACCGTCTGTTCAAGCAAGCCTTGCATCTGGTCTGCAAAGACTTGGCTGTAGCGATTGCCGCTGACGGGGAAGGGGCAGGGACACTGATCACCTGCAATGTACTCCAGGCTAAAGATGAGCAGCAAGCCAAGCTGCTGGCCAAGCAAATCATCAGCAGCAGCCTGGTCAAGGCCGCCGTTTACGGGCGTGACGCGAATGTCGGCCGTCTGCTTTGCGCTATGGGTTACAGCGGGGCCGAGCTGAATTATGAACAGGTGGACATCTATCTGCGTTCAGCAGACTACCGCAGTGTCTGTGTCTGTGAAGCCGGCGCCGTTGTACCTTTTGATGAAGACAAGGCCTATGAGGTTCTGGGAACGGATAAGCTCTTTATTGATATTTATCTCTATGCAGGCACAGAGCAGGCCACAGCCTGGGGATGCGATCTGACGAAAGAGTACGTGACCATCAACAGCGCCTACCGCTCCTGAAAGCAGCTTTTTCAGCCAGAGTATAAGAAAAGGCTGCTGACTGGATAAGAGCGCAAGTTGATTTAAAAAAGAGAAAGCAAAGGAGCACTTATGGATACATTTGATATGGCAAAAACACTCACTGGTGCTTTGCCGCACATCCAGCATTATGATCAGAAAATGGTCGTGATCAAGTACGGCGGCTCAGCAATGATGGACGAAACCCTCAAGGAAAAGGTTCTTCGCGACATCATGCTGCTGGCCAAGGTCGGCATGAACGTCGTCATCGTTCATGGCGGCGGGCCGGACATCAATTATTGGCTGGAAAAAGCGGAGGTGGAAGGCACCTTTGTCGAGGGCCTGAGAAAAACTGACTTGGAAACGATGGAGATTGCTCAGATGGTCCTAGCGGGAAAGATCAACAAGGACCTCACTCGAAAAATCCAGACTCTGGGTGGAAAAGCGATGGGCATCAGCGGGGTCGATGGAGGTCTAATCAAAGCCAGGCTGAAGGATCCGGGTAAGTTGGGAGCCGTCGGTGAAGTCGATCAGGTCAATACTGAGGTGATACATGATCTAGTCCAGAGCGGCTACATACCTGTGATTGCCTGTATCGGAATGGATGAAGCAGGAGAGGCCTGCAATATCAATGGAGATGAAATGGCTGCAGGAATCGCCAAGGCGCTGGAGGCAGACAATTTTGTCCTGATGTCAGATGTTCCCGGCGTTCTGGAAAAGCCTGACGATCCTTCGACCCTTATTTCACAGATCGAAGTCGATAGCCTGGATACACTAAAGGAAAAACAAGTCATTACAGGTGGCATGATCCCGAAAGTCAGCTGCTGCGTGGATGCTGTCAGTACGTCAGTCAGACAGGCCGTTATTCTGGATGGGAGACTTCCACATGCACTGATTGTCGAGTTTCTGACAGACAGTGGAATCGGGACCTTGTTTTACAAGAGTAAAAGTCAGATGGAAAGGAGCGCAATATGAACACAATCGACAAGACGCAGGCACATATCACCCCCACATACAACCGGCTTTCAGTAGTTATGGAAAAAGCAGAAGGCTGTCATCTCTACGATACCAGTGGCAAGGGCTACCTGGACTTTACGGCGGGGATTGGTGTCAACGCACTGGGCTACAACCATCCCAAATGGGTCAACGCGACGCAGAGCCAGCTGACTGCGCTTCAGCACATCTCCAATATATACTATACCAAACCCTCTGCTGATGTAGCCGAAACATTGTGCACACGCACGGGCATGAAGCATGTGCTGTTTGTTAATTCCGGAGCCGAGTCCAATGAAGTAGCGATTAAAGCCGCAAGGAAATACGGCCATCAGCAGAATAAGGACAAGCACAAAATCCTGACTCTCAAGAATTCCTTTCACGGGCGGACCGTAACGACATTAGCAGCCACCGGTCAGGATGTTTTCCACCAGTATTTCGATCCGTTCACGGAAAGTTTTGATTATGTAGAAGCCAATAATATCAGTGATTTGATGAACAAAGCGGATCCGACCGTCTGTGCAATCATGATCGAGGTGATCCAGGGCGAAGGGGGAGTGATCCCGCTTGAACCAGCATTTATTGAGGCCATCGACCAGCTGTGCCGTCAGCAGGATATGCTGCTGATCATTGATGAAGTCCAGACCGGGATTGGGCGAACAGGCAAACTGTTTGCCTATGAACACTTCGGCCTCCAACCGGACATTGTGACCAGCGCTAAAGGCCTGGGCAACGGCCTGCCAATTGGTGCTATCCTTTTCGGAGAAAAAGTTAAAGGCACCTTGGAAGCGGGGGATCACGGCTCGACCTTCGGAGGCAATCCCGTAGCAGCTGCCGGAGCGACCGTCGTGCTGGATGAGCTGTCGGAAGCTTTCCTGGAAAAAGTCCTCGAAAAGGGAAGTTATCTGAAAGAAAAACTGGAAGCTTTGGATGCGGTAGAAAGCGTCAGCGGCATGGGCCTCATGCTTGGGGTGACTTTCAAGCAAGCAAATGCCAAGGCCGTAATGCTGGAAGCGATGGAAGAAGGACTTCTGTTTCTGACAGCCAAAGACAAGCTGAGACTGCTGCCACCGCTGATCATCGACCAGGCTTCACTGGACGAAGCAGTCAGCTGTCTGGCGCATATTCTGGCTGAAAAAATGCAGGAGGTCACGAAATGAAGCATTTACTGAAACTGTCCGATCTGAGTCAGGACGAACTTCTTCTGCTGCTGAAGACCGGCCATGAACTGAAACAGAAACAGAAAGAAGGAATAGAGACTTCTTACTTGAAAGGCAAGACGCTCGGGATGATTTTCCAGAAGGCTTCGACCCGGACCCGGGTGTCCTTTGAAGTCGGCATGAGTCAGCTGGGAGGCCAGCCGCTTTATCTGAGTGCGTCAGATTTGCAGCTAAACCGGGGTGAATCGATTCAGGATACAGCGCGAGTGCTGTCGCGGTATTTGGATGGCATCATGATCCGCACCTATGACCAGCAGGACGTTGAAGATCTGGCTGCCTTCGGTTCGATTCCTGTTATTAATGGGCTGACGGATCTCTATCATCCCTGTCAGATATTGGCTGATCTGATGACTGTCCAGGAATACAAGGGACAGCTGGATCAGCTTAAGTTTGCCTTTGTAGGAGACGGGAACAATATGGCCAACTCGCTAATTGTCGGCTCCCTGCTTGCAGGGGCATCTATCGCTGTCGCTTCACCCTCCGGCTATCAGCCTGATCCGGCTATATTAGAACAATATGCAAGGCATGCAGGCTTCCTCCTGACGGAAGATCCTGTTGAGGCTGTCAAAGAAGCCGATGTTGTCTTTACAGATGTCTGGGCAAGCATGGGAGATGAAAGCGAGGCAGAAAAGCGCCAGCAGGTATTCAAGGATACCTACCAGGTCAATGCCAAGCTGCTGTCGGCAGCTGCACCGGACGTCATGGTTCAGCACTGCCTGCCGGCTCACAAGGAAGAAGAAATCACAGCAGAAGTATTCGAACAGCATGCCGAAGCAATTTTTGATGAAGCTGAAAACAGACTGCATGTGCAGAAAGCTGTGCTGCTTCATCTGATGGGAGTGAATGCACATGTCAGCTGACAAGAAAAAAATATGGCAGGGGCGCTTCAGTGGCCAAAGTGCTCAGGAGGTGGATGTGTTCAACTCCTCGATCAGCTTTGACCACATTTTATATAAGGAAGACATAACAGGCAGCATCGCGCATGCGCGGATGCTCGGCCAGCAAGGAATCATCTCGGCTGAAGATGTGAATGAGATTGTTGAAGGGCTGGAAGGCATTCTGATGGATATCCAAACCGGCGACCTGCCCTTTGATCCTGCAGCAGAAGATATCCACATGTTTATCGAAGCGGAGCTGACGCAAAGAATCGGCGAGGCCGGCAAAAAGCTGCATACCGGCCGCAGCCGTAATGATCAGGTTGCACTGGATTTGAGACTGTACGTCAAAAAAGAGGCATCCGCAGTCATTAGCCAGCTCAAAGACTTTGAAGCGGCCCTGATCAAGCAGGCTGAAGCGCACTTGGAGACGATCATGCCGGGCTATACTCATCTGCAAATTGCCCAGCCGGTCACCTTTGCCCATCACCTGATGGCTTATGCCCAGATGATTTTGAGGGATATCACCCGTCTGCATGAGGTGATTGCCCACACAGACAGCATGCCGCTGGGTAATGGCGCTCTGGCCGGCACTACTTATCCACTGGACCGGCAATTTGTAGCTGACCAACTTGGCTTTGGCCAGGTTACCGCCAACAGTCTGGATGGCGTATCGGACCGCGACTTTGTAATTGATGCGGTCTATGCATTAAGCATGGTCATGATGCATTTGTCCCGCCTGTCTGAAGAAATCATTCTCTGGTGCTCACAGGCTTTTCATTTTGTGGAACTGGATGATGCCTTTGCGACAGGCTCATCCATCATGCCGCAGAAAAAGAATCCGGATGTGGCAGAATTGGTCCGCGGCAAGACCGGCCGGGCTTACGGCAACCTGCAGACTTTGCTCACTATGATGAAAGGTATTCCGCTAGCTTACAATAAGGATATGCAGGAAGACAAGGAAGCTTTATTTGATAGTATGGAGACAGTCAAACTGGCCTTGTCAGCGATGACTCCGATGATTGCGACCATGACCGCCGACACAAAGAGTATGCGCCAGGCAGCGTCCAAAGGCTTTATTAATGCGACCGACTGTGCCGACTACCTGACGAAAAAAGGCATGCCATTCAGAGAAGCTTACGGAGTGATTGGCGGCCTGGTCAAAAGCTGCATTGAAAAGGATCAGACGCTTGAAGACCTGTCACTGGAGGCTTACCAGTCCTTCAGTAAGCTGTTCGAAGAGGATATTTTTCAAGTGATTGATTTGAAGACCTGTGTTGAAAAGCGTGATATCGAAGGAGGTCCGGCCCCCAAGGCAGTCAGCCAGCAGATCGAGAAGCTAAAAGCAGAGTTGGACAAGCTGGATTGAAAAAAGAAGGAAACGGGGATAACGGTTTCCTGCTAACGAAAGAGAACACGGCAAACTCTTGGAATAGGGTGCCTGCTGTGTTCTTTTTTGTGTAAGTGAAGGTTCAAGAGTTGGCCTGGCGGCTAACTGAATCGAGGCGACCTTTATTTTGAATAGTCTTTGAGGTGAAAGCGGGAAACGATGCAAGAATAAAAGCTATCTCTCAATTGTACTGCCTTGCGGATCAGCTGAAAGAGAAGGGGTTTCGAGTTGCGCCGCAAAGGTGGTTTGCGGGTCAACTGGGAGAAAAGGGGTCTTGAGTTGCGCCGCAAAGGTGGTTTGCGGGTCAACTGGGAGAAAAGGGGTCTTGAGTTGCGCCGCAAAAATGATTTGCGAGTCAACTGAAAGAGAAGGAGTCTCGAGTTGCGCCGCAAAGGTGGTTTGCGGGTCAACTGAAAGAAAAGGGGTCTCGAGTTGCACCACAAAGGTGGTTTGCGGGTCAACTGGGAGGAAGCTCATCCTTGAGTTGCGCCGCCGTAGATGACTCATAGCAACTGGAAAAAGAATTATAAAGACAAAATAAAGAAGAGTTCAGTCTGCCTGAACTCTTTCAGATCAACGGGGAGCTGTTGATTTGCTTAGCTTGGAAATAGACAGATACTAAAATCGGACAAAAAAGATGCCGGCAAACTGGCCGGCACCTCAGCAAATACTATAGAAGAAAGACTGTTTTCAAACAGCTCGTTTTAAACGGAAGTCAGTAAGCCGCTGTACTCAAGGCAGCTTGCGCCGCATGCATGCCAGCAATACGGCCAGTAATAAAGGCTCCCGTTATATTGTAGCCTCCAGTATAGCCGTTATAGTCGAGAATTTCACCGGTAAAGTAGAGATTTTGCATCAGCTTGCTCTCCAGTGTCTTCGGGTTCACTTCTTTCGTGTTAACACCGCCACCGGTCACAAAGGCTTTTTCAATCGGCAGGGAACCATGCACATTGAAACGGAAATCTTTCAGGAAATGGATAACTGTTTCCAGCTCCTTCTGGTTCAGTGTTTTGAAGGCTCGTTCACTATCGATTCCAGACTGGTCGAGTCCAAACAGAATATAACGCTCAGGGCCGAACTGCTTGAGGGTATTCTTGATACTTTTTTCGCCTTCCTTGTTCATTAGGCGTTCCAGTTTCTGCCTGAGCGATCCCAGTGTTTCGTCAGGCTGGCTGTCCAGACTCATGACGGCATGGTCAGTCTTGTCACGCTTCATAGTCTGCAGCACAAACATCGAGCAGCGCAGCACAGCTGGTCCGGAGATGCCGAAGTGGGTGAAAATCATGTCCATTCGGTGAGCGACCGCTGTTTTCCCTTTTTTATTCAGAACTTTCAAATCGACATCTCTGAGAGAAATCCCTTGAAGAGTCCGGTCAAGAATGAAAGACTCCTCAGACGTGATTGGGACTTCCGTCGGATATAACTCCTTGATTGTATGTCCAGCTTTTTTTGCCCATTTATAGCCGTCACCGGTTGAACCAGTCTTGGGCATCGCCCGGCCGCCTGTGGACAAGATGACCGAGGCGGACTCGAGTACGCGTCCGTCCTGCAGCTTCACACCATAAGCCGACCCGTTTTTATAAAGCACGGTATCCACGGGTGCGCCTGTAAAGACTTCGATTTCTGAATCTTCCATAATCTGACTCAAGGCGTTGACAATCGTCCGTGACTTGTCCGTAGTTGGAAACATTCGGCCGTGATCCTCTTCCTTCAGCTTGATGCCACGGGACTGGAAAAAGTGCATGATGTCATAGTTGTCGTACTGGTAGAAGGCGCTGTAAAGAAAGCGTCCATTTCCGGGAATATGGGAAATGATTTCTTCCTTGTCCCGGTTATTGGTCACGTTGCAGCGGCCGTTTCCAGTCACCAGCAGTTTACGTCCCACAAATTTATTTTTCTCAACAACGGCGACTCTGGCTCCGTGCTCAGCAGCCGAAATCGCAGCCATCATACCGCTTGTCCCGCCGCCAACCACCAGAACGTCATAGTGTGTCATATATAATATCCTCTTTTCTGTAATTACCTATATCTCGAACACTTTACCACATTCTGTCCAGGCTATCCATATCATTGGAGAATCGTCAGATAAAATTCACCTTTTCGCTTGTATGTAATGGATTACACTCTTTACACTGACAAAGTAAACGATTTAAATTCATCTACAGGAGGAATAAAACATGAGTTTCAGAAAAGATTTTCTTTGGGGTGGCGCTACAGCTGCCAACCAGCTTGAAGGCGGATATGATGAGGACGGCCGTGGGCTGGCTAACGTTGATGTCGCTCCAGTGGGAGAAGACCGTCACGCTATTATCTCAGGAGACAAGAAACATCTGGACTTTGATGGGGAACATTTTTATCCAGCTAAAAAAGCCATCGACCATTACCATCGTTACAAGGAAGACATCGCCTTGTTTGCAGAAATGGGCTTCAAAACCTACCGTCTGTCAATCGGATGGACGCGCATCTTTCCTAAAGGAGACGAAAAAGAGCCAAATGAAGCTGGCCTGAAATTTTATGAAGACCTCTTCAAGGAATGTAAAAAACACGGCATCGAGCCTCTGGTCACGATCACACACTTTGACTGCCCGATGCACCTGATCAAGGAATATGGCGGCTGGCGCAACCGTAAAATGGTGGACTTTTATGCCAACTTGACCCGCACACTTTTTACACGTTACAAAGGTCTGGTCAAGTACTGGCTGACCTTCAATGAAATCAACATCATTTTGCACGCACCGTTCATGGGCGCCGGCATTGTCTTTGAAGAAGGTGAAAACAAAAAACAGGTGCTCTACCAGGCGGCTCATCACGAACTTGTGTCCAGTGCAATGGCGACAAAAATCGCCCGTGAAGTCGATCCAAATATTCAGATCGGCTGCATGTTGGCAGCAGGGAAGACCTATCCGAACTCACCGCGTCCAGCTGATGTTCTGGCAGCCCAGCAGGCGGACAGACAAAATTACTTCTTTATCGATGTCCAGTCCCGCGGAGAATACCCGGCCTATGCACTGAAAGAACTGGAAAGAGAAGGCGTTGAAATTCCGTTTAAAGAAGGCGACAAGGAACTGCTGAAGGAGTACACAGTTGACTTCATCTCCTTCTCCTACTATTCCAGCCGAGTGGCTGCAGCGAATCCTGAAAACCAGGATGAGACATCCGGCAATATCTTCTCATCCGTCAAGAACCCTTATCTGGAAGCGAGCGAATGGGGCTGGCAGATTGACCCACTGGGTCTGCGCATCACCATGAACGACATCTATGACCGCTACCAGAAACCGCTCTTCATCGTCGAAAACGGACTGGGTGCTATCGATACACCGGACGCCAGTGGTTATGTGGAAGACGACTACCGGATCGACTATCTGTCTTCACACATTGCTGCCATGAAAGAAGCTGTGGAACTGGATGGGGTAGACTTGATGGGTTACACATCCTGGGGCTGTATCGATTTAGTCAGTGCCGGAACAGGTGAAATGAAGAAACGCTACGGATATATTTATGTGGACCGTGACAATTACGGAAATGGCACGCTAGAACGGACACCGAAAAAGTCCTTCTACTGGTACAAAAAAGTCATCGAAACAAACGGCGAAGACTTAAGCAACAACTAAAAAGTTTACACACTTATAAAGTGCCTGTCATTTTGACGGGCGCTTTTTTTATCACCGGAGTGTTCAGTTAATCGTTATATAGTGATCAGGTGAATAATGTAAACCAATGTGACTTCAACCCCGTTAATGAATGAATGGAATCAATCGGGTACTCTCTTTAACTATTTGATAAGATGAAACTATTAATAGAAAGGTGGATGGTGAATTGAATGATTTATATCATATGAATCAAGCGATGCAGTATATAGAAGACCACTTGGAAGAAAATATTGAGAGTGCTCAACTGGCAAAAATTGCCATGACTTCGGAAACGTATTTTAAACGTTTGTTTTCATTTTTGTCCGGTATGTCGCTGCAGGATTATATTAGAAAAAGACGCTTCACTCAAGCTGCCTTTGAACTAAAGGAGTCAGATGTAAAAGTGATTGATTTGGCTTTTAAGTATGGTTATACTTCGCCAGATGCATTTACAAAAGCCTTTCAACACGTCCATGGACTGACACCGACTCAAGCAAGGGAGTTAAATAGTTCTTTGCTGTCTTATCCTAGGTTGACGTTTAGACTTGATATAGAGGGAGGAACACCAATGAAATATAGATTAGTTGAAAAAGAAAGTTTTATCGTGGCAGGCTATCAGACTGAAGCTACAATTGGCAGTGAGGGTGAATCAGAAGAAATTCTCGAATTTTTGAGTAGTTTGACTGAGGATAACTTTGACAGATTAAATAACATTTCCAACGGCCAGTTTGATGGCAAGCAATTATTTGTCTCTTCAGACGTGACTGGGGGTGAAAAGCAGAGTTCTCAGAACTTCTATGTGGGAGTACCAGTTGATACTGTGCCAGCAGATCTGAATAGCATAACAATCACTAAGCAGTTATGGGCAGTATTTACTATTAAAGGGGAGTGGGATGCTGTTAACGATGCATGGTCTAGAATTTACACAGAATGGTTCCCGTCATCAACATTTGAACCGGCTTCATCTCCAGAATTTATGATCTCTAAAGATAATGAATCCGAAGTGTGGGTCGCTGTGAAAAAGAAGTGATGTTTCATTAATGCAAAGTGAAAAAAATTCTCTGCTGAATAGTTAGCAAGGAGTTTTTTTGTCTATCCGCTGCAAGAGTGAGTATAATGGGACTAAATAAAAACAGCTATGAAAGTGGAGGCGATCAGATAATGACGACACTAAGACACTTGACGAGTGAGGATTTTGAAGAAGTATACAATTTAAATCTGTATGCTTTTCATTTTAAGCACACGACTGAAAGCAAAGAAAAGATGCAGAAGGAATTCGAATATGGCAGTGCTCTAGGTTCGTTTTCAGGGGAGCAACTGACCAGTTCACTTATACTGTTCCCCTTTGAAGTCTATTATCACGGACAAGTGTTTAAAATGGGCGGCATAGGAAATGTCACCAGCTATCCGGAAGTGAGAGGTCAGGGGCAGGTCCGTCAGTTGATGACCGCCAACTTGAAAGAGATGAAGGATAAAGGAATGGTCTTGTCTTACCTGGCCCCTTTTTCCTATCACTTCTACCGCAAGTTTGGTTACGAAGTGACGTTTGAAGAGCGCCAGTATGACATTAAGCCGGAAGATTTTGGTTCGTTCAAAGCACCTGAACAGAGGGTGAAGAGAGTCCGCTGGGAAGACCATAAAGAAGAAATTAAAGCAGTTTATGCTGAAAAAATGATGGATGCCATAGGACCGGTAAAAAGAAACAGCTGGATATGGGACAACCGGATTATGGTTTCAAAAGAGAAAAAGCTGGCACTTTATGAGGATAAAAAAGGTGCTGCAAAAGGCTATGTTCTTTATGGGTTTTCAGGAGAAAATCAGAACCGTTTTGAGATCAAAGAACTAATGGCACTGACAGGTGATGCTGAACAGGCTCTGTGGACATTTATTGGCTCACACGCTGCCGGCTTCGAAAACTTCAGCTTCAGCGTGCGTTCAGACCAAAAACTGTCCCATCTATTTCGTGAAGCAAGGCTTGAGCAGAAGATGGAAGCCGGGATGATGGTCCGCATCGTGGATATGGAAAACTTTTTGAAGCAGTTCCCGTTTAAAGGAATTGAGAAACAGACATTCTATTTAAATGTCACGGATGAAACAGCAGAATGGAATGACAAGGTATTTAAGCTGGTACTTAACGAAGGAAACATTAGTGTAAGGACAGTTGATGAGCCGGAAGACAAGACTTTTTATATGAAAGCCAGCATTCAGACTTGGACACAGTTATTTATGCAATACAAAAAAGCAGCTGACTTGAGATTTGAGGGTTCGCTTGATTGCACAAGAGAAGCAGCACATGCATTACAGAGTCTCTTGCCAGCCGACGTTCCTGAGCTTCATGATTTCTTTTAAATGAGAGCAAACAGATGAACGATTCTAACACACACATCACCGGATAATACAAAGAATAAATACAAGAGGAGGAGAAAAAGTGAAGAAACTATATTTCTTATGTACCGGCAATTCCTGCCGGAGTCAGATGGCTGAGGGCTATGCCCGAAATATACTGAATCCTAAGGTATTTGATATCAGAAGTGCTGGGATTGAAACGCACGGACTGAACCCTATAGCGGTCAAAGTGATGGAAGAGGATGGGGTGGATATTTCTACCCAGGCATCCGATCTGATTGATCCAGACTATTTCCAGGACGCTGATTTGATTATTACCTTGTGCGGAGACGCTCTAGACAAATGTCCGGCTATTCCATCCGGGGCAGCGCATGAGCATTGGGACCTAAAAGATCCGGCCAGAGTAGAAGGTACAGAAGATGACATCCTTCAGGCCTTCCGGGAAACGAGAGACTTGATTAAAGCGCAGATTCAGACCTTGAATTGACAAGAAAGTATCCACCTTGTTTAATAGCAAGTGGTAAGCACTGTTTTTTTCTGGCTGAAAGAATATTAATGAAGTAAAGGTTTTTAGAGGAGGCATGTGCATGACCAGAGCGTTCGATGACAAGCTGAACACTATCAAGTGGATTGGTATACTGACCATGCTAATCGACCATACCGGCTATTTTTTGTTTCCCGGGCTGATCTGGATGCGAATGATTGGCCGGCTGGCTTTTCCCTGTTTTCTCTACAGTACGGTAGAAGGGACTGAACGGACGTCGGATTACAAGAAGTATATTACCCGGTTGTTTGGCCTAGGAGTTCTGTCCATGCCAGTGACGCCAAATACTATTAATGTGCTCTTTCTGCTGGGTATTTTTTCTCTTTCACTCAAATACCGGCGCTTTTTCCCCCTCTGGCTTCTGCTGAGTTTCTTTGCGGAATACAGTGTTTACGGCTTTTTGTTTGGCTGGGCCATCTACTGGATGATCCGGAAAAACCGGTGGGAAGGAGTGCTAGCCATAGGCATCGTACAGTTTTTCTACTTGCTGCTGTTCAGCTGGCCAATTCAGTTGCTATCTGTTCTGTCGGTCCCGCTTATGCTAGGAACAAAAGGTATTCAGTTGCCGAGACTGCCCAGGTATTTCTTTTACTGGTTTTATCCACTGCATCAGGCCCTGCTTTTGCTGATCGTCTGGGTCCGATGACAGCGAAATTATCCACCCTGTTTCCTGTATGTGAGGTGTGTTAAGCTTGTCTTAACAGTCTTCAGTCAACATATAGAGCACCTTGCTGCTCTAGACGCAAGAGACTTAACGCACAAACTGAAAAGGAGGGATAGAATGTGGCCGACCATTCACTTGCTGTTGATCAGTTCAGCTTTTTTTATGATATCTAGCTTAGCGTTTAAAGTCGATAAACTGGCAAAAAAAGTGGACAAACTGGAAGCAAAAAAACTGGATTCGTCAGAATACAGTAATTAAAGACAGCGAAATGAGGGGGGGGGAAGGTGAAAGTGAACAAACAGAAAATAGATACATTATCGGTATTGACAGGTCTAATCCTCATGAATATGTTCTTAATTTTGCTCTGGGACACGTCCTGGTGGATCTGGCTGCTGACAGGTGCGGGTGCTGCTGTGATAAGCCACCTTGTAGGAACAGGACTAACAGCTGCATTCACAGACAAGCAGCAGTCCGGTGAAGATACCGCTGATCCTGAAGATAAAACAACAGCTCAGGCTTATATCATAGCTCCAGCTATATTGTTTACCGCTCTTTTTTTGCCGGAAGCGACTCAAAGTGGCTCTGTCAGGTTTGAGGCAGTGCTGTCAGCTGCGGGAGGAGTCGGTTTTTATTACATAATCCTGCACGGTTACAGTTATTTTATGGAAGATATCGTCGACAGGAGAGTCTCCCCAAAACGACAGGAGCAGATCAGGCTGGTTCTGATGTGCTTATTTGTCGCCTTAGGCATAGGTTTTGTCTTTTTTAACTGATGATAAATCGGAAGGATATTTTTGAAAAACAAAAAACTGTCCCCATTTTAGACTAACACAACGAAATGAGACAATATAAAACACCTTCGAAATGGTATAATTTACAAAA
>NZ_JANL01000020.1 GCF_000585255.1 Alkalibacterium sp. AK22
TGAATCGTCATTCCTTGGTTTATTTTCTCAAACCCTATAGTCTTTAGACAATTGATGAGGTTGTATGCAAGCAAACTAATCATCATTCTGACATGGTTTTCCAAAAAGCGTGGACTATCTGTTTTATCAAAATAAAACCCATCTTTTGCTTCTTTGATATAATTCTCCATGGTTCCGCGTTTGGCATATAGAGAAAACACTGTTTCTGGCGGTACATTCTCTGAAAGATTAGTTACAATGAATGTGTGCTGAAAGAGTAATTCGTCTACGTCACGAATCGATCGAATACACACACGACGAGGATGTGACCAAGATTGTGCTTGATAAGAGACTGAAAAATATTGAACTTCTCGTTCTTCCCATTTTTGATTATCCCCGTAAAGAACTGATTTTTCTGCTAAATAATCCAGTTTCCGATTATTCTTTAAACGAATCACATATTGACTATCATGTGCTTCACAAGAATCATACACCTCTGGTGTCGCAAAGCCACTGTCTCCTCGAACTAATATGTCGGTGTTTGGTAAGGCTTTACTATAGTGATGTAACAAGGGCTCTAAAAATGCTTTCACACCTTTAGATGTGTACTGATTCCCTGAACGTAATTCAGCTTTTAAGAAATCACCGGTCAATCCATCGAATGCAACGAGTGGATGGTACCCATAGGTTTGATAATGAGCATTGTAGTCTGTTTGTTCCTGACGTCCAAATGTATCTGAATGCGTGGAATCAATATCAATAATTAACTCGGTATCATTGCGAATTAAACGTGCTTTATCAATGAGCGATTGATTTAATGATTGTAATTGCTTCAAATTTTCCTCGGTAAAACGATCTAAGAAACGCGAGATTGACGATTGTGAGGCTAACTGTTTTCTGCCTAACACCATTTGGAATACCGGATCTTGCCTTAAAAGATTCGCTGACGAGTCCGCTGAATAACCAGCAATAAGTTGCATAATGAGCTGTTCTAAAATACCTAAGTTATCATGCGTAAAGTAAGATCGGTTATCTTTAATGTGCAGCAGACGTTTGGCCGAATCAGAGAACCCGAAGGTATCCATTACTTCTTTAACTAATACCAAACCAGAATCACTCGATAAACGACCCCCAGTATGGGATATTGTAATGTTTGAATTGAAATTTACTTGCTTTTTGTGTAAGCTAATCATGAAGAGAACTCCTTTCTTATGGTTGGTTTAGACACCTTTACCATATCAGAATGGGGTTCTTTTTT
>NZ_JANL01000021.1 GCF_000585255.1 Alkalibacterium sp. AK22
GAGGAATAGCAGTCTAAGAAGGTGTTTTATTAGTGTCTCAAATCAGCAGGTCAGTCTAGAAAAAAGTAAGCGTTTTTATTTTTAGCTGGACGAAAGCTTGAAGGTGTACTACACTAAGAAAGAAAAGCATTTTTTTGGAGGTAAACATGAAAATATCATCAGATTTTTATGGAAAGTATGAAAATAAAGACATCAAAGAGTATACACTGACCAACACACAGGGAGTTTCAATCAGCGCCATCCCATTTGGGGCGGTACTCACAAAAATCGTTACACCGGATAAAAGAGGCAATAGGGCTGCCATCACACTGAACGTAGACAATATTGAAGACATGATCAATTACAGGCCCTTTTATGGCGCTGTTATTGGCAGAACAGCCGGCAGAATCGCCCAGGGAAAATTTCAACTGAGTGGCCGTACAGTCCATGTTGATACAAATGAGGGGGGGAACCAGCTTCATGGTGGCCCTCAGGGACTGGATACCCAGCTATGGGCTATAGAGACAGAAGTAGAAGCTGACGGATCAGCTGGCCGTCTTATTTTCCGCTATAACAGTCCAGCCGGTGAAAATGGATTTCCAGGAAATATGGAGATAAAAGTCACGTATACGCTGACAGAAACCAATGACTGGATTATTGATTATTCCGCCAGTACAGATGCAAGGACACCATTCAATCCAACCCATCACGTCTACTTTAACTTAACAGGAGATGTCAGTCAGTCTGTTTTAAATCATGAACTAAAGCTGAATAGTCAGCAGTTTGCTCCTTTGACCCAGGATAATTTGCCGACAGGCAAGCTGGAGAATACCGAAGGGACTCCTTTTGACTTTAGTGAAGCTAAGTCCGTTGGAGAGGCTGTGCTGTCTGCTCATCCTCAAATCAAACCGTTGAATGGGCTGGATCATCCTTTTGTGATCAAAAAAAATGGAAAAAACAAAGTTGATGGGAGTCTGTACGATCCAATGAGCGGGCGTGAAGTGCAGTTTCAAACAGACCGGGACAGTGTCGTCATCTTTACCCATAACGAAGCAATCAATGATTTTAGTATTGAGGGTAGACCAGTCCGGCAATATGCAGGTATTACGCTGGAAACTCAGCAATTACCGGACGCCTTAAACCAGCCCGGATTTGGGAATATAGTACTGGAGCCGGGAGAGACTTATCAGTCACGAACGATTTATTCTTTCGGTCTGAGATAGAGCAACGAGCGTCAGCTGATATCTGGCTTCTGCTTGAGTGATCAATACAATACATAAAACCATGCATAGCGGGCCTTCATTTATTGCAGAAGGGCAGCTGCATGGTTTTATGTGTTGTGTAAAGGGCTGATCAAAGCTGGTCAGCTTGTTTCTTGTTATTCAGTTTAAGCAAAGCACAGGTATTCAGGCCCCGTTTCTGATGTCTCGCCCCTCAATAAGAAAAGCTTAAACCTTACCACATTTTTCAAAGGCATTATCCACAGGTGTATAACCTAAATGAACTCTGGCAGAATCGATATCCAGACGGGGGAAGCTGTTATTTGAGACACCATTGACCAAAAGGTAAGGTTCTGTCAGCTCAGCTTTTAAACAACAGTCAATCAGGTGATTCATGTCGCGAGCCGAAAAGTACATGCTCATGCCATAAAAGTCACTATCCGGATCCAGTTCAGAATCATCGGACTTGTAGTCCCCGATCCGAATGCCAATGGATTCTATACCCTTTTTGAAAGCGTAGTAGCTGCCGAGTGCTTCCAAATAGGCTTTGGAGACGCCATATAAGTCGTCAGGCCGGATCTGATCTGTTGTTTTGACTTGTACATTGTCTGGATAGGCGTCACTGGCATGAATCGAACTGGCAAAGATGATTCGCTTGACTGTGGATGATTCGGCAGCCTTTTTATACAGGTTTTGAGGCAGGACGTAATTCAAATCGACCAGGTCATCGTAAAAATCTGCATCCGGATCAGGGTTTCCAGCCAGTTGAATAACATACTCTACTCCGTCTAGGGCGTCTCCCCAGCTATCTAGCTTGGACAAGTCAGCTTCGACAATTTTTAAACCGTCTTTCAGTTCCTGTGGAAAGTCAGAAAAGTCAATGTCGCTCAGAACCAGCTCATGGCGGCCTTTTAAATGTCGGGTCAAGTTAGTGCCGATTGCACCGGTTGCTCCTGTAATCAATACTTTGCTCATAGTCTGTTTATCCCCCTGTTTCTTAATAGAATGATTATAATACTAGGCCCATTCTCAGCTACTGCTGAAAATGGGCCACTGTTTTTATATCAGCTCAACTGTCTGACAGCCAGCTAGTCTTTTTCTAGTCTTTTCTGTCTTCCTTTAGTTCGCCAACCTTTTCGTGACCGTGCCCTTTAGCTTTTTGAGCCTTCCCTTCGGCCTGTTTCGCTTTATCGTCGACTGCATCACCATATGCATCTTTGGCTCCTCCAACGACTTTATCTTTCAGCCCTTTGGCTTTCTCTTTCATACTTTCTTTATTTTCACTCATACTAAATCCGCCTTCCATATAATATATTTATTACGTTCAAAATTATTGTAAGACGGATAGGTAAATAAAGCAAAAGAAACGCCTGTAAGTCGCTCGGATTTCTTTCTCAAAAGCCTGCAAATATGCTAAACTGAAACCATATAGATAAACAATAAGGAGTACATGTATGAAAATTCTTGGGATCGATACATCCAATCAGGCCATGTCTATTGCACTGGTTGATGAGGATGGTCTAGTTATCGAAAAGACGGTCAATATTAAAAGAAACCACAGTATCCAGCTGATGCCATCGATAGAAGCACTTTTTGGGGAAGCAAACTGGGTTCCCAAGGATATAGACCGTGTAGCTGTAGCCAGTGGGCCTGGATCTTATACAGGTGTGCGTATTGGGGTCACGGTTGCCAAAACACTGGCCTATGCAGTGGGAGCTGAGCTTGTAGGAGTATCCAGTCTTCATGTTCTGGCAGGAAACGGGGAGCAGATTCCTGGGTCCTTTATTGTTCCGCTATTTGATGCGAGAAGAGGAAATATTTATACCGGTCTTTACCACTACCAGCAGGGTGTATGCCGACCGGTTCAAACAGATACTCATATTGCGATCGAAAAATGGGCTGATTTTTTAGAGGGACTGCAAGCTCCCGTTCAGCTTGTAGGTACCGATGTAAATAAACATATGGATGTACTGAATAATCGTCTCGGGGACCGTCTGCTTCTGCTGGCACCTTCACAAACGCTTCCGAGAGCAAGTGTGCTAGCTGAACTAGCACGGGATAAGAAGCCAGAAGTCGTGCATACTTTTGAACCCAGCTATCTCAAGCTGGCCGAAGCGGAACAGAAATGGATGGAAACACAGACAGAGGAGTCTCTAGGAGGCGGGTGGATTGAAAAACTTTAAAGAATGGTTTTCTGACAGGGTAGCAAAGACTACAACTAAAACCTTTGTACCGTTGACTTCAAGAATCAGGCTGGAACAGAGCATCTTCCCACTGTCCGACGAACAGTTTCTGCACACAAAGGTTGCTGCAGAAGCGGACGTCGACGGGATCCTGGCCGTCGAACGGGCTTGCTATGACGGGCTGACCCCCTGGAACCGCTCAGCGATCCTACATGAAATCCGTTTCAACAAGAATGCTTTTTATCTGATTGTTTACGACCATAAAGAACCCGTCGCCTTTATCGGGTCATGGTTTGTAGCCAAAGAAGCACATATTACCAATATTGCAACGATTCCAGCCTATCAGAAGAAAGGTATTGCCACTTATATGCTGAAAGAAATCATTAATATTGCAGAAAAAGAGGACATCAAAGAAGTCACACTGGAAGTTCGTGTATCCAATAAAACAGCCCAGAGCCTGTATGAGACGATCGGTTTTGAACGAGGAAGAATCAAAAAGGACTACTATGCTAACGACCATGAAGATGCACTGGAAATGCGGTATGAGCTTGATGTGCAGCAGGCAGAAAGAGAAGCATTGGATTCAGGCTATGAATAGTAAAGTGTTGACGATTCGTCCGTTTCTCCAGGCAGAAGAGCGGGCTCAAGATTTTTTTGATATGGCTGACCGAGCTTTTAAATATGGCTCTCCCTGGTCCCTTGAGCAGTTCAGTGAGACGCTTGTTCGAACCGATCTTATTTTTTTTGTAGCCGAGCAGAATAAACGACTACTGGGGTATATAGGCGGACAGCTGCTCGGAGAAGAGGCAGAACTTTATCTGCTAGTTGTTGATCCCCCTCATCATCAGCAGCAAGTAGCAAGTCAGCTGATGGAGGCGTACAAGTCCTGGTGTATATCAGAAGGAGTAAAGCTGATTTTTTTAGAGGTCAGAGCTTCTAATAACCGCGCACGCCGCTTTTATTCCAAGCAGGGCTTTTCGGAAATAGCTAGCAGAAAACAGTACTATACTAAACCGGCTGAAGATGCCATCATTATGAAATGTACCATTGGAAAGAAGGACCAACATGTCATCAAGAAAAATATTAGCAATTGAAACAAGCTGCGACGAAACGAGTGCAGCTGTAATCGAAGAGGGCAAAGTGATTTTGTCGAATATTGTGGCGTCACAGGTTAAAAGCCATCAGCGTTTCGGCGGAGTTGTTCCGGAAATAGCCAGCCGTCACCATGTAGAACAGATTACACTGATCATTGAAGAGGCGATGCAGGAGGCAGGTATAGCGTATGCTGATCTGGATGCCGTAGCGGTCACAGAAGGTCCCGGACTGGTTGGCGCTCTGTTGATTGGAGTCAATGCAGCAAAGGCCATCGCTTTTGCTCATGGCCTTCCGCTGATTGCAGTCAACCACATCAAAGGGCATATTTTTGCGAATCGGCTGGTGTCCGATATGCAGTTTCCACTGCTGTCGCTGGTCGTCAGTGGAGGGCATACAGAACTGATTTACATGTCAGCTCCAGACTCCTTTGAAGTGATTGGGGAGACCAGAGATGATGCTGCTGGTGAAGCGTATGACAAAATCGGACGCGTACTCGGGGTACCTTATCCTGGGGGCAAACATATAGATGAAATGGCGCACAAGGGTGCAGATACGTATCATTTCCCTCGAGCCATGATTCGGGAAGATAATTATGATTTCAGTTTCAGCGGCCTGAAAAGTGCGTTCATCAATACTGTTCATAACGCAAAGCAAAAAGGTGAACCCATTCACACAGATGACCTGGCTGCCAGTTTTCAGGCAGCAGTTGTGGAGGTACTGGTCGACAAGACCATTCGAGCCGCTAAAGACCGGCCTGTCAAGCAGCTGGTACTGGCCGGAGGCGTAGCTGCCAATCGGGGGCTGCGGAGCGCCCTCGAGAAAGCTGTGGCAGCTGAATTACCAGAGGTCAAGCTGCTGATTCCTCCACTGGCTTTATGTGGAGACAATGCTGCAATGATTGGAGCTGCGGCGCAAGTCAAGCTAGCTAAAGCAGAATTTTCAGATTATGCTTTGAATGGTCAACCGGGACTGTCCGTATAAAATCTGCTCATCCCAGATACTCGCGCCGATTGATATGTAAAGACTAGTGTAATCGGAGGTAGGCTCATTTTTCAAGTGCAAGGTAAAACAGGCTGTTTTGAGCAATACCTAGCTAGAGTAGAGGATACAAAAAAGGGTGGGGAACCGTTCCCCGCCCTTTTTTGTACGCTTTTGTTTTAATGTCTGATGTTCTAGCCACTCCTGAGATCAATGGATACGGCTACTTTTTTTCGTCAGTTTTCTTCACCATCAAGGGTCACCCCTCGGGCAGAAACAGGAGTGGAGAAAATGATTTGAGTATAGGTTTTTCCGAACTGCTGCAAGTCATTGATGAAATCATCCAGTTCAGTTGTGGTCGGATAAGCCACTTTGATTAGCATGGAAAATTCTCCGGTTACACAGTTGCATTCAATCACATTCGGGATGGCATCGATGTAAGGATAGAATTCTTTTTTCTGTCGAGGCTGCAAGTCCAGCTGAATAAAGGCCTGGATATGGTAACCCAGTTTTTTCAGATTCACTTGAGTCAAGTATTTTTCGATATAGCCTTCTTTTTCTAGCTTAGTTATACGATTGGAAATTGCCGGGGAAGACAAATACGTTTCACCTGCAATTTCCTTTAATGAAGCACGGCTGTTCTCCTGTAAAATCTGCAGTATTTTTAAGTCCATCTGGTCCATAAGTGTCCTCATTTCTATTATGTGAAAAAAGTCAAAGTAAGGTGATGTATGAGCTGTCTATACGTTATCAAGTTCGTCTTGTAGCGCTTCCCATTCATTTAAAAGCTCTTCCTGCTTTGAGGAAAGTCGGTCATTTTCTTTAGCCAGTATTTCTGCTTTTTCCACATCAGAAAACACATCAGGCTGACTCAATTCAAACTGCACCTTCTCCAGTTCAGTTTCGAGCTTTTCCAGTTGCTGTTCACAAGACTCAATTGCCCTGGAAAGCTTGCGTTCCTGCTTTTGCTTTTCTTTTTGCGCTTCAAAATCTAGTTTGTTCTGGCTGCTTGCCTTAGTACGGAAGGTGTCTTGTAGGCCAGTTTCTGACGCTGCATTTTCCTCATCTTCCAGCAGACGGAGCGCAACGAGCTCTGCTTTTTTTTGTACATAGTAGTCATAGTCACCAAGGTAAACCGTTGCACCATCTTCTGACAGCTCAATAATTTTGGTGGCCAGCCGGTTGATAAAATAACGGTCATGTGAAACGAACAGGAGTGTCCCTTCAAAATCAATCAGGGCATTCTCAAGTACTTCTTTGGAATCAATGTCCAGATGATTTGTCGGCTCATCCAGCAAGAGAAGATTGTTTTTTTCCAGAGCTAGCTTAGCCAGGGCCACACGGGATTTTTCTCCTCCGCTGAGGGAGCCTACGGTTTTATCCACATCGTCCCCACTGAAAAGAAATGAGCCTAGCAGAGTTCGGACCGATTGTTCAGACATAAGCGGGTGATCATCCCATACTTCGTTCAAGACTGATTTTTGCTCATTCAGTGTCAGCTGCTCCTGATCGTAATAGCCGATATCAACTTTGGCACCGTAACGGATGTCTCCTTCAAGTGGCGACAGATGACGAATGAGAGTCTTAAGCAAGGTAGTTTTACCGACTCCATTGGGGCCCACGATGGCTATAGATTCTTCTTTTCTTACATCCAAATCTATCCCTCTAGACAAGGGGGTATGCTTATAGCCGACGGCAAGTTCTTCTGCCTGCAAAACGACTTGACCGGAGTCACGCTCCACTTCGAACTGGAAGTGGGCACTTTTTTCATCTCCCTGAGGCTTGTTTAGCGGGTCCATTTTTTCCAGTTGCTTGCGTCTAGCTTGTGCACGCTTTGTAGTCGAGGCGCGAACGATGTTGCGGTTGACAAACTCTTCAAGTTTAGCCACCTTTTTCTGCTGCTTTTCAAATGTCTTCCATTCCGTCTTGATTCTCTCTGATTTTTCTTTCAAATACTGAGAATAGTTTCCGTGATAATGAGTGACGGATCCTCTAGAAACTTCATAAATTTCCTGCACAACTTTATCCATAAAATAGCGGTCATGAGAGACAATAAGCAGCGCTTTGGAATAGTTTTGGAGGTAGGTCTCGAGCCAGGACAGGGTATCGATATCAAGGTGGTTGGTTGGCTCATCTAGTATTAGCAGATCTTTTTTCTGCAACAGCAGCTTTGCCAAAGCCAGCCGTGTTTTTTGTCCTCCAGACAAGTTAGCGATCGGCATATCATAGTCTTCTTCATAAAAGCGAAAACCATGCAAAACCGAGCGGATTTCGCTTTCTATCCCGTATCCATTTGCTTGTTTAAATGTCTGCTGCAGGCGGTCGTAACGGTCAAGAAGGGAGCGGTAATCATTTTCTTCCTTGTCGAGTGTGTGATCAGCCAGTCGATGTTCGATTGTGTTCATTTCAGCTTCTAGCATGCGTGTGTGTTCGGTCAGTTTCGCCATTTCTTCCCAGATAGTCAGGTCCGACTCCAGGCCAGTGTGCTGATCCAGATAGCCGATGGAGCATTCTTTTTTCATGTGGATGGCGCCCTCATCAGGCTCTTCTTTGCCGGATAAAATATTAAGCAGGGTCGATTTTCCGGCTCCGTTTCTCCCGACCAAACCTATGCGGGATTTTTCCTGAATTTCAAGAGAAACATTGTCGAATAACTTGTCTGCCCCAAAGTAGCGGGCAATTTTCTGTGTCTGTAGAAGTATCATCTCTGGTCCTCATCTTTCTCATCATGATAAAAATAGTCTGCGACTAGATGTTGTCTTGTTTGATCATGGTTCTCTTCCAATAGTTTAGCATAGACACAAGGGCAGCTGACAGTCAATTTAAAATCTCCCTTTAGCTGAAAGAGAGAGGGTGTTCATGACACTTTTTAACTCTTTGTTCAAATTAGAGCCAATGTTCAGCTGCAAACATGGAATTGTTTAAAAAATTGATGATTATTTTTAGTATACAGCCTTATATACTTTATTTTCATAGGGATAATGGTATAATATGAAATGGTATCTTTCAACAAGTTTGTGAATGCACAAGTATGAATATACACGTGTTCTTTACAGGATTATAGTCAAACGGAGAAGATATGTAAGTTAAAAAAGTTAGATAACAAGGAGAATGAAAAATGGCTGACAAAAAAATTCCTAAAGCTACTGCGCGGCGACTACCGCTATATTACCGCTATTTGAGATTCTTGTATGAAGCCGGAAAAGAGCGCGTATCCTCTGCTAAGCTGAGCGAAGCAATCAAAGTGGACAGTGCTACTATCCGTCGTGATTTTTCATATTTTGGTGCTCTCGGTAAAAGAGGGTACGGTTACGATGTTGAAGCCCTCATGAATTTCTTCAGTAAAACGCTTAATCAGGATCGGTTGACTAACGTTGCCTTAATTGGTGTAGGAAACTTGGGACAGGCGCTTTTGAACTACAACTTCCGACGAAACAACAATATCCGGATCAGTGCCGGCTTCGATGTTAAGGAAGAGCTGATTGGAACCATTCATCAAGGCGTGCCGGTTTATGATATCAATGATATGGTTGAACAGCTAAAAATGCAGCAGATTGACGTAGCAATTTTGACCGTACCTTCGGAAATCGCTCAGGATATGGCAGACAAACTGGTCAAAGGCGGAGTAAAAGGTATTATGAATTTTACTCCTATCAGAGTTACCGTACCGAAAGAAGTGCGTGTGCATAATGTAGACCTGACTAATGAGCTGCAGACTCTTATCTATTTTATCAATTACTACCAGGATATGGACAAGGACAGTTTAGCAGCTAAGGATGACGATTCAGTAGATAATTTCGTCTTATAATACTTCAATATAAAAACGGTATTCACCTCAAGTGTAAGGTGGATACCGTTTTTTGTTTATTCGTCATTTTTCTTTTTGATTCGATAGTAGGCTTCCGCCATGCGAGTACCCTGAACAAAATCCTTGGTTGCAAAAACGGCAAAGAGGAAAGAGAAGAACCCCCATCCGCCGGAACCTACAGAATCAATAGTAAAAAACAGGAAAAGCAAAAAAAAGATGTATTTGAAGCCGATTTGAAACATAATTTGTTTTTCTGTCATAGTGTTTCCTTTCTTTAAGCTGATTACAGCAGATAGATATTAGCAAGCACCGCAAAAATATTCATCAGACAATGGGCAATGACCGGTGTCCAGATATTTTTGGTATGCATGTAAAGCCAGGCAAAGACCAGTCCCATGGATGAATAGACTAGAAACAGGCCATCCATGTGAATGAAAGCGAAGAGAAGAGAGCTAATCACTGCTGCACCGACTCCACCAATTTTACTGACCATCAAGCCAAAAAGGGCCTTACGAAAGACAAATTCTTCCATTACAGGTCCAGCTACACCAGCGACAAGAAGAAAGATAGGGTAGCTTCTAACGACTTCCACAATCATTTGAGTATTTTGAGACTCAAGGGTAGAACCGAGAAAGTTGAACTCAATAATGCTGGCTAAAGTCTGGACCACAATGGCCAAAACCATGCCCAGCAGTCCCCATGACAGCACACGCAGTCTTTGTTGCTTGAAAGGCGTCTCGAATTCAAAAACCATACCGTTTTTCTTTTGGAGCATGATCATGCCGGCTGCTCCAAGCGTAAACAGCAGCACTGAAGGCAGTATGAAGGCCAGTGTACCAAGTGATTCAGGCAGCAGCAAAGGCGCAACAGCAGCAAGAAGCTGAACAGCGATAAATAATCCAATCATCTGCAAAGCGATTTTCTTATTATTTTCAGTTGTAGACATTCGTTTCATCCTTTGATTTATATTCCCACAATACTAGTAATTTAACACAAAAACCATACGCTTTCCACAGCGGGAAAACATCCAAAAAAATTTGTACTAAATACTTGCAAGAAATTCTACTTTTGAATATACTAGGTAATGGAGTTAGCACTCAGGTGCTTAGAGTGCTAAGTCTCTGTTTCCCGCTGATTGAAAAGCGGAAGAGCAGTCAAATACAATAGTGATTACTTATTTTGGAGGGATTACATCATGTTAAAACCTTTAGGAAATCGAGTACTTCTTGAAGTGAAAAAAGAAGAAGAAAAAACAGCAAGCGGACTGGTACTGCCGGATTCTGCTAAAGAGAAGCCGCAGACAGCTAAAGTGATTGCTGTTGGTGACGGGAAGCTTCTTGACAATGGAGTCAAGGCAGCTGTATCTGTGGCAGTCGGAGATGAAGTGCTTTTCGAAAAATATGCGGGCTCTGAAGTAAAGTATGAGGGAACAGAGTATCTGGTCGTCAAAGACACCGATATCATTGCAATCATCGACTAATTCACTTGGCATCTAAATCATTACATTTATAAGGAGCGATTATTGATATGGCAAAAGAGATTAAATTTTCTGAAGACGCACGTGCAGCAATGCTTCGCGGAGTAGATAAGTTGGCGAATACCGTAAAAGTCACATTGGGACCGAAAGGCCGAAACGTTATTTTGGATAAATCTTTCGGAGCGCCTCAAATTACCAATGACGGAGTGACGATTGCGAAGGAAATCGAATTTGAAGACAAGTTTGAGAACATGGGAGCTCAGCTGGTTGCTGAAGTAGCCAGCAAGACCAACGAAATCGCTGGAGACGGGACAACAACGGCAACTGTTCTTGCTCAGGCTATTGTGAATGAAGGAATGAAAAATGTAACCGCTGGAGCCAATCCTGTGGGTATCCGCCGCGGAATTGAGCTAGCAACGAAAAAAGCAGTGGAGTCTCTACATGAAGTTTCTACAAAAGTGGAAGACAAAGAATCCATTGCTCAGATTGCTGCTATTTCATCCGGTGATGAAGAAATCGGAAAACTGCTGGCAGACGCTATGGAGCGTGTTGGAAGTGACGGAGTCATTACCATCGAAGAGTCTCAGGGCATCGAGACAGAGCTGGATGTGGTTGAAGGGATGCAGTTTGACCGAGGATATCTGTCTCAGTACATGGTAACGGATAATGAGAAGATGGAAGCCAACCTGGATAATCCATACGTACTGATTACAGACAAGAAAATCTCTTCTGTCCAAGAGATTCTGCCAGTTCTTGAAAACATCATGCAGCAGAACCGTCCGCTGCTAATTATTGCTGATGACATCGAAGGGGAAGCGCTACCTACACTGGTCTTGAACAAAATCCGAGGAACGTTGAACGTGGTTGCAGTCAAGGCTCCCGGCTTTGGTGACCGCAGAAAAGGAATGTTGGAAGACATTGCGATCCTCACAGACGGTACGGTCATTACAAGCGACCTGGGTCTGGATCTGAAAGATGTGACCATCGACCAGCTGGGTACTGCCGGCAAAGTAGTGGTGACTAAGGATGATACGACCATTGTTGAAGGTGCTGGTGAAAAGACGCATCTGGATCAGCGTGTAGCCATGCTTCGTTCGCAGGCAGAAGAAACCAATTCTGAATTTGATCGCGAAAAACTGCAGGAGCGTATTGCGAAGCTTGCCGGTGGTGTAGCTGTGATCAAAGTGGGTGCCGCTACTGAAACGGAAATCAAGGAGCGCAAGCTGCGTATTGAGGATGCTTTGAATGCAGCCCGTGCAGCTGTAGAAGAAGGCATTATCGCCGGTGGTGGTACAGCCTATATCAACATCCTGGACAAACTTGAGGGAATCGAAGTAGAAGGTGACGAGGCAACCGGTGTTAAAATCGTCCTTCGTGCGCTGGAAGAACCTGTACGTCAGATTGCGTCAAATGCCGGTCTGGACGGCAGCGTGATTGTTGAACGTTTGAAACATGTTGAACCAGGTATCGGATTCAATGCAGCTACAGGAGAAATGGTCAACATGGTACAGGCAGGTGTTATCGATCCAACTAAAGTGACCCGCTCTGCACTTCAGAATGCTGCATCAGTTTCTGCGTTATTACTGACAACAGAAGCAGCTGTTGCGGACATCCCATCAGAAAACGATGGACCAGCAAGTGGAATGGATCCAAGTGGCATGGGCGGTATGATGTAACCCATCTGACCTCAAATATTGAAACGTCAATACTTTAAAAGAACCTCTGAACCGGACTCACCCATTTCCTGGTTTCAGAGGTTTTTTGTCACAAAGCGGCGTCTGCTATTTTTCTGAAAAACTCTAGGAAGCAGAAACAATGAGATTTTTTCGTAATGGACTTCGGTTACTGTTACACTAAGAGGAGAAAAGATAAGTGAGAGGGGCATAAAAACGATGAGAGTGTCAGTTTTACAGTTGGATCTGCATTATAATGATCCAGACAAAAATTTTAGTGCCATCCTTAATAAAATCGTAGATTGTGCACAATCAGAAGAACCGGATGTGATTGTGCTCCCGGAAATGTGGAATGTTTCCTTCTTCCCAAAAAATTTGGAGAAGACAGCTGATGAAGACGGACACCGGACCAGAAAGTTCTTAAGTGAGCTTTCACGAAAATATCGCATCAATATTGTCGGAGGATCTGTAGCCGTCAAAGCAAGAAATGGTTTTTACAATACAAGCTATACGTACAATCGTCAAGGTGAACTGGTCCACACCTACAACAAAGTTCATCTGTTTTCCCTTGCTGAAGAGGATCGTCATTTTCAGGTAGGTGAGAGTTTAGGTGTTTTTGAATTGGATGGAGTTAAAGTCGGTGTGGCCACCTGTTATGATCTAAGGTTTGTTGAATGGATCCGCATGATGGCTCTGGAGGGGATTGAGATCCTTTTCGTGCCAGCAGCCTGGCCGCATCCCCGTCAGAAACCCTGGAAAACGTTACTTGAAGCACGGGCCATTGAAAATCAGATGTTCGTTGTGGGCGTAAACAGCAGCGGCAGAACAAATACACTTGATTTTTGTGGTCATTCTGTCGTTATCGACCCTCTCGGAGAAGTTCTTAAAGAAGCGCAAGAAGAAGAGGCAGTCTTGACTACAGACTTGGATCTGATTCGCCTGAAAGAAGTAAGAGAAGAGATAGGCATCTATCAGGACCGTCGGCCGGACTTGTACAGATAAAGGGTACAGTCTATGCTGTATAAAGGGGGACACCAAGGCCCTAAGCGGGCGAACCGAGTAGTGTTTGGACCATAAGTAAGCTAGCACGCTGTAGCCTCGTATAAGTACTTCAGCAGATCGCCATTGTTGAGTACTGCTTCAAGTGAATAAAGTAAAAAGGCTGGGGAAGGAACGTTCCAGCCTTTTTACTATGATTCGTTAGGTATCAGCGTTGTGTACCGAACAACTGAGTTGCATAAAGGAATTCCCCGTCAAAGTGCACACCAATTCCAATTTCCTCGTAATCAGGGCGAATCATGTTCTCATAATGGCCCTGGCTGTCGACCCAGCCATTAAAGAGCAGCTCGGCCATTGCTTCGTCTGACAAATGGTAGGTGGCCATACCTAGGTTTTCTCCTGCGATACGGTAAGGATAATGAATACCGTCTTCTTCAAATACAGTAAAGGCATCTGACCCGTCCGGGCGCGTATGCGAAAATTTTTCTTCCGTTTCGATAGCGCGGATGGTTGCTGCTGACCGAAGCATATCATTTGAAGCAACAGTCTGCACACCCTGTTCTTCACGCAGATCATTGACGAGTCTGATAATAGTCTGTTCGATCAGTTCGACATCGACAGCATCAGATTGTTCACTGTAAATGTTCGGCGCGGGCTGATCAGAATCAGCTGCTGAGTTTTCACTGGGGGACTCGGTCTGTGTATCGGGAGTGCTCTCATTTAGAGGCGGCTCACTAAAAAAAGTAGGCGTTTCAAAGGGCAGATTCAGCTGATTGAAGTCTGTAGAAGAGGAGGGAAGATAGCTGGTGATCGTTTCCAGCCAGTTTCCGGGGGTGGTTCCTGTCAATAGGCCGGTTGAACCTAGCCAGAAGCCGATAATCAGAGTCAGGATCAGACTGAGCAGTCTACTGATAAATTTCATTTTTTGTCCATCCTTTCTTTTCTATGGGTATTGTATCAGAAAGGTTTCCTCAGAAAAAGAATCAAAGTTCGAAGACTTCATGACTTTAATTAGGTCAAAGTGCTTCAAATTCATAGTACGGTTTTGTATAATGATATAGTTACTTACAGATAGTTAGTTAGCTAGCTAAGTCAGCTTAGGAGAATGTATATGAAAAATATGAACTCAGAACAACTGGGCAAAATGCCCATGAATAAACTGGTCCTGACCATGTCGCTTCCGATGATGTTGTCCATGTTTATTCAGTCGCTTTACAGTGCCATTGACAGCATGTTTGTCGCCCAAATCAGCGAGGAGGCTTTGACGGCTCTTTCTTTGGCTTTCCCGGTTCAGATGCTGATGATTGCCATTCAAATCGGTTCAGCTGTCGGGATGAATACAGAAATGTCTAAGCGCTTAGGAGAAGGAAAGCGGGGGATGGCAAGCGCTGCAGCCAACAATGGGGTCTTTATCTCTTTTTTCCATTATTTCCTTTTTCTGCTTTTCGGTTTGTTTCTAGTTCGTCCATTTTTTGAAATGCAGACCAGCAATCCTGAAATCGTGAATTACGGTATGGAATACACGGTGATTGTTACGACATTTTCTATCGGAAAAACAATGCAGATCATGTATGAGCGGATTCTGCAGTCATCCGGACGGACGTTTTATACCATGATTACCCAGGGTACAGGAGCAATTTTGAATATTATCCTGGACCCCATTTTAATTTTCGGCTGGTTCGGCGTGCCGGCACTGGGTGTGTATGGAGCTGCGATTGCTACTATAATAGCTCAGGTTACTTCAGCCATCATGGCAATTGTGATCAATGCAAAAGTAAATAAGGACGTGGACATGCAGTACCGTGGGTTCCGTCCAGACTTCCAGGTGATCAGACGTATCTATGCGGTAGGCATACCATCTATGGCGATGATTTCGATTACTTCCCTTGTGTCACTTATTTTCAATAATATTCTGATCCAGTTTTCTTCGACTGCCACAGCTGTGTATGGAGCCTATACCCGGCTTCAAGGATTTGCCTTTATGCCTGTATTTGGTCTGAACAATGGAATGATACCAATCGTTTCCTACAACTATGGAGCCAAGAATAAGGAAAGAATGCTGAAGGCCATCAAGATTTGCCTGATGTACGGAGTAATCGTCATGTTTACATGGATGGTCATTTTCCAGATTTTTCCTGAACAGCTTTTGGTTCTGTTCAATGCTTCAGATGAGATGGCTTCTTTGGGAGTAGCAGCACTTCGGACAATTAGTCTGAGCTTTGTATTTGCCGGTATAAGCTTTATGCTGGGAACCGTCATGCAGTCACTGGGCAATGCTGTACTAAGTTTATGGGTCCAGGTTATCCGTCAGCTCATCGTACTGGTCCCCGTTGCTTATGCCTTGTCGTTGACGGGAGATGTCAACATGGTCTGGTGGTCCAAGTTGATTTCAGAAGGGGTTACCGTCATTTTTGCCTTGTTGGCTATCCGCTATGTGTACAAGAAAAAAATCGAGCCGATGGCCAATCAGGTGGAGCCGAAGCACGCACAGCTGAAAAACCAGGTCGTGACTAAATAGGCCGGTACTTTAATGGAATGGGTGTATTGAATTGAGTGGAAAGTAAACAGCAGGATTAAATCAATAGGCAGCTGGTCTTTTCCGGCTGTCTTTTTTTGCTTGAAAAAAGCTGCAAAATATAATTAAAATCTATCTTTGTTGAAAAAGGAAGAGGCGAAGCTGATGAGCAGTTGCAGCAATAGCTATGCAAGCGTCTCTTTTGCCTTAAAAATAGCCTCAAAAATCTTGAGGGATATTTGAAATTTAAAATAAGCTGAGAAGAGGCTACAATAAAACCATAAAGAAAACGCTTACTAAACAGACGCATATAAACGAAAGGTGGATATTTATGATTAGTGCATATTTAAAAGATAATACAAGGTTTGCTGATGAGGTAGAAAATTGGGAAGAAGCCATCGCTCTCGCATCACAGCCATTAATCGAAAAAAACTACATCTCACCCCTCTATATAGAAGAAATGATTGAGAACGTCAAAGTCAATGGTTCCTATATCGTTATCGTACCGGGGTTGGCCATGCCGCATGCCTCCTCTGAAAAAGGCGTGCTGGAGACAGGGATTGCCTATCTGAATCTGAAGAAACCGGTCATGTTCCCTGATAATCAGGAAGTGAAAGTTCTGTTGGTGTTGGCAGCTAAAGACAGCACAACTCATCTCGATATTTTATCTGATGTCTCTTCTATTCTTATCGAAGATGAATTCAGTGACAAGCTGAAGGAAGCCACTAGTGAAGAGGAAATCATGGAGCTGGTTGAAACGGTTGAGATCTATGAAGGTTGAACTGGAAGTTAACGGCTTTAAGATGGAAGCTAGTTATACCGATAAAGAAATCGAGCAAGTATTTCAACCGCTACTAAAAAAGCTGACTCAGAAAAGGCAAGACAAGGGTAGCCGGCTGGTCGTCTACCTTGCGGCTCCTCCCGGAACAGGCAAAACAACGCTAAGTCTTTTTCTGGAAAAAATTTATCAAGAAAGTCAGTCGCCCTTCACTTTTCAGTCGATTTCTCTTGACGGCTACCACCATAGACGGGAGTACCTCCTGAATAATCATTTGACTCAAAATGGAAGAAAAGTGCTTTTGAATGACGTAAAAGGCTGTCCTGAGACTTTTGATTTAACAGCGCTTACACATAATGTGCAGGCTCTTCATAGTCAGGCAGTAGATTGGCCCGTCTATGACCGTAGGCTGCATGATGTCAGTGAAGAGACACTCAAAGTCGATGCAGATATTGTACTGGTGGAAGGAAACTGGCTCTTGCTCGATGAAGACAACTGGCGGCAACTTCAAAAGTACTGTGACTTCAGTATTTTTATACATGCCGAAGAAAAACTGCTTAAAAACCGTTTAATTGAAAGAAAAATGAGAGGAGGACTCAGTAGAGAGGAAGCCGAAGCTTTCTATAAGTCAAGCGATCGCATGAATGTCCTGCGGGTATTAAGTCACAATCTAGCAGCAGACTGGCCCCTTGAGTTGAGCAAAGATAAACAGCTAGTCCATAAAACTATAACCCAAAACAACACTGTAAAAGGAAAGGATGATTACATTGGAAAGCGTACACAATCAACACCTTAAATCGTCTAATCGTGCAAAAATTCAGGCATTTGGAGGATTTCTAACCAACATGGTCCTGCCTAATATCGGAGCCTTTATCGCCTGGGGGATTCTGACTGCCCTGTTTATCCCTACTGGCTGGCTCCCCAATGAGCAGCTTGAAACAATTGTTGGTCCTGCCATCACCTTTCTACTGCCTCTGCTGCTGGCCCATACCGGCGGGAAAATGGTCGGCGGACAAAGAGGAGCCGTCATGGGAACAATTGGTACAATCGGTTTGATCGTCGGTTCTGATATTCCAATGTTTTTGGGGGCCATGATTATCGGGCCATTTGGAGGCTGGCTGATCAAGAAGTTTGACAAGCTGATCGAAGATAAGATTCCGGCTGGCTTTGAAATGGTCATCAACAACTTTTCGATTGGCATCCTTGGTTTTCTGCTGATGCTGTTTTCCTTCCTGTTTATTGGACCTGTTATTGTAGTAGCGAATAATGGGGTTACTGTCGCCATTGAAACACTTGTTTCCACCGGCTTTTTGCCTCTTTTGTCACTGATCAATGAACCGGCTAAAGTATTGTTTTTAAATAACGTTATCGATCAGGGAATATATTATCCACTTGGTTTGCAGGAAACGCTGCAAGTGGGTCAGTCCATCTACTTTACCGTCGCATCCAATCCTGGACCGGGACTAGGTCTGTTACTGGCTTTCACATTTTTTGGAAAGAAAACAGCTAGACGAACAGCACCTGGTGCCATCATTATTCACTTCCTGGGCGGGATTCATGAGCTGTACTTCCCGTTCGTTTTGATGAAACCGATTACGATACTGGGAATGATTGCCGGCGGCATGTCCGGTATTGCGACCTTCCAGCTGTTTGATGCCGGACTAGTTGCCGGACCAAGTCCGGGGTCAATCTTTGCCTACCTGGCTTTAACACCGCGCGGAAGCTTTATCGGAATCATTGCAGGTGTAACCGTCGCCACCCTTGTTTCCTTTGTGGTCACTTCCATTATTTTGAAGGCAGACAGACGCAAGGAAGATGACTTTGAGGACTCTCTAAAAAAATCCAAGCAAATGAAAAGTGAAGGAAAAAATCTGAACAAAAATCAAGCGGTCAGTGTAGCTGAAGTGCCCACGAAAGTCAGTAAAATTTCTTTTGCCTGTGATGCCGGGCTGGGAAGCAGCGCTTTAGGTGCGACAACCTTCAAAAAGAGACTGAAGAAAATCAATGTCGAAGATATCGAAGTGAAAAATTACCGCATAGAAGATGTACCGAAAGATGCTGATATCATTGTCGTGCATAAAAATCTGCAGGATCGGGCCAAAAGGGCTCATCCCGATACGCGTATCGTAACCATCGACAACTACATCAATGATCCAAGTCTGCAGACTTTATTAAATGACTTGGAGAGGGAGGAATAAATGAAAACGAAAGCGGTCGCCTTATATGGAAAGAAAGATTTGAGAGTGAGGGAATTTGACCTGCCGGAAATAGGAGAAGAGGAACTGCTGGTAGAAGTTGTGAGCGACACCGCCTGCCTGTCTACGCTGAAAGCGACACTGCTAGCCGAAGAGCATAAGCGGGTGCCGGACAATCTGATGGAGCATCCGGTCATGATTGGCCATGAGTTTGGTGGCTATATCAGAAAAGTAGGCAAGAAAATTCAGGATCAGTTTACCGAAGGGGACAAGTTTGTCTTGCAGCCCGCTATGGGTCTGGAAAGCGGCTACTCGGCAGGCTACAGCTATGAGTATTTTGGAGGGAATGCCACGTACTGTATCATTCCCAAAGTAGCTATCGACCTGGGCTGTGTGTTGCCATACAATAAAAATTATTTCGCCAATGGGTCGCTTGCTGAGCCAATGTCAACGATTATCGGAGCCTTCAATGCAAACTATCATACCAGACCATATGTCTACACTCATGAAATGGGGGTAAAGAAAGGAGGTCAGCTGGCCTTGCTGGGCTGCGGTGGCCCAATGGGAATCGGTGCTTTGGATTACGCGGTCAATGGAGATCTGGGAATCCAAAGAATTGTTGCCACTGAAATCGACGAAGGACGACTGAACCGTCTGAAAAAACTGATTCCACCTGAAGTGGCTAAAGATAAAGGAATTGATCTTGTCTATGTAGATGCCTCTAAATCAGACGACCAGATCAAAGACTTGATGACCTTATCTGAAGGGAAAGGCTTCGACGATGTCTTTGTCTTTGCAGCGGTAGAGCCCTTGCTGGTACTTGGAGACAGTATTCTGGGTAACGACGGCTGTCTGAACTTTTTTGCCGGTCCGACTGACAAGCAGTTTAAGGTTCCGGTCAACTTGTATAATGTGCACTATGCCTCAACGCATTTTGTAGGCACGTCCGGAGGCTCAACAGATGATATGAGAAAATCGCTGGAGCTCACCGAAGAAGGAAAAATTAATCCGTCCATTATGATCACGCATGTTGGTGGATTGGAGTCTGTTCCAGACATGATACTGGGCATGCAGGACTCCTTGGCGGGAAAAAATGCCATATATCCGGGGGTTTCCTTGGAACTGACTGCTTTGGAAGAGTTCAGGGAAAAAGGAAAAGAGGATAAGCGGTGCAAAGAGCTGTACAGTCTGATTAAAAAACACGACGGAATCTGGAATGAAGAAGCAGAACAGTATCTGCTGACACATTTTACAGATTAAATAGCAGTTAGACGATAGACAGCGCTGACTCAGGAGGGTCCTATCAAGGATCCTCCTGTTCAGCTGCCTTATTGAAATCACAGCCTCACACTGATTTTTTATGATACACTCATCTGAAGAGTATTGAGAAAAGGGGGAGAAGCATTGCTGACATTAAGAGAAGTTATGGTAGCGCATCAGATTGCGACAAAACCGGACGTGACTCTGGAGGATCTGGCAGACCAGTTTGAGTTAAGTAAACGAACTATTCGGTATGATCTTGAAAATATTGAAGAAAATCTCTTCGCGCGTAAAGTCTTCCCTGAGTATATTGCGATACTCAAAGATATGGATGAACAGAAGCGAGTCAGTTTGAGGAGCTATATTGAAGAGCTGCATTTGTCAGAGGTCACTCTGGCGCCCCAGGAACGGTATCTGATCCTCAAATATACGCTTATTTTGTTAGGCAAGCTGAACTTGACAAAAATAAGTAAAGAACTTCAGGTTAGCCGAATGACGGTGAAAAATGATTTCAATCAGCTGCTCAAAGAACTGGCGAAAAGTCAACTTTCTACAAAGTTGAAATACAAAGATGGCTACATTCTTACTGGTAAAGAAGAGCGTGTTCGTCAGTTTCAGCGAGATATACTGGAGAATATTTCAAGTCATTCCTTTTATAATGAACTGCTTTTTTCCGACTTGCTGGACAAGTTTTTAGCTGAGCTGGACTTGTCGGGGATAACAGAGTTTTTGTATAATCTGCAGCAACAACTGAGAGGTATTTTTACAGATAGCTCCTATGCCCGCATGAAAAACAGTCTGATGGTTACCGTGATCAGAAACAAAGCCGGTAAGCAGCTCACAGCCGGTAACAGAACTGTTTCCAGCACGGATGAGCAGCTTGAAGCTTTAAAAGAGCTGAAAGTTGGACTGGAAGAAGCCTATGCCATTACAATAAGTCATGAAGATATTGAGGAGACGTGGGCCGTTTTAAAGCAATGCCGCTTTGTCCGTTCAGAGATCTTTGAAAAAGACTATTCGATTGAAATCGATCGGCTAGTCTACCAGCTGGTACAGGCGTTCGGTTACCGTTATGGTGTGGATTTAACGAAGGATAAAGAGTTGTTTGATGGTTTGAATAATCACTTGAAACCCCTAATGCGGCAAAGCAGTTTTGACGACAGTAGCAGCATTATGTTCGAGGAAATCCAAAGCGAGTATCCAGGTGTTTATGAAACGGTAGCCGAGGTTTTGCAGGAAACTCCACTGTCTGCCGGAGCCTGCCAGCTTCCTCAGCAGGCCGTTCCGCTGATTTCCGTACACTTTGCGGCTGCCCTGCATCGGCAGTCTGTCTACACAGGAGTATCCAAAAAAGTGCTAATTGTCTGCAGTCAGGGAATTGGGGTATCAAAACTGCTGGAGGAACAGCTGTCAAGCCAATTTAATGTGGACGTACAGGATGTCATTCCAGCACATTATCTGAAACATTATTCTGAAAAAGCAAATGTGGATTTGATCATTTCGACCGTTGACTTGAATGCTGATGAAAATCACGCTCCTGTGCTTAAAGTCAGTCCGTTACTGACTCAAAAGGACCTTAAGCAACTGGAAAGTGAAGGGATTATTCGGCACAGCAAGAAAATCGAATTGTCAAAGCTGCTTGCTATCCTCTCTGAAAATCTGAAAGAAGGGGACAGTCAAGATTTGATAACTGCCCTTAAACACAACTTTGGACGGTTTCTTGTAGATGATTTGTCAAATAGAGAAGTCAGAGAGTCACAACAGGTGAAGGAAGCGTTTGTTCAAGTAGCCGATCGGGCAGATTCTTTCAAAGAAGCCATCAGTCTGGCTCTGAAACCTCTTGTAGACCATAAATACATCGAGCAAGCATACGTCAGCGAAGTGATCCATGCATTTGCAGAAAACGGGTCTTACATGTTCGTAGCTGAGGGTATAGCCATTCCTCATGCCCGGTCTGAACAAGTCAAAGAAACGGGGTTTGGTATTTTGAAACTGCATGAACCGGTCCGTTATTCAGACAATCAGACTATCGACATGCTTATCTGCTTCTCTTCCAGAGATAATCTAGGACACTTGGATGCACTGATCAATATAGTTGATTATGTAAAGACACCGGAGTTTCTTTCAGCACTCCGGTCGATCCGGACAGCGGATGAACTGGCTCGTCATATTCTTTCTATAAATATAGAGACTGAGGAGTTATAGGTGATCAGTCAGTTAAAGAAGACAAGAGAAGGTCAGTAAATAATTTAGGAAAGGCCGGTCTGTAAGAGGCAGACAGGAAAATAAAGGAGGAAACCGATGGATAATTTACAAATAAATTTCAAACTGCTCGAATCAGTCATCAGTAATGTCATCAGAAGAGAAATCGATTGTTTTACTGATGAAGTGTATAAAGCCAAAGAGGTGTACCTGACAGCGGAGGAAGATCTAACAGAGTACATCAGACCCTTTATGCATAAACTAAATGCTAATGAACTGGATCTTCATGCGCTAAAAGAGGTATCCGATGAAGCCTTGCTTATTTGTGTAGCTGATAAGAAACTGAGTAAAGAAAGGGTTGAACATATTCAGCGTTTCAATTTAAAAGGACGTGTCACTCTGATCACAACTGATTATGAGTACGGTGAAGTCCTGAACAGCAGAGAAACAATCGGTATCAGTCTGCCGACTACTGTATCTTCGGATCGTCAAAGGTGTACGCTGTTCCGGCAAGCAGTCACCATGATCTTAGATGATGTCCTGCTGAAGCTTGACAGCAAGGGAAGCAGCCGATTAATCAGTTATTAGTTATCATGAAAGAAATGGACAGGCCACATAATCAATCATAGGGATCAGTGCTTGCAGCCGGCACTGATCCCTATTTCTTTGCAGGTCTAGGTAATCCTGTCGGTAAGAAGGCTGCGGGCACAACTGGTAAGGAAGACAGAACGGAAAGTGTGATTGAGCACAAGAAGGATCAACTATCTCAGCGCCTTGATGTAAAGACAGACAGTGAGGATACTTTGCGTTTTAAGAGGGAAAAATTGTGGCGGCTGTACTAGTTGAAAGGCAGCGATAGTTGCTCAGTAGCTATCAATCGTTTTTAGTTCTATCTTTTGGTACACTTAAAAAGAAGTCTCATAAATATCTAATCAAAAGGGGAGAGAGGATATGATACCAAAAATTATTCATTACGCTTGGTTTGGCGGCAATAAACTAGGTGAGCTGGAGCAGAAGTGTCTGGAAAGCTGGCAGAAATACTGTCCTGACTGGGAAATAAAGCGCTGGGATGAGTCCAACTTTGATCCGAAAGACCATGGCATCTATACAGAGCAGGCATATGAAAGAGAAGAGTGGGCCTTTGTATCGGATGTCGCTCGACTTTACGCGCTTAAGGAATACGGGGGCGTTTACTGTGATACAGATATGGAGCTGATCAAGCCTATCGATAAATTTCTTGAGCACCCGGCCTTCTTCAGTTTTGAAATCGAAACTGAAATTTCTACCGGAATCATCGGAGCGCAGCCGCATCATCCGTTTGTTGAAGAGTTGTATAAGGATTATGATGGGCGTGAATTTATTCTACCTGACGGATCCAGAGATGAGAAAACCAATGTATTAAGGATAACTGAAATCATGATTGACAGAGGGCTCAAACCAGACAACACATACCAAGAAGTCGAGAACTGTATCATCTATCCGAGAGAGTACTTTTCGCCGAAAGACTACTACACAAGAGAAGTAGACGATACACCGAATACACATGGTATTCACCAGTTTACTGGAAGCTGGCTGTGATCTATCAAAAGAAGTCAGGACCCTGTGTTCTGACTTTTTTCCGTCCTGGCCTCCTTTTACTTTCTGTATGCGATAGACAATCAAGGGAGGGCCTGTTTTTTTTTTGAGTAATTGACTGGGTGGGGTGTTAACAGTTGATGGGTATCGGTATAATATGCAGTGACGACACTAAACACACAGAAACGAGCGATGTAAAATGAAATGGTTTAAAAACGGCAAAATATACTTAGAAGAAGGCCAGTTTGTTGACAGTATGATTGTGGATGCCAACACAATCATATGGACGGGTGAGTCAGCGGCATGTTCCTATTCAGTGGCAGACAGTGAAATCATTGATTTAGAGGGGCGTACTGTCCTTCCGGGGCTGATTGATTCCCACCTGCATTTTCTGATGACAGCTGAGCACTTGTCGATGCTTCCAATTACAGGAGTGACGGCTTTAAATGAACTGGTTAAGCGCTGCGAGGAATACATAAAAGACAGGCAGCTGACTGCTGGAGATATTCTGTACTCAGAGGGTTGGAATCACACCCTGTTTACTGACAAACAGAAAATACCGGACCGTCACGACTTGGACCGGGCTTCTACAGAAGTCCCCATTGTACTGGTAAGAGTTGATCGGCACATGATGAGTTTAAATTCAGCAGCACTCAAATATTTTGAGATCAATGAAACAACAATCCCGGAAACGGGGGGAGAAATTTATAAGGATTCCAGCGGTCAACCAACAGGGGTTTTGACTGAAGGAGCACTGGATCTTATCAAGGCCAAGCTTCCTGAAGCCAGCAGAAGTGAACAGAAAGCGGCTCTCAAGAATGCTATGGCGCTGGCCAATCAATATGGGATTACATCGATGCACACTAATGACGCCAAGGACGACCGCTGTAAAGAAACCTTGTCGCTATACGAAGAGCTGGAAGCAGAGGGACAGTTGACTGTGCGTTTTTATCAGCAAATCTGGTTCAATAACGGTAAATATTTACCTGCTTTTCTTGCCAGTGGCTACCGTTTTCAGTCAGGGTCGGACTGGAATAAGATCGGGCCAATTAAGTTCTTTATTGATGGAACACTCGGATCCCGGACAGCAGCTCTGAGAGCTCCCTACACGGATGACCCGACGACCAGTGGTGTCCTGACTAAATCTCAGGAGGAACTCACGGCAGAAGTCAGGCAGGCGGTTGAGCATGGATATCAGGTTATCACTCACGGTATTGGAGACAGGGGAATCGACTATATCCTCAATGCCTATGACACGGCTCTTAACAACCAGGCCAATGACTTGAGACTGGGCATCAATCACATGCAAATCACGGACAAAGAACTGATTGACCATGTAGCTGAAAGAGGATATCTGACCTATGTTCAGCCGATTTTTCTGGATGATGACTTGCTGATTCTGGATGATCGTGTTGGAAAGGAGCGGGCTCGACAGTCTTATTTGTTCAAATCCATGATCAACAAAGGTGTTCACCAGTCATTCAGCAGTGACGCACCGGTTGTGTCATTTGATCCCTTTAAAAATATCCAGTGTGCCGTCACAAGAAACAGGCTGACAGCCCCGCTGTCAAAGCCTTATTTGCCAGATCAGGCAGTATCGGTAGCTCAGGCCATTGATGCCTATACTTATGAAGGGGCCTACGCCAGCTTTGACGAGCATAAGAAAGGCCGGTTGAAGCCTGGATTTTTAGCTGACTTTTGTGTACTCGACTGTGACATTTTTACTGTCAGTCACGACTGCATCAAAGATACTACGGTCCATTCAACATACGTCGATGGTCAGCTGGTTTATGCTAAAGGAGGGAGATGATGAAAAAGATGATTCTGACTAGAAAAAGAATAGAGAATTTAGTGTTGATTATTATTGGTTCTGTTCTATATGCAATAAGTGTCAATGTCTTTACCTTGCCCAATGATTTGGCAGAAGGGGGACTAACAGGATTCTCGCTGATCCTGTTTTATCTGATTGACATTCCTCCATCATACACAATATTTATTGTGAACATTTTTATTCTAGCCATCGGCTACAAGTTTCTGGACAAGCGGACACTCTACTATACCTTGATTGCCAACGGTATTATCTCAGTCATGTTACTTGCGGTAAGTGGCTATGCTTTTATCCCAGAAACGACCTTACTGGCTCCAATTGGTTCTGGAATATTTATGGGGGCAGGAATCGGGCTGATTATGCTAGGACACGGAACAACCGCAGGCAGTGATATCATTGCTAAGCTGATGGAAAAGTACCTAGGCATCAATATACCGACAGGCCTCTTGATGATTGATGTTTTTATTGTTCTGCCGAGTGCCTTTATTATCGGTGCTGAAAATGCCTTTCTTACACTGATCAATCTGTATATTCAAAGTAAGGTGATTGATTTTGTTCTAGAAGGTTTGAATCCAAGAAAATCTTTCTTTATTATTTCAAAAAAACACGTGGATATTGCAGAGGCTATTGAGAATCAGTTGGGCCGAGGGATTACGATTCTGGACGGAAGAGGCTATTATACTAAGGAAAAGAAAGACATTCTCTATATCATCATCAGTCGACGTGAGGTGCTGCCAATTAAACGTATTGTTGAAGCAATTGATCCGAATGCCTTCATGACTATTTCGCATGTACAGGAAGTTACGGGAGAGGGTTTTTCCTATCTGGCGCAGGAAGTTCAGGCTGAACGGATAACTGAAGCAGAGGAAGAGTGGATTACAGATTAAATCAATTGCTATTTTGTATCTTTAGTTTATAATTATTATCATATGATATGAATTATAAAAAGGAGCGGATTATCATCGAGGAGTATCAGCTATCTATAGAGAAAGTAACGTTCAAAGCCGATGAATCGACCATACTCGATGCAGTCAGCTTTCAGGTGAAAAAAGGTGAGCGGGTTACTGTCACCGGACCCTCCGGGGGAGGGAAAAGTACATTACTTAAAATTATTGGGAGTATCCAGAAGCCGACTGAAGGACGAATTCTGTTTAAAGGAAAAAACATCGCTGAAACAGATCCGCTGGCTTACCGGCAAAGCGTTTCTTATTTCTTCCAAAATGCATCGTTGTTCGGCAAAACAGTAAAGGATAATCTTATATTTCCTTTTCAAATCAGGGAACTACCATTCGACCAAAAAAGGTGCGAGCAGATGCTTGAACGCGTTAAACTGGACCGGTCTTATATAAATAAAGCTGTCAATGATTTATCTGGGGGAGAAAAACAACGGGTAGCTCTGGTCCGCAATCTGATCTTTCAGCCTGATGTTCTACTGCTCGATGAAGTAACCAGTTCTCTGGATTCAGATAATAAAGAAATTATCTTTGACATGCTGGCAGAACTAAAAGCCAACGACCAGATTACTGTGATATCTGTTACGCATGATGAACGGGAAATCAGTCAGGCAGACCGTGTGCTGCGAATCATTGACGGTAAATTGGAGGAGTCAGTATGAATGCGAACCTTGAAATCAACAACTTTTCACTTATTTTGTCAACCGGTCTTCTGATGATTGCCATCTTTATTGACTATAAAGAAAAGCTGAATCTGGGTAATGATATATTTATTGCCGGTGTGCGAGCAGTGATCCAGCTGTTTCTGATCGGATATGTCCTCAGCTACATTATCCGGCTGGACAATGTCCTGGTAACGCTGGCCATGGTTCTCTTTATTGTTTTTAACGCCGGCTACAATGCCCATAAGAGAAGTGAAGGCATCCCCCGTTCCTTTATGATTGCCATGACCGCCATTGGACTGGGAACAGCGATTACGCTTGGGATACTAGTAGTCTCAGGTGCCATAGAGTGGGTCCCCTCGCAGATTGTGCCCATCACGGGGATGATTGCCAGCAATGCAATGGTTGCTTTAGGACTGACTTTTCAGTCGCTTAATTCTAAATTTTCTGACCAGCGACAGCAAGTGCTTGAAAAACTTGCCCTGGGGGCTAATGAGAAACAGGCTTCCATGAGCATCATCAGAGAAAGTGTTAAAACAGGCATGTCGCCCTCGATTGACCGAACGAAAACGGTAGGGCTGGTTAGTTTGCCGGGCATGATGTCTGGCCTGATTTTTGCCGGAATTGAGCCGACTGAAGCTATCCGTTACCAGATTGTGGTTATGTTCATGCTTATTGGGGTCACCAGCATCGCCAGCTTTATCGCCAGTTACCTGGCATATCGGCAGTTTTTCAACGACCGGAGTCAGCTGACCGTATAATTTGCCATACTTGTCATGAAAATGAGATATAAGCGCGCTTTGACATCTTTTTGTAAGGATATAATAGAAAGATAACAAACGTGATAAAACAAGGTAACAGTTATCTAAAACCCCTTTTCTTTTTGTAAGTCCGTGGTAAGATACTGACAGTTATCCAAGCAAGGCTTAGGATAAATAGTTTAGTATAGTTGAAACCAAATGGACAACGATAATGAAAAGGGGTATAAACTTGTTTATACAAAAGAATCATTTAATTAAAGCCGGAGTCACTTTCTCAGCAGCAGCCTTTTTACTAATGGCCAATGAGATGGAAGCTAGCGCGAATCAGTACGATAGTGCTAATTGGGAGCCGCGAACGGTATCTGAAATTGAAAATGAAATTGCGGACCAGAAAAGTGACCAAGACGGAGATCACTTAAAATATACGCTAAGATGGGGCGACACGCTTTGGGGAATTTCTGAAGCGACTGACATTTCAGTGGACAAACTGGTAAAAGTCAATGAAATTGCGAATCGAAGTCTGATTCATGTAGGATCTACCCTTCATTTAAGCAATGACTTATCTATTCTTTCCGTACAAAATGGTGATGAAGAAGTAGTCAGCTACGACGTTTCTGGAGACGAAGTCGTGGAAACAGAGACACCTGCAGAAGTGGAAGAAGCAGCCGCTGAAGAGGAACAGCCTAACGAAGAACAGGCTAATGAAGAAGCGGTTGCTCAGGCTGTAGCTGAAGCAGAAGCTGTAGCCCAAGCAGCGCTCGAGCAAAGAGCCGCTGAAGAAGAAGCTAACGCTCAGGCAGCTGCGGAAGAAGAAGCCGCTGCTCAGGCAGCTGCTGAAGAAGAAGCCGCTGCTCAAGCAGCCGCGGAAGAAGAAGCTGCTGCTCAGGCAGCCGCGGAAGAAGAAGCCGCTGCTCAGGCAGCCGCGGAAGAAGAAGCTGCTGCTCAGGCAGCCGCGGAAGAAGAAGCTGCTGCTCAGGCAGCCGCAGAAGAGGAAGCTGCTGCTCAGGCAGCCGCGGAAGAAGAAGCTGCTGCTCAGGCAGCCGCGGAAGAAGAAGCCGCTGCTCAGGAGCCAGCTCCAGAAGCTTCAGCATCAAGTAGTGAAGGACGCTGGATGTCTGTTGAAGCAACAGCTTATTCCCGTAATCAGCCAGTACTGGGGAACATTACTTTTTCTGGTATTGACTTGAGAGAAAATCCTAGAGTCATTGCAGTCGATCCTGATGTTATTCCTCTTGGTTCAACCATTTATGTACCAGGTCGTGGTGAGTATATCGCCGGAGACACAGGTGGTGCCATTATTGGCAACCGCATCGATATCCACATCGAAGACTTAGACCAAGCAATCCAGTTCGGTAGAAGAAACATCGATGTTCAAATCATCGAATAAAAAATAATTTAAGAGAGGTTGAGGCCGCGGTCTCAACCTCTCTTCTTTTAATGTCTTTGTGAGGGTTGCTGCATAGTGGAGTGATCTGACGTACCAATCAAACTCAAATGCTATAAAAGTCACCTAATCACCCGTCTGTTTAATGAATTAAGTGGGATTATTAGAAATAGTACAGAATTGATTTTTGAAAAAGAAGGGATGTCTGTACTCTATCGACCGCTGTATTCGTTTAACTGAAGTACATATTATCATGACTATAATCTGGATAAAGCAAAACACCTTACTTTCTCAGATCACTTTACGTACCAAAGAGGTGTTTCTTATAAATCTATACGGCTGTGTCCATTCTTTGTAGAAGGGACTAAAAGATGAGTCGATAAAAGAACGTATAAATCACTGCTTTGACAAAGGTTTAGTGGCGTTTAAGATTACATCAAGTAAATGACAGAAGTAAACCTTTGTAAATAAATAGTATTATTTTGTAAATGCTTTATCTTTTGAATATAGCCCAATTCATGATAGGGTATTAAGTATAAAGCGTGTGTACAAAAAATGTTCAATTAATTGAACGATTTTGTTCACCAAATACCTGATCTGTTCGTTCGTTTAAAGGTGCAAGTCTTATTACTTTTATCTTAACTGTTAATTTGGTAGTCTATCTTTAGGCAAAAGATTAGCCAGTAAAGGAGAGCGGTGGATGACGTAATGTGTAGAATTTCAATTGAGTTTCCTTTTGATAAACTTTTTTCAAAGCTATTAGGAGACAAACTGAACACACAACAGGTCATTACAAACGAGTAATTTTGCTTGAACTTTCAGCGAAGCAGACACGATCAAAAATATTAAAATAGGATAAGGGAGAGGTTTTAATGAATAAACTAGCCAAACTTACCGCATTAACTATGACAGCAGGGATGCTGCTTGCAGCCTGTGGAGATGCCGGAGATACAAATGATGATCCAGCGATGGATGAAGGAATCGAAGACGACGGCATGATGGATGACGGCATGGAAGATGATGGTATGGGCGACGACATGTATGAAGATGACATGGACGACGACGGTATGGGTGATGACTTAGATGATATGGATGAAGACGAATAGTCTTCGCAATTATTTTATGTGATTAAACTAATTAAAACTAATTTGAAGGAGAGAAAGCAAATATGAATAAACTAGCTAAACTTACCGCACTAACTATGACAGCAGGGATGCTGCTTGCAGCCTGTGGAGATGCCGGAGATACAAATGATGATCCAGCGATGGACGAAGGAATCGAAGATGACGGCATGATGGATGACGGTATGGAAGATGACGGCATGATGGACGACGATATGGATGACGACATGTACGAAGACGACATGGAAGATGATGACATGATGGATGATGATATGGACGACACTGACGAGTAATCGTTCAAGTACGTATCTAAAAAAGGATGGGACTTAGTCCCATCCTTTTTTGTTTAAAAATTTTGAAGGGTAAGAGGAGATTATCGGTCTAGAAGAACATTTTGTTTCGCTTTAACAGCCTCCCCTTTAGTATACACCCGGGGAATACGTTTTCCTATGCCACAGAGAATCTCATAATGAAAACTATCTGTTAAATCCGCCATTGTGTAGATGGAGGGGTGACCCTTGTCAGGATCGCCTATGAAGACCAACTCGTCTTCATAGGAAAAATCGGGAATATCTGTCACATTAACCATCAGCTGGTCCATGCAAATTCGTCCAACAATAGAAGCTTTGTGCTTTTTAGAGGTCAGGTACCAGCGGTTGGAAAGCTCTCTAGGAATGCCATCTGCGTAACCCAGCAAGAGGGTAGCAATGGTTTCTTCCTTTTCCGTTTTATATGTCCGGCCGTAGCCAATTGTTTGCCCAGCTGGGACAGACTTGATCATCGCAGCATGGGTCGTTAGCGTCAGAGCCGGTTTCAAATCGAGCAATTGCTTTAAAGCTGGATCAGGATGGTAGCCAAAAAGAGAAATACCTGTCCGAATCATGTCCAAATCGAATTCTGGATAAAGCATGGCTGCAGCTGTATTGCTGCAGTGACGAAGACTGAAATTGAAGCCTTTGTCCTGAAGATAATCTACCGTTCCAATAAAGGCCTTGAACTGTTTTTTTGTGAATGAAGGGTCTGCTGTGTTTTCAGCTTCAGCAAAGTGGGTAAAAATACCTTCACAAAAAATGTTGTCAGCGTTCAAAAGCTGACATAGGCGTAAAGTTTCTTCTTCGGTACGTGCACCAATCCGTCCCATTCCCGTATCGACTTTAACATGAACTTTGACGGTTTTTTTAGTAATGCGAGCAAAAGCCTGAACGGCTGCTGCGATTCTCTCCGAAAAAATTGTAAGGGTGATGTCCCAACGGACTGCAGTAGGAATTGTATCCGGTTCAATTGGGCTCAACAGCAGAATCGGACAAGTTATACCTGCCGATCTGAGTTCTATTGCCTCATCCATGACAGCTACTGCCAGGTAGTCAACGCCCTGCTTCTCCAGGTGTCTTGCAACTTCGACTGCACCATGACCGTAGGCGTCGGCTTTAATGACAGCCATCAGTTGAGTTCCTGCTGAGATATGATTCTGCATACTTTTAAAATTGAAGGTAATTTTATCTAAATCAACTTCCGCTTTAGTATATCGGTAACTTCCGTAACTCATCTTTTCCATCTCCTTTCCATCTCTTAGTTTAACATGAAGTAGCAGAGCTGTGGAACTTTGAAGGCAGAAAAAGCTAAAAGCCCTGAAGTCTTCCAGAGGAGTTCAACTATAGATAGAGAACTGGAAATGACAGCTTGTCATAGCTAGTCATTTTCTGTATGATATCTGTATTAATAAGAAAAGGATGAGAAAAAGATGAATATAACAAAAGAACTGCTGAGTCAGTTTCAACGCGCATTTGATGCCGACCCAGCTAACCATGCAGTAAAAAACGCCATTTCTAAAGTTGGGCTGAATCAGTCTGCAATAGACAACAATCTGATGCGTCGCCATTCCTTTGTTTTCTCGAATGAAACTAAAAAAGGAGAAATTACCAATCAGCAGTCCAGCGGCCGTTGCTGGATGTTTGCAGCACTAAATACTGCCCGGGTCGATACAATGAAAAAGTTGAATGTTAAAACGTTCGAATTTTCTCAGAACTACACGCTGTTCTGGGATAAACTGGAGAAGGCGAATTATTTTCTTGAAAATATTATAGAAACGGCCGACTTGCCCCTAAACTCAAGACTGGTTCAGCATCTGCTGTTTGATCCCATTCAGGATGGCGGTCAATGGGACATGTTTACGGGTCTTTTAGAGAAGTACGGAGCTGTTCCCAAATCAGTCATGCCTGAAACCTACCACTCGTCTAACACGCGGGAGCTGAATCAGCTGTTGACAGCTAAGTTGAGAGAGTTTGCAGCCAGGCTGCGACAGAGTCAGGCTGCAGGTAAATCTGCTGAAGAGCTTACGGCACAAAAAGAAGAAAATCTGGCCTTTGTCTACAGCCTATTGACTAAAACGCTAGGCGAAGTGCCTGATACTTTTTCTTATGCCTACCGTGACAATCAGGATAACTTCCATAGGCTGACAGATATCACCCCTCAGGAATTTTTTGACACTTATGTGGACTGGGATCTGGAGGAACGGATCTCACTAATCAATGCACCAACTGAAGACAAGCCCTTCGGCAAAGCTTACACAGTTAAATACCTCGGTACAGTCAAAGAAGGCAAGCCGATCAACTATGTCAATGCACCAATCGAAGCTTTAAAAGAGGCAGCTATTGCGTCCATTAAAGATGGCGAACCCGTTTGGTTCGGCTGTGATGTGGGTAAGATGCTTGACCGGAAAGCCGGGATTATGGATGATCAGGCCTACGACTATGAAGCAGTTCTGGGTGAAGGGGTGAATCTTTCAAAGGCTGAGCGTCTCGACTATGGAGAAAGCCTGCTCACGCATGCCATGGTTTTTGTCGGTGTTGACCTGGATGCTGACGGTAATCCGATAAAGTGGAAGGTCGAAAACAGCTGGGGAGATAAAGGTGGAGATAAAGGCATTTACTCCATGAGTGACAAGTGGTTTGATGAATACAATTACCAAGTGGCGGTTAAAAGAAAGTATATCGATGAACAGTGGCTCAAAGCATTGGATGAGCCAGTAACCGAGCTAGAGCCATGGGACCCAATGGGCTCACTGGCCCGTGTCCAGTAAGATATAAACAAAGGAAGTGAAAAATCCTCTTTTCAGGCGGCATCTCAAAATGCTGCGTTTGAAAAGAGGATTTTTTTAGTTTGTGTAAAGTTCGATCATCAGCACAATAGTAGAGCTGACGGCTCCACCAATGACAAAATACATCAGCATCTGGACAGGGATGAACCAGGACACATCATCCAATGAACGTTCTTTGTCGGACGCAATACCGATCAAAATGAAATAGCCGATCCCGACACCGATACCAAGAATCGGATACATCTGTTGGATCTGCTGCGGACGGATTAGACCAAATATCAGACCAGTCAGCAGGCCGACAAGCTGAAGTAGCCGGCGCTTGGTTTTTCTTGACATCATAGAATTCCTCCTTAGCGTTAAGTTTACTGGCCGCTTCGTTCTGTATCCCTATCATAAAAGATTGAAAATAAATAATAAAGAAAAAGACATGCTCCCTTTTTAGGAAGCATGTCTTGAAGTGTTTGTTTAAAGCATGACGGGTGCGCCAGGACCTAACGGCAGACCTAAGACATACCATACGACTAAAAGCAGTGACCAGGTAATCAGGAAGGCAATCGTGTATGCAAGCATGGTAGAGATAATTGTCCCGATTCCACTGTCCTTGTCGTAACGCTGGGCAAACACAAGGATCATGGCGAAATAGCTCATCAGTGGTGAAATGACGTTGGATGAAGAATCCGCAATACGGTAAGCCATCAATGTCATTTCAGGAGCAATGTTGACCTCATAAAGCATCGGTGCGAATACCGGCCCCATGATAGCCCATTTAGCTGAAGCTGACCCCATAAACAAGTTGATGAAGGCTGTCACGATAATGAAAGCCAAAATCAATGGCAGTCCCACAAAACCGATGGCATCCAGGAATTCAGCTCCGCTGACAGCCAGGATGAAACCAAGGTTAGTGTATGAGAAATAGTTGATGAACTGAGCAGCAAAGAAAGCCAGCACGAGGTAGCCGCCCATGGAGCTCATGGATTCTGTCATACCCTTAACAAAGTCATGTGACGTTTCAATTTTTCCTGTTGTTTTACCAAAAACGTAACCCGGGATGGCAAAGAGGAGGAAAATCAAGAACAGCAGACCCTGTGACAGGAAGTTGTTTAGTGTCATGGCTCCAGTTGCTTCGTCAAGCGCTCTAAATGGTGCATTTTCGGGAACCATCAGGAAAGCCATAACAGCAAGGAAGACGATTAAAGCAATTAGGGCATTACGCATTCCTTTATTTTCCAGGTCAGTAATCGGCTCGTCACTTGGCTTGTAGCTTCCAGTGTATTCACCGAGACGCGGTTCAACAAAGCGCTTGGTGACGACCGCACCAACAAAAGTCAGGACAAAAGTGGAAACAATCAGGAAGTACCAGTTAGCTGTAACGGCTACTTCATAATTGATCCCTGCAGATGCCAGGGCTTCATTGGTGATGCCGACCAGCAAAGCATCGGTCGGGCCAAAAATCAGGTTGGCAGAGAAGCCGGCAGATACTCCGGCGAAGGCAGCGGCGAGACCGGCAATCGGGTGTCTGCCTGCTGCAGCGAACATAATAGCCCCCAAGGGGACAACAACAACATAACCTGCATCAGAAGCTATGTTAGACAGGATACCGGCAAAGACAACAGTAGCTGTCAGCAGATTTGCAGGAACGTTGCTCAGCAGTTTCTTCAGTGAGACCGAGATAAGACCGGTCCATTCAGCTACTCCTACTCCGAGCATGGCTACCAGCACAGTACCCAACGGTGCAAAGCCAGTAAAGTTAGAGACGGCACTATTGAAAATGTGCGCGATCCCTTCGCTGTTCATTAGAGAAATAGCTTCAATTGTTACGTCCTCTCCAGCGTTGGCATCAAAGTAGTTTACAGTGACTCCCATGCGGAAGACAAGTTCGGATATCAGGATGACGAAGAGTGCCAGGGCGATAAAAATCATGACAGGATGCGGAAGCTTATTTCCGACACGTTCGATCATACCTAAAAATCCTTTATTTGAGCGTTCATTTGATTCACTCATAAATGGTTTTCCTCCTATATAATTATTGAGCTGAGAATAATCTTACTAATGACTAACTAATGGGATAATCATTAGTAAGATTAAAATTTGGCTCCATTAATTATTGTACTATGGAATCTATTCTAATACAAATACCATTTTTATTTCAATGGAATATAATCAATTGTATGCGATGAAGTTATTTTCTTTTTGAAGTAACGGAGCAGCAGGCTATTATGCAGGTGAACATCTCATGATCCAGCGGATAGTCAATTAAAATTGTAATTCAGCAGCTTAGAATTTATAATTCAATTATAGTATATAAAGAGAGCAGGAATATAAACCGTGAGTTTAGTATATAAAAGTGAGAAAACCATTACCCATTACATGTGCGACCGGAGTAGAAGTCTGACCCTTCCGATGCTGGTTAATCTGCTGCTGGAAGTGTCTGAAGAGCAGTCCTCAGAATTAAGTAGGGACGAGTCTTATCTGAAAGCCAGAGGGGTGAATTGGATCATTCTTCGTTATGAATTTTCTGTCAGTAGGATGCCTAATTTGAAGGAAACAATAAACATAGAAACACGTGCCTCGGAGTACAATAAACTGTTCACCTACCGTGAATTTGTTGTCAAAGATTCATCAGGAAAGGTACTGCTGACAGTCGACACGACCTTTGCTCTTATGGATTTATCTACAAGAAAGATGGTCCGGCTGACGGATGAGATAGTCTCTCCCTATCAGGCAACTGCTTCCAGACGAATCAGGAGAAGTGATAAACCGAAAGAATTGACTGATTTTGATGACTGCAAGCAACGGACTTTTGACGTCCGGTATTTCGATATTGATGGTAATGGACATGTCAATAATGCCCATTACATCAGCTGGCTTCTAGACAGTCTGCCAAGCGATTTTTTAAAAAGTCATGAAGTTAGCTGGGGAGTGATTGCCTTCGATAAAGAAGTCAGCGAACACCAGAGCATTGACAGTCTGTCGATGCGCCGAAAAGAAAGAGGGACAGCTACGGACCATCAGATTAAGTCTGAAGCTGCGGTACATTGCAAAGCCAGTTTTACATGGAAGAAGTTGAATAAGGAGGAGCATTGAATGGTCACAATCAATGACATTGCAAAAAAAGCAGGTGTAGCTAAAAGTACAGTCTCGCGTTACCTGAATAAGGGGTCAGTGAGTGCAGAAACACGCAGTAAAATAGAGAAGATTATTGACGAGACAGGGTACACACCCAACACCTTTGCGCGCAGTTTGAAAGCACAGAAAACGCACATGCTGGGAGTAATCATTCCCAGGTTAAATTCGGCATCCACGAATGAAGTGCTGGAAGGAATCGACGAGCGGGCCAGGATGCTCGGCTATCAACTCGTCATCACCAATTCTGACCAGGATACAGACCGGGAATTTGAAAATATCAGCATGCTTGCCAGACAGAAAGTGGAAGGAGTGATTATGTTTGCCCGAGAAGTGACCGAGGACCAGGTTCTGGCAGTACAGAAAACGCAAACGCCTTTTCTCTTTATCGGACAGAAAGCTCCCGGTATAAACAGCATGATCCATCAGGACTATGAGGCTGGACAAAAAATGGGGACCTACGCACTGGAATCGGGGCACCGGCATTTTCTCTATGTAGGCGTTCCGGAAAGTGATCAGGCGGTGGGCGTCGACAGAAAACAGGGGTTTCTGGATACTGTCGGGTCAGTAAAGGGCAATATTATTGAAACGGTAGAAACTGATTTTTCTCGGACGGCAGCCTATCAGAAAGCGCTGACCTTCATCCCTAAAACAGAGGCCTCTTATATTGTCTGTGCAACGGATAATATAGCGATTGCCGTGCTGAAAGCAGCCAAGGACCTGGGCTATGATGTGCCGGAAGATTTTTCACTGTCTGGATTTGGGGGCTATGAAACGACAGCTTATGTCTCTCCGACCATTACAACGATCAGTTATCCTTACCGACAGATGGGATACGAAGCTGTGGAGAAGCTATTGCAGCTGGTCAGTGGAGAAGCCGTACCGGAAGTCATCGATATGCCTAATGAACTGGTCATTAATCAGTCGACTAAACCATTTGAAAAAAAATAAAGAAAGTGCTTACTTTTTTCTTGCTATTAGAACCGGTTCCTGTTATTCTTTAGGGGAACCGGTTCTAATAGAGGAGCAGGTATAAAATGAAAACGGTTAAAAGAAAGGATGACAAACAATGAAGTATCAAAAGTCTTTAGATGCTCTATTCGAGGCAGTCGGTGGAAAAGACAATATAAAGAATTTCGAACATTGTGCAACACGACTGAGAATTATACTAAAAGATGATAGTAAAGTGGACAAGGAAAAAGCAGAAAATGTACCAGAATCAAGAGGGTACTTTTTCAATACAGGACAGCATCAGTTTATTTTCGGTACAGGCAAAGTGAATGCCGTGTATGGTGAAATGGAACAAATCATAGGTGAGACCTCAAGTGGCGACTCCGGCGATTTCAAAGATGATGTCTATAAAAATCTGAATCCTGCTCAGCGCTTAGTCAGAATTCTGGCTGATATATTAGTACCGATTATTCCTGCCCTTGTTACAACTGGTTTGCTGATGGGACTAAGAGGTCTTTTGCTAGAGCTCGGGGTGAATATGGATGAAAATACGCTGACACTATTCCAGATGCTGACAGATACTGCTTTTGCATTCTTACCTGTTCTAATTGCTTACAGTGCAACCAAAAAATTTGGTGGCAATCCTATTTTGGGTATCGTTGTCGGACTGATGATGGTAGCACCTCAGTTGCCTAATGCTTGGGCAGTGGCAGGTGGAGATGCTGAACCTCTCCGGATTTTTGGAATAGGTATAGTCGGTTACCAGGGCTCTATTATTCCAGCTATTCTTGTTGGTTGGATGATATCAAGACTTGAAAAATGGTTTAGAAAATTTGTGCCTCAAGTAATGGATCTGGTTGTTACACCTTTCTTGGCAATTACAATTACACTAGCAGTCATGCTGTTTGCACTCGGACCCGTTTTGCAAGTTACAGAATCGGCAGTCATAAACGGCTTAGCTGTCTTGCTTGAAGCACCCCTAGGTATAGGATACATCGTATTTGGAGCTGTTCAGCAGTTGATTGTAATTACCGGCCTTCATCACTCCCTAAGTATTGTGGAAATTGGACTGCTGAATAATACTGGACAAAATGTTATTCAAACCTTGATTACAGTAAGTATGGCAGGTCAGTTTGGTGCAGCAATCGGTGCAGCTTTCCTTTTCAAGGACAAAGTCAAAAAGTCCAATGCCATAAGTGCCGCTGTTCCTACACTGTTTGGAATAACTGAGCCGCTATTGTTTGGTGTAAATCTTCGTGCTGTGCGTGTTTTTGCATCAGGAATGATTGCTGGTGGAATTGGTGGATTTGTAGTCTATCTATTTAATTTATCAGCTACTGGTATGGGTATTACATTTGTTCCGGGGCTGCTCTTGTATACCGATCCAATTGCGCTTGTTCAATATATCAGTGTGATCATCATCGCGTTTGTCATTGGCTTTTCCTTAGTAAGAGTTCAAGGCGCAGCTATTCGCGAGAGCTTTAGATAAATAGGAGGATACTGATGAGTGAACTAAATCAAGCCTATTGGGATAAGCTGGCTGACGTACAGTCCGAGCTTAAAGAAAAAATCGAACAGGACCCGTGGAGACTGGCCTTTCACCAGATGCCAGTCACGGGCTGGATGAATGACCCGAACGGAGCAGTCCAGTTCAAGGGGGTCTACCATCTGTATCATCAGTATGTACCGGATGATCCTAATGGAGGTCTGGTTCATTGGGGACACAAAACTTCTACAGATATGGTCCATTTCGAAGAGCAGGAACTGTTTCTTTCGCCAGACAAGGCCTATAACCGCAGTGGCGTTTATTCCGGTAGTGCCTTTGTTAAAGATGACGAGATCCATTTCTTCTATACAGGTAATGTCAAGCAACCTGGAGATCATGATTACACCTTCAGCGGACGTGAACAGAATACAGTACACATCGTCAGCAAAGACGGGTTTAGTGTAGATTTTGAGGAAGTGATCATTCCTCACGCAGACTACCCGGAGGGCTTCACTGATCATATTCGTGATCCGAAAATATTTGAAAAGAACGGCCAGTTTTATATGGTCCTGGGTGCTCGGGCTTTAAATCACCGCGGAAAAATCCTGCTGTACACTTCTCCTGATCTTTATAAGTGGGAGTACAAAGGTGTATTCGCTGAAGGTGAAAAAGAGATGGGGTACATGTGGGAATGTCCGGACTTTTTTGAAACGGAAGAAAAAGATGTTCTGATTTTTTCTCCGCAAGGTCTGAAAGCAACCAAGTATGAATTTGAAAATACGCATAATGCCGGCTATTATTTGGGTCGCACTGACTGGGAACAGACACAGTTCATTCCGGAATCGGAATTTTATGAACTGGACCGCGGCTTTGATTTCTATGCGCCGCAGACTTTTGAAGACGAGTCCGGCAGACGTATTCTCTGGGGATGGATGGGACTGGGAGATACCAGCCCTGAGTACAGCAATCCGACAGTTGCCAGAGGATGGCAACATGCCATGACTCTTCCGCGGGAACTATCTGTAGAACAGGGGATCCTAAAGCAGCGGCCTTTAAAAGAGTATGAAATGCTCCGCTCCAACCATCAAGAAAAAACAGTGACTATCGAAGGGAAGTTTGAGATGAAAACAGACAGTCAGCAGACCTTTGAGCTGCTGCTCAGTCTGGACGATGTCAAGGACCAGATTGCTTTACATCTGAAAGAAGACACGGTTCTCTCATACGACAAACAGGTGTTTACCTTGTCGCACGGGCCTTCCGGTTATGGACGGTCAGAGCGGTCGGTTGAAATTAAGGATCTGAAACAAATTCATGTTATTGCGGATACGTCGTCACTTGAAATTTTCCTCAACGACGGGGAATATGTTCTGAGTACCCGAGTTTATCCAAAGCAGGAACGTCCAGGCTTTCTGTTTGAGGGGAATGCAGCGGTGACCATCAACAAGTGGGATCTGGGCAAGTAAATAAAACTGTAAATAGTAGTCTATACAAAAAAGAGCATGCGACCTGATAAAGGGGTCGCATGCTCTTTTTGTGCAAGAATGAATGTCAGTCAGATCCTGGATCAAAAGGAGCAGCACTTCACTATGAGTAATGCGGCTACTGTGCATGCTCACAGCTGAAATCGGTTGTTCATCTCGTCAACTGTCATAGACTGCTCCAGCAGGACCATCAGCTTGATCCGGGCTTTGGGTCCGGTCAGACCGGGGGCGAAAATAAGGCCCAGTTCCTTCAGGTGTTTGCCGCCGCCAGTATAGGCGTAGATGTCCTGGGCGATGCCGTTAAACGCCCGGGAAGTGATGACAATCGGTATTCCTTGTTGAGTAAGCTGTCTGATACCGTCAAGAGTATCAGGCGGCATATTACCGGCGCCCAGGGCTTCAATGACTAGACCATCGATATCTGATCTGCTTAGAGCATCAAAGAGAGTGTTATCCATCCCGGCGTATGCTTTAAGCAGGCAGACGTTGCTGCTGATTTGGGTGACAGGATAAGTTTCGCTGAATACCAGTTTCTGGAAAAAGCGAACTTCGTGCTTGGAGACAATGCCGATTGGTCCGAAAGTCGGGGTCCTGAATGTGGCAACATTAGTGGTATGGGTCTTGGTCACATATCGGGCAGTATGGATTTCTTCATTCAGAACAACGAGGACCCCTTTATTTCGGGCATCAGACGACAGGGCAGTCCAGATGGCATTTTGAAGGTTGCGTACCCCGTCAGATCCTAATTCGTCAACTGGGCGCATGGCCCCGGTTAGCACAACAGGAAAAGGAACGTGAAGAGTCAGGTCCAGAAAATAAGCAGTCTCTTCAAGCGTGTCTGTTCCATGAGTAATGACGACCCCGTCGAAAAGGTGCTCTTCTGCAGCCCTTGTGATTCTCTGTTGCAAAAGGAGCATGTCCGACGGTGTGACATGGGGAGAGGGCAACTGAAAAATTTCTTCTTCAATGATCTGTAAATTTTCTTCAAACAAATGACTGTACTGATTCAGAGGATGCTCGCTGCTCGGCTTGACCGCACCCGTCCGCTGGTCCGTGCTCATCGATATGGTTCCTCCGGTATGCAGAAGTAAAATACGTTTCATGATGGAGTCCTCCTTTCTAATAAGCGTAGGGATTAAAATAAGGGTTGTACTTTTTTTCGTAGCCGACAGTCGTCTGCATGCCGTGTCCCGGGTGCACGACTGTTTCGTCTGGCAGGGTGAAGAGATTTTCTTTGATTGCCGGTATCAGCTTTTCCGGTTCGCTGCCAGGCAGGTCGGTCCTGCCGACGCTTCCTTTGAACAGGGCATCGCCTGATAGGACAAAGCCGCCTTCGGGAAAAACAAAGCTTACGCTCCCGGGGGAATGACCGGGCGTCGGGCGGACCTGACAAGCAAAAGGGCCGATTTCAAGAGTTTGATCCACTTCAAGCAGGTGTTCGGCAGGCTCAGCTGTAACTGGATCAACTCCGCCTTTAGAAAGGTTTTTAGCGGGGTCGCCCAGCCAGTCCTGTTCTTCTGGACTGACATAGACAGGGATCTGATATGTTTTTCGGATCATATCCAGAGCGCCGATATGATCGAAATGAGCATGAGTCAAAAGGATCGCCATAGGCTGGACATTCAAGTGAGTGACAGTCTGAATGATTTTTTCGGCATCGTTTCCGGGATCCACAATCAGTGCCTGGGCTTCAAAATAGACAATATAGCAGTTCTCCTGGATTGCTCCAGTAATGATTTTTTTGACTTGAGTCATGTGTTTCTCCTCCTTGTTTCCATTTTTAAGTATAACCGATTGAACCGAAACTGTCGAAAAGATTTGACTGTTTCGGTGTGAGCTGTATTTCTGCTAAGGCCGATGGCAAAAGGCTAGAAGTGATTTATAAATGGTTATTTTTTCGAATGGGATTAATTGTGGAATTGTTAAAATGGATAAATTAATCTTAAAAAGTGCTTGTCTAGGGATAGGAGATATGCTAAAGTTTATTAATATAAAATGAGAAAAGCGGTTGAGGTGATTAGAGTAAACTAATTTTAGGGTCCGCTTAAAGCACAAATTATAGGAGGAAATGCTTATGAAAAAACCGGTGTACAAGGCACTGACGGCATCCATGTCTGTTCTGATGGGGCTTTCAGCTGTCATGCCTGCTTCAAGTGTAGTGGCAGAGGGAAATGGGGAGAAAGACGAACCTTCAGAACCAACGCTCCATTTGGATGCTGATCTGCTTTCTGATGAGGCCATCTCAGTTATTGTTGAGATTGAAGAAGAAGCTATGCTTCAGGCAAAGCAAAAGGGACGTTCTCAGTCTGAACAGCTTCTTGCTAGAGAAAGAGCACGTATCCTTGAAGAACTGGAAGCGTTCGGTGCTACGGCTGAATTGAACCATGAGTATGATCAGGTGTTTTCGGGCTTTTCCATTGAGCTGGCTGAAAATGAACTGGGCAAACTGCTGGCTATTGACGGTGTCAAGTCGGTCTTTCCTAATCAGCAGTATGAAGTAGAGGCTATCGAACCCTTCGATCCGTCAGAAATCAGTTTTGAAATGCTGGATACGGCTCCTTACATAGAATCCGGAAAAGCTTGGGACGCTGGTTTTACGGGTGAAGGGGTTACAGTAGCCGTAATCGATACGGGTGTCGACTATACTCATCCCGACCTGGCCCATGCTTTTGGAGACTATCTTGGCTGGGACTTTGTTGACGGGAATGACGATCCTCAGGAAACACGACTGGGAGATGTTGATGATCCAAGCGATATCACGACGCACGGCACGCATGTAGCAGGTACGATTGCCGCTAACGGGGAAATCAAGGGTGTAGCCCCCGATGCCTCACTGCTTGCTTATCGTGTACTGGGGCCGGGGGGCAGCGGAACGACTGACAATGTGATTGCCGCGATCGAACGAGCTGTGGAAGATGGAGCCGACGTGATGAATCTGTCTCTTGGTGCCAGTTTGAACAATCCGGATTTCCCTACATCGATTGCTTTGGATACTGCTATGGGCGAAGGTGTAGTCGCTGTGACGTCAAACGGAAACTCCGGTCCATTTAACTGGACTGTCGGTTCTCCGGGAACATCTAGAGAAGCGATCTCTGTAGGCGCAACACAGCTGCCGTATAATGTGTTCAGGGCCGCAATCGATACCGCCTCAGATGCTGAGTTCTCATCGGCAGAAGTTATGGGCTTTCCGAATGAAGAAGATCTGCTAGCTTTAAATGGGGAAACGTTTGAATTTGCCTATGCCGGACTGGGGAGTGCAGAGGAGCTATCTCAAGTGGACGTTGAAGGCAAGATTGCTTTAATTCAGCGGGGAGCATTCCCATTTGTAGAGAAAGCTGAGAATGCGAAAGCAGCTGGAGCAGCCGGTGTGATTCTGTTCAACAATGCGGCAGGGCGCCAGCCGGAAATTCCAGGTATGGCCCTCCCGACCATCATGACCAGCCTCGATGACGGGCAGCAGCTTCTGGCTGATCTGGAAGCGGGCAACAATGAAGTCAGTTTTGATATTGCCTTTAGCCGTGAAGTGGGGGAGACCGTTGCAGACTTCTCATCCAGAGGACCTGTCATGGACAACTGGATGATCAAGCCGGATGTCATCGCACCGGGCGTCAATATCATCAGTACAATGCCTTTTAATGAAGCAACAGGAACGTATGGCTATGCAGCCAAACAGGGAACCAGCATGTCGGCTCCTCACGTGGCTGGAGCAGCTGCGTTAATTCTGGAAGCTCACCCGGACTGGGGCGTGGATTTTGTCAAAGCCTCTTTAATGAATACAGCTGAGCGTTTGACCGATCCAGAAGGGGACTATTACCCGCACAATACGCAGGGAGCCGGAAGCATACGTGTTCTGCAGGCCATACAGGCCGAGACACTGATCCTTCCAGGTAGCCATTCCTTTGGTGTATTTGAAAAAAGTAACGGGAGAGAGGTACGCAGACAAAGCTTTGATGTGATCAACCTGACAGATTCTAGAAAGCGTCATTCCGTTGACTTTACAGGCAATGAAGGAGTACGAGTCAGTACGAGCAATAATTTGAATCTGCCGGCAGGTAAAACTTCTTCGTTCAACTTCAATGTTCAAGTGAATGCCTCCAATCTGGAAAGCGGATATAATGAAGGAACTTTCACGATCAGTGACGGCAGCCGGACCTATGAAATGCCGACGATCCTGTTTGTTCAGGAGCCGGACTTCCCGCTACTGAATGATGTCCAGTTTTCATTGCTGGGGGACTTGCTGATTGGTATTGCCAGCCTGACGACAAATGTCGACCAGTTTGCCTTGCGTGTCCGCAATGCTGATACCGGTGAACTGCTGACCGAAGCAGCTGTGTCTGATAATGTACCAGCAGGAGACCACTTCTTTATGTGGGATATGCTGATTGATGGACAGCCGCTTCAACCGGGCCGCTATGAACTGAATCCCACTGCTTTCCTTGGCGGACGGGTGACAGAACTGCCTGGTGGTGTTCTGACCGTTACACCTTAAAGGACTGTTGAAACATATTCAATCAGGTAGAGTAAATGCTATGAGAAGTCGGGTCACTTGACCCGACTTCTTTTGTTGTGGCTGCTGCAATCAGTCTGATTAAGAGGCAAATAAAAGACTAAGCTGACTTTAGGGCAAACCTCTGTATGTAGATGCTGACAGGCAGGCGTATCAGTTGAGATTGTGAGAAGAGTATCATACAATGAAGGCAACATAAAAAACATCCGGAAAGAAACTTTAATGGGAGGCGTTTTGTTTATGGCAACAGAATCCGTCACAGCTTCATTGAACAAGCTGGTCGCAACACAGGGGCTTTTATATATCAAGCTTCACCAGGCTCACTGGTACATTAAAGGACCCAATTTCTTCGATCTTCACGTCAAGCTGGAAGAGTATTATGATGAACTGACTGCTCAGATGGATCTAACAGCTGAAAGGCTGCTTCAGCTGGGTGGAGAACCCTATTCTACCCTTCAGGAATTTATCGAGCATTCAGTAATAAAAGAGTCTGCAGGAGATAAAAATAAGAAGCCCGAAGACATGATCGAAGCGGTAGTATCTGATTTTGAAATCTATAGAGACGAACTGGGAGAGGGAATTGACTTGTTCGATGATGCCAGCGATGATGTGACCGTCGATATACTGACTGAACAGAAGCGAGAGGTAGACAAGGTGATCTGGATGCTCTGGGCTTACCTGGGTAAAGATGCACTCGGGAACTGAATAATTAAGAAAGGCCGGGAAATAGATCCCGGTCTTTTTTTGTATCATACCCTGTACAGGCCAGCTTGTTGCATTGTGAAGAGCGACTGCTAAGCTTGATTTTTTCTGCCCAAACAGTGAATTATGTGGTACGATAGAGTATATTTTTAACGAAGAGGGTATTTTATGAAGCTGATCACCAAAAACGAAGAAGAAACAAGAAAGCTGGCGGCCTACTTGGGTGACCAGCTGGAAGGGGGCATGACCGTCCTACTTGAAGGACAGCTGGGTGCAGGAAAAACAACCTTCACCAAAGGTCTGGCTGAAAGTCTGGGAATCAGGCGGGCAGTTAAAAGTCCTACGTATACCTTGATCAAGGAGTATACTGACGGCAGACTGCCGCTTTACCATATGGATCTTTACCGCATGGAAGATGCAGAAGATGAAGATTTGGGACTGGAGGAGTACTTCTTTGGTCAAGGGGTAACGGTTGTTGAGTGGGGGAAGTTCATGCAGGAAGATCTCCCGGAGGACTACCTTTATGTAGAATTGAAAGCTTCTGAAGCACTCACGGAAAGAGAAATAACGGTGACGGCTGTTGGTGAAAAGTACAAGAAAATTATGGAGCGGTTGGAATATGACTATAAATGAAGAAATGGACTGTATCATAAGAGAAGCAGTGCCTTCTGATGCAGAGGGTGTAATCAATCTGATCAACCGAACGGCGACTCAGACCGGATTTATGACGCAAGGAGATGAAGGGTTTTCTTTGAGTGTGGCAGAAGAGGCAAAAGAGCTCGACAAGATATATGCGTCCGAAAATAATTCAGTAATCGTAGCTGTAGTCAATGGACAAATTATCGGTATCGCTTCGATATCCGGCTCCTCTAAACCTAAAATCAGGCATATCGGAGATATCGGGATTGTCATCGACCAGCCTTTCTGGGGAATGGGACTGGGACGGATGATGATGACCGAATTGCTGGAGTGGGCTGAATCCTCTGATGTGCTCAAGCGTTTGCAGCTGCAGGTGCAACGTCGGAACACGCGGGCGCGTAAATTATATGAAACACTGGGATTCAAACTGGAAGCGATTCTCGAATACGGGGTCAAGGACAACGGCGAATATCTGGATGTCTGTCAGATGAGTAAGTTGATCAACCTGTGAACAAAGAAAGCACGGCACTGGCGGTCAAGCCAGAGCCGTGCTTTCTTATTTAATGAAACGGGTCAGAGAAGATGGACCGAATTCGTGTTCTTGATTCAGTAAGATTTTAGCACAGGCCCGGGCATCATCCAGAGCGTGGTGGTGATTGAGTTGGATACCGTAGTAATCCGCCACCGTATTCAGCTTGTGATTTGGCAGACTTTTAAGCAAGGCACGGGAAGACCGGACAGTACATAAGGTTCTGAAATCAGGGATCATCAGCCCGTAATGGGAGAGTGTCCCGCTTAAAATACGCTTGTCAAATGGCATGTTATGCGCAACTACCAGCTGGTCAGCTGAGAAAAATTGCTGGAGATCTCTCCAGACTTCCGGAAATTTTGGTGCGTCGATCACATCGTTTTCCTGGATACCGTGAATACGGGTGTTGATTCGGTCGAACCAGGTTTCTGGCTGGATGAGTGAGTAATACTCGTCCACAATCTCGCTGTTTCTGACTATTGTCATAGCGACCGAACAGGCACTATGCGTCTGACGGTTGGCTGTTTCAAAATCGATTGAAGTAAAGTCCATGTCGTGCTCCTTTTTTAGTCTAAATAGGTGCAGGTTTGTGTCTGTATAGTATAGCACGTGAGCATCAGCTTTCAAGAACAGCTTTGTCAACCGTCTCCATCCTGAAGGGATTGAGCCAGCCAAAAGGGTATAAAGGTCTATTCGGCTGGCTCAAGCTTTGCGCCAAATTTTACGCAGTTCCATAATGACGGTCGTCGTTAGAGCCAGACTGACTGAAATCAGCCACTGGGTCAGGCCGAAGTCTTGAGGGATGGAGAAGATGGGCCGTACACTAGGTAAGAGTGTCAGTCCGTAGAGAAGGGAACAGACGGCAAAAGCGAGCAGGACCATTTTGTTTTTATAGAAGCCGGCACCAAAACTGGTTTGGGTAGTGGAGCGAGCCGGAAATACCTGCAGAGTCCGGGACAGAATTAGAACAGTAAAGGCCATGGCGACACTGATTTCTGGTGAGTACAAAAGAAGGCCTAAAAACTGGGCAACAATGACTGCTGTACCGATCAGTCCACCTCTGAATATGACCGTGTGTAAGGTTTGTCTTGAAAAAATATTTTCATGGGGATCCCGAGGAGCCTCATCCATGACATTGGGTTCTTTGGGTTCTAGACCGAGCGCAATTGCCGGTAGAGAATCATTCACTAGGTTGATGAATAGCAGCTGGAGGGCTGTAAATGGGCTGACCCAGTCCATGATCAAAGCAAACAGGATTGCGATGACCGCCCCCAGATTACCGGAAAAGAGATAGGTAATTGATTTCTTGATATTTTTGTATATCGTACGTCCGACAGAGACAGCTTTTACAATCGATACAAAGTTATCGTCGGTCAAAATCATGGCAGACGCGTCCTTGGCCACATCCGTTCCACTGCCCATGGCAATACCGATATCGGCCTGTTTTAAAGCCGGTGCATCATTGACTCCGTCACCAGTCATGGCTGTGACCTGATTTTTTTTCTGCCAGGCATCCACGATGCGAATCTTATTGTCGGGCGTGACGCGGGCATACACTGTAATCTTGTCCAAGTTTGCCATCAGTTCTTCATCTGACAGGGTATCCAGTTCCTGACCGGTCAAAGCCAGATCTGCTTCACTTGAAATATTCAGGTTCCTGGCAATAGCCTTGGCTGTAGTTTTGTGATCGCCTGTAATCATGACTGTCTTTATTCCAGCTCGGGCAGCATCTTCAACCGCATGGTAGACTTCAGGACGGGGAGGATCGATCATGGCCAGGAGGCCGATAAAGATAAGGTCTGTTTCATCCTCGGAAGTAAGCTCTGTCTGGTCAAAAGGTTTATAGGCGAAAGCTAGCACACGCATGGCCTGACTGGAGAAAAACTCAATTTTTTCAGCCAGTTCCTGTTCCCGTTCTTCTGTCAGGTAGACTGTTTCATTATTGATTCTGATGCGGGAGCAGAGCGACAGAATCACATCCGGCCCCCCCTTGACTAATAAACGCTTTTCACCATCAATTGTGTGAACCGTCGACATACGTTTACGGCTTGAATCGAAAGGGAGTTCTGCTAATCTTGGATAAGTGCTTCGAATCTGAGTATAAGGCAACTGCTGTTTTTCGCTGTAGGCGATGAGAGCTACCTCTGTCGGATCCCCATTAGATCCTCCATTTCCATCAAGAGTCGAGTCATTGGTGAGAGCTGCAATCTGCATCAAAATTTTTTCTGATTCACCCCAGGCTTTAGGCTGTCCCGAAAATAGAGTAGAAGGACCTCCTGGAATATAAGCATCAACGACGGTCATTTTGTTTTGAGTCAGTGTACCCGTTTTATCTGTACAGATTACACTAGTGGCTCCTAGAGTTTCAACAGCGGGCAGCTTGCGGATGATTGCATGCTGTCGGGCCATTTTATTGGTTCCGACGGATAAAACAATAGTGACGATCGACTGAAGGGCTTCTGGTATGGCGGCTACGGCTACAGCAACTGCAAACATGAAAGCGTTCAAAAGAGGCTCTGTCATAGCGGGTGTATCCTCCAGGAACAGGCGACCAGCCTGAACACTGAATATAAGGATAGAAAGCATCAGTATGACCCATCCCAGATTTTTGCTAAACTGCTCAAGTTTTTTCTGCAAGGGAGTTTGTCTGGCTTCCGTGCTTTGTATCAGCTGGGCGACCTTACCTACTTCTGTCTGCACACCTGTATGGGTAGCAATGAATGTTCCCCGACCGTATGCGACCAGCGTTCCGCTGTAGACCATATTGAACCGGTCAGCCAGAGGGGTGTCCTGATTGATGGGAGCAGCTGATTTGTCGGAAGGAACAGATTCACCAGTGATTACACCTTCTTGCACCTGCAAAGACTCTGCCTCGAGGAGGCGGCCATCTGCAGGTATACTGTCTCCGGCATCCAGCAGAACCAGGTCTCCGACAACAATCTGTCTGGCCTCCAGAGACACTGGGTGACCATCCCTTAAAACAGTGGCGGTAGGGGCCGCCATTTTGCGGAGAGAATCCAGTGAACTTTCAGCTTTTCGGGTTTGAACAACACTCAAAATAGAATTCAGAATCAGTACGGTAAAGATAATAGCCGATTCCAGCTGATCGCCAAGTAAAATCTGGATAAGTGCGACAACCAGCAGAACAATGACCATAGGGTCTTTGAAGGCTTCCACAAATAAAGACAGGAGAGAACGCTGATCCTGCTGGCTGATTTCATTCCAGCCGTATCGGCTGCGCTTTTCCTCGATCGCTGGCGTAGTCAGTCCTTCAGGAGATGACTGAAGGGCCTCTATAACACTGGAATCTTTCATTTTATAGTAGTCCATGATAAAATCCTCTCTTTTTCCATAGAAAGCTGAAGATAAAAAAAGACGTATACGGAAATCACATTCCGTATACGTCTCACAATTTAATACAGCACCAGCAGATGGATGATCTGCGATTGGTGGCGCTGCAGCAGATTAGTGTCTGCCTGTTACTCCCGTATGGTATTCTGTTTTCAATAATTATAGTCTTCGGTAAGGCAAAAAGCAACTGGAGCGGCTTCACATAATCACACATATTTTTTCCCGCATAGTCCATCCAGCTGAACTGATAAGCGAGGCTTGTCTGGATAAGGCGGCATCACCAAGGAAAAGGATGTTTATTCAAGGAAGTCCCTTTTATTCAGAAGCTTTTTATCTACTTTTTTATCATTTTTTGTTACACTTAGAGCAAATAAGGTAGCGCATAAAGTAAAGAACACCGAAAAAACAGGCAAGTTCATATTATATAAAGATAATTTCAGACTTGACGAATACGTGACAATTTAAAACGGGCCTACACATTGTGTATCGATAGTGTTACTATTAGTATGATTTGCCCCTATAGTAACGTTAAACGACAGTGATTCAAGATATCGATGAGAGGACAGTACATGAAAATGAATACTCAAATCAAACAATTAAAAGCACAGTTTCCCGAAACAGTGATTAAAGTACACGAGCCGCTATCCCGTTATACTTACACTAAAACCGGCGGACCGGCGGATGCTTTGATTTTTCCTAAATCAAAAGCAGAAGTCCAGCAATTGATTCAGTGGCTAAATGAAAAAGACTGGCCAGTGACAATCCTTGGAAATGCGAGTAACCTGATTGTCAAGGATGGTGGTATCCGCGGAGCAACGATTATCCTAACAGACATGAATCAAATGACAATCGAAGACCGTTCCATCAAAGTGCTGACAGGTGCAGCTTTGATTGAAGTCAGCCGTCGGGCTTATCAGGCTGGACTGACGGGACTGGAATTTGCCTGCGGAATCCCTGGAAGCATCGGGGGAGCGGTATATATGAATGCCGGAGCTTATGGAGGCGAAGTGAAGGAAGTCATCAAGGAAGTCACGGTCCTAACACGCACAGGTGATCTTCTAGTGCGTTCTAGAGAGGACATGGAATTTACCTACAGACACAGCAAACTTCAGGAGACCGATGAAATCGCGCTTGAAGTTGTGTTTGAGCTTGAAACGGGAGATCAGGCGGTCATCAAGGAAAAAATGGATGAGTTGACTTATCTGCGGACTTCAAAGCAGCCGCTTGAATATCCTTCCTGTGGATCGGTCTTCAAAAGGCCAACGGGCTACTTTACGGGTAAGCTAATCCAGGATGCGGGTCTTCAAGGTCTGACCTGGGGTGGAGCACAGATTTCAACCAAGCATGCGGGTTTTATTGTAAACATCAATAAGGCGACAGCAACGGATTACATTGAACTGATTGAGTACATCAAAGAAGTGATCCTAGAAAAAAATGGGGTCCAGCTTGAAACGGAAGTGAAGATTATCGGTGAAGAGCACCCAGCAGCGATGGGGACCCGAGAAGGTTTGCTGAGAAAAGCAGCCAGCACCTTCCGTGAAAAAATGAAGCAGGAACAGATTATACCATTGACAAAAGAAGGCTGATCATCTGATCAGAGAACAGCAGGAAGTAAGCCGGACCTAACAGACCGGCTGTCTGCTGTTTTTTTGTGTTTAAACCGACAGGAGGAGCTAATGATGAAAATAGGAGTTATCGGCTTGGGTACCATTGCGCAAAAAGCATATCTGCCCGTCTATACAAGAGAATTTCCCGAACACGAATGGCACTTTTGCACCAGGGATGCTGACAAACTGCGGATGCTGGGGAAAACATATGGTCTGCCTAAATGCCGGCTGCATAGAGAGTGGAAAGCGTTAAGTGAAATCGTCGAGGCAGTCTTTATTCACTCGCCGACCGCAACGCATTATGAAATAGTGTCTTATTTTCTCAAGCGCAACATTCCAGTTTTTGTAGATAAGCCTTTGACGGAATATATACGACAAACGCAGGCGCTCCTGCAACTGGCTGAAGCTCAGCAGGTACTGCTGATGACGGGTTTCAACAGGCGGTTTGCCCCGGCAATCAGTGAACTGGCCAATGTCGAAGGCAAAAACAGGCTAACGGTCCAAAAAAATCAGGTGAATGCAACTGATTTTCCAGTCCGCAATCGGGTATATGACATGATGATTCACCCCATAGATACAGCCGTCTATCTCATGGGCGAGAAGTCAGTTCGCTTGGTGGACTCAAAGGTGGAGGGAGCAGATGGTGACTTCCGTCAAGCTTGGGTTCTGCTGGAATCTCCGGAAATGACTGCCATGGTATCAATCAATAATCAGTCTGGAGCAAAGCGGGAAACGGTGGAACTTCAGAGCACATCAGGCACGTATACTGTCAATAATCTAACGGAAGTCTCCATCTTTAAGGGTACGGCCAGAACAGACCAGTCAGCTGGAGACTGGACTCAGACACTGGAGAAAAGAGGATTCATTCCCATGGTCGGGCACTTTCTCAAAGCGGCAGAAGAAGGAGGTGAGACACCGGTATCGAATACTTCTACTCGGCTCAGTCACGAAATCTGCGAAGGTGTCTGCTTGAGACACGAAGAGCGGGTTAAATGAATAACTTTCTTTATTGAGGGCACCTGAGAGATGCTAGCTGTCTTTTTTTAGAGGCTTGCTTGGGTCTTGACCAAGTCTTGTAGGCTCATCAGTAAAGACGGGTCATATTTTGAACACATGCCTTGTAAATTGTAATGAAAACAACTGAATATTTATTGCTTTTCCCCCTTCAATCGCTATAATTATAAAGGTTAATCAAATCGATTTTGAAGGGGTGTTTTTTATTGACTGAAGAAATCATTGTATCTTTCGATCAAGTTGAAAAAAAATATGAGAAAGAGACAGTGTTGAAGACTATTTCTTTCGACTTGGAAAAAGGAAAGTTCTATACTCTGCTAGGGCCTTCGGGATGCGGTAAGTCCACAATTCTAAATCTGATTGCCGGTTTTGCCTCTCCAAGCAGCGGGACCGTGTCAATCCTTGGTAAAGACACCAGAGACACGCCTCCAAACAAGAGAAAAATAAACACAGTGTTTCAGGACTATGCGCTGTTCCCGCACCTGAATGTGTTTGACAACGTAGCTTTTGGACTGAAAATGAAAAAGATGAATAAAGAGAAGATAAAAAGCAAAGTAACCGAAACACTGAAACTTGTCCGTCTGGAGGGGTTTGAGAACCGTGACATAGCAGAGATGTCCGGTGGGCAAAAACAGCGGGTAGCGATTGCCCGGGCCTTAGTCAATGAGCCAGATCTTCTGCTTTTGGATGAACCTTTGTCCGCTTTGGATCTGAAACTCCGAACAGAGATGCAGTATGAGCTGCGTGATTTGCAGCAGCGTTTGGGCATTACTTTTCTCTTTGTCACTCATGACCAGGAAGAAGCGTTGGCGATGAGTGATGAAATCATGGTCATGAAAGAGGGACGTATTGTACAGACCGGAACACCGAATGCTGTCTATGATGAGCCGATAAACCGCTACGTTGCTGATTTTATCGGAGAAAGCAATATTGTAAGAGGACGGATGGTCAGAGATTATGCAGTCTCTTTTGCCGGAAAAACCTTTACTTGTGTGGACGGCGGTATGCAGCCGGACGAGCAGGTGGATGTGGTCATCCGCCCGGAAGATCTTGTACTGACGGAGGCAGAGGCTGGAGATATTCAAATATTCGTTCAAACTCAGCTGTTTCGCGGAGTGCATTACGAAATCATGGGCCAGGATGATGCAGGCAATGACTGGATGGTTCATTCCACTAGACAATCAGAGCCAGGCAGGCGAGTGGGGCTGACTTTTGATCCTCAGGATATCCATATCATGCGCATCAATGAGACAGAAGAAGCCTTTGACGAACGGATTGAGCAGTTCGCCACAGCTGCCTATGAAAAAACCTCAAAGGGAGGAGCAGGCCAAGATGACTAAAGAAAGAAAATGGCTGGCGGTTCCTTACCATCTCTGGATTGTGCTGTTCGTTATCGTACCGGTAATGCTACTGCTGTTTCAATCCTTTAGAGGACTGGACGGCAGCTTCACCCTAGTAAACATTCAGACTTATTTTACTTCCCGGGTCTATCTTACAATGACCCTGCAGTCTTTTTTCTATGCTTTTCTGATTACGGTGTTGACTTTGCTAATCAGTTATCCGGCTGCTTACTTTCTTGCGCAGACGAGACACAAGCAGTTTTGGCTGCTGGTTTTAATCTTGCCGACCTGGATGAATATCCTGCTGAAAACCTATGCCTTCATCGGTATCCTCAGTCAGACTGGTTTTGTGAATCAGGGGCTGAATTTTATCGGAATAGGTGCTCAGCAGTTGCTGTTCACACCGCTAAGTTTCCTTATCGTAGCGACTTATATCGAGGTTCCATTCATGCTGCTGCCGGTTTTCAATGCTATCGATGAGATTGACGGATCCATGATTAAAGCCAGTCGTGACTTGGGTGCGGGCGAATGGCAGACTTTCGCTTCGGTTATCTTTCCCTTGTCGCTGTCAGGTGTCAGAAGCGGCATTCAGGCTGTGTTTATTCCCTCCCTGTCCCTGTTCATGCTGACCAGACTAATTGCCGGCAACCGTGTCATTACGCTGGGAACCGCCATTGAACAGAACTTTCTTGTTACACAAAACTGGGGTATGGGCTCGACAATGGGAATCGTACTAGTTCTTATTATGTTCGGCGTCATGTTTTTGACCCGCAGACGCAGAAAAGGGGTGACGGTAAGATGAAACAGAAACAAAAATGGGCCACCGTGTACCTTGTTTTAGTCTTTATTCTGCTGTATACGCCAATCTTCTATCTTATTTTCTATTCTTTCAATGAGGCAGGGACAATGAACCAGTTCAGCGGCTTTACACTAAATCATTACTCGGCACTAGCAGAAGACGCTCGCTTGCTGATTATTGCTTTGGATACCGTTCGGATTGCGCTGTTATCGGCTTTGATTGCGACTGTGATTGGAACGGCGGGAGCCATTGGAATTTATTATACCAGGCAGCGCAGAGCTCAGAATGTGCTACTGAGCTTGAATAATATCTTGCTAGTGTCTCCGGATGTCATTATCGGTGCGAGCTTTCTCCTGCTCTTTACACTGGTGGGCTTTCAGCTGGGCTTTTACTCCGTTTTGCTGGCTCACATCGCTTTCAGTATTCCTATTGTGGTCCTGATGGTTTTGCCTAAGCTAGAGGACATGAATGCAAATATGATTACAGCAGCCAGAGATCTGGGGGCCAGTCCGATTCAAGTTTTGACTTCAGTTATTTTACCGAGTATCACTCCCGGGATTCTGGCAGGCTATTTCATGGCCTTTACTTTTTCAATTGATGATTTTGCGGTCACCTTCTTTGTGACAGGCGGCGGCTTTGCGACGCTTTCAGTAGAAATTTACTCCCGTGCCCGTCAGGGTGTGAGTCTGGAAATCAATGCCTTGAGTACTCTGTTGTTTCTCGTAGCAGTCAGCCTAGTATCGGGCTACTACTTTATTCAGCAGCAGCAGCGTAACCGTAAAAAGCTCTCCCAACTTGATCCGACCGTCCATGAGAAAGCGGTGACCCCATAATGAAAAAACTGACGAGTCTCGCTCTGATCATTACTGTACTGAGTATTGCAGCCTATGCTGGCGGACTACTGCTGGAGCAAGCGCAAGGCACCAGTGGACAAGATGTCTTCCATCTGTATAACTGGGGGGACTATATAGACAGTGACCTGATTGACCAGTTTGAGGAAGAGACCGGCTACCGAGTCGTTTACGAAACCTTTGACTCCAACGAAGCGATGTATACCAAAATTCAGCAAGGGGGAACCGGCTACGATTTGGCGATCCCCAGTGAATACATGATTGAACGTATGATTGAGGAAAACCTTGTCGTTGAGCTCGATCATACTCAAATCCACGGTTTGGAAAATATCGATCCGGCCTTTCTCGATTTGAATTTTGATCCGGGAAACCGTTACTCGATTCCCTATTTCTGGGGAACACTGGGCATTGCATACAATGAAGAGTTACTGTCGGACTTTGAGTTCAGCAGCTGGCAGGACTTGTACCAGTTGGAACTCGAAAACAGTATCCTGATGATTGATGGAGCCAGAGAACTTATCGGGATAGGCCTGCAGACGCTTGGTTATTCTTTAAATTCGCGTGACGAAGCAGAACTGGCGGCTGCTGCAGACGTTCTGAGCGACCTGGCACCTAATATCAAGGCTTTAGTCGCTGATGAGATTAAGATGTATATGATTCAGGAAGAAGCAAGCATTGCGGTTACCTTTTCAGGAGAAGCGGCAGATATGATGTGGGAAAATGAGTCAATCGTCTATGTTCTACCGGAAGAAGGATCCAATCTCTGGTTTGATAATATGGTGATTCCACATACTGTACAGAATGAAGAAGCGGCTTATGCTTTTATTAACTTTATGCTCGATCCCAACATTGCTGCCCAGAATGCGGACTACGTCGGCTACAGTACACCTAACGAGGCGGCTATGGCTTTTCTTCCGGATGAAACAGTAGAAGACAAGCAGTTTTATCCAAGCCCCGAGATGATGGAAAACCTCGAAGTCTATCAGGATCTCGGTCTGGAATTTACGGGTTTGTATAATGATCTGTTTCTTGAATTCAAGATGTTTCGATAAATCGTGCAAAAAGAGGCTGTCCAATTTTTGGACAGCCTCCTTTTTTTCTATGCTATAATTGGAAGTGTTGGATATTCCAAAAAAGGGAGCTGAAGAGATGAATTTAAAAAAAATGGTAGGCTACAAGGCAGCTGAATTTATTGAAGACGGCATGACCGTCGGACTCGGCACAGGATCGACAGCCTTTTATATGGTGGAAGCTCTAGGAAGGCGTGTAGAGGAAGAAGGGCTGAAGGTGACGGGGGTAACGACTTCTCATCGAACAACAAAGCAGGCCAGCGAACTGGGTATACCGCTGAAAGATATAGATGAAGTGGACTCCATTGACTTGACGATTGACGGTGCAGATGAAATATCTGAAGATTTCCAGGGAATCAAGGGAGGCGGAGCCGCTCATCTGTTTGAAAAGATGGTCGCTGATCTCTCTGATGAAGTGATCTGGATTGTTGACGAAAGTAAAATGGTTAAACGACTCGGAGCGTTCCCGCTGCCAGTCGAGGTTGTCAAGTTCGGTCATGGGCAAGTTAAAAATCTCTTTGAACGCAAAGGACTGAATCCACAAATCAGACTGGATCAAAATGGGCAGAAAGTTGAAACAGACTCTGGCAACTATGTGATTGATCTAAAGCTTGAAATAATCGAAAAGCCCCATGAACTGGCCGCCTTTTTGGATTCCGTCACTGGAGTAGTCGAGCACGGTCTGTTCCTTGACTGTGTATCAAAAGTCATCGTTGGCAAAACAGGTGGGCCTGAAGTGATCGAGGTCATGCGTTAAATTTATGTAAAAAGAACAAAGATAGGCGCCTGCTTTAAATATAAGCAGAAGCGCCTGTCTTTTCTTTAGGTGAAACAGTGTTCAGGTTGAACTTGAAGATTCTATTAATGAAACAGGACCTTTTTCATAGGGGCCTCTTTTCTTTGTAGACCTGAATTTAGATAAACAACCCCTCTTGTTCCATCTGCTGTCCTATCTTGAGTAACCAGTCTTCCCGTCCCTTGGGTGCGGTCAGCTGGATTCCCAGTGGTAAACCTTCTCTGGTCATGTAAGTAGGGAGACTGATTGCCGGTTGTCCCGTGAGGTTTGCCTGCTGAGTGAATGGAGTCAAGTCCAAACTTTCTTCCCACATGTCCCAGATCAGCTGCTGCTGTTCAGCAGCTGAAAGGGTATCAGCCTGCTTCATTCGCTTGACAAAGGCGTTTGACCAGTAGACCTTGTCATTTCTTGGAGCAGGGTGGGCAGTAGCCGGCTGCAGATAAAGATCGTAGGTTTTATTGAAGTGCCACATGCGCTCAGCGGCATCATCCCATAGTGTTAGGGCGTTGGCGTATTCTACGGCAGTAAGCTTTTTGCCTGACTCTTGTAGGACCCACGTCAGCAGCTCCATATCATCCGGTCCAAGGGGCCGGTCCAATACAGTTTCCAGGCGGCCCATCATGGCAGCACTTTCCCCGGCATTCATGGCATAGTAAGCTTGCATAAGTCGACGACCATCGATATCCGGGCAAGCTTCCTCCACTGCATAACCCTTGTTTTCCAGCCAGTCCACAGCTTGAAGAACAGCCTGTCGGGCGTCATTACTTACCGGGCCGCCAATGGGGGAGGTCAGAGAAAAAGCGACAGTCAGCGGCTTCTCAAAAGCCTGGTCTAAACTATTTAAAAAGCCTTCTGTGAAGAGAGGAGTTGAAAACGCGGCAGCAGGCTGCAGGACCTGCATCTGATCCAGCAAAGCGGCTGTGTCACGAATCGTTTTGGTCAGAGCAAAGCTAATCGCAGCTCCCTGCCAGGCGCGACCACTTCCAGGTCCAATCGGAGTCCGTCCCCGTGTCGGTTTTAACCCGACTAGGCCCGTAAAAGAAGCCGGGATGCGAATTGATCCGCCACCATCACTGGCTCCTGCCAGCGGGACCATTCCTGAAGCGACTGCTGCTGAGGCGCCACCGCTTGAGCCGCCTGCACTCAAAGCAGTGTCAAAGGGATTGCGTGCCGGACCATACAGTTCAGAATGCGTGATATTGGTAAAGCCGAATTCTGGTACATTCGTTGAGCCGATTGGAATAAAACCGGCGGCCTGCAGCTGGCTGACAAAATAGCTGGTCTTGTCTGCCCGGTAATGCTTGAGAAGTTTGGAACCGGCAGTGGCTGGAAAGCCGGCCAAATTCTGTCCCAGGTCCTTGAGCAGGATGGGGATACCCTTAAAAGGTGTGTCTGCCCAGTGTCGTGATTGAGCCTCTTTCAAAGCCTCTTCCTTGCGCGTATGGATAACGGCATTCAGTTTTGGATTTTCTTGAGCAATCCTTTTGAAACTGGCGTGGATCAGTTCCTCGGAGGAACAGTCTCCTGTCTTAAGCTTGCTGGCATAATACAGCGCATCTCTGGTGCGGTCTATCATTTAGTCTCTCTCCAATCTGTATACTGAAATAGGCTGTGTTCATTATAGCAGGAATGTATCAGGCTGCCAGGCCATTCACTCTGGTAGGAGACTTTAGAGATAATCAGTTAGCTGAGACAAAAGTCAAAGTTGCAGGCGAGGGCAAAGCAAGCTGAATGACAGCTGTTCGCTTTAATCAGTCAGTGGATACATATATACAAAAATGTTTATTTCACAAGCTTACCTAAGCTTGATTTTACAAGCTTCCTGAATAGTGACGGTAAACAGTGTTGAACAAAACAAACACTTTTTCCCCATAATTTTGACTGAGCTTTCAAACCTTGCTATGATTTCTGAGGATAAACGAAAGGGGAAAATAATAGTGAAAAAACAAAGAAGAATCAGCAGTATGGTGTTAAGCGGAGCGTTTATGCTAGCAGCCTGCAGTTCTCAGGAACCGACTGAAGACAATCAAGCACAAACAGAAACAGACAATGTGTCTCAAGAAGTGAGCGAGGGCAACTGGGAAGATATTGAAGCCGCCGGTGTCATTCGGGCAGCCACTTCTGGGACCTACTACCCTAATTCCTATCATGATGGAGATACAAATGAACTGACCGGCTTTGAAGTGGAAATTCTACGCGAAATCGGCGAGAGGCTGGAACTGGAAGTGGACTTTACAGAAATGGGTGTTGATGGCATGCTGACTTCTCTCAACAGTGAGCAAATTGATGTTGCGGCGCTCAGTATCAGTCATAATGGTGAGAATGCGGACCGTTATAATTACACCATTCCTTACAAGTACTCTTATATGTCGATGATTGTCAGGGAATCGGACCGATCGGGGATTGAAACGATGGAAGATTTGGACGGCAAACGCGCGGCGGGGGCAGCGACCACGACTTACATGAGAATTGCGGAACAGTTTGGTGCTGAGCGAGTTGTCTATGATAATGCGACCAACGATCAGTACCTGTGGGATGTAGCGAACGAACGGACTGACCTGATCATCAACGACTACTACGGTCAGACGATGGCACTTAATGCCCAGCCTGATATACCGGTCAAGATACATGAAGATCTGTTTTTCAATCCGAGCTATACGAATTTTTCAATGAAATTAGGTAATGACACACTTACCGCTAAGTTTGACGAAGCGCTGGAAGATATGCATGCTGATGGAACATTAAGCGAATTGTCCGAGACCTTTTATTACGGGGAAGATGTGACAGTCGAAGATGAAGACCTGGATGTTATGATCATAGAATTAGAGGATTGAGGATATGCAAGCAATACAGTGGGAGTACATTTTTGATCCTCAGCTGGCATGGGAATCCTTGCCCTTTTTGATTCAAGGCATACCCAGTACCCTTGGCATCGCACTGACCAGTACGGCTATCGGAATTCTGATCGGCCTGGTCCTGGCGTTGATGAGATTGTCTGGACTGAAAGCGGTACAGTGGACAGCTAGAGCCTACGTATCCTTTATGAGAGGCACTCCAGCGCTAGTCTTTTTGTTCCTGATTTATTTTGGCCTTCCTTTTGCGGGTATACAGTTCAGTGCACTGACGGCAGCCATCATTTGCTTTAGCTTGAATGCGGCAGCCTATATATCAGAAATTTTCCGGTCCAGCATTGCTTCGGTCGACAAAGGGCAGTGGGAGGCAGCTGCAGTATTGGGATTAAGCCCTTACCGTTCAGTCAGACGGATCATTCTGCCACAGGCTATCCGAATTGCCATTCCCCCTTTGAGCAGTGTCTTGCTCGATGTGATCAAAGGGACGTCTTTGGCGGCTATGATTACTGTTAATGAGATTTTTCAAAATGCACGAATCGTCGGTGGTCGGGAACATGACTACATGACCATGTACATTCTGGTGGCAGGTATTTACTGGCTGATCTGCAGTATATTCAGTGTGCTTCAGGACTATCTGGAGCATGTATTTTCCAGATACATCACTGGCTGAACAAGGAAGCTTTTTCAGACAGGCAGGGACAATGTAAACAGAGTGCTCTGCTGACATGATAAATACACGCACGGCCTACTAAGCCAGGACATGTCCTGGCTTAGTAGGCCGTGCGTGTGTGTTTCAGGCTTTTTTGGGAGCTTATTGTTCCAGCAGAAATAAATCAGTTATACCGTTCAGACAAAAGCTGGGAGTCCTTTTTTCTTCAGCTGAGTGAGCATATCAGCGGTCATCTGATCCAGATCATATTTAGGTTTGAACCCCCACTCCTGACGAGCAGCTAAGGTGTCGATGGCATTTGGCCAGGATTCAGCAATACGCTGTCTTACCGGATCGACAGCATAAGTCAGTTTAAAGTCAGGCAAGTGCTTTTGAATCGCTCTTTCCACATCTTCAGGTGCAATGCTCATAGCACTGACATTGTAGGCATTACGGTTAATCAGCTGATCGCCTGGTGCTTCCATCAGCTGAATGATTAAATCAACGGCATCGGGCATATACATCATGTCCATATAAGTCCCTTTGTCGATAAAGGATGTATAAGTGTTATGCTTCAGAGCTTCATAGTAGATATCGACAGCGTAATCAGTCGTCCCGCCGCCAGGCAGCGTCTCATGTGAAATGAGACCGGGAAAGCGAACACTGCGTGTATCTACACCAAATTTTTGGAAGTAATAGTCACCAAGCAGTTCTCCACTGACTTTAGTGACCCCATACATGGTCGTTGGCCGTTGAACGGTGACCTGAGGGGTCTGGTCCTTAGGTGTCTGGGGACCAAATGCCCCGATCGAGCTTGGGGTGAAAAACTTCAGTCCATATTCACGAGACACTTCCAAAGCATGCATCAGGCCACCCATGTTCAAATTCCAGGCCAGAAGCGGTTTGGCTTCCGCAACAGCAGATAAAAGGGCGGCCAGATGGATAAAGGTATCCACCTGATACTGCTCAACCAGTTCTCTCATGCGGACGCCATCGGTGACATCTAGCAGTTCAAAAATTCCTTCCGTTACGACAGCAGAATCTTCGGGCTGTCTGATATCGGTAGCGACTACATTGTCTTTACCATAAAGTTCGCGCATTTTTAAGGTCAGCTCTGAACCAATCTGTCCGAGAGCGCCTGTAATGATAATTTTTTTCACGTTTAATCCTCCGATTATTTCCTGGTCAGCTGGCAGTGAGAAGAGAGAGGCCTTTTCCCAGCAGAGTGATTAGCTGATCACGTTGAGTTCTTTTCCGACTTTTTCATAAATGGCCAGTACTTTATCGAGCTGGTCACGGGTATGAGCAGCACTTGGCATGTTTCTGACTCGGCCGGTTCCACGCGGAACAGTAGGGAAGACGATCGATTTGGCGTAGACCCCTTCTTCTGTCAGACGTTTGGAGAAGGTTTGAGTCAGTTTTTCTTCCCCGATAATGCAAGGGGTAATCGGAGTTTCTGATTCACCAATATTGAAGCCCAGCTCCTTCAGTCCTTGCTTCAGGTACCGCCCGTTGTCCCATAGACGGTCATGTTCTTCCGTAGAACGGGTCATGATGTCGATGGCTTCCATGCAGGCAGCGGCTGCTCCTGGAGTCAGGGAAGTAGAGAAGAGGAAGGGACGGGCACGAACTTTAAGCCAGTCGATCAAGTTCTGGCTGCCGGCAACATAACCGCCGACTACACCGACTGCTTTGGAAAGGGTTCCCATCTGCAGATCAATTTTGTCCTGCAGGCCAAAGTGCTTGACCGTACCGGCTCCTTTACCCATGACACCTGAACCGTGGGCATCATCCACGTAAGTGATCAGGTCAAATTCTTCTGCCACTTCAACAATCTCGGGCAGCTTGGCTACATCGCCGTCCATTGAAAAGACGCCGTCAGTGATGTACATGATTTTTTCATATTGACCACTCTCGACTGCTTCTTTCGCTTTGGCACGTAAATCATCCATATCCTGGTGCTTGACACGAATCACTTTGGCACCGGACAGGCGGCAGCCGTCGATGATGGAGGCGTGGTTCAGTTCATCGGAAAGAATGGCATCTTTTTTGGTCATCACTGCTGAGATAGCGCCCATATTACAGTTAAAACCAGACTGGAAAGCGACAGCCGCTTCTGTATGCTTAAATTCAGCAATTTTTGCTTCCAGTTCATCGTGAATGGTCTGTGTACCGTTAATTGTCCGGACAGCACCGGCTCCGACCCCGTACGTATCGGTGGCTTCATTGGCTTTTTGCTTCAGGCGCGGGTCATTTGAAAAACCAAGGTAATTGTTGGATGACATATTAATCAGTTTCTGTCCATCGATTTGGATCTCTGAACCGTTGGGTCCTTGGATCGTATCGATTTCGTTGTATAGGCCCTGTTCTTTCAGTTCCTGTAGGTTGTGTTCTAAAAAGGTGTTCAGTTTATGACTGGTCATGAAAACGCTCCTTCTTCTATATAGTCATACAGTCCCCTATAATTTTACCATTCTTTTAAAAAATCGTGTAGGTCATGGAAGGTTTATTTGAATATTCTTATAATCTTTCATTTGAAAATACCGCCATTGTCTAGCAGATGTGATAAAATAAGGCTTACACAAGTACAGATGAATGGAGCGGATGACTACTATGAGAATGATTGATCTGATTGAAAAAAAGCAGCATGGTGAGCGCTTGACAGACGAAGAAATAAAATGGATGATTACTGGATATACGAATGAGACTATCCCGGATTATCAGATGAGTGCAATGGCTATGGCCATATATTTCAAAGGAATGAACGATGACGAGCGGAGTGCCCTAACGATGGCGATGGTCGAATCCGGCGATCAGATCGACTTGTCGGAAATCGAAGGGATCAAGGTGGACAAGCATTCGACAGGCGGCGTCGGGGATACGACTACCCTAGTTCTTGCCCCGCTAGTGGCGAGTGTCGGTGTGCCCGTGGCCAAGATGAGCGGTCGGGGGCTGGGACATACTGGTGGAACCATTGACAAGCTCGAGTCCATTCCGGGCTTTCATGTAGAATTATCTCAGGACGAATTTTCTGATCTAGTCAACCGGAACAAGGTGGCGGTTGTTGGACAGTCCGGCAACTTGACACCAGCAGACAAAAAATTGTATGCGCTGAGAGATGTCACGTCTACAGTTGAATCCATTCCGCTCATTGCCAGTTCAATTATGAGCAAGAAAATTGCTGCAGGAGCAGATGCCATCGTCTTGGACGTTAAGACTGGAGCCGGGGCTTTTATGAAAAACCAGGACCAGGCCAGAGAACTGGCAGAAACGATGGTCAAAATCGGTGATTCCGTGGGCCGAAAAACAATGGCCGTCATTTCAGACATGAGCCAGCCTCTGGGCAACGCCATCGGCAATGGGCTGGAAGTCAAGGAGGCTATCGATACGCTTAAAGGACAGGGACCGAAAGATCTGACTGAGTTGTGCCTGGCTTTGGGAAGCCAGATGGCTTACCTTGGCGGGGCAGCGTCATCTCTGGAGGAGGCCCGTTTGAAGCTGGAGGCCAATCTGCATAACGGTAAGGCACTGGAAGCCTTCAAAACCTTTGTTTCTTCTCAAGGTGGAGAGGCAGCAGTGGCTGATGAGCCGGAAAATATTCTGCCCAAAGCGGCCCACCAGCAGGATGTAAAGGCTGAAAAGAGCGGTAAAGTGTCTGAAATTACTGCTGATCAGCTGGGGATTGCGGCTATGATGCTTGGTGCCGGCCGTGAAACAAAAGACAGCCAGATCGATCTGGCAGCCGGCCTAGTCCTGCATAAAAAAGTCGGTGACACGGTCGAGTCAGGAGACATCATGGCTTCTCTGTATTCAAATAAGCCAATCAATGAAGAGATAGTCAGCAAAGTCCGCCAGAATATCATACTGTCAGACCAAGCAAAAGAACCCGCTTTGATTTATGATGTGATTCAGTAGGCAAATAGCTTGGGAAAGGTTCAGCGTTTCTGAAGGCCCGCTTTCAGCTGGTGTAGCAGAGACGCTGCCTTTTTTTGCATACATTCTACATCAGATTGCTTTGGAAATGAGCTGTTCAGACAGTCTTTTGTATTGGGGGTGGACTGGACAGGTTGTGCTGTTTAGACTGAAGTGAAAGAGGTGAACAGTGTGAAACAGGAAACAGTAATGAACGGACTGAAAGCCAGCTCTCCGGTCATGAGCAGCTATGCAGCGCTTGGAGCGGTTCTTTTTGATGCAGGTTTTACCTTGGGAGAATTTTTTTAATGAGCCTGCTTGTATATGCCGGGGCGGCCCAATTTCTGGCAGCCAGGTTCATAAAGGAGGAAGCCGACATGTTTGAGCATCCATTATTTCTTATTGCCGGTATGGCGGTTGTCACCTTTATTCTTGTTCAGCAAGCTGGATATTTCGCCGGCCTTGAGACGCTGGCTGACTTTTGTTCCGGTTTCTGTTTTTGCAGCCTTGATTGCTTCAGACATATTTTTCTGGGAAGGGGAGTTCAATATCGACCCGACTGTCAATCTCAGCCTACTGCCTTCGGTTCTGGTTTTGCTTACGGCTATTAAAACCCGCAGCCTGCTGTGGTCCATGACGGTCGGCATTTCTGTCCTGGCACTGCTGGTATTACTCTAGGGACAGTTTTCAGATCATACGGGCTGAAGTAAGACTTATAAATGAGAGTCGAAAAAGGCGTATAAATAGATAAGGCAGCTGCCCCGGTAGCCAGTCTTTTAACACAGGGGAGGAAGTTTAAAAGGGATGAAACAGTACTGAATGGGTGCTTTTGCTCGACATTTAATTAAAGCAAAAACAGGCTCTGCTTATTTTCTGAAAAGACAAATAAGCAGAGCCTGTTTTTTTCCTGTAATACCGTACACTGGGTGTCTAGAAAGCCAGGAGGAAAACGCGTATCCAGTTTGAAAAACCGGGTCAGTTCCAGATAGCGGGTTCCTTTAGCCAGTGTTCACCGAGAACATTAGCCCACCGTTCAGTCCAAAGAGAAGTGTAAGCTATACGGTATGTCTGGCGTTTACGCTTGAAATAAGAAGAACGGGCCCAAGTGAAAGAAGGTACTCCGATAACCAGCAAATATAGTGGCCCGAGCATCAGGGACTGAATAGCGTGCCCGAATTCATGGACAGCAATACGGGCACACGCATCTTTTCGTCTAATATAAGCGGACGGTAATTCTGACGGGCGCTGTAAGCCAGGATAGGGAGTGAAAATGAACAGGCCAAGAGATACGCCTGACGAGTATTTCCAGCGTGTTCTTAGGCAGCCGTGATACCAGTCGTGCGGAGAGCCGACATGCAGTAAATACAGAATCAGCCCCAAAAGAGTCTGAAGTCCTCCCCATGTGCACTGAGTAATCAGGAAAAGCCCTTTCCACCTTACCGAAGCTGTTGAAAGGCATCGTCTGCTTGGCATATCCGGTCACCTCACTTCACAAGAATTGACAGCCTAACGAACTAGTCAGGCGTCAGCTGCGGAAAGCATACCGCTGGATATCGATTTGTCTGGCCGCACACCATGCTGCTGTCTCACCGGTCAAGACAAGGTCTGTACGCTGCAGATCAGCTATTGTATGTGCACCGAGCAAAGTCATCGTATGGGCGAGTTCGGTTTTCCACTGTTTAATTGTTTCAACCGCTTGGTCAACGTCATCCAAAGCCATATGCATGAACTGGCTCGACAGGCCGTTGAGGGAAGCGCCCAGTGCCATGGCTTTGACCATGTCGATGGGACGTCTGATACCTCCAGAGGCAATGATGTGGGCACTGGAGGAAACTTCTGCCGCTTCCAGCAGAGAAATGACGGTAGACTGGCCCCAGCTTTCCAGATCATCAAGCTTAAAATCCGCCCGCCTGTAATTTTCAATCTGGGCAAAATTCGTGCCCCCTTTTCCACTGACATCGATATACTGCACCCCAACACTTTCCAACTGCCGAATGGTTTCTCTGCTCATACCAAAACCGACTTCTTTGGCAATCACAGGGACTCTGAGCCCCTCAACAATTGACTCGATATTTTTTAGCCAGCCTCTAAATTCACGGTCACCTTCAGGCATAACCACTTCCTGCGGAGCATTGATATGAATCTGAATAGCATCCGCTTCAAGCAAATCCACGACTTTTTTGGCGTTTTCCAGACCGTGTCCGGCCCCTAAATTAGCAAAGACCAGTCCATTGGGGTTGGTCTGACGGACAATTTTAAAGGAATCCTGCTGGGAGGGATCTTTAAGTGCGGCACTGACAGATCCAGTTGCCATAGCTAGATCTGCTTCTCTGGCAAGATAAGCCAGCTTTTCATTTACACGCTTGGTCCAGTCACTCCCACCTGTCATCGCATTGATAAAAAAAGGCGATGTGAAAGTCAGGTCTCCCAGAGAAACAGACAAATCGACGTCTTTGACATCCATTTCAGGAAAAGAATGGTGAACAAATGTAATATCATTAAAAGCCGGAGCTTTTTCAGCATAAAATTTCTCGGAAAGGGAGACATGTTCATTTTTTCGATTGTTTTTAGACATAAAGACACTCCAGTAAGTAGATTTTAATTAAGGGTATAAACAGTGAGAGACAAAGGAGTAATACCGGCTGCTGCCCATTCAGCTAGTAGACGGTCTGGACGGTTTTTCCGCCAGGCAAGAGCGATTCCGCAGTCACCGCCTCCTGCTCCAGATGTTTTTGCAGCAGCTTGCCGGTTTTCAGCTATGCTACAGAGATTTTCTAGAAGCGGGGTTTCAAGTTGAATCCCCTTTTTTCGACTCATAGCCAGCAGCAACTCCCGATTTTTTCTGATTAAGTCCATAATTAGCTGGCTGTTTTGCTGTTTGAAAGCCTGCAATAAGGCAAGCGTGCAGGCTTTACTCGATGCCAGGAAAGGTTCGTAGTCCATCGGCTTGCCTGACTGGGCTATATTCTTGATCATGGACTCCGTTGATGCAGGTGAGCCGGTCCAGCCAACTAGCAACTGAAGCTCTTCAGGCAAGGCGAGGGGCTCGATCATAAGGCCTTCCCAGCTTTCATTCAGCGCTTCTGTCACTGACCGGCAAGTGTACAGTCGTTGCACTTGGGTTTTGTTGAAACTTGAATAGGCAATCCAGCCGCCAAAGCTCGCCGCTGCCAGGTCACCGAAAGACCCCCGGCTATTTAGTGACAGGTGAGTCAGGGCAGCCAACTTATAAAGGTGAAGTGGCGAACAAGAAACGGAAGCAGCCTGTAGCAGACTGTTGATTACAGCAACCGTTACCGCACCGCTGGAGCCGAGTCCATATTTTCTTCCATCCGCACTGACTAGGCTGGACTGGATGACAATATCATAGTAGGGCAAAGTAATGCCCTGTTCTTGTAAATAAAGTTCGGTCAACTGCAAAGCTTCTATCAAAACAGCAGCTTTGGGGTCTTCTTCGTGAATGCGTATGCCATTTGCTGTCCGCTCAAATGAGGCCAAACCACCGTCTAAAACTGTTGAATGGATCTGTCCGAAATTATTATCGGACGGAGTTACCGTTACTTCAATAAAACGATTAACAGCAACAATAACAGCAGGATGACTCGGTTCAACGACCGCATATTCTCCAGCAATGTAAAGTTTTCCAGGAGCTTTAGCCCAGGCTGTTTTCATCAGTTTAGTCTCCCTTTTCTTGAAGTGCTTCAGATGGGTCAAGAGTGCGAATCCCGGGACCCGGACGAGCTTCAATAAGCTGGCTCTCAGCGAACTGTTCTGAAAGCAGGTCTTTCAGTTCTGCCAGCTGACTTTGCCTACAGATTATTTTGACGTTTGGGCCGGCATCCATCGTAAAGTAGGCGGTATAGCCCTGACGTCTCAGCGAACGTACTGCTTCCATCGCTGTCATGCTTTCTGCCGTCCAGTAAGTGAAGGGCGGCTGCGCACCTAATGTCGTAGCGTGCATCTTTAGCGCATTGCGTTCAGCGATTTGACCGACTCGTTTTAGGTCTTGGTCTTTCAGTGCCTGCTTCATTGCCGAAAGATCGCCGTCGAGGGACTGCAGCCAGCCCTCATAAAAAGGTGAGGTGTCGACAGTCCGTTTCATGCCGTCACGACTAGAGACTTCCTTCTTTGCATCATTGACAATAATGAACAGCATTCCAATATCCCAGTCGGCTTTGTCTACAGGTACAGCATAGGAAGTATCGTGATCCACTCCTTTGAGCCATTCAGCAAAACCACCGTAGATGCTTCTAGAAGCTGACCCTGAACCAATCCGAGCGAGCTTGGACAGCTCTTCAAAAGGCATATCCAAGCCGGCTGCCTGACTGGCTGCTCCAGCCAGGGCTGCCAGCCCGGAAGCGGATGAAGCTAGCCCGGCAGCGGTCGGGACATAATTGATACTGTCGACTCGGGCTCGGGTCTGAATGCCTGCTTTATCCCTGACAGCATCCAGTACTTTTTTAACTTTGTCTAAAGCAGCAAGATTCTGCTGCTGACCGTTGAGATAAAGCAAGTCTGTTTCCAGACACTGATCAAAGGTGACTTTTGTATCTGTGTAAAAGGCATCCAGTGTCAGCGACAGGGAGTTGTTCTTCGGAAGGATAAGGTCATCGTTGGCCTTTCCCCAGTATTTAATCAGTGCAATGTTAGTGTGTGCGCGTACCCAGTTAGTCATGTTAGTCCTCTCCTAATGCATGAATCCATGTTTCGACCGCTCCGCTTTTCATCAGCTCACGGGCGATAGTTTGTGCCTGTTCGGCTGTATCTGCCAGTGCAATCATGCAGCCTCCACGTCCTCCACCAGTCAGTTTCGCTCCTAATGCCTTGTGTTTTAAGGCGGTTTCAACCAGAAGGTCCAGCTTGTCGCTGCTGACGTTCAACTCTTTAAGGCAGGCGTGTGCCTCTGTTAAAAGGGCACCCAGCTGTCTGAGCTGTTCCTCTTCAATGGCTAGCTTGGCTGCTTCGCTTAATTTACCGATGTGACAAATCAGCTTTTTTGTACGGACATAGGATTGCTTCAACTGCTGAGCGACCCCCTCAACTGCTTGCCGGGTCTGTCCTTTGACTCCAGTGTCAGCAGCAACGAGGTAGCCGTCCAACTCAAGACTGATAGGTTGATAGGGGCAACTTTTTTTGAAATACAAGGGTTGCCGGCTGCCGGTCACTCGTGCATCCAGTCCACTCGGATTTCCGTGAGCAATTTTTTCTGAAATATCTACATATTTTATTAGTGTTTCCTGCTCCAAAGACCGCTCAAAAAAAGCAAAGAGCGCCCGAACAGTAGCCGTTGCCACAGCGGCACTCGATCCCATCCCTCGTTCAGGAGGGATCAGACTGGAAATGGACAGGCTGAGACTGTCTGAAGGTTTCCCCAAATCTACACAGACTGTTTCAATTAAAGTTTTTAAATTTAAAAGGTTGTCCGGAACGGTGTCGACAAGCCCCTTATAGTAACTCGACATCAGTTGGCTGTCACCTTGGATCTGTTCTACTCTTACTTCTACTGGAGCTGCCAGAAAAGGCATAGCGATGGCCGGTTCGTTATAAACGGCGGCATGTTCGCCAATAAGTATGAGTTTACCGTGGGCAGTACCGACGGCTTGATTAGACAGTGTCTTCATGATTCACCTCTGTTTCAACAAAAATATAACATCGTTTTTATCATAACGCATTTTACACAGGAATTCTAACCTATCGTACCAACTTATCTTTAAATTTCATTAAAGAATGAATGGGCATATGCAGGAAATAACAGTGATCTGTTGTGAAAGCGGATGAAAGTTTGGTAAAATGTAAAGAATGATTACCGGGAAACGGAGGGAACCACATGAAAGAGTCTGACTCATTTTATATTATCAATCGGGAAGAATGGAAAAAACTGAACAAATACACAGAAATTGCCCTGTCCGACCAGGAAGTGGAATCACTCCGGTCTTTAAACGATCAAGTATCTGTAAAAGATGTGAAAGAAATTTATCTGCCGATGCTGCAGATTCTCAATCAATACATCAAACATTACTTGAACCGGCAGAAGGACATCAAAAAGCTGCTAGATCGTCCGCAGACTAGGGAACCTTACATTATCGGGATCGCCGGAAGTGTAGCTGTGGGTAAAAGTACCTTAGCCCGTTTTCTTCAGACCATGATGGCCCGTGCCTATCCGAAGAAAAAAGTCAGCATGATTACAACTGATGGTTTTTTGCATCCAAATGAAATTCTCAAAAAGCGCGGTATTTTAAGCAGAAAGGGTTTTCCGGAAAGCTATGACATGCACCGTTTGATTACCTTTATGGGAGATGTCAAGAGTGGCAAGCGGCATATACAGGTTCCGGTGTATTCCCATCGTCTGTATAATATTGTACCTGACACGTTTGAAACGATTGATCAGCCGGATATACTAATTGTTGAGGGCATCAATGTACTGCAGTTGCCGGCTAACGAGAAGATATTCATGAGTGATTTTTTTGACTTCAGTTTTTATGTTGATGCCGAGCCGGACCGGATTGAAAAATGGTATCTGGAACGTTTCGGTCTGCTTCTACATACGGCCTTCAAGGACCCGACCAACTACTATTATCCTTATGCCGTGGGGGACAGGGAAGAGGCCTTTAAAATGGCGCGGAATGTCTGGCGCACAGTCAATTTAAAAAACTTAGAGGAATTCATATTACCTACCCGTTTCAGGGCAGACATGATTATCCATAAAACAACAGACCATTATATCGATCAACTGTTGCTGAAAAAACACTGAAGAGTGGAGAGTGTGTGAATGAAACGTCTGCTTATATTTATTACAGTTCTGCTGCTTGCAGCTGCCGGATGCGGGTTGCCAGACGAGCATGCTCATTTTTCCGGAACGGTGACGAATGTCGATGGACAGCAGCTAATTGTCGAACCGGATGCTGAAGAGGCAATCAGAGACTCGGGAGCCGCTGTAGCCATTACAGTGCCAGACAGTCAGCACTTTCAGACGGGAGACCGGGTAGTTGTGACGTATGAAGGAGAGATCATGGAAAGCTATCCTCTGCAAATTAGGCTAATAGCCATAGAAAAAGAACAGTAGCCTGCAGGGGGTAAAGGGAACAAAGATGACAATTCTGTGAAATCGTCTATAAAATCATCAAAAGGTTATCGGCTGAGATACAAATGTACAAGTGTCTATATTATACTGGTAAAATAGAGGAGACGATAATATGATGGACGAGCAGCAGGAACTGCAGCAATTGAAAGAAGAGCTGGAGACGGTCAAGAGGCTGAACAGAGAGCTTCTGACTAATCAGGAAAATCAGGATTCACTTGATTTTGGTTGGACAGGCAATCTCGGCCACTGGTACTGGGATTTTCCAGCCAATAAAGTGACATTCAATCCGATGAAAGCCACGGCCCTCGGCTTTACAAAAGAAGAACTGCCGGAAACCGTTGATTTCCAGTTTTTTACGGAAAGGCTGCACCCGGATGATTATGAACGGGTCATGGACGCTATGCGGGACCACCTGGCCGGCACCTCTCCTGTATGGGAAGTCAAGTACCGGATAAGGGCTAAAGATGGCTCTTATAAGACGTATTATGACAGAGGAAAAGTTACTCAGCGTGCAGAAGATGGACGTCCGCTTTTTTTATCGGGCATTGTGTTTGACATTTCCAAACATGAACAGGAAAAAGAAGATTTACTGAGAAAAAATAAGGAATGGGAAAACCAGTCCAAGCGTGATCCGATGACAGGGCTGTATAACCGGTCCAATATCCTTGTCAAGTTAGGACAGACCGTGTCAAGAATCAGTAGCGGCAAGCACAGCACGGTCTCTTTAATTGTTTTTGATATAGATAATCTCGTGCATCAGAATTCACTGTTTGGCCCTCTTTTTGGTGATCAGCTAATTAAGCAGGCGGCCGAAGTCATTAAAGAAACCCTCGCTGACACACATATTGCCGGTGTTTTTGCAGGAGGGAAATTTTTGATTATTTTGCCGGATGTGGCGAGAAAAGAGGCACTGCACGTGGCAGAAGCTATTCGTAAGAAGTTTGCCGGCCTGGAATTTTCAGAGCCTGCAGAAGTCACGAGTAGCGCAGGCGTGGCCGAATATCTTCCGTCAGAGACCGTCAGTCAATTTTTCAACCGTGCAGATCGTCTACTCAATAAGGTGAAGAGCAACGGTAAAAACCAGGCGATTTCCGAATAATACGGTAAGGTTCTTAAACAGATGCATGCAATGGAAGACAAGCAGACTCAGCACATATCGCAGTAGAATGGATGGACAGAATGATGCAGAAGAAAGTAACGATTCTCGGTATTCCTTTTGATAATTTGACGCGCAGAGATTTTCTAAGTGAATTGTATCAGCGCATGCAAAACAAACAGAAAACCTTTCTGGTGACAGCCAATCCTGAAATCGTCATGTATGCCAGGGATCACCGCTCTTATCATGACCTTTTGCTGCAAGCAGATTTTATTGCTCCAGATGGGATTGGGATTGTCCAGGCTTCAAGGCGGCTGGGAACGCCTATCAAAGAGAGGGTACCTGGTTTTGAGCTGATGATGGGCTTGCTGGAATTGGCTGATCAGGATCAGAAGCGGGTGTACTTTATCGGTGCAAAAGAAGAAATCGTCAGTCTGGCAGTCGACAATGTCAGTAAGAAATGGCCCGGTCTGAAAATCGCGGGCTATCATCATGGTTATTTTAATCACGAAGATCCTGAAATGATTGAGACGGTTAGACAAACTCAGCCGGATATTATTCTAGTCGCATTTGGCTTTCCCTTGCAGGAAAACTGGATCAAAGCTTACCTTGATGAGGCGGATTATGGGATAGCTGTTGGGGTGGGAGGCAGCTTTGACGTTCTTTCGGGCCGAACCAAAAGAGCCCCACGCCTGGTGCAAAAACTGCATATTGAATGGCTTTACCGCCTGCTGAAGCAGCCTTCAAGATACAAGCGTATGTCAGCATTGCCGTCCTTTATCCGGGCTGTCTACAGGCAACTCAAGGACGGGTCGGCAGGATGAAAGTCGCTCATATCAATGCCGGAAATGAATACGGCGGGGGACTTGTACATATCGTTTCCCTGCTGGAAAAGATGAATGCAAAGCAGCCAGTAGCCGAGCTGCTGCTGATGGAAGAAGGGCCCGTAGCCAAGGCGGCAAGAGAGAAAGGCATACCTGTAAAAGTATTTGAACAGCAAAGCCGATACGATCTGCTGGTCCTAAAACGGCTGCTCAGTTATGTCAATGAAGAAGGGTTCAGTATCTTGCATTCACATGGACCCCGGGCGAATATGCTGATGAAACTGCTGCAGCCTCTCATCAAGGCGAAATGGGTTGCAACGGTTCACAGTCACCCACTGCTGGATTTCAAGGAGCGCGGATTCTTTGGCAGAGTGTTTGAAAAGGTGAACACAAGCAGTCTGCTCAGAGCTGACGGGCTGATTGCTGTATCGGAAGAAATTCGAGACGTCCTTATTGAACTGGGCTGTCAAGCGGACAGGGTGTGCACCATACATAATGGCATCGACTTCAAGGATCCGATCAGTGGACATTTACAGACAGAGAAATTGACTCTGATTATGATAGGCAGGCTACACCCTATTAAGAACTTTGCCCTTGCGCTGGAAGTTTTGAGCCAATGGGAGCAAACAAACTGGCAACTGCTTATTTGCGGAGAAGGTCAGGAAAAAACCGAACTACAGCAGCTGGCTGTCAGCTATGGGCTGAGCGATCAGGTTTGCTTTCTAGGCTGGCTAAACAGTCGGGAACTGAAAATGAGAGTGCATCAGTCGGATCTGATGATCCACCCTTCTTTGAGCGAGAGTTTTCCTTTAGTCCTGCTGGAGGCAGCTGAACAGCAAGTGCCGGTTATTGCAACGGATGTTGGGGACGTGCGCTGCTTATTAAGCAGAAAGGACCTGGGCTGGCTGATTTCGCCGGCAGATAGTGCCAGTCTGCTTGAAGCTCTTGAGGCCGCATACATTGATTGGCAGTCAGGTGAGTTAAAGCAAAAAGGAGAACGTTTAAGAAAGCAAGGACAGCAGTTTTCCCTCACCGCTCAGGTCGACCAAGTGAGATCTTTCTACGAACAACTCAATTAACTGAACAGGGCGCTAATCAACAAAAAGGCGAATGGAAAGTTAAGGAAAAGAGTGGATTAACTTCCGCTCTTTTTGTGTTTTTGAAGAGGGGGATAAACCATTATGTTGGGTCTGTGTATTGAAAGTGGACAGGCAAAAGAGTTGACCTCTGGTTGACTCTGGCTGAAAAGATAAACTAGATCCGCTCTTATAGTGCTGCTTTGAGCTACCGGAAAAGTACCGGAAAAATCAGACACCACCCGGAAAGTAAGAAATTATGTTATACTGCTATACAGAAGAATGGCCCGTTTTAAGGAGGAAAAAACATGTACCAAACTTATGCCGATGATAGCATGGCATTGCACACGGATTTTTATGAATTAAATATGATTTATACCCACTGGAAAAAAGGCAACCACGAGAAACAGTCAGTTTTTGAAGTCTATTACAGAGAGAATCCTTTTGGGATGGGCTATACAGTGTTTGCCGGACTGGAAAGAGTTGTAAACTACATCGAAACAATCCGGTTCACGGAAAGTGATATCGCCTACCTTAGAGAAATAAAGGAATTTCCGGAAGCATTTTTAGATTACTTGAAAAACTGGCGTTTCAAGGGCACGGTGCGTTCATTTAAAGAAGGAGAAGTAGCTTTTGCAAACGAGCCGCTCATCCAGGTGGAAGGACCGCTAGCTGACTGCCAGCTAATCGAGACAGCTTTGTTGAACATCATCAATTTTCAGACACTGATTGCCACTAAAGCTTCACAGATCAAAAGTGCAGCCGGGAATGATCCCGTTTTAGAATTCGGCGCACGCCGAGCTCAGGAATTTGATGCTGCTTTGTGGGGGGCACGTGCCACTTATATTGGCGGCTGTGACTCGACGAGCAATACCCGGGCTGCAAAAGTATTTGGCATCCCGGCTTCCGGTACGCATGCCCATGCACTGGTTCAGGCATACCGAGATGAATATCAGGCTTTCAAAGCTTACGCTGAAACACACCGAAACTGTGTTTTTCTGGTAGATACGTACCATACTTTAGATTCGGGCGTGCCAAATGCCATCAAAGTCGCTAGAGAAATGGGTAATAAGATTAATTTTGTCGGAGTGAGACTGGATTCAGGAGACTTGTCCTACTTGTCTAAGCGAGTTAGGCAGCAGCTGGATGAAGCGGGCTTCCCTGATGCTAAAATATTCGCTTCCAATGATCTTGATGCAGAAACGATTTTGAATTTGAAGATGCAGGGGGCTAAAATAGATGTATGGGGTGTTGGAACCAAGATGATCACTGCCTTTGATCAGCCGGCGCTGGGGGCAGTCTATAAAATCGTATCGGTTGAAGGCAAAGATCAGGAGATGCATCCCACACTCAAGTTAACAGCCAATGTGGCCAAGATATCCACACCAGGCAAGAAACAGGTCTGGCGAATCCGATCAGCGAATAATGTCAAACCGGAAGGGGACCTCGTCACGCTCCACAGCGAACGTCCCGACAAGGAAGAGTCCCTTTACATGTTTCATCCCCAGTACACCTATATCAATAAAACAGTCGAAGACTTTACTGCCCGTCCGCTGCTGCAGGACATTATTGTAGACGGCAAACGAGTATATGAACTGCCTGCTTTGGAAGCAATCAGAGATTATGCTAAGAAAAGTCTGTCAGAGCAGTGGGAAGAAAACAAGCGCCTGCTGAATCCGGAGCCGTATCCGGTCGATCTGTCTCAGGAACTGTATGATGCCAAAGTAGAGACGATTAGAGTGTTTAAGGAAATAGCCAAGAACAGCCAGGTTGATGAACATATTGTATTTTAACCTTTAAAAATCTCATGCATAAGAAAGGAAGACAAGAGATGATGTCTGAATTGCAGAAAATAATTGTTGAGGAAATGAGAGTAAAGCAGACAATTGATCCAGCTGAAGAAATCAGAAAATCGGTCGATTTTATGAAAGTCTACATGCTGAAGCATCCTTTTTTAAACAGTCTCATTTTGGGCATATCCGGAGGGCAGGACTCGACACTGCTGGGTAAAATGGCTCAGATGGCTGTTGAAGAATTAAGAAAAGAACAAAATGATGATCGCTATCAGTTTATTGCAGTCAGGCTGCCTTATGGAGAACAGGCAGATGAAGTGGATGCCCAGGCGGCTGTTGACTGGATTTCACCTGACAGAGTGATACGGGTGAATATCAAGCCGGCTGTTGATGCTATTGAAAGCAGTCTGTCTGCCAGTGACTTTTCATTGAGTGACTTCAATAAAGGAAATGTCAAAGCCAGGGAACGTATGGTCGTTCAGTATGCCATTGCCGGCGATGCAGCAGGGGTTGTGTTAGGGACGGATCATCCGGCTGAAGCGGTTACAGGGTTTTTCACTAAGTATGGAGACGGGGGAACGGATATTTTGCCACTTTTCCGTCTCAATAAGTCTCAAGGGCGTCAGCTGCTTGAGGAGCTGGGGGCACCTGAGGAAATGATTGGCAAAGTACCGACTGCCGATCTTGAAAGCGACAATCCTAGCCAGCCCGATGAGGTAGCTTTGGGAGTAACCTATGAAGAGATTGATCGTTACCTGACGGGAGAAAATGTATCAGAGCAAGCACAGCAGACTATTGAAAACTGGTACACTAAAACACAACACAAGCGTCATCTGCCTATAACTATGTTTGATGATTTTTGGAAATAGCACGATGAAGAGACTTTTCGTACAAAACCCTTTGCCTGTAAGCAGCAGAGGGTTTTGTCTACGGGTCAGATGTATTCGGGAGGAGATCATGTGAGTAAAGTATTCATACATGCGCATTTGTTTACAGGTGAGAAAGAAATTGAAAGCGGATATATTCGCTTTGATCAAGTGGTTGTTGAAACTGGAGAAATGCAGAACTTTGTCCCGGCTGCAGGAGATGAAGTGACTGACATCAAAGGGGATCTTGTTATTCCAGGTTTCATAGATGTTCACAGCCATGGAGGATATGGTGTGGACTGCATGGATGCAGATGCAGAAAAAATCAGTATCATGACCAAAAAGATGCTTCAGGAAGGCATTACGACTTATTTTCCGACGACGATCACGCAATCTGATGAGAAAATCGAAGCCTGTCTGACAGCCATAGCGGAGGCAGCCGAGTTGAACCCGATGATTCAGGGAATTCATGTTGAAGGACCATTTATTTCCAGAGACTATAAAGGGGCGCAGCCGGAAGCCTTTATTCGCCCGGCACAGCTGGATACACTCAGAAAATGGCAGGAGCTCAGTGGCAATCGCATCCGTCTGATTACTTATGCGCCTGAAACAGGAGACGTGAAAGCATTTGAGCAGTACTGCCAAGAGAATCGGATTGTCCTTTCAGCTGGACATTCAGGAGCCACTTATGCACAACTCAAGGCTTCACCAGCAACACACGTCACGCATTTGTTTAACGGCCAGAAAGGGCTGCACCACAGAGAAATAGGTGTTAGTGGGTACGGTTTACTCGAAGATAAAGTAGCAGTAGAAATGATTGTAGACGGCTATCATATCTCGGAGCCGATGGTCAAACTGGCCTATAAAACCAAGGGTGCGGGCGGAATTCAGCTGATAACCGACTCGATGCGGGCAAAGGGTCTGCCAGAAGGAGAAAGCGAGTTGGGGGGGCAGCCTGTAAGGGTCAAGGATAAGCAAGCCCGTCTGCCTGACGGAACTCTGGCGGGCAGTGTGCTTACCTTTATTGATGCGTTTAAAAATATGATTACCTATACCGGCTGTTCTATAAGCGAAGCGGTACAAATGAGTGCAACCAACCAGGCAAAAGAATTCGGATTGGACCGTAAAGGTCGGCTTAAGGCCGGATGCGATGCAGATTTTATCGTATTAGACCAAAAGCTGTCTATAAGACAGACTATTTCAGGAGGGACTATGCATGAGTTTTGAGGCATTTGACAATATCAGAGTCATTAAGGTGAAAGACAAAAGAGAAGGCGGAGAGAAAGCTTTTGAAATCGTGAAAGAAGCCCATGAGAGCGGAGCGGTAGTTTTTGGCTTGGCAACAGGAAGTACGCCGGAAACGTTGTACCGGGAAATCAGAAAAAGTGACTTGGATTTTTCTGACAAAACGGCTATCAACCTGGATGAATATGTCGGATTGTCACCCAAGCATCCTCAAAGCTATCACGTCTTTATGGACGAGCACCTTTTTTCGGTCAAACCCTTTAAGGTGTCTTTTATTCCCAATGGAATGGAAGATGAAGAAATTGAAATTGCCCGCTATAATCAGGTGATCAGAGAGCATCCTATCGACTTGCAAATACTGGGAATTGGAACTAACGCACATATCGGGTTCAATGAGCCGGGGACTTCATTTGATACTCATACGCATAAGGTTAAACTCACACAGGAGACAGTAGACGCCAACAAGCGCTATTTTGAATCTGAAACAGATGTCCCCGGTTATGCTTATTCGATGGGCATCCAATCCATCCTGTCGGCAAAGAAAATTCTGTTAATGGCTTATGGCGAAAATAAAGCAGAAGCGATTGAGCAGACATTGAGAGGACCTGTGACAGAAGATGTACCGTCCAGTATTCTTCAGACCCATCCGGATGTAGTTATCATTATTGATGAGGCAGCGGCAAGCCGGGTGTAAAGCACACAGAAAAGGTGAAACATGACAAAGAAAATACCTGTTTACATTGAAATGCATAATCAGATCCGCAAGTTGATTGTTTCAAAAGTCTGGAAGAAAGGAGAAAAAATACCTTCGGAGCGAGCGCTGGCAGAAGAGTTTGGGGTGAGTCGGATGACGGCACGACAGGCGGTCAGTTCATTAGTCGATGAGGGGATGCTGGAAAGACGGCGGGGAGCAGGGACCTTTGTAGCTTCAGACAAAGTACAGGAAAATCTGATTGGAATCCCCAGTTTTACAGAAACAATCGAAAAACTGGGCAAAACACCGTCAAGTCGTCTGGTCTCCTATCATGCCAAACAGGCTAGCGAGAGTGAAGCAACTAAGCTTGCTATCGGTAAGGATGAACAAGTTATTGTCATGGAGAGGATTCGGTATGCAGACAAGGAACCGATTTGCTATGAGGTAGCAACACTCCCGCAGACGATTGTCAGACCGTTCAGCAAAGAGCAGCTGACTCAGCACCTTTACCGTACATTGTCAAAGAGCGGTTACGAAGTGGCACGTGCGGAACAGACTATATCGGCCACCTGGGCTTCAGAGAAAGTAGCTGAACTTCTGCAGGTCAAGAGAGAATCTCCCATCCTCCGACTCAAGCAAGTCAGTTATACAAAAGAAGGTCATCCTTTTGAGTATGTCCGGGCCCAATATGTCGGTTCCCGGTATGAATTTTTTCTGGAAGCAACAAACTAAACGAGTCTTGCTGACAGGCAGTTAAAAAGCTGTTCACCTCGGGAAATGAGTATAAATTCCCGCAGGTGAACAGCTTTTTTGAAGTTTGGTAGAACTTGTCCATTGAAAGACATTAGTCAAAACTATCCAGTTCGTCAAGAATTTCCTGCTCATTTTCATCTCCGCTTTCAAAGGGAGGAATGAAATCTGCTGCACTGTCATCCTGAACAGAGAACTCATCCAATTCCAAGTGGGCTCTTAGTTCTTTTTGAAGCTCATTCAGGCTATCTTCATCCGGGACAAAGAAGTACAGCTCTTGATTGTAGGCGGGGACAAAGTGGAACTCTTCGGTACCTGCTATTTCAACTGACTCAACTGTTTCGGCTGCATCAGTATAGCTGGTTGCGACGGCCATGATTTGAGAGGCCGTCATATTAGTCTGGAGATTCGGACGAATGGCATTTAAAATAGGTGTCAGCCGGGTGATAGAGCTGAAAGAGAGCATTTCGTCGAGGAGACTCTCGATGACTTCCCGCTGTCTTTCTTGTCTGCCAAAGTCTCCACGCGGGTCCTGCTTTCTCATTCGGGCATAACCCAGGGCCTGTTCACCATCCAAGGTCTGGATGCCCTCCTCAATTTCAATGGCGCCCATGTTCTCCTCACTATCCTGAACGGTAAAAGCCAGCGGAGAATCCACAGTAATACCACCAACAGAATCCACGAGATCAACGAGTCCTTCAAAGTTGAGGGTAGCGTAGAACGAAATCGGTATATCAAGATAATCTTCAAGGAAATCAATCGTTCCACTGAGTCCATATTGAGAATAGGCATAAAGAGCATTTATTTTCTCGATCTGACCATTATGCGGCAGGGTGATCATGGTATCTCTGGGTATCGATACCAGCTTGGTAGTGCCTTTTTGAGGATTGATTGTTGCAACCATAAGGGAGTCTGCCCTTCTGGGTCCGTCATCTTCATCGAGTCCAAGGATTAGAAAAGACAGCGGGCGCTTATCTCTGATTGACTCGTCACTTTCAGACGTATCTCTTAACTCTTCTGGCGTTTCTTCGGAAACATCAGCAAGCAGCTGGGTGATTTGCTGGCCGTAATAGCCCGTGACTGTCCCGATGACAAAAGCTGCAAGCAACAAAACGGCCAGTAGGATACGTTTACTCCATTTGTTTTTAATTCTCTTGTTTTGTCTTGAATCTTTGCGCATGAGGGCCTCATTTCACTGTCCATGTATTAATAGCTAGCCTAATTTTAAGTGAAGTTCTTGTAAATTGCAATTATGATTTTAACTGCTAAAATGCTATAATTGAAGAAATGCTAATAGAAATGAGTTCGCCTATGTATAATATGTTTCTTGTGCTGCTGGTCTGTATTTTTACGATGCTCAGCTCACTTGTACTCACACCTGTTTATAAAATAGTAGCAAAAAAACTGAATATTCTGGATGAGCCCGAAGCCAGGCGGGTACACACGTCGGTAATGCCGACTATGGGGGGAATAGTGATCTACCTATCCTTTTTCTTTTCCTCTTTCGTCCTGCTGCCGATACCCGATTATCAGATCCTTCCCCTTTTTGTTGGAGCGACACTCATTGTTTTAACGGGCATCGTCGATGATCTTTTTGAATTGAAGCCTTTGGCGAAACTGGCGGGTATCCTTGTTGCAGCAACAACGATTTATCTGATTGGGGATGTATCTCTGGAAACGATGACGATTCCCTATTTCGGGACTCTGTCTTTCGGATCCTGGCAGATGCCGTTTACCATTTTATGGATAGCGGGGCTGACCAACGCCATTAACCTTATTGATGGACTGGATGGACTAGCCAGCGGGGTCTCTATGATAGCTCTGACGACAATGGGGATCATCGGGTTCTTCTTCTTGACTATTGCGGAAGTTTCAGTTTCTGTAATGATTTTTGTACTTGTGGCTGCCATTGCGGGCTTCTGGCCATATAATTTCCAGCCGGCAAGTGTCTTTTTGGGCGATACAGGTGCGCTTTTTCTTGGCTTTATGATTGGCGTGTTCTCACTGCAAGGCTTGAAGAACGCCACGCTGATCTCACTTATTCTGCCAATCATCATACTAGGTATACCGGTCACGGATACTTTGTTTGCCATGATCAGAAGGAGACTGAACAGACAATCCATCTCGACGGCTGACAAAAATCATATCCATCACCGCCTGATGAGTATCGGACTGTCACATCGGCAGACGGTTCTGGCAATTTACTGTGTCTCGGCCATTTTTTCTGTTATTGCACTTTTATATAATTTCTCTACCTTGATTGGTTCAGTTCTGCTGACCTTGTTCGTTTTGCTGGGCGTGGAACTTTTTGTTGAGATCATCGGGCTGGTAGGTGAAGATCGGCGACCGATGCTGGACAAACTCAAAGCGTTTGGCCGCCGGCTAAACAGTCAGTAACTACCAGTTACTGCAGGGTAAGCTGTGTAAAAAGACTGAAACAGCCATTGAGATTTTTCGTTCAGACTAGAGCCCGGCAGCATAATGAAAAACAGCCCACTTTTCCATGGCTATGGAAAAGTGGGCTGTTTTTACGCAGTGATCAGCCTGTCAGTCTGTCGAAAGAGAAGATTCCTCGCTGGACTTGGAGCTGCTGGTGCTGGTCGGTTTTTCATCTTCGGTCAGTGTCTGTTCGTTGCCTGTTACAGTTTCGTCTAGAGAATCTTGAAGAGAAGTCTGAATGGAAGCAAAGCTGTCGGGCTGGATGCGGACAAGGTCCATTCCACGTTCCGTAAAGCTAGACCACTCAAAAACATGGGATTCGACAGCGAAGGACTGATTCAGACCAGTCTGAGCAATGGCACTCATATCACTCATGCGCATGTTGGTCCGCATGTTGCTGCCGACTGTTTCTGCAATCGCTGTGTATCGGCTGACAGATTGGAATTCCAAGGCCCTGGAAATAATAGCCTCAATAATTAACTGCTGGCGGTGTCCTCTAGCGACATCGTCATCCAGCTTTCTTGTCCGTGCCAGAGCCAGAGCCTGTTCACCATCAAGCACCTGCAGGCCTTCTTCCAGGTAAATAGCATCAGCCTGATCATTGGAATCCATTTCACTGATTGAAACCGGGACATCCATTTCAATTCCGCCCAGTTCATCGATAATGTCCAGGAAAGCGTTAAAATTGAACGTAGCATAATAATGAATGGGTACATCTAGCCATTCTTCTACGGTCTGGACCATCACGCTTTCTTCACCCACCGCATAGGCAGCGTTGATTCGGTCTTTTCTGATCATCTGCCCGTTCCGCATAATTGGAACATAAGTATCTCTTGGAATGGAAAGCATATTCATTTCATGAGTATGGGGATTCAAAGTCGCATAAATGATTGAATCTGCCCGGGTGGAACCCAGCTGGCGGTCGTCGTCATTGTCTATACCTAAAAACAGGAAGGAGACTGGCTGTTCGATTGGGTTCACTTTCTCAACCGGTTCAGGCCGGTCAATCTCTACAAAGGAGGCGTCGATTTGATTACCGATGGTGGCGACCAGGTGCGCGCCGTAAACCGCAGCTATTAGGACAGCTGTAAAGACGGGAATAAGAATAGACAAAATGATTCGTTGCTTTTTCTTTTTTTTCCTCTGATTTGAGTACATTCTTGAGTTCATTTTGTATTTTCCCACTGTACGGTCTCCTTTGTATCAAAACATTATGTAATCCTGTACTATTATCGAGGTTCTAACAGACGGTGTCAATAGTCAGGAAGTAAAAGTGAAAGACGCAACAGGAAAATTCACCTTTTGTTCAAGATTGATCAAAAGTAACAGGCACCTCAATCCAGGCCTGGGGCCCCTTTTCGATGCGGTACTGGTCGCTGGTCCAGTCTATAACGGAGGCTTTAAAGGGTTCGATATGGTCCGAGCCTACCAGACAAGTGAAGGAAACTTGATCGGTATAGTCGATGGCTTCGATACGGTAAGGAGACTGTTGGAGAGCATTTTGTATCTTACCGCTAACAGGATAGGCAACAGTGACATCGAAGTACTGGTGCAGCTGTTTTTCAACGATGCCGATCGCACTCAACGTTTCAGACACTGCCTTGCCGTACGCGCGAATCAGTCCACCGGCTCCAAGTTTTGTACCGCCAAAATAACGCGTAACGACCGCCGTCAGGTCAGTTAGATTGTTTTTCTTTAAAACTTCCAGCATAGGGATTCCGGCTGTGCCGCTCGGCTCACCATCATCGGAGGCTCTTTGGATCAGGCCGTCTGGTCCAACTATATAGGCGGAGCAGTTGTGACTGGCTTTCCAGTGTTCTTTTTTAACCGTATCAATAAAACGCCGAGCTTCTTGCTCTGTTTGTGTCCGTTTGACTGCACAGATAAAGCGGGATTTTTTAATAATAATTTCATGTTGACCCTCTTGACTGACGGTTCGATGATTTTTCATAGCTAAGCACCTTTCATTTCTTTTGTCAATTAGTGTATAATTAAAATCAGCCTTTTACCATCACCCGGAACACTAAAATAAAGCATACCAGAAAAACCGTATAAAGGCGTGGAGGTGAAAAATATGCGTATTGCAATTGTAACAGATAGTACAGCCTACTTAAATGACGAAGACTACAAGCGTGATGATCTTTATTTTGTCCCGCTGTCCTGTATTTTCGATAAGGAGGTCTACAAAGAAGGAGTAGACATTTCTACGGAAGAATTCTTTGGAAAGGTCAATGATTCCGCCCAGTTGCCGACCAGTTCGCAGCCGACTGTAGGGGAATTTACGGCCCTTTATGAAAGCTTGAAAGACAACTACGATGCGGTGATCAGTATCCATTTGTCCAGTCGCATCTCCGGTACCTACCAGAATGCATTCAGTGTGGCAAAAGGGATAGATGGCCTGATGGTCTACCCGATTGATTCCGGTCTGGCTGGAGCCGGTTTGGCTTTCCAGGTAAGAGAAGCCGTTCGACTGGCAGAAGCCGGGGAATCAGTCAATTTTATCATTGAAAGGCTGCAAGACCTGAAGGATGCCACTGAAATCTATTTTGTTGTAGATGACTTGACTAATCTGGTTAAAGGCGGACGTTTATCCAAGGCGGCAGGAGGCGTGGCTACTATGCTCAAAATCAAGCCTGTCTTGACTTTCAGAGCTGGAGAGATAATCCCTCACGATAAAATCAGAACAAAGAAAAAAGCACTGCGAAAAATTGAAACCTTGCTTGAAGAAGCGGTCAAGGCCAGTCCTTATCCGATCCAGGCGACGGTCGTTCATGCGTTCTGCGAAGAAGAAGCCAGCCGCTTCATGCAGGAACTGGAAGACAAATTCCCAACCGTACGATTCAACCTTAGCTATCTTGGACCCGTTGTGGGCGTTCACACAGGTGAAGGGGCCATCGGGGTATCATGGACTAAAGATTACGGCCGTATGTAATGATTCAGCTATTTTCATATTATTATTTTAGGACATCTGCTTAGGCGGGTGTCCTTTTTTCGTGAGAATAAGCGTTTTTAATCAATATATGAAGTAGTAGAAAAAATATAACTGGGAAGGAAGCAAGGAATGGAAAAATGGATCAACTGGCTGGGTAGAGACCAGCTGCAAAGTGAGCTGTCGCCGGACTTGAGAGATGAGATGCCCTCGGGTCTGGAATCCCGACCGGCTTTTGTCAAGGAAGGATCACGCTACAGATGTGGCCGATGTGGCAGTATCTGCTGTCTGCGGCAGGCCTATCCCTGCATATGCAAACAGCACTGTTATTACTGCCGTGAGTGTATTCAGCTTGGTAAAGTCAGAGCCTGCGATCGGCTCATCAGCCTGCCTGAAACAGGTGGGTTCAAACCACTTGAGCAGCCCGTGCTGAAATGGAAAGGTATCCTGTCTCCCCAGCAGGAAGAGGCATCCAAAGATATTCTTCAGACGGTTCGGCAAGGGGGGACTCGTATTGTCTGGGCTGTAACTGGAGCTGGAAAGACAGAAATGCTGTTTGAGGCAGTCGCAGAAGGTTTGGCGGAGGGGAAAAGAGTCTGTATTGCTTCACCGCGGATTGATGTCTGTCTGGAACTGTCACCAAGATTACAAGAGGCATTTGATCAGGTCGACATGACGACGCTTTATGGAGGGTCCGGAGAAGTTTACCGGCGTACACAGCTGGTGATTGCGACCACCCACCAGCTGCTGCGCTTTAAAGAGGCTTTTGATGTCATGATTGTTGATGAAATCGATGCTTTCCCTTACTATCTCAATGAGGCTCTTTACTACGCCGCAAAAAAGGCACTGGTTTTAGGCGGCAGTCAGATTTTTTTGACAGCTACGCCTGACCGACAAATGCTCAAAGCCATCAGAAGTGGCAGAATCGATGCAACAATCTTACCTGCCCGCTATCACAAGCATCCACTGCCAGTACCTGAAGCGAGGCTACTTAAAGGAAGCTTAGGCCATGGATTAGCGGGCAGTTGCAATGCTTCAGCGCATTTGCTCAGATTATTGCAGAAGAAAAGGCGGTGCTTGGTGTTTATCCCCACTATTTTATACATGGAAATACTGCTCCCGGATTTTGAAAGGCAGTTCAAAGACTGGCGCTTTGCCTGGGTTCACTCCAAAGATCCTGAACGCAAGGAGAAGATACAGCAGATGCGTCAAGGGGAATTGGATTTTCTGCTGACAACGACCATCCTGGAAAGAGGGGTTACTTTTGCTGATATAGATGTCATTGTTGTCAAAGCTGACCATGCAGTCTATACGGAAGCCGCACTGGTTCAAATTGCCGGCAGAGCCGGAAGATCATCGGCTTATCCCGAAGGAGAAGTTACTTTTTACTGTGAACATTGGACCCGACCAATCAAGCGGTCTATTAGACAGATAGAAGCCATGAACCGTACTGCCCGAAAGAGGGGGCTGCTGCAATGAGCTGCTGTGGCTGGTGCGGAACAGTTGTTACCCCTCCAATTAGTGTGTCTCGCCTACTTACTTTCGATACTCACCCGGACAAACTGTGCACGCTCTGTCGAAACAAGATGATTGTTTTGTCGAGCTGTAAGAGATGTTCAGAATGCTGCCGTATCGTCCAGGAAATAACAGTATGCAGTGACTGTCTTATGTGGCGTAGTCTGTATCCAAAGCTCAGTAGCGGACACACAGCTCTATATGCCTATAACGAGAGGGCCAAAGACATAATGACTGCATTCAAGCTCAAAGGAGACTGTGAGCTGGCCTATCTTTTTAGCGATGACATCCGACGGGCATTGAAAATCTTTCCTGCGAACACCTGCTTTGTTCCGGTTCCATCTGCTGAGGAAAGTCTATCCATTCGAGGATTTAACCCGGTCGAACTTCTTCTGGAAGCTGCCGGGGTTAACTATGATAAAGCACTTACCGCTAGCCGGGACACGGGTCGGCAGGCTAAAAAAAATAGAAAGGAACGGCTAAGAACCAGGCAACCGTTTACTCTGTGTCCAAAGAGATCAAAGGCCATTGCCGATAAGCCGGTCGTGATTGTGGATGATGTCTATACAACGGGTAGGACACTTTACCATGCTCTTGAGGCGATCAGTCCGTGTCAGCCGTCATCGCTTCAGACCTTTTCCCTTTTCAGGTAATCAGATAAAGGCAGATTCAATTTTATTGTGAAAGCAATCGCTATCATGTATAATAAATCTAAGCAATGAAGTAGTGTTGCTTGGAGATAGTACTGCCTTGAGCGAACGTCAGAGACAGTATTATACTAGATTTGGAAGGGTGAAGTATTATGCTTAGATACAATGTTAGAGGAGAAAACATTGAGGTGACTCAAGCTATTCGCGAGTATGTAGAGAAAAAGGTTGGTAAGATCGAAAAATATTTCAATGATGTGCCTGAAGCCAATGCGCACGTCAATTTGAAGACATACTCTGACAAAACGGCTAAAGTAGAAGTCACGATACCACTTCCGTATGTTGTTTTAAGAGCGGAAGAAACTTCCCCAGATTTATATGGCAGCGTCGATCTGGTCGTGGATAAACTTGAGCGCCAAATGAGAAAATATAAAACTAAAATAAACCGTAAAAACCGCCGCACCCAGGGTGTGGAAGTGCCTCAGCCGGTCGATCAGGACCTGTGGGCTGACCTGAAAGAGGATGATGAATCAGAAGAACTGGGCGCATCTATTGTGAGAACCAAACGCTTAAGCCTGAAGCCGATGGACGCCGAAGAAGCAGTTCTTCAGATGGATATGCTGGGTCATAACTTCTTTATCTTTGAAGATGCGGATACTAATGGAACAAGCATTGTCTACAGACGTAAAGACGGCAAATACGGTCTTATTGAAACAGACTGATTTTCAAGAAAAAATTCAGGAAAGAGGCTGGGACAAAAGTCC
>NZ_JANL01000022.1 GCF_000585255.1 Alkalibacterium sp. AK22
ACTTTTGTCCCAGCCTCTTTTTACAGTAAATTATAATTTTGATCTCTAATAAGTGCTTAAGTGATTGTTGTTTTGATTGCTTCTTCCACAACGGCTTCCTCATCAGAAATTCTTTCAATATCTGCACCAAGTTTTTGCATCTTAATATGGAACTGACTATATCCACGATCTAAATGGCTCAGATTAGTCACGCGCGTGTATCCTTTGGCTGTAAGTCCTGCCAGAATCAAAGCTGCTGCTGCACGCAAATCGCTCGCCGCAACTTCCGCACCCTGAAGAACATTGCCTCCATGGATGATCACGCTCTGACTGTCGACCTGGAAAGAGGCGTTCATTTTACGTAGTTCTTCCATATGCATATAACGATTTTCAAAAACGGTCTCCCTCATAATACTGGTGCCTTCAGCTACCAACTGAGCGATAGTCATCGGTGACTGCATGTCAGTCGGGAAGCCTGGATGCGGCATAGTTTTTACATCTGTCGGTTTTAGCTTGTCTGGACCAATCACCCTTAGACCTTCACTCGACTCAATAAAGGTGACACCCATTTCACGCAATTTGGAAATGAGCGGTTTGTTATGTTCAGGAACACATTCCTTGATAAGGATATCTCCTTGGGTAACAGCCGCGGCGATCATAAATGTGCCACTTTCAATCCGGTCAGGCAGAATTGCGTGTTCCGTCCCTTGTAAGGATTCTACTCCTTCGATTTTCAGTGTCTCCGTCCCAGCCCCAACTACTTTGGCTCCCATCTTGTTAAGGAAGTTTGCCAGATCGACAATTTCCGGCTCACGGGCCACGTTTTCCATAATTGTGGTTCCCTCTGCCAGAGTGGCTGCCATCATAATATTTTGTGTTGCCCCTACACTTGGGAAGTCAAGGTAGATGTGTGCGCCTTTCAGTCTGTCTACTGAAGCCTCTATATGCCCGTTGCCAATATGTACATCGACACCCATGGCTTCGAACCCTTTCAAATGCAAGTCAATGGGGCGTGAACCTATAGCACATCCTCCAGGCAGAGCCACTTTTGCATAACCGGTTCGTGCCAGCAGAGGGCCCATTACCACAATCGAAGCACGCATTTTACTCATAAAATCAAATGGTGTATCACTATTGAGTTCTCGAGCAGCATCCATGCGCATCTGCTTTTTCTCTTCATCAAAGGATACATCGAGATTCAAGTGAGTCAGTACTTCTTTCATGATGTAAATATCTGATAATAGCGGTACGCTGTTCAGAGTGTTCTGCCCTGTCTCCGCCAGAACAGTTGCTGCCAGTATCGGTAGTGCTGCGTTTTTAGCTCCATCTATATCAACCGAGCCCGATAACTTTCGTCCTCCGTTTACTAAAATCTTGTCCATTCTATGCCCTCCATTTTTACAACTAAGCCTGTTCAATATTCCCTAATGTCTTCAAACTGTTTTGTCCAACTGTCTATAATTAAATCGCTTTAGTAAGCTCGTTCCCTGGGAACGACTGATATAGTATAACAGATACTATTTCCATAAGGAACCAATTGGAATCCCTTTACAGATGACAAGTTTGTGACAGACTGATGATTTTTGTGCATCCACCGTCATCTTATAACATAAATAATACATTTTGTATGGAAAGGATAAAATCGACAAAAAAATTACTTGCTGTATATCCGATGGCAATCGCCAAGAGAACATACAATGTTCTAGCCTGAGGCACGTGATATTTCTTTAAAAACGTATCGGTCCTGAGCGCCTGTAAAGACCAGAATGCAACAAGCACGAAAAAAATATGCGAAATCAAACGAATGAGTTCCTGTAAAGTGCTTAATGTCATAACTTTCATCCTTTCATGGCCATATTAGCACAGATATTTTTATATTTCATTTATTATGCTTGTAACACAATTGTTACAAACGTGCAAGATAAAAAAGGAGGCAGCCGGTATTGGATACCTACCGCTTCCTCCTTTGTCTATATGACCTTTTTATAAAGTTCCAAACAGGCGATCACCGGCGTCTCCCAGCCCCGGAAGAATGTAGCCGTTCTCGTCCAGACGTTCATCCATTGAGGCAGTGTAGATGTCCACATCCGGGTGTGCTTCCTGAAGCACTTTAACCCCTTCAGGTGCTGCAACCAGACAAACAAACTTGATATTGGTTCCACCACGTTTTTTCAGTGCATCGATGGCGGCAACTGCTGATCCGCCTGTAGCCAGCATTGGATCCACTACAAGCAGCTCTCTTTCAGGTAGATCTGAAGGCATTTTAATGAAATACTCAACCGGCTCCATTGTTTCGTGATCACGGTACATCCCCACGTGTCCCACTTTAGCAGCTGGTATAAGATCAAGCATTCCGTCAACCATACCAAGTCCGGCTCTTAAGATAGGAACAATCACTACTTTTTTCCCGGCTAGTCTTTTTTGAGTGGACGTGACTAGAGGCGTTTGTATTTCAACATCTTCAAGAGGCATCTCTCGTGATACTTCATAAGCAAGCAGGCGGGCAATCTCATTGACGACCTCTCTAAAATACTTGGTCCCCGTGTCTTTGTCTCTAATAATTGTCAGTTTATGCTGAATCAGTGGATGATCGATTACTTGAATTTTACCCATAATAAACTCCTTTATTTTAGCTTTGTAATTATCGCCTTTTATCTTACCCATTGTACCTAAATGCCTAGCTGATTTCCAGAAAAATCCTTAGCCTCAACTCATTCAGTCCATTCTGCTGCTTTGTGCAGACGGTTCATATAGGCCCTGCCAATGCCTGTTTCCGAGTAAGCTTCCGCGAAAATAACAGAAGCCCTTGTCTGATCCAGCATACGCAAGCCATCATAAAACCGGCTGGCCGCTTCTTCGGGCTTCGCTTTTTCCCCCAGTGAATAGACCTCATATTCACCAGGAATCAAGAGGTCTTTTGCTGTCTCTTCACTGACGAGAAGTCCTGGTCGTTCTCCTTTGAGTACGAACGCTTTTACTAATTCAGACTGCTTCTCTGCATTTTCAGGCAAGATGTAGACAGGTTTATCCGGTGAATAATGCCGGTATTTCATCCCTGGGGATTTAGGTGCCTGACTGCCGTCTTTTAAATGAAGATCCAGATAGATGTGTTCAAGAGTATCCTGCAGATCTTCTAGTGATACCCCTCCGGGTCTTAGAACAGTAGGCCGTTTGGGATTAGTTAAATCTATAACCGTAGACTCTAACCCAACACCTGTCGAGCCACCGTCGATGATTCCACTAATTTTCCCCTCCAAATCGCGCCTTACATGATCAGCGGTAGTTGGACTCGGTCTGCCTGATAGATTAGCGCTGGGAGCAGCTAAAGGGACCCCGGCTTGCCGAATGAGTTCCAGCGCCACAGGGTGGTCAGGCATACGAACCGCTACAGTATTCAAATCCCCTGTTACTGCCGGAGCTAGGGGTCCTTTCCGTTCAAACACAATTGTACACGGTCCGGGCCAGAACCGTTCTATGATGGCTTCTGCCTCTTTAGGAATCTGAGTAACATAAGCTTGAAGCTGCTGTTTACTCGATACATGAATAATCAGCGGATTGTCACTGGGCCTCCCCTTTGCTTTAAATATTTTACGGACTGCCTCCTCATTGGTCGCATCTGCTCCTAATCCGTAAACAGTCTCGGTGGGGAAAGCAACAACTTCGCCTTTTTTTAGATATGCAGCTGCTTCAGCAATATCATGTATATCCCAATCATGTGTATTCAAGCTATCCCTCCTTCTTTGGATTAATATCTATATGAACAACCCGGTCATTCCCACTAATATCTCTCCAGATGGCGATTTTGCTAGTAGGGAACACTTCTCTGAAAAGACTGGATACCTTTTCCCCCTGAAGATAGCCGATTTCCAAAAAAATCTGCCCATTTTCACTCATTATTGACGGCAGTTCAGCTGACAGCCGACGGTAAACCTGCAGACCATTTTCTTCAGCAAAAAGTGCCAGACCAGGTTCATATTCAATCACATGCCAATCCATCACTTCCTGTTCTTCTTCACTGATGTAAGGAGGATTGGACAAAACCAAATCGACTTTGCAGTCTATAGACCCAGTAAGATCACTGAGGATAAAATCAATGTCAGCGCCGAGTGCCATGGCATTACTTTGAGCGACCTCAAGCGCACCTTGACTGATATCCACTCCCAGAACTTTGTCCTGTGGACGACTCAATTTGTGACTGACCGCTAACACCCCCGTACCTGTCCCGATATCCAGTACTGTCAAGGAACGACTACTTAATGTTTTCAGACAGCGTGCAAACCACTCTTCGGTTTCGGGTCTGGGAATGAGCGTGTCCGGTGTGACCTTAAATTTATTGCCGTAAAACCATTCATGGCCAACAACATACTGGGCCGGTTTGCCGGCTGACAGCTCCTGAACTGCTTTTTCAAAGGATACTTGTTCTTCTACCGGCATATTTTGTTTTCTAATCCGCATCCAGTCAGTCAGGCTCCAATTGTTGCATTCTTTTAATACCCACTGAGCCAAATGAGAAGATATTCCTCTATCCTCTAAAAAAGAAGAAGCCCGGTTGAGGACTTCTTCATACGTGCTGGCCGGTACGCGTTCATTACTCTGCATGTTTAAGCTGCTCCATTTTTTGAGATTGCTCCCACATCAAAAGTGCATCGATGATTTCACCCAATTTACCTGAAAGAATCTGGTCCAGCTTCTGGATTGTCAGGTTGATTCGGTGATCCGTCACTCGACTTTGCGGGAAATTGTAGGTCCGAATACGCTCGGAACGGTCTCCCGTTCCGACCGCTGACTTTCTTTCAGCATCGACTTCAGCCTGTGCTTCAGATGTGATTTTGTCATAAATACGCGAACGCAGAACTTTCATCGCTTTTTCTCTGTTTTTCAACTGAGAACGCTCATCCTGCATGGCTACAACCAGCCCAGTCGGTTCGTGCGTCAGACGTACAGCCGATGCTGTTTTATTGACATGCTGTCCGCCTGCTCCACTGGCATGGTAAATATCGACACGAATATCGTTCTCGTCGATATCCACTTCCACTTCCTCCGCTTCGGGCATAACGACTACGGTCGCTGTTGACGTGTGAATCCTCCCCTGAGATTCAGTCTGTGGCACACGCTGAACCCTGTGAGCCCCGTTTTCAAACTTGAGCTTGGAATAGACATTGTTTCCGGTAATCATCAGAGTGATTTCTTTATAGCCGCCGATTCCATTCGCATTGGCGTCCAGTACTTCCGTCTTCCAACCTTCATTGTCCGCGTACTTCTGATACATTTCAAACAAGTCACTGGCGAAAAGCTGAGCTTCGTCTCCACCGGCTGCCCCTCTGATTTCCATGATGACATTGCGTTCATCGTTCTCATCTTTAGGCAGCAGCAGGATCTTGAGTTTTTCTTCCAGCTCTTCTTTTTGCTTAGACAAGGCGTTGCGTTCCTGCTTGGCCATTTCTTCCATTTCCTTGTCCAGCTTTTCTCTGAGCATCTCTTCTGTATCTTCAAGTTCTGATACGACCTCTTTGTACGAGCGTAAGGTCTCTACCGTATCTCTCAGATCAGCTTCTTCCTTGCTTAATTTCATAAAGCGGTCAGTATCACTGATCACCTGAGGATCACTCAGTAGTTCATTTAATTCATCGTAGCGTATGGCTACTTCTTCCAGTCTATCAAACATACTCATTGCTTTTGACTCCTTTCTTCACTTTTGACAGGCGGTTCGTGGTAGTGCTTGCGGCAAACCGGATAGTAGGATTCGTTGCCTCCAATCACGATCTGCTCTCCTGTATAAATGGGCCGGCCTTCATGCATGCGCATATTCATAATCGCTTTTTTGTGGCAGAACCAGCAGATTGTTTTCATTTCCTCGATTTTGTCTGCCAGAATCAGCAGGCGCTCGGATCCTTCAAAAAGCCGATTTCTGAAGTCATTTTTCAGTCCAAAGGCCATGACCGGAATATCCAGTTCATCTACAATACGAGCAAGCTGATCAACATGTTTGGTACTCAAAAACTGGGCTTCATCAATCAATACGCAAGCCAAATCTTTCGGCATCTGCTGTACCTGTTTGAAAATATCAGTTTTTTCCGTCACTGGTACCGCCTGTCGTTTGATGCCAATTCTACTTGAGATACTCCCGACTTCGTCTCGGTCGTCCAGAGCACTCGTAAACAAAGCTACCGGCTTGTGCTGCTCTTCATAGTTATGTGCTACTTTCAGTATTTCAATCGACTTTCCACTGTTCATTGCTCCGTAGCGGAAAAATAACTGTGCCATTCTGCTCCCACTTTCCATCTTTCTAATAAATCTAATCACTTATCTATTTAATGTTTCCTCAAAAGATACCTATCCTTGTAAATTATAAGTGAATCAGGCCAAAAGCACAAGGTCAGACTTGATTCATAAAAAGGTCGGACAATATCTCTTTCCCCTCTTCTTCAATTTTTATGGTAGACTCAAGAAAACGTATTGAAAGGGGATCCGATATGGTCGAGCCATTATTTTTAGAAGGGGTATTCAAAGAAAAAATTTGGGGTGGAAGCAAACTGGAGGAAGTTTTTGATTATACTATCCCAAGCAGTAAAACCGGAGAGTTATGGGCCATCAGCGCTCACCCTAACGGACCAAGTCGGATTAAAAACGGAACGTACAAAGGGTGGACACTCGACGAGCTGTTTAAAAAGCACAAAGTCCTTTTTGGTGATCCTAAAGAAGATGTTTTCCCGCTCCTGACCAAAATCATTGATGCTGAAGAGGATTTGTCTGTTCAAGTCCACCCGGATGACCGTTATGGTCTGGAAAAAGAAGGCGAACTGGGCAAGACCGAATGCTGGTATATCCTGTCTGCCGAAGAAGGAAGCGAGATTGTTTACGGTCATCACGCTCAAACAAAAGAAGAACTCAAAGAAATGATTCTTCAGGGGCATTGGGACAGTCTATTGAGACGCATTCCCGTAAAGGCCGGTGACTTTTTTTACGTTCCGAGTGGAACCATCCATGCAATCGGCAGTGGGATTGTCATCTTGGAAACTCAGCAATCCAGTGATACTACTTACCGGGTCTATGATTACGACCGGGTCCAGGATAACGGTCAGAAACGAGAGCTTCATATTAACGATTCACTAGCGGTGACGACTGTCCCTCACATCGATCCAAAGCTTCGGTTCAAAACCACTCAGTCAACTGCATCCAGCAGAGTCCTACTCGTTGAAAATCCTTTTTTTAAAGTCGAGGCCTGGGAAATAAGCGGCCAGCAGAGATACACAGCAGAAGGACCTTACAGTCTTTTCAGTGTTCTTGAAGGTCAGGGTACACTGACTGTTGCTGGTAAATTGTATTCCCTACAGAAGGGTGAGCATTTTATTCTGCCCGAGCCAGTAAAGAACTGGATAATTGAGGGCAAGCTTCAATTGCTTGCTTCACGGCCCGGAAAGAGCCGGTAAGCTGTCATAAATAAAAGAACGACAGACCCATTCAGTGGAAGGGCCTGTCGTTCTCTTTTTTTTAGTGCTTAATCTCTGCTGGTGTCGGCGAGTCTACTGGTGTGATTGTAGGCAACGTGAAGTCGGCATACGTACTGACTAGTCCGTGTTCGCTCACGTCCATACCCGCCTCTTCCTCTTCAGGTGTGACACGCAAACCAATGGTCATGTCAATCATTTTGAATACGGCTGTCATGCTCAAGCCGACCCAAAGGGCAACGGCTACAACCCCCAGTGTCTGGATGCCCAGCATACCGAAGCCTCCACCGTAAAGTAATCCCCCGTCTACAGCAAATAGTCCTACGAGGATTGTGCCGACGCCTCCGGCTATACCATGGACTCCAAAGGCTCCCACAGGATCATCTATTTTTGCTTTATGCTCGACCCATTCAACTGCATACATCATGGCTACTGAAGAAAGAAGACCGATCGCTACCGCTCCAAATGGATTCACTACGGCACAGCCAGCTGTGATGCCTACTAAGCCAGCCAAAGCACCATTCATTGTCAGACCCAGATCCGGCTTCCCTAATCGGAACCACGATAGCAGCATGGCAATCAGTGTACCGGAAGCTGCTGCGAGATTAGTGTTAAGCAGGATTATCCCAATCAGGGTCAGCGAGCCTTCATCAGAAGCTTCAAGCGTTGAGGCACCATTGAAACCAAACCAGGCGAACCAGAGGATAAACATGCCCAGTGCGGCTATTACCAGATTGTGTCCTGGAATTGTCTTGGCCTTTCCGTCTGCATCATATTTGCCTGCCCTTGCACCAACGATTCGGGCACCTGCGAGAGCACTTACTCCTCCCACCATATGGACAGCTACTGAGCCCGCAAAGTCTTCAAAGCCAAGGCTGGCCAGCCAACCTCCTCCCCAAATCCAATGACCAGAGATAGGATAGATCAGGCCTGATATGATGACCGTGTACAGCAGATAAGAACTGAATTTTGTTCGTTCAGCCATGGCTCCGGAAACGATTGTTGCTGCAGTTGCACAGAAGACAGTCTGAAACATTAAAAATACATAACCTGGAATATTGCTGTCATAATTCTGCGTAACAAACAGATCCGGACGGCCGATAAAACCAGCCAGTGTGGGTCCAAACATAATTCCAAAACCGATAAACCAGTAGAGCAGCGAGCCAGTAACAAAATCCATCAGATTCTTCATAATAATATTCCCTGAGTTTTTTGCTCTTGTCAGTCCTGTCTCAAGCAGTGCAAATCCCGCCTGCATAAAAAATACGAGTACTGTTCCCAGCAGGACCCAAAGTGTGTCTGTTGCGGACATAATAATAGCCTCCCTTTGTAAGATGCTATTTATTCTATGCCTATCAATCAGATTAAACAATAGTGGCGTTTAGATTAGAAAATAATTAATGCATTAGGACTGTAAACGATAGATAACAAAAAATGTAAACGCTATTTGCTTTCTTTATTTTGTGATGATTGTTTATAGATACAGACAACTGTAAAAAACTGACCCTCAAGAGGACTAGCCAGAATCGGCATCTTTTGAGGGTCAGTTCTTTATAAATAGTGGCTCTAAAATGATCAGACCGCCTGTAGCTGCTGGTCAGGCGTCTGGAACTGTGAGTTGTAAAGATCGGCGTAAAAGCCGTCCAGTTCAATCAGTTCATCGTGATTACCCGTTTCAATCACATCACCATGATTCATGACAATAATCTTGTCCGCACCCCGGATAGTGGACAGGCGGTGGGCGACAACAAAACTGGTACGGTTTTTCAGCAGATTTTCCATCGCTGCCTGTATCAGTACTTCAGTCCGCGTATCTACCGATGAAGTAGCCTCATCCAGAATCAAAATCTCAGGATCAGCCAAAAAGGCCCGGGCAATGGTAATGAGCTGCCTCTGACCCTGAGAAATATTGCTTCCTTCCTCATTCAGAACAGTATTGTAACCATCCGGCAGACGTCGGACAAATTCATCCACATGAGCAGCTTTGGCAGCACTTAGAATCTTATCATCGGTCTGCTGGTCGGGACTGTGCGCTCCATAGGCAATGTTGTCCCAGATTGTCCCGTTGAACAGCCAGGTATCCTGAAGGACCATTGAAAAGCGACTTCTCAGCTCACTCCGGTCAATATCCCTGACATCTGTCCCCTCATAGCGGATGCTTCCACCTTTGACATCATAGAAACGCTCAAGGAGATTGATCAGTGTAGATTTTCCGGCTCCTGTTGGCCCGACAACAGCAATCATTTCCCCATCTCTGACAGTTAAATTAAAATCGGTCATCAGCAGCTCATCTTCCGGCTTGTTTCCGTAGCCAAACTGGACATGCTCAAATTCGATTTTATAGGGTGACTGTAGATTCGGTCTCATACTCGAAGCTGTATCGACCATTTTTTCTTCATCCAGTATTTCAAATATGCGTTCACAGGATGCAATCGTCACCTGAACAGTATTCGCCAGGTTGGCAATTTCTCTGACCGGCTGGGAAAACTGATTCACGTACTGGATAAAAGCCTGCACATTACCCAATGATACTGTTCCGTTCGCCACACCGATTCCTCCGACAATGGCAACACCAAAGTAGCCAAGGTCCCTGGAAAAACTGACCAGTGGCATCATAATGCCTGATAGAAACTGAGCCTTCCAGGAAGCCCTGTTGAGCGTGGCACTCTGTTCCTCAAATTTTCGGATTTCATCTTCCTCCCGATTATACGTCTTGACGATAGTATGGCCGGAGAAGGTCTCTTCCACTTGATCGTTCAATACGCCCAGTTCTTTCTGCTGACGCGAGAACTGTTTCTGTGACTTGGGCGCAACCCAGGCAATCAGAAGAAAACTGATGGGAACCGTGACAATCGTGACTAAAGTTAATCGGACATCGATGATGAACATTACAGTCAGCACTGTTACAAACTGAACGATACTCATGATGAACTGAGACAAGGACTGCTGAAGTGTATTGGCAATTTGATCCATATCATTGATTGCTCGCGACATGATATCTCCGTTGGAATGAGTATCGTAATATTCGATTGGCAACTGCGACATCTTGTCTTTCAAATCTTTCCGCATGTCATAAACAGTTTTTTGCGCAATCCGGGCAGTAATAAACTGCTGGAAGTACTGGAAGACAGCCTGAGTGACATAGACCACACCAACAATAATCAAAATATTACGGATATAGTCAAAATCGATTGGAAAGACGTCTACCGACTCCCCCGCTTCTCGCAACGCATTCCCTTCCTGAATCCCCCGGTAAATTTCAGTTGTTGCTCTCCCTAGAATATGCGGCGCCTGGGTTGCCATGATCGTAGCTGCAATTACCAGCAGCAAAGTCAGGGCCAGTCCCCAGAAACGAGTGGACATGTAACGGACCAGCCGGAAGGTGGTTCCCCAAAAGTCTTTAGCTTTTTTAGCTTTCATATGGGCAGCACTTTTAGTCTGATTTTTCATTAAATATCCTCTCCTTTCATCTGAGAATCGATAATTTCTTTATAGATACGATTTGAACGTTTCAGCTCATCATGCGTTCCTTTACCGACCATTTTGCCGTTGTCCAGTACAATAATCTGATCTGCATCAACGACTGTACTGATCCGCTGGGCAATAATTACAACGGCAGAATCCTGAGTTTTTGGCTTAAGTGCCTCGCGGAGTCTGGCATCCGTCTTGAAGTCCAGAGCCGAAAAGGAATCGTCAAAAATGAGAATATCTGCTTTTGTGACTAATGCACGGGCAATGCTGAGCCGCTGTCTTTGACCACCTGAAAAATTCCCTCCACCTTGCTCTACTCTGGCATCAAGTCCATCAGTTAAACTGGAAACAAAGTCTTCTCCCTGAGCGATTTCCAGGGCTTCCCATATCTCCTCGTCAGTCGCTTCCGGACGCCCGTATTTTAGGTTTTCACGTATAGTTCCTGAAAAGAGCAAGGCTTTTTGAGGAGCAAAACCAATCAGCTGGCGCAGGGCACCTTGCTTGACATCCCGAATGTCGATGCCATTCACCTTAATCGATCCGCTTTCGATGTCGTACAGCCTGGGAATCAGGTTGGCCAGCGTTGTCTTCCCGGAGCCTGTCCCCCCGATTATCGCCAGACGCTCTCCTTTGTTAAGCGTAAAGTCAATTGATTCCAGTGCCAGCTTTTCGGCATTGGGATAACGGTAGTTGACCTGATCAAAAGTCAATGAGACCCGGTCTGTTCCTTTAAGATCTTGAGGTGCTCTAGGATCCTTAATAATATTTGGTGTATTTAAGACTTCCAGCACTCTTTCCGCTGCAATCTGGCCTCTTGGCAGGAAGAACAGCACGAAGGACACCATCATGATTCCAAGCATGATCTGCATGGCGTAGGTCATGAAGGCAACCAGGTTCCCCACCTGCATATTGCCTGTACTAATGAACTGAGCTCCAAACCAGGTGATCAAAATGTTGGTGACACTCACAGCCAGGACCATTGAAGGCATGACAAACGCCAGAATCGTATGGGCTCTGATTGATGTCTCCGCAAAATCCCAGTTAGCACCGTCAAACCGTTCTTTCTCGTATTCATCTTTGTTGAAGGCCCGGATTACACGAATACCCGTCAGACCCTCTCTGAAAACCCGATTAAGCTTGTCGGTCTTTTTCTGAAGTGACTTGAAAACCGGGCTGGTCTTGCGCATGATCAGCACGAGCAGCCCGACCAGAACAGGCATGGAGATGAGAAATACAAAGGCCAGATCAGGCTCTCTAGTAAAAGCCATAATACCTGCACCAATCATCAGAAAAGGAGCCAGCGTCATAATACGGATCACCATCATCATCACAAACTGAATCTGCATGATATCATTGGTCGTACGGGTGATTAATGTGGAAGTCCCAAATTTATCCAGCTCTTCATTGGTAAAATAGGACACCATTCTGAACATTTTACGCCTAATGGTATCACCCAGACCTTGAGACTCCATAGCACCGTAGTAAACATTAAGTATGGCTGAAATAATCGTCAAGAAGGTAAACCCGAGCATAATCACTCCCGTTCGAATAATATAATCAATGTCTCCTTCGGCTACTCCAAAGTCTATGATATTGGCCGTGATGGTTGGGAGGGCAAGCATCCCGACCACTTGCAGAGCCATAAAGACAAGGCTTAAAGCCACCCTCCACGGATTCATCCATTTTGCTAATTTAAACATATCTACGCCTCTTTTTCTTCTGTATTTTTGATGCCGTATGTGAACCAGCTCAGGCGCTTCACAAACAGCTGCTGTGTTTCTTTGACTGTCAACTCTTTCCAGAATCCTTCCATAATCGTATCATTGAGCATACTTAAGATATACCGGAGGATATCAATAAGTTCTTCTTCCGTTTGTACTTTAAGCTGAGAACGGTCCACTACATCAATAATACGCTTGCCATCAGGGAGACTGGAACCTTGCTGGCGGGAATGATCAAAGTCCACCCGCGCCTCCTGGTTTATCTGATAGTTCATATGAAGGTACATATTTTCGAAAAAGCCAAATTTTTCCGATTCCATGATGTATTTGATGTACTTTTCACCAAAAACCTTGTATCCCTCGAAGAAGTCTCCCTCCTTCTCCTTGAAACTCTTGAACATCAGTTGACGATAATTGTAGCGGAATTTCCCAATGAGGTAAAAATAGAGGTCTTTCTTGTCTTCAAAATACTGGTAAAAGCTTCCACGTGAAATTTTCGAATTTTTTACTATATTTGAAATAGAGGCATCATTCAGCGACTTGGCTGAAAATTCTTTCATCGCCCCGGCAATTAGGCGTTCTTTCTTTTCTTCAGACAGATTGAAAAATGTCTGTGAAGGCATTGAATCCATTCCTTTCTCTGGTGCCACTGATTATGACAAGTTGTCATAACTATTATATGTGACAATGTGTCATAACGCAACACTAAAATAAGTCTGCCGATCTCAATCAGCTGACTTATTTTTAGCGTTACTCCCTGTCCTTGACTTTGACAAGAGCTTCTTTAGTATTGATTGGGCTTTCGTCAGGATTATACCAGCCTGAATATTCCCGGTACCAGTCAAACAGCATCGACACGACAATCTTGACAATAGCATAGCCAGGGATACCGAAAACAACACCTAACAGTCCGAAAAGCCGACCTCCAATTAAAATAATAAAAATAATATTAACAGGATGTATTTTCAAAGTGTTCCCAATAATCTGAGGTGAGATGATTCTATTTTCTAAAATCTGCTCAACACCAAAAACAATCAGCACTTTGACTAGCATCAACGGAGAGTGGACAACTGCGATGATCAGTGCCGGAATGCTGGCTACAAAAGATCCAAGATAAGGAATCAGGTTCAGTACACCCGCAAATATACCAAGAGTAAGGGCAAAATCCAGGCCAACTATTGAAAAGCCAATCCAGAAAATCAATCCGACTGATGCCGCTACAATCAGCTGTCCTCTCACATAAAAACTGACTTGCTTGTTTATTTCTGAAAACATTTCACTTGCTCGAGGGCGCGCCTGAATGGGTACATATTTGATAAGTAAAGGCGGCACTTTTTTTCCATCTTTTAAAAGATAATACAGTACAAACGGCATAGTGAAGAGTGTGATAAAGACCTGCGTCACAGTGCCGATGAAACTGCCAATCCCTCCTACAGTCATATTGAATAATGATGACGACTGATTGGTCAGCGTATCAAGAACTGTCGTATCTCCCAACTGATCCATAAAATCCGTAAACGCACCCGTATTCAGCAGACTGTCGAGCTGCAGCATCAAATTATTCCAGTAAGTCGGCCAGGCTTCGACCAAAGTTTCCAACTGGTCCTGTATGATTGGAACGATAAAATTCATCCCAGCTATCACCGTAAGAATCAGTAGACTGAACATAAAAGCTATAGCCGTCACTCTGGAAAACCGTTTGCGCTCAAGCCAGTCGATAACGGGATTGAAAAGATAGTAAAAAATAACGGCGAAAATAAGTGGTGGTCCGACGATGCCAAGAATAATACCCATCGGCCTAAAAATAAAGCTGACCCGTGTGAGCACGTATATATTGAGAAACAGCAGCAGTGTAATGACTAGAATTGAGACGACCCGGTTATTAATGACTCGCTTCCAAAGCCAGGTCCGGCTCCACTGGCTGGTTCTTTTATCATAAGATTCAGGATCCATTTTCTTTCCCCTTTCTAAAGCTTTCAGCTATATTTTAGCATAATATGCCGGGGTTACATGGGGAAAAAGCTCCTGATCAGCGATTTGCTTTCAAAGCTCTCTTCTGTTTTGTTATACTTGTTGAGCAAGAACAAAAATAGAAGGAGGCTCCTAGATGAATCAGACATTACTTCTGGGAACATACACTAAAAGAGAAAGCCAAGGAATCTACAGTATCGATCTGAATGAGCAGGCAGGAAAACTGACCGGACTGCAGCATGCGGTAACAGTCAGCGGCCCTACTTATATTGACGGCAATGCCGACTACTCTCTACTTTTTTCAATCATAAAAGGTGAAGACTGTAACGGAGGGATTGCATCCTACACAAAAAATGATAAGGGAGCGTTCGTTAAGGTGGACGAATGGCTTCAGGAAGGTGCACCGCCCTGCTATGTCGCTTATGATGCGGACCGGCAACTGGTTTACTTGGCGAACTACCACAAAGGAGAAGTAGCGGTACTTAAAACCTCTGCCAAAGGAGAATTGAGTCTGGTCGACCGTTCGGTTCACTCCGGTCAATCTGTCCATCCAAACCAGACTTCACCCCATGCACATTACTTTGATTTGACTCCCGACAAACAGTATCTTATTGCCTGTGATCTGGGAACAGATGAAGTCTACACTTACCGCTTGAATGCTGAACAGAAACTGGAACAGGTATCAGTAGAAAAAATTAAACCAGGAACAGGTCCACGTCATATTACCTTTCACCCAGACGGAAAGCGGGCTTATGTCTTTGGAGAATTGAGCAGTGAAGTACTGGTATTTGAATACAATAGCGAAAGCGGCGCACTCAACTTGCGTCAGACACTGCCTAGCATTCCCAAGGAGCATACGGGCTTCAATGGGGGCGCTGCCATTCGCGTGACATCCGACGGGAATCACCTCTACGCTTCCAACCGCGGTCATGACTCTATTGCTTCTTATAGTATTGATGCAAACGGCGAACTGTCGCTGATTGCCTATGTGCCGACAGAAGGCGAAACGCCTCGTGATTTTAACCTTGATCCGAGCGAAAGGTTTGTTGTTGTCGGTCACCAAGATTCAGACAACCTGACTCTGTTTGAGCGTAACCCTCAGGATGGTTCACTTACACTACTTCAAAAGGACGTCTACGCCCCGGAAGTCATTTGTGTCAAGTTCACATAGTTGTCAGACAGTGAAAAAGAGAGGGAGTCCTCTCTTTTTCACTGTTTGCTCTTTGTAAAATAACTCTTAAAAAGGAGCTACTCACAATGCATCATTTCAAAACATCTGAATTATCCAACAAACAACAGTATAAACTGCTCACAGGTAGTGTGATTCCAAGACCTATTGCCTGGATAACGACCCTCAATGAAGAAGCCGGTATCGTCAACGCTGCTCCTTTCAGTTTTTTCAGCGTCGCTTCTAACCAGATTCCTCTGCTGACTGTTTCCATTTTAAGAAGTGAAGGAAATCCCAAAGATACAGCAGTCAATCTGCTAAAGCAAAAACAAGCCGTGGTTCATATTGTCAACCGCGCTCTGGCGGAAGACATGAATGAAACATCTGCCCCATTGAAACCGGAAGAAAGTGAAATCAACCGAACAAAACTCTCGCTCGTGGATAGTTCAAGCGTTTCTGTTCCTGCGATCAAGGAGTCTCTGATTCGTTTTGAAACGACATTATATCAGCATATTCCCATCAAAAATGCTGAAGGAGAAATCGTTACAGACCACTTCTTGCTGAATGTCACCGATGTTCACTTAGATGACAGTGTATTTGATCCAGAAAAGGAATATATCCTGCCTGAAATATTGAATCCTGTATCCCGTTTATCTGGTTCCGCTTATTCTGAACTGGGTCCCCTCTTCTCAATTAAGCGCCCGACAAACTAAACAGACAAAAAATCCCGGCAGTTAATATCCTGCCGGGATTTTTTGTTCAGTGTATTATTTGGCAGTAACCGATCCGATTTCTGCCCCTTTTTCTGTTTCACCCGTCACAGACAGGTCATAGTTTTCTACCTGGTCCATATTTGTAAAGACGATAATAACGGTATTTTCCTTACCCGCGGCTTTTAGGCCTTCCAGATCGACCGTTGAAATTTTAGTCTCGGGGGTGATTGTGTCACCTTCCTTAACCAGTGTATCAAAGGGTCCACCTTCAAGTTCCACTGTATCGATGCCGATGTGGACTAGCACTTCTACGCCGTTGTCGAGCTCTAGACCGACTGCGTGCTGTGTCGGAAAGACACTCACTACTTTACCGTGTCCTGGTGAATAAATATTTCCGTCACTTGGAACGACACCAAAGCCGTCTCCCATCATTTTCTGTGAAAATACGGGATCATCTACTTCATCAATTGGTACAATTTTTCCGTTTACCGGATTGCTGAGCACCGCCTTACTGTCTTTTGGTTCTTTTCCTTTACCTTTAAGAAAATCAAATACGCCCATTTTACTCCCTACTTTCCTGTAATATATAGTTTAATTGTGCAGATATTCTTAAACTACTTTCATAGTTAATAATAACACAGAGGCGTACAAACCAAAACCCAAAAGAATTGTAGAAAACAATTCAATTAATTCTGGAACTCTTTACACTGCTTTTGGTATGATGATTAAGGTGCTTTGTGCACCAGGAGATAAATTTACTGAAAAGGAGTTAACACATTGTTTATAGAAATTATCAAGTCGATCATCCTCGGTGTCGTTCAGGGCATTACCGAATGGCTGCCTGTCAGCAGTACCGGTCATATGATCCTGGTAGACGAGTTTCTAATGCTTAATGCCTCTGAGGCCTTCATGGAAATGTTTTTAGTTGTTATCCAGCTGGCTTCCATTATGGCAGTGGTCCTGCTCTACTTTAAACGACTGAATCCTTTTGACTCTGATAAAGATGAACACCAGAAAAAGGAAACCTGGCATATATGGAGCAAGGTTGTAGTTGGTATTTTGCCTGCCGGTGTTTTCGGTCTTTTGTTTGAAGATGTCATCAATGACCTGTTTTTCAACTGGATTACTGTAGCGGTTGCCTTGATTGTATATGGAGTCGCTTTTATACTTATCGAAAAACGAAACGAAGGAAAAATCCCTCAGATCGCGACCTGGGAGCAACTGACTTATAAAGTGGCCCTGCTCATTGGGTTTTTCCAGGTCCTGGCACTGATTCCCGGCACCTCCCGCTCAGGCGCAACCATTGTAGGAGCTATCCTGATTGGAACAGCCCGGCCGATTGCCGCGGAGTATTCCTTTTTCCTTTCGATCCCTGTTATGATGGGGGCAAGCCTGCTGAAAATCATTGGTTTTGGCTTAACATTTACGTTCGAGGAAATGATGATCCTACTAGTTGGCTGTATCGTATCGTTTGTAGTATCCATCTTTGCCATCAAGTTTTTAATGAACTATATCCGCAAGAACGATTTCAGTTCCTTCGGCTGGTACCGCATAGCAGTCGGCTTGCTGGTCATAGGCTACTTTGGCCTAATTGGCTGACACTAGTCATTTCAAAGGTAACGCGTCCCAACAAGCAAAGAAAGCCTGATCCTTTTCTGGATCAGGCTTTCTTTGCTTCATTTTTCAAAAACGTTCTTTAATACATCGGTTCGTTACGCGGTTGGACCTTTAGTTTTCCTGGACAGCACGGTTTAACCTTCCATATATCTTCTGCATAGCGACTGATAGTATAATCTGCAGAAAAAGGAGCAGACGAGGCAATATTCAGAAGAGACTTGCGTGTCCATTCTTTCTGATCCTTATACAAGGCATCAATAGCTTCGTGTGCCTGAATATAAGATTCAAAATCTTTCAGTACAAGATACTCGTCATTATAATTAACTAAAGAATCAAATAAAGCGTCACCCTCACCTTCAAGGTTCAAAATAGTTCCGTTAATTAGAGCATCCAGTACCCTTTTCACCGTAGAATTTGACTGATAAAGTTCTCGGGCATTGTAGGACCCGTTTCCTCTGACTTCATAGACTTCATCGCTAGTCAGTCCAAAAATAAACATATTTTCTTCTCCGACATAATCTCTAATTTCAATATTCGCTCCATCAAGAGTCGCGAGTGTGAGCGCGCCATTGGCCATGAACTTCATATTACTGGTCCCGGAGGCTTCCATACTTGCCAAAGAAATCTGCTCACTGACATCAGTGGCCGGAATAATCTTTTCAGCCAGAGAGACTCCATAATTTTCGAAGAATACAACTTTTAGTTTATTTCCGATATCCGGGTCATTGTTCACTAAATCTCCAACGGCATTGATCACCTTAATTATTTGCTTGGCATATACATAGCTTGGTGCTGCCTTCGCTCCAAAAATAAATACTCTCGGGACATAGTCAACAGACGGATTCTGCTTAATCTCCAGATAACGGTGTAGAATATGCAAAAGGTTCATATGCTGACGTTTGTAGGCATGCAGACGTTTAATCTGAACATCAAAAATCGCATTCGGATCAACTGTGATTCCCTTGACTTTCTCGATATGAGCGGCTAGTTTTTTCTTGTTATTAAGCTTAACCTCAGCCAGTTCTTTGATTGTCTGCTTATCTTTTTCGTATCCTTTAAAGACTTTCAGTTCAGCAGGATTGCTTTTCCAGGCTTTTCCGATTTTATCGTCGAGTAGTTGCGTCAGATCCGGATTAGCCAAATGCATCCAGCGTCTTTGGGTAATGCCGTTTGTTTTGTTGTTAAAGCGCTCCGGATAGATTTCAAAAAAGTCTTTCAGGACATCGTTCATTAGAATATCTGTATGCAGCTGGGCCACACCATTTACGCTGTGACTACCAATTACTGCCAAGTGAGCCATATTAACGACGCCATTTTGTAGGATAGCCGTCTGCCAAGTAATCCGCTCACCATAGAGCGGAAGCATGTGCTCAACATAGCGGTTGTTTATTTCTTCAATGATCATATAAATTCTTGGAAGCAGCTCTTTCATCATATCAATCGGCCATTTTTCCAGCGCTTCTCGCAAGATAGTATGGTTGGTGTAGCTGCAGGTTTTGAAGGTGATTTCCCATGCCTGATCCCATGACAGGTGCTCTTCGTCAATCAGGATACGCATCATCTCAGGGATAACCAGTGCCGGATGTGTATCATTGATATGGATGGCTACTTTGTCTGGTATATTTTTTCTGGGCATATTGTACTTTCTGTAATGCCTCAAAATAGACTGTACGCCGGCTGACACCATGAAGTATTCCTGCTTCAAACGCAGTAGTCGCCCTTCATAATTAGAGTCATCCGGATAAAGAGCTTCCGTAATTTCCTTGATTGGATCAGTTGCATCGATGGTCAGATAGTTGGACTCTTCTTCAACAGGTATCTCAGCCGACCATAACCGCAGATTATTTACCCGTTCATTTTTATAGCCAACCATTGGGGTGTCGTAAGGTACAGCTAAAACATTCAATGTATTTTCATATTTTGGCTCCAGATGCCCCTGCTCATTTTCCTCCAGCCAGACGTTTCCTCCGAAACGGACCATGCAAGTCGACTTGTCATTACGGGTCTCCCATACATTTCGATACCTCAGCCAGTTTTCAGGCAGTTCGACTTGATAACCATCGACAAACTTTTGACGGAACAGGCCATACTGATAGCGAATACCATTTCCATTACCCGGTATCGCCATGGAAGCTAGAGAATCCATAAAGCAGGAGGCTAGCCGTCCTAGTCCGCCATTTCCCAGAGCAGGATCAGCCTCAGCTTCTGCCAGCTCATCAAGTGACAGGCCTAATTGGTCCAGCCCTTTAGAGACCGTTTCCAGCAATCCTAAATTATAGGTGTTACTTTTCAGCTGACGTCCAGGTAGAAATTCCATTGAAAAATAATAGACTTGCTTGGCACTTTGTTTAATGTAGCTTTCACGTGTATCTTTCCAATTGCTCGAGACATAGTTCTTAATCAGCAAACCGAGAGCATTGTACAGTTGCTCGGTTGACCCCTCTTCATAAGGATACGCATACATACTCTGGAATTGATTTTTGAAATCTTTTACAAACTCTTTCACTGACAGTTTCATAGACATTCCTCCATATTCGGTTATAGAAAGTATACATTAAAATCTTTTAATAAAAAAGACAATTCGACTGGCTGACGTTTGTCTACGGATGCAACCCTCTCGCAGCATTTTCCTGTATGGTCCTCTATATAAACAGAAAGTCTCGAGAATCCGATCAGGATCACTCGAGACTTTTGTTTACAGAGCCAAATAACGGTATTGATCGATATAGGTCTGAGCTGATTTCTCCCAGCTGTTATTTACTTCCATAGCTCTTACTTGCATGCGTCTGAAGCTTTCCGGCTTATCATAATAAACAGTCAGAGCTTTATCGATGGTATCGAGCAAAGTCCACATGTCAAAGTCATAAAAACTGAAGCCCGTCCCTTCTTCAGTCCATTTGTTGTAAGGTTCGACGGTATCCGCTAGACCGCCCACTTCATGAACGATTGGCAGCGTTCCGTACCTCAATGAATTGAGCTGCGACAGTCCGCAGGGTTCAAACAGTGACGGCATCAGAAACAGATCAACCCCGGCATAAATCCACTGAGCCAGTTCACTATCAAAAGCCAGAACTGCCTGACATTTGTCCGGATACTTAGCCGTGAAATGCCTGAACGCATCTTCAAAATAAGGTTTGCCTGTACCGAGCAGAACCAGCTGGACATTTCGGTGTTGCATGAGTTCTTCCATTGCATCACAGATCAGCCCTACACCTTTTTGCTCATCCAGTCGGGTCACTACTCCAATCAATGCAATACTGTCATCAACAGGCAAACCGACCCGCTTCTGCAAGGCCTTCTTATTGGCCGTTTTGCCACTCAAATCATCTTTGGAAAAGGTCTTTAAAATCATCTGGTCCGTCTCCGGATCATATGTGTCGTAGTCAATACCATTCAGTATGCCCACCAGTTTGTGCTGGTTTACCCGCAGATCATGGTCTAGCCCGTAACCGAACTCGCCTGTCTGGATTTCATTGGCATAAGTTGGACTCACCGTGGTAACCAGATCCGCAAAGTAAATCCCCCCTTTGAGCCAGCAGACATTATCTCCATACTTCAAACCCTGATCATGGAAGGCTGCATAGCCGATGTTAAACAGATCTGAGAGGACATACTGGTCATAAACTCCCTGAAAGAGTATATTGTGGATGGTCAGAACAGTTTTGATGTCTTTCAGAGCATTGATCCAGGAATATTTATCTTTCAACAGAACAGGAATCATAGCTGTCTGCCAGTCATTAACATGCAGCACATCCGGAATGAAACCGATTTGCTCGAGCATCTCAATCACTGCCTGCTGGAAAAAGGCAAACCTTTCGGCATCATCTCCATAGTCATACAGACGTTCGCGTCCAAAGTAAAAGAGATTGTCAATAAAGTAATAGACGACCCCGTCCCGCTTCAGCTGTTTGATGCCACAGAACTGCTGTCTCCAGCCAACTTCTACGATGGTCGTCAGCACGTCTTCCATTTCTTCCTGGACGCTGTCAGACAGCTTTTCCGTGAAAAGAGGAAGAACGACACGGACATCGTGACCACTCTTGGCGAGTTCTTTAGGCAAGGCCCCCAAAACGTCGCCCAAACCTCCAGTTTTAAAGAATGGGGCACATTCCGAGGCAGCAAATAGTAGCTTCATCTCTTTACTCATCCTTCCTTAGTGATCCCTTCAGGATAAACCACGCTGTTTTTGGCAATAACAATAGGATTATCCGGCGTACCCTCCAGCTTGGCTCCTTTCATCACATAAACATGCTTGTCCAAAATGACATGTTTGAGCGTCACGTCTTCTTCAATGCAGCTGTCCTGCATGATGATTGAGTCCTCAATAACTGAGCCTTTCTCAATCGATACTTTTCTGAAGATAACAGAGTTCCGGACAGTCCCGTATACTTCACAGTCATTAGCAAACTGGGCGTTCTCGATGACTGCCTCTTCTCCGTAATAAGTAGGAGCGGAGTTCTTTGCGCGCGTTCTTACCGGATCTGCACGGTAGAACAAGGCATTGAAATTATCCTGATCCAGCATATCCATGTTGGCGTCAAAGTAGCTCTTGACGTCTTCGATTACTCTAAGATAGCCGGTATATTCATAGGCATTGACAGATTCATTGGAATCCAGAGTGAACTGAATGAAGGTATTGACGCTGATGTCCATGTCATGCTGCTTGGCTCGGAAAAGATAGTCAAGAAAAACCTTCTTACTGAGTAGCATCATTTCCATATTCACATTGAGCTTGGTACCGGAGGCCATACCTGAGACCGGCTCAATCCCTTTAACGGTATCTGTTTCTCCATTATTCAAATTCAAGGCTGTATAAACAGTATCTTCAACCAGCTCTTCACGGTTCACCTGCTTGTAAACAACTGTGACCTGGCTATTTTTATCTTCATGGAAGTGCAAAACAGATTCCAGCTGAATATTGGACAGGAAACTTGAGCCCATCATAACTACATACTCGGCTTTGGAACGGGTCACATAATTGTAGTGGTCTTCGTAATAGAACTTGTCATATTTTGATTCGACATTCTGATCAGATTTCAGCTTTACCTGGGAATGGGTGAACACCCCCCCACCAGCAAAAGAATCCAGGCCCCAAGTCGATCCTGAACGGATGTGATCATAAAGCGAATGTCCGGATCCCGCAATAAACAAAGCAGCTGAAACTGCTTCAGCATTATACAGGCTGGAAAACGGGAAATCGATCAATCGGTAACGGCAAGCGAAAGGCAGTGACGCCACCGGTCTTCTATCGGTCAGAGGTTTGAGTTTGCCTGTGTGTTCAACTAAATTTAAAATCGGTGCCAGTCTATTTCTCATCTGAATACCCTCCTACTTCTTCTTTATATCCGGCGACAGCTATGTCAGACTCCGTCCCGATTAGCTCGGCATCATCATAAATATGAGCCCCTTCACCTATAATCGCTTTTTCAATCCGGACATTTTCCCCAATTACCACATTAGGCATAATCACAGAATCAGTGACCACTGAACCTTTGCCTACTTTTACATTGTGCGAAAGCACAGAATGGTTAATTTCACCTGCAATATAACAGCCGTCTGTAATCATGGAGTCACTTACTTTGGCCGTTTCCGTCAGGAACTGAGGCGTTGTATTCGGATTTTTTGAATAGACACGCCACTTGCGGTCACGGATGTTCAGTTCATGTTCGGGATCAAGAAACTCCATGTTGGCGCTCCATAAGCTTTCAATCGTCCCGACATCTTTCCAGTAGCCTTCAAATGAATAGGCATAAATAGACTCGCTGTTTCTCAGATAAGCTGGAATCACATGGTGTCCAAAGTCTTCCATCTGCCTGTTCTTGGACTGATTATCAACGAGATACTGCTTCAGTCTTGGCCAGTCAAAGATATAAATACCCATTGAAGCCAGATTTGACTTGGCGTTTTCAGGTTTTTCCTGGAACTCGATGATCCGGTCTGTACGGTCCGTATTCATAACGCCGAAACGTGACGTTTCCTCCCAAGGAACTGGCATGACTCCAACGGTCAATGAAGCGGCCTTGCGCTTGTGATAGTCCAGCATTTTCTCATAATCCATTTTGTAAATATGATCTCCGGAAAGAATTACAACATAATCCGGATTTTTCTGATCGATATAGTCTATGTTCTGATAGATTGCATGTGCAGTTCCTTTAAAGAATTTCTCTCCGTCCACACTGGAATAAGGCTGCAATATTGTTGCTCCGCCATTGTGACGATTTAACCCCCAGCTTGAGCCGTTACCCACGTGTGTATTCAATACTAGCGGCTGGTACTGTGTAACAACGCCCACATGATTGAATCCTGAATTGGCACAGTTCGACAGTGCAAAGTCGATGATACGGTAATTGCCTCCAAATGGTACAGCTGGTTTGGCAATCGTCTTTGTTAACTTCCCGAGCCTGGAACCTTGTCCACCAGCTAAAATCATAGCAACTGTTTCTGTTTTCATTCTTTTCGGAAGTGTCCGAAGACCTTCCTTCCCTCCTTGAAAAACAAATTTTTAATGCAAATACTCACTTAGTTGTCTTTATTTGCTTTTTGGTACACCGTAAACTCTTTTTGGTTTGAACACGGTCACACTCAATGCCGGCAGGATCACGTCGATACTGTACGGCTGGTTGTGACAAGGGGTCTCAATGGTCTTGACCGTTCCCTGCGATTCTGTCCAGGTCCCACCCAGTGCGTCCCATTCCGTATTCCAGACTTCTTCGTACTGCCCTTTGAAAGGAACCCCGATTGTCACTTGCTGCCTTTCAACAGGAACGAAGTTACAAAGAATAATCAGAAAGTCTCTTGGATTTTTTCCTTTACGAATAAAATACAGCACAGTCTCATCCGCATTCTCGGCACTCAAAAGCTCAAGTCCCTCAGGTGAATGGTCGTGTTCCCAAAGGGCACGATGTTCCTTATAAAAGGCATTCAGCTGCTTTGTAAAGTCAAGGTGACGAGCATTCATATCGTCACTCAGACTTCCCCACTCCAAACCATGATCAAATTTCCACTCTAGATATTGTCCAAATTCCGCTCCCATGAACTGCAGCTTTTTGCCCGGATGGACCATGCGGTAAGTTTCAACTGTTCGCAGACCAGCAAACTGATTATAGCGGTCACCGTGCATTTTATTCATCATCGACTTTTTACCGTGTACGACTTCGTCATGTGAAAAAGGCAGAACAAAATTCTCGTTGAATGTATACATGAAAGAGAAAGTAATTAAATTGAAATGATCTTTTCTAAACAGCGGATCCATCTCAAAGAATTTCAATGTATCGTTCATCCAGCCCATGTTCCACTTGTAATTAAATCCCAGACCGCCTTCGTGTACCGGTTGGGTTACCTTTTCCCAGGCCGTACTTTCCTCGGCCATCATTAAGACATCCGGATGTCTTTCAAATACTTTAGTATTGAGAAGCTGAAGAAATTCAACGCCTTCCTTATTGACATTTGTTCCTTCATCGTTTGGTGTCCATTCCCCGATATCATAATCCAGATAAAGCATATTACTGACAGCGTCCACTCTTAGACCATCGATATGGAACTGCTCAATCCAGAAAAGAGCATTGGAAATAAGGAAACTTCTCACCTGACTTTTTCCGAGATCAAAATTTAAAGTCCCCCAGCGATTATTGTCCGCACGCTGCTGATCGGCATATTCAAACTGTGGTGTCCCGTCATAGTAAGCCATTCCATATATGTTGCGGTTAAAATGTCCTGGAACCCAGTCCATCAGCACACCAATATTGGCCTGGTGAGCTGCTTCCACAAAGTCCTGAAACTCTTCCATCGTACCGAATTTAGAAGATAAACCAAAGAAGCCGGTCGCCTGATAGCCCCAGCTAGCATCCAGCGGGTGCTCAACTAGAGGCATAAATTCAATATGCGTATAGCCCATTTTCTTTACAAAAGGAATCAGCTCTTCCTGAAGTTCTCTGATTGTATACCACGAACCGTCTTCATGATGTTTCCAGGAACTCATGTGCACCTCATAAATGTTCAACGGACGGCTGTATATTTCCAGTCGTCTTCTGTTGGCCATCCATAAACCGTCTTTCCACTGCTTATTCGGAAGATCTCTAACAACCGAGGCATCGCCTGGCCGTACTTCAAAAGCATAGGCATAAGGATCGATTTTGTAGGCTTCTGTTCCGTCTGCCTGTACAATTTTGTATTTGTAGTGCTGCCCTTCTTCAGGTCGCTTATCTTCAATCGTAAATATCCCCGTATCTCCGAGTGGATGCATTAGATCCAATTCCGACCAGTGATTAAAATCACCCACTAAGTACACTGCTTGCGCATTGGGAGCCCATACCGTAAAGCGGTATCCCTCCATCGACTTGCTGCATCCCATTGTTAAGTAACTGTCATACTGCGTGCCTTCATTGAACAGATATGAGGCTTCCATCAAAGCTGCTTCAGCTTCAGACACATGCTGCCTATCTCCCATAATTTATCCCCCTTTATGTAAATCACCCTTCACTTGCATTGTTATATAATAGCGGCATCCCGCTAATCTTATTGTAACTCAGTCCTCATTGATTACCAAGTTATTTCTCTTATAATCTCTGAGTAGTCTGGTAAAAATAAAGCGCTCTACATCCTGCGACCGATGACTTTATTTTTTTAAAATGGTATGATAAGAATGTCAAGAGGTAACCATGAACTGTTTTGGGGAGGAGGAATTTTACAATGGAAGGAATCCTATTAGGACTAGGTTTTATTGGTATCGCACTGGCTGTCCTGACGCCTTTGGCAAAAAGCGGGACAGGCCTAACACTTGTCAGCTTAGCTGTGTACTTCTGGTTTATCGGCATTGAAACGTGGTTACCGGTTATATTGTTCACTGCTGGTCTACTATTGATAGTATTCGAAATATTTGTACCTGAGTTTGGTTTGTCTGGTATTGTCGGAATGGTTTTACTTGTATCAGGACTGTATCTGACAATTGGAGATATTACTCAGACTGTCAGAGATTTAAGTTTGTCTGTTGTCATTACTTCAGGTGTTGTCTTTTACCTTGTCAAAAACGGTTATTCACTCACAAATGTGAACAAACTGATTCTGCAGACAAATTTACAGGGACTGACTAGCAAGAGTGAGTCAAAAGAGAGCCGAACAGCCGTTTCGGCGGGACTTGAAGGCCTGGCACTCACTCCACTGCGTCCGTCCGGAAAGGCCAGTTTCGACAATGAAGGACATGTCTATGACGTTCTGAGCATCGACGGTCATATTGCTCAAGATACACCGGTGATCATTGATAAAGTAACAGGAACTAAAATCACTGTCAGAAAAAAATAGAATAGATAGGAGTAATAGATATGGATATAATAGATAATGGTTTTATAGGAATTATCGTAACAGCCGTGCTTATCCTTGTTTTTATCAGCATTTTCCTGAGGTTTGTGCCCGTCGGTCTTTGGGTAACGGCATTTTTCTCCGGTGTTAAAGTCAGCATCGGAACTTTAGTTGGAATGAGATTGCGCCAAGTGAGTCCTCATGCTATCATCCGCCCGCTGATTAAAGCCACTAAAGCCGGCTTAAACTTGAGCACCAACGAACTGGAAGCACATTTTCTGGCTGGAGGGAACGTCAATGCTGTTATCGACGCTCTGATTGCTTCTCACCGAGCTGATATTGAACTTGAATTTGAAAAGGCAGCTGCCATTGATCTTGCTGGACGGAACGTATTTGAAGCTGTTCAGGTATCGGTTAATCCAAAAGTGATTGTTACACCAGATATCGCGGCAGTCGCAAAAGACGGGATCGAAATCATCGCTAAAGCTAAAGTCACTGTCCGTGCCAATATAGAACGTTTAGTCGGAGGGGCCGGTGAAGACACCATCATTGCCCGTGTCGGTGAAGGAGTCGTGACAACTGTCGGTTCTGCTGACAAACACTCCGATGTGCTGGAAAATCCGGATATGATCTCTAAAACAGTTTTAGGAAAAGGTCTGGACTCGGGTACTGCGTTTGAGATTCTGTCGATTGATATAGCTGACGTTGATGTCGGACGTAATATCGGAGCAAAATTACAAACTGAACAGGCAGAAGCAGATAAAAATATTGCCCAGGCCAAGGCAGAGGAACGCCGTTCGATGGCGATTGCCCAAGAGCAAGAAATGCGTGCTGAAACCCAAAAAATGCGTGCTAAAGTGGTTGAAGCGGAAGCTAAGGTTCCTCTTGCCATGTCTGAAGCCCTTAGAAATGGTAACATTGGCGTGATGGATTATTATAAAATGAAAAACATCAATGCGGACACAGATATGAGGACAGCGATCTCTGATCAGTCAACTGAAGAAGAAGAGTGATTTAAATGGGGTATATGATTAGTTTCATCATACAGCTGTTTGTATTTTTCCTGATTGTCTCAAGCATTGGTACCCTCTTCGTTAAAGCAACCAAATCCACTGCAGTTGAACAAAATTTAGACTCGGATCCTGCCGCTAACGATAATGAACGGGTATCGAACAACCGTGATCACCTGTCTGATCAAAGAAGAAACAAACGTCCAGACAGGCAGAAGCAACCCGATAGACGAACGGCTAGAGAACGGTATAGCAGAGGTCACACTCAAAAGGCCATGAAAGAAGTTGTGACCCTCTCGCCTACCAAAAAGAAAAGAAAAGTGAGAGGTCAAAAAGGGCTGAATCGAAAAAACCTGAAACAGGCGGTTATCTACAAGGAAATTTTAGATAAGCCCCTGTCCATGCGTGACGAATAAAAAAAGTGACGAGCCCCTCCTAAACGGAGGACAGCTCGTCACTTTTTTTATCTTTTTCTTCTTCAGTAAAGAAAGCCCGTTTCAACTCTATCAGATCTTCTATATCATGAAGCAGCTGAAACAGGAAAGCCCTACTTTCAAATTCCTCTCTAGTTTCAGGTAATTTAGAGGTCCGGAACTGATTGTATAAATTTCTGATTGATTCGAGCAAGACCAGGCCCGTGTTTTTTTCACTCAGCTGATCGGCCGTTTCCTGAAACATCTCAGCCAATATGCTCGCCTGAGATGTTTTAAGTTCTATATTATTGAGGGAACGAATCATTTTTTTTACAAGTATGAACTGCTGTTCACGCATATGCAGATACCGTATATGATAGTCGTTCTTGCTGAAAAGCTGGTTATCATATTCATTGAGGGCTTTCTGCTTGGTCAGGCGAAGCTGATCTTCAGCCTCTCTGATTTCTTCCATTACACCCTTTTCCAGTTCTTCGCCCGACAGACGTCTGGAAATGCTTCTGAGTGTAGACCTCAAATAATAATCAATAAGAGCTTTTTCACGCACAAGTTCGCTCTTGTATGATGGCATCCACAAATTCAGCAGTAAAGCTGCCAAAGCTCCAAGAAACATCAGCATAAAGCCATTGTACTGCCAGGCTAAACCAATACTCTGAGCACCAATAAAATGGGTGACTAAAACCGAACAGGGGGCAATCCCTGACTGCAGACCAAAGCGGTAAGCGATGGGCACGTAAAAAAATAAGTATACTCCAAAAGCAGTAACCGTAAACCCCATATAGTAAAACACGATTGAAGCAATGGCAAAGGCCGTTACTGTCGAGGCTAGCCGCTTAAAGGCTGTAATAAACGAGGCCCTTTTTGTGTCCAGCAGACTCAGGATGGCTATAATCCCAGCCGCCAGAGCATGTTCAAGCTGCAGCATATTGGCTGCATAAATAGACAGCAAGGTCGCCATGACCATTTTAAACGTCCGTTCTTTTAGTGTCATCAGCTGACTGTCCTTTCATTCTATTATTTTACATTATGACCGGTATAGCTACAGGGTACCGGAGCGAATAATCGACACAAGCAGCCACAACCCCATGATACCGGCTCCTATAAATATAATAATGGCAAAAATGGAGACTCCTGCGCCTTCAGAGAGGACAAAGATGACCGAAGAAGCCAGGATCAGCGCTGCAATAATGAGTGCGAAGACTAGCCGGTTCACCATTTTATTAACTTCCCGCCACTTTTCCTCAAAATGCACCAGATCAATGTGAACCATCATACGTCCATTATTCAGTGTATCCAGTGCTCTTTTCAATGTTGAAGGAAGCCTGAAGGAATCCATAGCTAACTGATACATGCCGACTTTCAACTTTTCTTTGGAAAAAGAATCAATCAGACTAATATCGTTGCTGGATTTGATATAAGTCGAAGCAATTTCCATGATATTAATGTCCGGATGCAGATCACTTACCACACCTTCGATGATTGTCAGTGACTTGGCCAGCAAGATAAAATCATTAGGCATGACCATTTTGTATTTATGCGTAATGTGCAGTACATCCGAGAAAAAAGTACTGAGGTCAATCTGGCCGAAACTTTTTGAAATATAGGACTGATAAAAGTCATGTAAGTCTTCACTAAAAGCAAAGCGGTCCACTTTTTCTTTAGTGATAGCCATCTGTAGCAGTAAATTGATCAGCTGGTCGATATCCTCAAAAACAATAGCCCGCATCAGCTTAATCAGGCTGTCTTTAACTGAGTCGGACAGTTCCCCTACGATACCAAAATCGATAAACACGATTTGTCTGTCTTTGATGACTATGTTCCCTGGATGAGGATCGCCGTGAAAAAAGCCGTCCTTGAAAATTTGAGATAAAAAGGAGTAGACTATTTTCTCTCCAATATCTTTTTTGTCATAACCTTCTTCACTGATAGCTTGAGCGTCGAGCCCTCTTATGCCTTCAACATATTCTTCCACCAGTACTCGTTTTGACGTATACTGCAGCATCGGTCTAGGTGCAGCAACTGCTCCCACTTCTTTGTTGTAACGTCTGAATTGAACCAAGGCCTGTCCTTCGTTTCTGAAATCCAATTCTCTTTTGGTTGTTTCTTCAATTTCCTTGAATGCCGATTTGACATCTACGAGCATCTCTTTGACGCTCTCAGGTGCAACGGAGACAACTCTGGAAAAAAGCTGAATATCTCTTAAAAGATTTTCCTCAATTTCAGGCCTTTGGACTTTGATCACAACTTCTTCACCTGAATAAAACCTTGCTCTATGTACTTGAGCCACAGACGCACTAGCAAGTGGAGAAGGATCGACCCATTCAAATACCTCCTCCAGCTTTTCTCTAAAGTCTTCTTCAAATATTCTCCTCATATCGTCAAAGGGAAAAGGAGGCGCATCATCCCTCAGCTTAGACATTTCTCTAATATAAGACGGCGGAAGCAAATCCTGACGTGTAGATATAATCTGGCCGATCTTAATAAAACTGGGACCCAGTTCTTCAAAAGCCAGCCTCAGATTTTCTGCATCAAATTCCTTGTGTTTTGTTCTAACCCGCGTACGGTATATATGTCCGAATCCGTAAGACGTCAGCACACTTCCAATTTCCGTCAATCGTTCTCTGTTACTTTTCATGTATGTGCCTCCTTTCTTAAACATGGTGAAAGAGGTGCTGACCAGAATTTCGATCAACACCTCTCCTTTTTATGATTCTGTTGATTTATCTGTGAGTTTGCGCTCTAGCTCTTCGACTTTTGATTCGAGGTCTTCAATATCTTTTCTCTGAGCAACATTCATTTCCAGCAGAATGGCTTCAAGTGTTTCCTTTTCTTCTAGAGAAACCTCTCTGTTTTTTCTCTGGATCAATTCTTCCGTCAGTTTCTTACCTTCAGCGACAGTTAATTTTCCACGACTGACCAGCTTGTCGACCTGTTCAACAGCTTTGTCCAAGGCAATGGCAGTAGACCCTACCCCTACCAGCAGTGCTTTTTTGATTTCATCTATCATGTGAAGAACCCCTTCCGTATTGATCTTACAAAAACAGTATACCATCCATCAAAAGAATTGTCAGATAAAAACAATAGACTGTCGATAGACCTTAGAATTATGGCAAGGGGTTACCGGCCTGGCGGTAGATGCTATACCAGTCTTCACGGCTGATTGTGATGTCCGATGCAGAGGCATAGTTTTCGAGGCGTTCGGGATTCATCGTGCCTAGGACAACCTGCATCTGGGCTGGATGCCTCAATAACCAGGCAATCGCCAGTGCCTCTGGATTTGTGTCATATTTTGCAGCTAAACGCTTCAGTTCTGTGTTTAATTCAGGATAGGCGGGATTATCTAGAAAAATACCCTTAGGCCCCTGAACCGGTGACCAAGGCTGGATTGTGATGTCATGGAGTCGGCAGTAATCCAGAATCCCGCGGTCATGGTCAACCGACTGCGCTTCTTTTGTGTTGACTTGAACCCCGGCATCAATCATACCTGTATGAGTCACACTCAGTTGCAGCTGGTTAACCGATATAGACTGCCTGACATGCTTCTTTAGCAGCTCAATCTGATAGGGACTATGATTGCTCACACCAAAGTGCTTGACCTTTCCCGCTTTGTGTAAGTCATCAAAGGCCTGTGCAACTTCTTCCGGCTCAACAAGAGCATCGGGCCTGTGAAGAAGAAAGGTATCCAGATAATCCGTATCGAGGCGTTTAAGTATGCCGTCTACCGAATCAGTCAGGTGCTGTCTGCTGAAGTCGTAATAGCCTGACCGGATTCCCGCTTTAGACTGCAGAACAATATCTTCTCTACTGAACGAAGCTGTCTTGAGCGCACGGGCAAAGATTTCCTCTGAAGCTCCTTTACCATATATATCTGCATGATCATAGAAATTGATGCCGGCCTGATAAGCTGTTTCGAGCACACCTACAGCCTGCTGCGTGTTTAGATCGTTCATTCTCATGCATCCAAGGGCCACTTCTGACACATTGACACCTGTTTTCCCAAGTTGGATCGTCTTCACTTCTTTTCCTCCTATAGTATGAATAGGTCTATTTTACTATCTAAAGATAGCGTTTACCAGACCTGCGAGGGAGTTAATTCATCGTTTAAAATATCTTTGTGTCAGAATTGTGTCAGATTGATGTCGTTCATTAATTTTTAATAGTTGTGTCAAAAAAGTGTCAAAAAGTGTTGCATTTTTTTAATCTTAGTCTTAAAATAGGTATTGTAACAAATCGTTCACATTTTATCCTTGAATTTGTACATAAAATGCGCGAGCGAAATTTTTCTAAAGGAGTCGTGACGAAATGATTACATTGTATGTGTCACCCAGTTGTACCTCTTGTCGAAAAGCTAAAGCATGGTTGGAGGAGCAAAATCTGGAGTTTAATGAAAAAAACATTTTCCATGAACCTTTGACTAAACAGGAAATCAAGCAGATTTTGAGCTTGACTGAAGAGGGGACCAGTGAACTCATCTCCTACCGCTCGCAAGCTTACCAGGCCTTGACTAAAGACATCGATGACCTTTCCCTCAACGAACTGCTGGAACTGTTTGAGCATCAGCCGAGTCTTATTCGCCGACCTATCATCATGGATGACCGTCGTCTTCAGATTGGTTATAATGAAGAGGAAATTCGCTGCTTCCTTCCGCGTAAAGTTCGGGCACTTGAGCTAGCGGAAATTCACCGTAAGTTATCTGTAGAAGAATCAGCATAATAAAAAGAGTAGAGACTTTTGAGCTGGCCCACAGACGTTAGATTTTTCAGATCTAACATCTATGGGCCCCTATAGTTCTCTACTCTTTTCTAGTTTCCATAGTAGCCTTCGTTATACTCTTTTTCTGATTCATTTTCCTGCTCTGCTGCCCGCTCATTTTCGTATTTTCTGATTTCCTCACAGCTCTCTTTATCTTCCGATTTTATGTCTATATTTTCGTTGCCTTTGGCTGCTTTCTGATCCGATTCTTGGTTATTTGCTATTTTCCCCAATATCTCTTCCTGATACTGATCTTCCGTATAGAGAAATACGCTGTGAATGATTTTTAAAATCGGTCTCATCAGAAGAAAAAGACTGGCAAAAATATAAAGATACATGGGCGCAGTTTCCATTTCTGTGAACGTCGCCAGCAGACTGCCAACAAGATAAAGCATTCCTGTCAGTAAATCGTTCCCTAAAGAAATGATAGTATAATAATTTTGGAAATAAACACGGAAGCCTCCAGCTTTTATAATGATATCTTCATCTTTACCGGGAGTCAGGTCGTGTTGTTTTTTTTCTATTTCTGGCATGTATGGATCCTTTCCGGTTAAACCTGTCTTTACTTTGTCAACCACTTACATATTATCATTATATTAGTTAAAGATGAAACTTTTTAACTAATTTCAGTTTAACTTTTTAATTACATTCATTACTGCTCTACGTCAATATCATCAAAAAAAAGTGTACCCCCAAAGGGAGTACACTTTTTTAGCTGGCTTAGCCAGCCAAGTGCAACTTGTCCAAAGAACAAGTGAGAAAAATTGGTTCACAGCCATTTTTCTCCGATACCAACTTCCTGTTGTGATGCAGCGCATCTGTATCCTGCAGAAGTCTCCACATCATGTGGAGTACCTCGACTCATCGCATAACCAATATTCTACTGCATAGATAACCAGATGTCAAGCTTTTCCTTTGATAACAGTATCCAGCCAAGCCTGAGCTATCACTGCATGACCAGCGAGGGTAGGGTGGATACCGTCCTCTCCAGTGTAATAACTGAAGCCATTTCTGATCCCGCAAGCATTAAGCAAGCCGTCCAAGGGAACCAGTTCTGTCTGATACTCCCTGGCCATCTTACGGATTACTTGAATTCGGGGATCAAGATCCTGCCGCCAATGGACCCGATCCTTAGGGTAAGGAAGTACAAAGGGTTCCATTAGTATGACTCGAGCATCCGTTTGCTGGTGCAGTGACTTGAGCAAAAAACGATAATTGGATTCAAATGCATCCAGTTCTTTTTGGAGCATCGGCTTCTGTTTGTTCTGATTCTGAAGCGTGTCATTGATACCAATCAATACAGTAACAATATCTGGATTGATCGCTAGGCAGTCTTCTTCCCAGCGGTCTTTCAAATCGATTAAACGGTCTCCACTCACCCCTCTATTCAGACAAGTCAGGCGTTTCTCGGGATACAGGCGTTTAAGATGAGCAGTAATCAGGAGCGGATAGGCTTTACCCATGTCTTTTCCATCCTCTTTATTTCGATCACCATCTGTTACGCTGTCTCCGATAAATAAAAGCCTATCATTTTTATTTATGTTCACTGCGCTTCCTCCCTATAAAGTTAAGCATCCTTTTGCTCGATTCTTTGCAGATAGTTATAGACCGCACCAATCAGGTTGGCATCATTTTTAAAATCACAGGTGTCAATGACAGGTGTGAAAATGGAAAATTCATGCCCGCCAAATTGTTTTTCATATTCAACTTCCAGTCGTTCAACGAGACCTTCCATACTGGACACCCCACCTCCAAGGATGATCTTCTCAGGATCAAAGGCATAAGCTAAATTGTGTAGTCCAATCGTCAAATATTTGAAAAAGGTATTCACTTCTTCTAAAGCGACTGTGTCCCCCGCTGTTGCCCGTTCAAACACTTCTTTTCCGTCTACTTCTTCCGGATCAAGTCCATTTCTTTCAGCATAACGACGAGCCACACCGACAGCCGTACCCACACTACTGAAAATTTTATCTTCACCCAGCAACATGTAACCAAATTCTCCCGCAGACAAATGCTGTCCCTGCTGTACTTTTTTATCGATAATCACTGCTCCACCTATGCCGGTACCTATGACCACAAAGAGTACATTACTGTTGTACCGCGCTGCCCCTTTCCAAACTTCTGCCAATGCAGCACAATTTGCATCATTCTCAAAACTAACCGGCAGACCGAAAGCTGCTTCCAGTTCATCGTATATAGGGAAAAAATGCAGATACCTGACTGCACTCATGCCCTCAATCTGTCTCCCCTGCTGATTAACCGCACCTGGAGCTGAAAACGCAACTCCCTCAAGCTCATACACTCTCTCCACAAACTGCTTGATCCCAACGAGCTTGTCTTTCATTTCTATCCAGGTTTTAGGGGTCCGGAATTTATCCTGGCCTACCAGAGATTCGTTGACCCAGACTCCATACTTGACTGCTGTACCCCCTATATCAAATGCCAGAATTGCCATGTTTTTCCCTCCACTGTTTTATAGGGCTGCAAACGACCTTACCAGACAGCTATACTTCCGTCTGTTCTCGGCTCAGTTCCCCCTACATACACACCATTTTCGCGCTTCACTATTACCTGTCCTCTTCCAAACTGGCCTTTATCCAGTTCGACACTGACTTCATGTCCACGTCTTCTCAATTCTTCTATAATAGACACCGGCATGGAGGGTTCGACCAGCACTTTACGGCCACTTACCCACTGCCACCTTGGTGCATCCAGTGCATCTTGAGGATTTTGCTGATAATCGATCATCCCCTGTATCACTTGCAGGTGACCCTGAGGCTGCATATGCCCGCCCATCACTCCAAATGGCCCAACCGGCTGGTCATTTTGGGTCAGAAAACCTGGAATGATTGTATTGAACGGGCGCTTGCCAGGTGCCAGAACATTCGCATGTCCCTCCTCTAAAGAAAAACCCACAGCTCTGTTATTCAAGCTGACACCGTACTCTGGAATAACTATCCCAGATCCAAAGCCCATGTAATTGCTTTGGATATAGGAGATCATATTCCCATCTGAATCTGCTGCTGCCAGGTAGACTGTTCCTGAAGCATCCCTGATTCCTGGTTCAGCCAAGGCAGCTTCTTGGCCCATCTCGTCAGCCCTTGCTTTCGCATATTCTTCTGAAAGAAGGTCTTTTTTAGACACACGCATATCTCGGGAATCAGCAATCACCAGGTTCCCGTCTGCAAAGGCCTGTTTGATTGCCTCAATTTGCTTATGAACCGTTTCCGGCATCCCTCTGGGAGTATTGGGCAGCTGTTTAAGTGTATTTAAAGCCATAAGTGCGACAATCCCCTGACCGTTAGGCGGCATTTCCCATACCTTAAAGCCTTTATAGTCTATAGAAATTGGCTCTACCCATTCAGGCTTGTACTGCTTTAAGTCCTTTAATCTTAGTGTGCCTCCGTAGGTCCGTGAAAAGGCATCGATTGCCTCGCCAATCGGTCCGTTATAGAAGGCTTGTCCAGCCGTCCTTCCGATGGCTCTCAAGCCCTTAGCATGTCCTGGCAGTTTGATGATATCCAGCGCCTTGGGCAGCTGTTCGCCTGGAGAAAACACGTCAAACCAGGTCGCTAGTTCTGGATACTTTTCTTTTTCCTTACCAAGCCGGTCGTAGGTCCGTTTAAAAGAACGAGCCACCGTAGCGGTTAGCGCAAAACCCTCCTCGGCCAGTCGGGCGGCAGGTTCCAGCACCTCGTTCAATGGAAGTTTTCCATGTTTTTTACTCAGTTCTACCCAGCCTGCAGGCACCCCCGGAACTGTAACAGCATTAATGCCAAACTGCGGGAACATAGTCTCATCTTTTACATATTTCTCGGCATCCAGTGCAGCAGGTGAAGGGCCACTGGCATTAAGCCCATGTAATTGTTTGTCTTTCCACAACAAACTAAAACTATCTCCCCCAATTCCATTTGATCCTGGCTCAACAACGGTCAAGGCAGCCGCTGTACCGATAGCTGCATCCACTACATTCCCCCCTTGTTTCAGCAAGTCCAGTCCGACTTGAGCTGCTAGTGGATGAGAGGTTGCGACCATCCCCTTTTTGCCTACGACCACCTCTCTTCTGGACGCATAGTGAAATGCATCTGCCTGGTAAGTCAATTTCCCCATAATCATTCCCCCCTGCCTATGTAATGCCGCTCACAAAGATCGGCATCTGTTCTCTAATAACCTTACAATTGGATGATTTCGATTTTGTATCCGTCCGGATCCTTGATGAAAAAATACGACGCTGCTCCGTCAGACAGGCCTTTCAGTTCCGTGACATCTTGACCGGACTGGCTAAATTCTTCGTGTGTATCTTCAAGATTGTCAACACCGATTGCAATATGTCCATAGCCATTACCCAGTTCGTAGGGTTCTGACTGATCATAGTTGTAAGTGAGCTCCAGCTCTACCTCGTCGCCGGGCAATGCCAGGTAGACCAGTGTAAATTTGAAATCAGGATAGTCCAGCCTTCTAACTTCTTTCATCCCCAATACATCCGAGTAGAATTCAAGTGACTGATCCAGATCTTTTACACGTACACATGTGTGCAGCATTCGTTTGCTCATCATTCATTCCTCCTTAAAGTATGTTTTTATTTTGCCTTACTTTACAAGTCAGGTCAAGCAAACCTGTCTTGAGCAAATATTTACATAGAGGGATTGTAAGCGTTAAAATATTTTTAACTCATTTTAAAAAAGATGTTGACTAATCAAGATGTATGCGTTATCATTCAATTAGAAACATGTTAGTCGCAGTACTAATAGTTTTCTTTTTCATAAATCATCTCCTTTCTATGCGAAAGACCCCCTGCGGAAACAGGGGGTCTTTTTTATCGTTTATACTTAGCGGTTGCAGGAGAACTGCAGCACACGCTCAATCATTTGGCATAAATTTCCAGCGGTAGGCCGTCCGGATCCTTAAAAAAAGTAAAACGCTTTTCAGTGTATGGGTCGACACGCACCTCTTCAACTTCGATTCCTCTGCTTTTCAGGTACTTGACTACTCCCTCTACACTATCGACCGCAAAGCAGAGATGCCTCAAACCAGTTGCTTCCGGCCCACTGGGTCTATCTGGAGGACTAGGAAAAGAAAACAGTTCAATGCCGACCTGACCGCTTCTTAGATCCAACTTGAAAGATTGACGCTCTTCTCTGTAAACTTCTCTGATTATTTCCATCCCGAGTATTTCACTGTAGAAGTGCCTGGACTTTTCATAGTTGCTGGCGATAATAGCTACGTGGTGAATATCAGTAAATAGCATGTTCTCAAATCCTTTTTCGCTTGTTAATTTCAGGTTATACATTCGACTTTGCTTTTGTACTCCATTGAGCGTATAGTATTAGGATAAGAAAAGCAATATTCTTCCAACAATACAATAGAATGAAGGCGACTCAATGGACATATCACTCGTTATTTTCGAACAGCTTCTTCAAATGTTTCTCATCATGATGTTCGGCTTTGCACTTGTAAAAATTAAATTTCTCAACATGGACGGCAGCCAGCAACTGGCTAATATCGTGACCAAAATACTGATTCCTATCGTTTTGGTGCTGTCCTTCCAGCAGGATTTCGAGGCTGATCATCTTCAGCTTCTATTCACTGCTCTGATTGGTTCATTGGCCATCACTTTGTCCCGAATTCTGATTGCTCATACACTTTTAAAAAACCGATCCAAAATCGATCGCTACGCCATCGTATTCTCCAATACGGCTTTTATGGGTATCCCGATTGTTCTACCTATACTCGGTTATGAAGGGATTTTCTTTCTGTCCATGTACATTGTGACCTCAGCTGTTTTTCAGTTCACCTATGGCATCTGGATTCTGTCTGAAGGACGACAGCCGATTACACTCAAGTCGATTTTCACCAATCCGGCAAGTATCGGTGCTTTTATTGGATTTGGCCTTTACCTGACTCGCCTTCCGCTTCCGCCGGTTCTTTATGACAGCCTGGATTCCATAGGTGGTCTTAGCTCTCCACTCGGCATGATTCTGCTAGGTGGATATTTGGCCCGGACACAGCTGAAAGAAATTTTTCTGGTGCGCTCCAACTACTGGACAGTCGCTGTTCGCCTGATTATTGCACCGGCCGTCGCTTTGCTCCTAATCTGGCTGCTGCCTATCAGTCACCCCTCCGTTCTACTCGTGCTGGCCATTGCCAACTGCACACCGACAGCCGTCAACACCGCCCTGTTTTCCCAAATTTATGGCGGGGATTATGAGTACGGAGCGCGCATTATTATTCTTGCCAGTTTCTTTTCAATCGTCACTATGCCTTTGATGATCAGCTTTGCCACACTTTTTTTATTTTGAACCTTACCCTTGTTTTCTAAGCAGAAAGCCGCCGGGATCCTTTGCACATCTGTGTACGGATCCCCGGCGGCTTTTATTGTCTGCTCACTGGATACGAAATTTTGTGCTGACACATAAGCCACTTCGCTCAACCAGATCCAAGCCCCCCATTCAGTCAGGCATAGTTTTCAAACTGTGCGTAATAAAGGTCAGCGTACATACCTTTTTCAAGAATCAGCTCGTCATGACTCCCTTGCTCGACAATCTGCCCGTCATTTACGACCAGGATAGAGTCAGCATTTCGGATGGTGGACAGCCGGTGAGCAATGACAAAAGCGGTCTTGTCTGCCATCAGTTTTTTCATGGCCTGCTGAGTCTTCATTTCGGTCTGCGTATCCACATTGGACGTTGCCTCATCCAGAATCAGTAAATTGGCATCTAAAATCATAGCTCGGGCAATTGTCAGCAGCTGCTTCTGCCCCTGAGAAATATTTAGCCCTTCCTCGTCAATAAACGTATCATAGCCCTCCGGTAAAGTCATGATGAAGCGGTGAACCTGAGCAGCCCGGGCAGCTGCTTCCACTTCCTTTTGAGTGACGCCTGCTTTTCCATAAGCCAGATTTTCAAAGACCGTCCCTGAAAACAGCCAGGCATCTTGCAGGACCATGGCGTAGGAAGAGCGCAAGCTGGCACGCGTAGCTTCAGCAGTATTCAGTCCATCCAGTTCTATTTCTCCTTCGTTTGGATCATAAAAACGCATTAAGAGATTCACCAGAGTCGTTTTCCCGGCACCTGTTGGACCAACGATAGCAATCACGTTCCCTTCAGGCGCTTCAAAATCCAGATCTCGGATTGTCATTTTATCCGGACTGTAGCCGAATGACACATTAGTCATCGACACCTCTCCTCTAACGTCAGCGTAGACATGGGCACTGGACACGTCCGCTGCTTCTTTGGGCTCGTCCATCAGTAGGAAAACCCGTTCAGCTGCCGCAAAAGCAGACTGCAGCTCACTGATAATATTAGCCAGCTCATTGATCGGACCAGAAAATCGTCTGGAATACAGGACGAATGAAGAGATAGCCCCCAGAGTCAGCATATTCGTTAAAAAGAGAAGCGCTCCAACTACACTCACAAGTGACAGAGAGAGATTATTGATAAAGTTAATTGACGGCCCCACCATACTTCCGTAGTAGTCTGCATTGTAGTAAGCAGAGACTGCTTCACTGTTCTTCTTGTCAAAGCGATTGATCATATTTACTTCCTGATTGTACGCTTTAATGGTCTGCTGACCTGAAATCATCTCTTCGACAAAGCCGTTCATTTCACCTAGCTTCTCAGAACGCAGGCTGAACAGCGGACGGAAGCGTGACACCATGTACTTGGTTAGCATGATTGATGCCGGAATAGTAATACAGAATACCAGTGTCAAAAGAGGTGAAATCAGCAGCATCATTGTCAAAGATACACTAATCGTAATAGCGCTCGTCAGCACCTGGATGAAATCATTGGAAAGTGACTGATTGATTGTGTCGATATCATAGGTGACCCGACTAATGATGTCTCCTATCTGATGCTGATCAAAATAGCCAACCGGCAATTCTGACATACGGTTAAACACATCCTTGCGCATGCGGTGAACCGTCTTTTGCGTAAGCCGGGTCATCAGCGACTGCATAGTGTATTCAAGTAAGGCAGAGAGAATAAAAAAAACAATCATCAGACTCACATAAAAGGTCACTTGCTCAAATACCACGCTGCCGGCTCCCGGCTGGATGGCATCGATGGCCAGACCAGACAGTAAAGGCCCGACTAGAGAAAAAAGATTGCTTGCAACCATCAATATAGTAGCCAGAAGTAGGGGCCACTTATACCGATACAAATAAATAACCCCATAGTCTTTTCAGAACCTGCCAGCAACTTGTCTTCAGTTTTTTTGACTGTGATGACCTAGGTTGACTTGCAGGACTTCTATGCAATTTGATCTCCTCCTGACTGATTCTTATACATATCATGATACTTTGGACAACTCTTCATCAGCTCCTCATGTGTACCATAGCCGATGATTTTACCTTCTTCCAGCATCATAATGGCATCTGCATGCTGAATCGAACTGACCCGCTGAGCAATCATGACAGTAGTTGTTTCTGCATAGGATTCAAACAGGGCCTTCCTCAACTCCGCATCCGTTTTGTAATCCAGAGCACTAGAGGAATCGTCTAAAATAAGAATTTCAGGCTTCCCTGCCAGAGCCCTGGAGAGCAGGACCCTCTGCTTCTGTCCGCCACTCAGATTGGTTCCTTTAGGAGTCAGACGATGATTCATCCCGTCCGTCAGTGAAGCAATGAAGGACTCAGCCTGAGCATGTTCGCTAGCTTCGTAAACGGATGCCCGGCTGAGCTTCCGGCCAAAAGCAATATTTTCCTCCAGTGTGTCTGCGTATAGAAAATCTTTTTGGAAGACGACACCGAAGCGTCTATGTAGATCTTCCATCGCCATGCTATCGACATTCACACCGTCAAGACGGACACTTCCCCGGTCAGTATCGTAAAGTCTGAGGAGCAGTCTAATCAAAGTGGTCTTACCGGCACCCGTGGCACCAATAATACCTAGTGTCTCCCCTTTTTTCAGACTGAAGTCAATATTTTCCACAACAGGCTTGTCTGGTAGGTAGCCAAAAGAAACCTGTTCAAAAGAAATGTGAGCTTCAGTATCCGTCTAATCCAAAGCTTTCACTGCCAGTTCCGGTTCAGTAGCCAGAATATCATGTATTCGGTCAGCTGAGGCGATTCCTCTGGAAAACATTACAAATATGCGTGTGATGGAAAGCATAGAATTCAGGATGATTGTAAAGTAAGTCATGAAAGCAATCACCACACCGGGCTGAGTTAAGCCGGCGTTGACCCGGTAGGCACTCGCCAAGATAACCAGGGCCAGGCCGCTGTTTAGAAAAAGATTCATTAAAGGTGTTGTTGCCGCTATCGTCTTATTGGCTTTGGTTTCTGCCTGGACGACACGCCGGTTGACGCCATCAAACCGCTCTTTTTCATATGCTGTCTTGGACAGCGCTTTGATGACCCGTGCACCACTGATATTTTCTCTAACCGTCCTTACCAGCCGGTCGACCTCCTGCTGCAAGCTATCAAACAGTGGAATTCCTTTTTTGGAAATAAAGTAAACTGTAGCAGTCGCAAATGGTAAAACCCCTAACATCACTAGGGTCAGTACCGGATCCAGTGTCAAAGTCATCAAAATTCCACCTAGAAGCAAGATGGGTGCCCGTACCCCGATTCGTTGCATCAGGCCGATTGTTCGATGAATATTATAAGTATCCGACGTCAGGCGCGAAATTAGAGACGGCGCTGTAAAGCGGTCGGCCTGACTCGCTGAAAGATAAGTCGTTTTTTCATACACATCGTGCCTGATGGCTTTGACTGCATCCCTAGCTACACTAGATGCCATACGGTTAGCCTTAATACTGGCTAGAACAGCAATTACTGAACAAACGACCATAGCTCCGCCCCAAAGCAGAATCCCATTGATACTTCCAGTTGGAACAACGACATCAATCATATAAGCCAGTATCCAAGGCAAGAACAAGTCCATAACCGTCCCTGTAAATTTTATCGAGAAGCCCGCGAGCATACGATATTTTAAAGGTGTTAAGTAGGTAAGCAGTAAGTTCATAATTGAACGCCTTTCTTTTAAATTGTAAGGTATCTATCTGGTCTCTTTAGCTCCCCAGCGCTGCTTTTCGCGCCTTTTCCATAGCATGTCTCAGCATCCTACCCATTTCCTTCTGTTCAGCTTCAGACAGTCCGTCCAGTATAATACTGTTCCAGTCCTTGAGAATATCAACAATTGCAGGATAAACACTTTTCGCTTTTTCAGTAGGATAAACAAGCAGCTTTCTCGCATCTCCTTGACACTGCCTGCGGTCAACATAACCTTTTTTCTCAAGAACGGCCAGCTGACGGGCTACCGTACTTTTGTTAACAAAAATCAGCCGGGCCAGATTCTCCTGCGAGATTCCCGGATTGCTGCAAATGTTGATAATATAAGTATGGTGGATCCCACTCAAATCAAAAGCCTGCATCCGCTCTCCACGGTACAGCTCCGACAATCGCGATGTGCGGTTGATATAACGCATTAAATATTCCATCAAATCTCCTCCCAGTTTAATTCGTTGCGTTCGCAACGATATGGGCTAATATAGCAGTAATAGCTGGGTCTGTCCAGTTTATAGTCTTGCTATCCCTCAAGTATGGTGTTACCCCGGCTCTAATGGTCTTATGTAAAAAACCCGCCAGATCAATTGGACCCGGCAGGTATACATGCGTATGATTTGTTCATTTTCCATCTTTCAGTTAAGCCACGATCAGATTGTACCAGATTTGAACAGAAGTCCCTAAAATCAGTAGAGCCAAAACCCACTGTAGCACTTTCGTATTGGTTTTCTGCCCGACTTTTGCTCCTATGGGTGAAGCAATTAGGCTCGCAATGATCATCACAGCAGCTGGAGCATAAAGAACCTGATCTGTAGCCACCTTGCCTACTGTTGAGCCGATGGATGACAGAAAAGTTACCGCCAAAGATGTTGCGATAGTCACTCGGGTAGGGAGCTTCAGCACTGTCAGCATGATCGGAATCAGCAGAAAGGATCCCGCTGCTCCAACAATTCCAGAAGCAACGCCTACGGCAAAGGACAAACCGGACGCCAAGGGCTTTTTAAACTCAATCAAGTGAGCTGGCCTGTCCGGAGTCTCTTTCCTGGGCATGAGAATCATTACAACCGCAATGGTTGCCAAAATAGCATACACCAGGTTAATGGATTCTTCCGGGAAAAATCCTGATGCAAAGGCTCCGATAAAACTCCCCAATAGAATGCTTCCACCCATATACAAAATCAGCTTTCGGTGCAGATAACCTGTTCCTTTGTATGCCCAGACTCCGGCAATCGTTGCGAAAAATACTTGTACAGCACTAATACCTGAGACCTCATGGGGAGTCAAAGCTGTAAATCCCAATACCGGTGGAATAAATAACAACATGGGATACTTGATGATGGAACCGCCCACGCCCACTAGTCCTGAAACAAAAGAACCGACAAAGCCAATCATGAAAATTGTAAAAATATAAGCAATATCCATAAAATCCTCCTAAAATTAACTAAGGAAAAGAGGAGCCTGTTTCGCTCCCCTTTACCCAGTCTTATTCGCCTTTTTTGATGAAAAATGTCAGGACATCGTCCGTTTCATCTGTTTGAAGCAGTTCGTGACCGGTAGAATTCGCCCAGGCTTTAAAATCATTGAGTGCACCCTTGTCAGTTGCCTGCACTTTTAAAATTTCACCAGCATTCATAGTCTTCATTTCTTTTCTTGTCTTGACAATCGGCATAGGACATGCCAGGCCTTTAGCGTCCAGTACTTTGTCTGCATTCATATTTTTTTCTCCTCTAATTTATATTTTTAGTGTTCTTGCTGACCCTTTTATCTGACTGCACAGCGGTTCGGTCCGATTTCCATTTCACGCTGCTCTTCTTCATTTGGCTTGCTTTTTCCCATATTAGTCTGACGGATTTCCTGATAGGCATTGGGCTGCGGCGGCAAGTTATCAGTCACGGTAGAACGAAATTCTTTTTCGTCTTCAATATTCAGTCCGTGATTTTTGTCAAATAGCACACCAAGCTTTTCTGCCACACTTCCGTCTGTGTTCAACTCATCTATAATCATGAAGTGTGCCGGTAGAACAATCAGGTCTTCAGCTAAATTTTTGTAAGTGTTATACAGCGAGTGTCTTAAGTCACTGACCCAGTCATCAGCCTTACCTGCCAGATCGGGCCGTCCAATCGAATCGATAAACAGGATATCTCCTGACAGCAAGTAAGCATCGTCGATGACAAAAGAAGTTGACCCAATCGTGTGCCCAGGTGTGTACAATGCTGCGACATCAATCTCGCTTTCACCGACTGCAATTCGGACGCCTTCTTCTAGCGGCTGAAAGTCAAAAGTGGCCTCTTCAGCATCTTTAGGTGGCAGCCAGTAGCTTGCCCCTGTCTTCTCGGCGATTGTCCGTCCACCTGAGATATGATCAGCATGCAGATGTGTATCCAAAACATGTGTAATAGAGACCTTTTTATCTTCCGCAAGTGTCAGATATGGTTCAACGGTACGAGCTGAATCAATGATAACCGCTTCTTTACCAGAAATAGCCATGTAAGACAGGCAGCCCTTGCCTAAACGGACAAACTGGTACAGCTCTCCTCCATCTTTTAGATCCGCTACTTTCACTGGCTCAAGGTATTCACTCCAGGCTTTCATTCCCCCTTCGAGATAAGAAGCGCTCACCCCTTCCTCAACCAGCATTTCCCCGACCATGACGGATGATCCTTCCTTAGCACAGACGACCAGTAATGGTTTATCCGAAGGAATTTGAGGCAGGATATCTTCCAGTCCATCCAGAAGATCGAAGTAAGGAACGTTCAGGTAATCAAGCCCTTTTCCTTCTACTTTCCAATCCTCAAAAGCTGACTCATTACGAACATCCAGAATAAACAGTTCTTCCTGTCGAATCACTTTTTCTGCGAGTTCAGCAGGAGTCATCGCTGATAGATTCACTTCCTTATCCTCTTCTTTCCATTCGCTCATCCCCGGCTTGACATTAACAACATCTGAGAAGCCTTTTTCGACCAGCATATGTGCAGCCATATCGCTGCGGTTGCCTGTTCGGCACACAACGTAGACCGGTTTATCTGTGCTGATTTCTCCAGTCCTCTTTTCCAGTTCACCTAGTGGAATGGATACTGCTCCATCAATGTGAAAAGCATCATACTCTTCTGGTTCACGTACATCCAGCACCGTCAGCTCTTGCTTATCCTTCAGCAGTTTCTGAAGCTCCCCGTTCTGAACGATGGTCTCATAGGGTGCCGTTTCCTGGTCTTTTCCTGCTGCCCTAAGATAATGCTTCAATATACCTTCAGCTTCAACCGTTCCCAGATAATCGTGCCCTGATTTAGAGGCCCACGCTTTTAAATCCACTGTAGATCCCTTGTCTGTAGCCTGTACCTCAACAATTGCCCCCGGCTGAACATCTTTCATTGCCTTTTTTGTTCGAACAATCGGCATCGGACAAGCCAGTCCTTTTGCATCAACTAAAATATCATGTGTCATTTCCTGCATCATTACAGCTCCTTTATAGTCCTGATCAGATTATTTGTTCTTTATCCTTAAATAAACAGATTAACTCCGCCATCTTCCGCATCCGCCAGATAAGCGGCTACCCCGGCGTATTGGCTGCTGTCTCTTAGCTCAGTTTTATTTAGACCTAGAAGATCCATGGTCATCGTACAGGCTACCAGGTTGATATCCTGCTCTTCGGCCATATCGATTAGATCGCCTAAAGGCATGGCATTGTGCTTTTTCATGACTTTCTTGATGAGCTTGGGTCCAATGCCCGCAAAGTTCATGTTCGACAGACCCATTTTTTCCGGTCCGCGTGGCATCATTTTTCCAAACATCTTTTCTAGCCAGTTTTTCTTGACATGGATAGGCTCATCTTTTCGCAAGGCATTTAGCCCCCAGAAAGTATGAAAAATCGTTACTTTATGGTCATATGCAGCTGCCCCGTTGGCTATGATATAGGCTGCCATCGCTTTGTCGTAGTCTCCACTGAATAAAATGATATTAGTCTTTTTCTGTTCGCTCATATACAATCCCTTTCCTATTTATACTATTACCCGTATGGGTATTATGCTTTTTAAATTTTTTTGTCATATGGGATTTCTCCCTCATGACGTATGCTTATCAGCAACTTGATTACATCATATACCCCGTTAGGTATATTTGTCAAGGAGTTATTTTTATTTTTTCCAGCAACAATCATTTTTTTCAGAATAAAGCTTGCTATTAAAGCATTATTTCAAAGTTAATCAAGAAAACCGTCTGTATATTTGTGAAAACAAAAAGGATGATTAGTTACTGGTAAAAATAATTTTGTCTTATTTGCTATAAATCACCCTTATAATACGCATATATTGCCTTATATGATCTAACTTTCTTTCCCTATACCCCTACACCCATATCAAAATTAAGTTATAGACTGCGTGTTGTCTGTAACACAGAAGAAAGATTTCTGATATACTATAAAATAAATGACTGATCGACAGTAGGAGGGCTCAAGGTGCACCCTTTTGAAGAATGGCTGAACACAGTTGAGGACTTGAATCACCGACAAAAGATACAGGAAATTTTAACGTGGATCGAAACCGAGTTCCCCATACTCGAAAAGAAAATTGCCTGGAAACAACCGATGTTTACTGCTCATGGAACCTTTATCATCGCTTTCAGTGTCTCTAAAAAACATATTGCTGGAGCACCGGAACATGCAGCCATCGACTATTTTCAGGAATCCTTCAAGCAGGCCGGCTATGAAACGACCAAGGAACTGTTCCGGATAAAGTGGGCGCAGCCGGTCGACTACGATCTGCTGAAAAAAATTATTCAGTTCAATATTGAGGATAAAGCTGAGATCACAACATTCTGGAGACCTCAATCATAGAGCGGAGCATCTTCAAAGAAACTGATGAGTACCACAGCGCCTTTCAATAATTATTTGTTTTAAACGCAAAAAAAAAACTGTCCCTTAAACTGGACAGTCTTTTTTATATTCATTATAGTGCGCACGAGAAGACTCGAACTTCCACGGGGCTAAGCCCCACCAGCCCCTCAAGCTGGCGCGTCTACCATTCCGCCACGTGCGCATGACACTCACAAAAGCTATCATATCAGTCTTTACTTTAAATGTCAATATGGAGCAGCTATTACATTAAATTACTCTGCAACTTCCCCGTACTGCGATATGGCTAGGATAACACCTAGGGTCTGTCTAAAAGGAGACTAGTGAACTGATCCGTACTATTGTATTGGACACGGGCAATGTACTGATTCCTTATGTACTCTCCCAATTTATTCAAACCTTGACTCCTGATCCGCACCAACAGCCACTACTCTTAAAGATTATTTTTCAAGCTGACGAATGGCTGGTCAATGACCATGGGACATTCACCAGAGAGGAACTGTCCCCTCATGCCTACCTCAAACTGCCCAAAAAAAAGGCACCCCCTCAGTCCACGATATCTTAAGCAGCTAGCACAAGAAAATGACGCCTATTCAGGAAATGTCTCCGCTTCTTGCTGCACTCAAAGCCTGCCGCTAAAGCCTGCAACAAAAGAACGGCCGGATTTTTATCCGACCGCTCTTTTAGTTCATCTCGTTTCTTTCCCCACCAGTTGCAATTGTCCTCTGCACCGGGCACAGACATACTTGTCAGTATTGAAGCGTCTTTTCCGCTTTAATACTGACTGGCAGTCTGAACAGTGGTAAACCCAGTGGGAGTTGGGTTGGTTACTTCCCATGGTAGGCACAAAGCGCAATCCACCGACTTCCCGCAACAGGCTTTTGAATTCTGGATCTTTATGCCTATAGCCTCTTCCTTCCAGATGAAGATGGTAATGACAGAGTTCGTGGCGAATGACTGCTTTAAGTGTGTTTAGTCCTAATTCATCAAGGACTTTCGGATTAAAATCCAGATCATGGCTATTCAGATGATAGCGGCCTCCGGTCGTTTTTAGGCGGCTGTTAAATACTGCCTGGTGGCGAAAAGGACGCTTGAAGTCTGTCAGCGATATGCCTTCGACCAGTTCTTGTAATGCTTCCTGATCCATCCCCGACTCCTTTCCTTCTTCAAGTCAAGCGTGTAGTTTAGTGTTTAGCCTGTTCTTACTGGTTAGCTGTTTTTGTGCACCATGCTTAAGGCAATCCGGCCTTTTTTCAAATCTACAGCATCGATCCATATTTTGACGATATCCCCTACAGACACGACATCTTTTGGATGCTTCACATACTTACTGCTCAGCTTGGAAATGTGTACCAGTCCATCCTGCTTGACACCGATATCGACAAAAGCGCCAAAATCAACCACATTACGCACAGTCCCTTCTAATTCCATTCCCTCTTTCAGATCCTCCATAGTCAGAACGTCCGTACGCAGCAGTGGCGCCGGCATATCGTCACGCATATCCCTTCCAGGAGCAGCCAGTGCTTTCAAAATATCTTGGTATGTTTCCTGACCCAGCTGGGTCTCGTTGAGAACCTTGTTTTCGTCCAGTAGCCTAATACGCGAACTCAACTCCGATGACCCTAAATCCTTTTTGGAGAGGCCGGCCATTTTAAGGATGGCATCGGCCTGTTTATAGGTTTCCGGATGGATACCTGTGTGATCAAAGGGTTCCTTTCCGTCTGGTATACGCAGGAAGCCGACCGCCTGCTCATAAGCTTTGGGTCCCAGACGCTTTACTTTTTTAAGCTGGCTTCGACTGGTGAACTTGCCGTTGTCTTCCCGGTAAGTCACAATGTTTTCAGCTGTTGTTTTCGTTAGTCCCGAAATATGCTTCAAAAGAGCGGCACTCGCTGTATTGACATTGACCCCGACTTTGTTCACGACCGTTTCGATCACAAAGTCCAGGCGCTCTGTCAGCTTTTTCTGGGAGACATCATGCTGATACTGACCGACACCAATAGATTTCGGATCGATCTTGACCAGTTCGGCCAAGGGATCCTGCAGACGTCTGGCAATACTGACTGCACTGCGTTCCTCGACTTGAAGGTCTGGAAATTCACGCCTGGCTTCTTCGCTGGCCGAATAGACCGAGGCTCCCGCCTCATTGACAATCACATAAGCGACGCGGTGACCAATAGCCTTAAGGTGCTCAGCTACAAAAGTCTCTGATTCACGACTCGCTGTTCCATTACCGATGGCTACCGTATCCACCTCGTATTCACTCACCAGCTGAACAAAACGTTCAGCCGCTTCCTGACGCTTTTTTGCGGAAGCCGGCTTGTGCGGATAAATGACGTCGATCGCCAAAACTTTCCCAGTCGCATCGATCACAACCAGCTTGCAGCCGGTCCGGTATGCGGGGTCCAGACCCAGTATAGTCTGATCCTTCAGCGGAGCCTGCAGCAGGAGGTTGCTGAGATTCTCTCCGAATACTTCGATAGCCTGATCCTCAGCCTTTTCCGTGAGTTCATTGCGGATATCTCTTTCAATAGCCGGTTTGATAAAACGCTTATAGGCGTCCGCGACTGCTTCAGTAACAGCCTCCGTAGCAGCCGTTTTCCGGGCGTTTTCGGGCAGCTCATTTTTGAGGATATAGCTGAGGATCCTCTCTTCATCGGCGTTTACTGCCACTGATAAAATCTCTTCCTTTTCTCCCCGGTTCAGTGCCAGAATCCGGTGAGAAACCAGTGTTTTGACATTTTCAGAATATTCATAGTACATTTCGTAGACACTTTTCTGGTCCAGGGACGAATCTTTTACTTTTGCTTCCACCGTCCCGCAGTTGTAAGTATAGTCTCTGATCCATGTCCGGTAAGTTGGATTATCTGCAATATATTCTGCCAGAATTTCATGCATCCCTTGGAGAGCCTCTTCAGTAGAGCGAACTTCCTTTTTTTCACTGATATACTCTGCTGCTTTCGCTTCTAGGTTGCCTACAGGGAAAGTCAACACCCACTGTGCTAGCGGCTCCAGACCTTTTTCTTTTGCAATAGTCGCTTTGGTCCGGCGCTTTTGCTTATAAGGGCGGTACAGATCTTCTACCCGCTGCATCTGCCGGGCAGCACGTATTTCCTTTTCGAGTTCAGGTGTCAGCTTATTTTGTTCTTCTATCGCGGCTAGAACGTCATCCTTGCGCTTTTTTAGATTGGTCAGATAGGCATGGCGCTCTTCAATTTCTCTGATTTGTACTTCATCTAGTGAACCGGTCACTTCTTTACGGTAACGGGCGATAAAGGGTACCGTATTTCCGTCCTGAAGCAAGTCCAGAACCGCGGTCAATTGTTTTGTTGAATAGGCACTTAACTCCTTATTTAACAGCTGAGTGATTTGCATTTCTTTAATCTCGCTCATTCTTGTCATCTCCTCTAAAATCGTCACCCGTCCATTTTAACATATGGACACTCTAATGCACGGGTCATTCCAAAAATAAGATAACTATATCCATACTTTAAATTCATGTCCTCACACAAAAAGCCTGGCTGACTGTAAAGCCAGACACCAGACTATCTTTCAACCAATATCAAAAGTCAGCAGGCTGTTTTCAATCTGTGTACCAATATCCTTTATACGCCAGTGTTTATGGTTGCCCACGCAGGCACTGATGTACGTACGCTGCTCATCCCTCAACACTTTTCTGAAATGCACATGACCCATGATGCTGTAATCGATAGCAGAATATTGCTCGTAAAGGGCTTCATAAGCTTTGGCTCCCAGGAAAGCATTGGCATAGTTGTATACTCTATGGGGAAGTGGCATGACAAAGGCTTTATGGGTAGCTACATGGGTCATTAAAATGATTCGCCTATGCTGAACAGACTGTAGATCTTTATGCAACTGCTCAAGCATTTCCTGGCTGACGGTCTGGTCTGACCGCCCCCAGTTGACGTAGTGACGGTCATTCCAGGAAGCAAAGCCATACTGCTTTTTCTCAAAATCCTGCTGGCTGTAGATACTGTGATCAGCGTACCCATAGTCATACCAACCGGGAGTTCCAACCACGGCAAAACAATCAGTCAATACCCTAGGCTGTCCGGCTAGTGAGTAGGACTGTCTGTTAAAAAAATCAGCAATCCGATTGGTATCTTTTACTGAATGGTCTCTGGACCAGTAATCATGGTTCCCCGGGACAAACAGTACAGGGATCTGACTGACCTGTTCCAGCTTTCGAATAAAATCATGCGTCTTTAAATAGTGATTGGATATGTCTCCAGCTATCAGGAGCAGATCGACCGCTTTTCTCTTTAGAATGTCCCCAAGCATACGTTCCAGTTCCGGACCAACAAAGACTTCGTTCCGGTCGATATGCAAGTCAGACAGAACTCCTACCTTCATTTTACTTCTTATTCCTCCCAAACAGCCGGCTGATCAGATTGCCGCCACTGTCTACTTTATACTGTCTCTCAATACCTTTATGGCCAAAAACCACTCCATGCAGGGTTCCACCGTATACAGCCCCTCCATCCAGTCCAATCAGACCGTCTTCAGACTCCCAGATATCCGTGTTTACCTGCTTACCATGCAGCATAGGCGTGATGGTATGGCCAAACACAATGATTTTCCCTGTGTGGTTGGGCTGATCATAAAAACCTTCTCGGATCCACACAAAGTTGTGGTCTGTCGTATCTTTCCAGTTCTCTAAAGTCAGGTCCACTCCCGCATGGACAAAAAGATAATCTTCCCATTCAAAGGTCAGCGGTCTAGAGGTCAAAAAAGGCATCAGCCAGGGAAATTGACTTTTGATTTGCTCCGCTAATTCTGCTGCATCATCACTTCCCTCAGGTCTACTCAGAAATGACTGCACCGTCACCATTCCTCCATTCATCTCATAAGAGGCGGCCGCCTGATTAGGCTGCTCCAAAAAATTGGCTAGCATGACTTCATGATTGCCCATCAGGCAGACCGCTCCCTTCTCTTCGACAAGATGGCGAGCGAGTTCAAAACAGGCTTTGGGATTTTCACCTCGGTCTCCAAGATCTCCGAGTAAAACCAGCTGCTCTTCCTCCTCGTTCCAGTATTCAAGCAGCTCTTTAAACATGGTGTACTGGCCGTGTACATCTCCCACTGCAAAAACTTTATTTTTCATGATCCCTGCCTCCTCAAAGCTTATACTTGTCTGATTCTTAGATTCATCTTACCACAAGCCCCTCCGGGAATTCCGGGCAGGTGTTTTTCCAGTACTTTTTGCATCTGACAGAGAGTCAAAAAGTGAAGATTCTATGATAATGATTCACTTTCGTAGTATCATAGCCTGCTGCTCTGTATAATTGTGAACAGAGACAGATTTTTACCAATAGAAGGGATGATAGATATATGAGTATGAAAAAATGGATTGGAGTGGCGGTGTTTCTGCTATTTGTCGGCTTTGTCGGCTTCAGCATCTACCAAACCACACAAGAAGACCAGACTGTGACCGTTCGCAGCGCAAGTGTCGAAGAGGACTCGGTTACAGAAATCGTAGCAACGACTGGTGTCATTCAGCCTGCACAGATGCAGGAAGTCATGGGTCAGGGCCTAGTGCTGGAACTCGGTGTAGCTGTTGGAGATTCGGTTGAGGAAGGCGACACCTTAGTGACCTATCAAGATGGAACCAGCTTTACAGCTAACTTTGACGGAACAATCACTGAAATCAACGTAGCTGAAGGAGAAGCAGACAATAATGCTCAACAAGGACAAGCCTCCCTTGTACTAGCAGACCTCAACGAACTGGAAGTCGCTCTCGAGCTTTCCCGTTCGGATGCCAGTCAGATAGAAGTCGATCAGGCTGTTCAGATGGATTATGCTGGACAGAATTTTGAAGGGACAGTTTCCTTTATTGAACCGATTGCTCGAACAGAACAGACTCAGATGGGTTCTTCTAGCAGGCTGGGGGCTACTGTTGCTTTTGACTCTGATATAGATGGACTGATTGCAGGCTTTGATATTGATGTCGATATTATCGTTGCTTCAGTGGACAACGCTCTCGTCATTCCAATCGAAGCACTTAACTTTGATCAGAATAATAATCCTTATGTCTTCACAGTAGAAGAGGGTGTAGCAACTGAAGTCCCCATCGAAACCGGCATCCAGTCTGATGCACGGATTGAGGTGACCGAAGGTTTATCCGAAGGGGACCAGGTCGTGCTGTCTCCAGATGAAGATCTGGAAGACGGTATGGAAGTAGAAATAGAAGAAGAATAAGGAGGTTTCTTTGTGATAGAAATCAAAGACATTGAAAAAATATATCATCTAGGCGGAGAAACCGTCAAAGCACTGGATCAGGTTTCTCTCACAATCGGTAAAGGGGAATTCACGTCAATCATGGGACCCAGTGGATCTGGGAAATCGACACTGATGAATATCCTCGGCCTGCTGGACCGCTTTGATTCCGGACAGTATTTACTGAATGAAACCGACGTATCAGGTCTGTCTGATGCCCAGACGGCGCGCATCAGAAATAAAGAAATAGGCTTTGTCTTCCAGTCATTCAACCTTATGGCCCGGATGAATGTCCTGGAAAACGTCATGCTTCCATTGGTGTACGCTAAAGTTCCCCATAAGGAAAGAGTCCAGCGGGCTACAGAAGCACTGGAAAAAGTCGGCCTTGGTAATCGCCTTAAACATATGACTAATGAAATATCAGGAGGACAGAAGCAACGGGTAGCCATTGCCCGTGCAATCGTCAATGATCCGTCCGTGCTGATGGCTGATGAGCCGACAGGAAACCTGGATTCAAAAACTACAGAAGATATCATGCGCATCTTTCAGGAATTGAATGAAGAAGGCACAACCATTGTGATGGTCACGCACGAGCCTGAAATGGCTGAGTATACCAAGCGGATTGTTTACTTCAGAGATGGCATCATTCAGAAGGATGTCGAACAGACTCCCAAAAAGATTGCCAAGCGGGAGGGAGAATAAATGTTTATAAAAGAAAATTTCAAGATGGCTTTAGACAGTATTTTTGCCAATAAAATGCGCTCGTTTCTTACCATGCTGGGAATCATCATCGGTATTGCATCCGTTATCGCCATTTTAGCTGTCGGTAACGGTGCAGTGGATGAGATCACGCGGACCTTCAGCGATCTGGGAGCCACAACAATCAGCCTGGATGCCAATGATCCAGACCGGTCAGGTGATTTGATCACCCTAGATGACCTCAACGTTCTGAGAGATTCCATTGATGAGATACGCTATATTTCTCCCAATGAGAATATGACGGGGAATTTGTCTTCACAAGACGTTTCCCGCCAGGCTGTCATATCCTATGGGACTCCCGACCTGCAGTTCCTAAACCAGAGCATGAGTTCTAATCTGGTGGCTGGACGTTACTTTAATCAGGTCGATTTTGAGGAAGGCCAGGATGTGATTGTTATCGATGAAGATGGTGCCCGGGCATTATTTGACCGGGTCGATGTTGTCGGAGAAACGGTTCGCCTATCTGTCGCTCAGAATCAGCTGAACCTAAGGGTTGTCGGTGTCGTCGAAGGATCATTTGCTGGCATGCAAGGAGCATTTGATCCCAGTCAGATTCCTCTTTTCGTCTCCCTTCCTCAGTCGACACTGAGCAATCAGGTCCCTGAACTTTCAGGAATGGATTCGGTGGTCATCGAAGTCGAGTCTACAGATCAGATTGATTCTGTATCCAGCCAAGTTGTACGGCTGCTTGAGCTTAGGCATGATGCTGTAGGAGAAAATACCTACAATGCTACAAACTTTCTTCAAGCTCTTGACCAAGTGAACAATGTGCTCAGCCTCTTCATCAACTTTATTGCCGCTGTAGCAGGTATTGCCTTACTGGTTGGCGGTATCGGTGTCATGAATATCATGCTGGTCTCAGTCACTGAGCGGACGAGGGAAATTGGTACACGGAAAGCCCTAGGTGCAACTACTCGAACTATTCTAATCCAATTCCTGATGGAGTCTGTCATTCTTAGCCTGATTGGCGGGATGATTGGGTTGACCTTCGGTATAATCATATCCAACCTGATTGGAGGCGCACTAGATATCACTCCAATTGTTACACTTGGAAGCGTCGCGCTGGTTGTTCTATTTTCTACCGCTGTTGGGGTATTCTTCGGTATATATCCAGCCAGAAAAGCAGCCAAGTTGAATCCGATTGATGCTTTGCGTTATGAATAAAATCACATAACCCCTTGCAATGTATATGAAAATACGGCGGACGCATAAGGACAGTATCCTTACAGCGTCCGCCGTTTTCTTGTTGAGCTTAAATGCGTTTTGCTGACGATTCAGTTACTCTCTCTAAGCCACCGCCTCCTCTGCCACGAGCACTAAGCAGCAAGGCGCCCAGACCCATGACCACTACAAGCAGTCTGATCAGCCAGCCTACTACCGGTAGGATCATCAGTATTTCGAGGAGCAGCAAACCTAGCAGAAGAGCTAGGAACTCTCGAACACCTTCAGTCTGCCCAGTCAGCCTGAAAAAAAGGGTTCCGGCTGCAAGAGCCAGCACAATTTTGGCCGCATACAGACACACGCCAAAAAGCAGGAATAAAATAAAACTCATCGGCAAGCCGATAATCGTCAGCATGAGTAGTAACGAAATGAACGGTATGGCAACTAGACCCAGCAATCCGGCACCAAAAGTCGAAAGTGGCCGGCTATTGACCGGGACGACACTCTTGATCCAGAAATCGGGCCGGATCAGTTTTACTAGTAGCCATACGACCAGTGCCGCAAGTATGCTCCAAATGAGCCTCAAGCTGATAAAGATCCAGTTTCTCTCCTGTCTCACCGAGGTCCGCATCGCCCACGCATCGGATGCTGTATGCCTTACCGTCCCCCTTACCTCAGCTCCTAAAGCTATGTCAGGCTGTCGAGGGCCTTCATGAATTACGTCTCCTTCAATGACCGACTGCTCGTCGACTGTCAGTTGCTCACTGTTGATATGTGCATCGCCGCCGACCAATCCATCGAGAACCACCCTTTCTCCCGCGCCATATACATCCCTGGCGACCTCACCATGCAAACTTAGGCTTGAGGCAGCTGCAAATATATCCCGGTCGACTTGCCCTCCCGGCTCGAGTGTCACAGTCTGCCCCACCAGAAAAACATCACCTTCCTGTTCTCCGCTGAGCTGTATCACTTCACCTACACTGAAAATCGTTCCGGTCACTCTTCCTTCGATCACAATCCTCTGTCCAGCTGAAAATAGCGAGCCATCAATATTGCCTCTTATGATAATTTCATCACCTACAGCGAATACAGTTCCTTCTATATCTCCGTCTATTTCAATGAAGTCCCCTGTAAACACCCCCGGGCCTGCCAGTACAGCGTTCTCTTCCAGTCCTCTTTGATGAAATTGACCAGCTCCATGGTTTCCCGCCCAGACACTGCCTCCTGATAGCATCAGCAACAATAAGACCAGCAGAATCCCCAGTTGAGATGCCAGTCTTTTTTTCTGCAGATTTTCTTTTGCCATAAAAAGCTCCTCCTGTCCAAAAAAAGCAGATGACATTCTGTGTATGTATAAGGATTATTGAGGATAACTTCCTGGAAATAGGTGCTATTTATACGATTATTTTACCACCGTATAAAACTCTAGCCTAACCTCAAGCATTCTATTTGGGATATAACTGCTTGATATGGTAGACATCTTACCAAGTAAATCCCCCTGACTAACTGTCAAAAATAGCCCTGCCTATTCATCCCGAGCCAGGATTTATCGTCCTGATTTCAGGACACCCGCAAAGCTTTTTCGCTCTGTCATACCCGCCCAGCCACAAAAAGCATATAAAAACAGGACAGCAGCGCTGTCCTGTCAGTTGCCTTGTCCTGAAATGCTTTTCTCTCATGCACTAAGACTTCAGATACCTTTTTTAAAGCAGTCCCATCACCACAAAGTTAATGATGAACAGAGCCGTTGTCGCCCAGAGAACAGGGTGGACCACTCGCACTTTTCCCTTAACTATCTTGGTAATGATATAAAACATAAAGCCGGCTGCAATCCCGTAAGAAATACTGTAAGAAAAGCCCATAAAGATAGAAGCAAAGAAAGCCGGCACAGCTTCTTCCAGGTTGTTCCAGTCGATTTCAGAAAATGCCGACATCATCAGGATACCAACAAGGATTAGTGCAGGAGCAGTAGCAGCTCCCGGTACAATGGACATGACTGGAGCAAAGAAAGCGGTCAGAAGGAACATACTTGCAGTCACCAGACTCGTCAAGCCTGTACGGCCACCAGCACCAATACCGGCAGCACTTTCCACGAAGGTTGTGACTGGTGAGGTTCCAAATACAGCACCTGCAGCTGTTGCTACTGTATCTGCCAGGAGAGCCTTCTCCATTTTAGTATTCAGTCCGCGACCTTTATCCATGGATTTCTCATCGTCTAGCGTAAAGATTCCCGCTTTGCGGCCGGTTCCAATAAAGGTTCCGATCGTGTCGAAGACATCGGTCAGAGTAAAGGCAAAAACAGTGATCAGAATCAGGGCATACCGTGAAGGGTCAGCCAGCAGAGACATCAGTCCCTCAGAACCGAAAGCTGCTCCGAACGTTGTTCCCAGTTCACTGAAGGCAGAGCCAAATGAATTAGCCGGGTTAGTCAAACCGGACAGGTCCGTTACGCCCAATGGGATTCCGACCAGAGTAGTCAGCACAATACCGATCAGAATCGCTCCCTTGACTTTAGCGACCATCAAGACGACCATAGTGATCAGACCGAACAGAGCGAGCAGGGCATAAGGATTTGTCAGACTGCCTAAATCAGGAATGATGCCTCCACCCGTAACAACGGTATTAATCGGTCCATTAATTTCGGTTCCGGCTGAAAAAGGCTCATTGTTGACAGCGATGATATCCTGTCCTTCAGAAGTGAATTCCAGCAACTGAGCATTTTTGATTCCAATATAAGCAATAAATACACCGATACCGCCACCGATTGCGTGCTGCAGTGACTCGGGAATCGCATGAATGATTTTCTTTCTGATAGAGGTTACCGTGATCAAAATCCCTACAACACCTGTCAAAAATACCATAAACAGGGCTTCTTGCCAGGTGAACCCCAGTGCAAAAACAACCGTATAGGTGAAGAAGGCATTCAGCCCCATTCCGGGTGCCTGTGCGTAAGGGACGTTGGCATATAGAGCCAAAATGAGTGTACCGACTGCCGTCGACAGCACCGTTGCCAGAAAGACAGCCTGGGTCGGCATGCCGGTAAGAGCCAAAATTTGCGGATTGACAAAAATGATATAGGACATGGCAAAGAATGTAGTCAGTCCTGCTGTGATTTCTGTCCCGATTGTAGTATTGTTCTCCTTAAGTTGAAACATCTTCTCTAACAAAAAATAACCCTCTTTCTATTATTTTGTCCGACTAGTCGAACTCAAGAATAAAAGGGTCATCTAACATTATGGAATGGGGAAAAGTCCGGACCTTTTGAATGCATTCATTCACCAGCTCCTGCTTTGACTCGCATAAAGTATAAGTGCTCAATCTAATAGTCAGTCTTTTAAGGTGACTGGTAGAAACTTTAGCCCATATCGCTAAATTATATTAGACAACTCTTTTTTCAATTCATCGTCAGTATATAATGGGGTTGTAAAAGAGTCAATAAAAAAACGAAAAAAAAAAAGAGCAAACGCCGTTAACGTTCGTCTTTTTTTAAACTTAATTTTTATTGCCTATGCAAGCCGTTTTTATTTGTGCCGCATCATTTCATGGTCACAAACTCTTCTGCCGCTGTTGGATGGATGGCAATTGTCCGGTCAAAGTCTTTCTTGGTTGCCCCCATCTGTATGGCTACTGCAAAGCCTTGCAGGATTTCATCCATCCCTTTGCCGATCCCATGCAAGCCAACGACCTTTTCACGCTTACCTACACAGACTAGTTTCATGTAGGTTTTCTGCCGGTTCTGGGTAATTGAACTGTGCATGGAAGTAAACTCAGCTTTATAAATTTTGATGGCCTCTTTTGGAAACAGATCATTTGCTTCTTCTTCTGTCATCCCGACTGTACCAATTGGTGGATGTGTAAAAATCACTGTCGGAATGTTGCTATAGTCCAGATAAGCATTTTTCTGGTCATTGAAGAGCCGTTCAGATAGATGTCGGCCTGCTGCGATGGCAACAGGTGTCAACTCTGCCCGTCCAGTCACATCACCTACCGCATACACCCGGTTACCTGTCGTATTCTGATAGCGGTCCACTTCGATATAACCACCCGGGTAGCATTTGACACCTGCAGACTCCAATTCAAGATCCTGCGTGTTAGGTATACGACCGGTAGCCCAAAGAACCATGTCCGTTTGATGGCTTGTACCGTCCTCAAAATGCAGCTTATACCGCCCATCAGCCAACTCTGTGACTTCGGTTACTGTTTTATTGGATTGAATCTTGCGGCCTTCTGCCTCAGAAATAGCAGCAAAGCCTTCACAGATCACCGAATCAAAGTTATTGAGCGGCTTTGACTTGCGTACAAAAAGGTGGGTGTCTACACCCAGTGCGTGAAAAATATTGCTCATTTCTACACCAATATAACCGCCTCCAATAACAGCTATACTTTTTGGCAGCTCTTCCATCCTGAACACATCATCTGATACCATGCCTAACTCCCCACCTGGTATATCCAGTCGCCTCGGCTTACCCCCCGTAGCAATCAAGATGTGTTCTGCAGTAACTGTTTCACCATTCACTTTAACAGTGGATTCATCTACAAAAGATGCCCGGCCATTGATATACTCGACTCCATTACTGTCCAATCCACGCTTGTAAGCTCCGTGCAGAAAGTGGATAAAGTCATCGCGATTCTGCATCATTTTTTTAAAATTAAGTGTAGGCTTACTCTCAAATTCAAGTCCATAGCCGTCGGCATAGTGGTGGATGGCTTCCATCATTTCAGCTACATGCCACATGATTTTTTTCGGCACACACCCCAGGTTCACGCAAGTCCCTCCCAGGTGCGCTTCTTCAATCAAAGCAACTCTGGCTCCCCGCATAGCTGCCCTGTTTGCTGAAGCAATCCCTCCGCTTCCGCCACCAATAACCAAGTAGTCATAGTCAAACTGTTTCTTCATCTTTATCTTCCACTCCTGTCTGCCCAGACTGTCTCACTGCTGGGATATACTTTTCTTTCATTTTCAAAATAATACTTGCCTAGAGCATACTTGTATTTTTCTCTTTCGTTCCATGGCTTGTGCTTTCCGGAATAATGAATAAATACCACACGTTCCTCTACTCTGGCATAGCTGAATTTATGAGGAAAAAGAATTTTGAGTTTCTCATATACTTTCGGATTCATATTATACACCCGCCAATCCTCTTCCAAAATATCATTATTAAATACCAGATTGAAAATATCCTGATCAGGCAAAATCAAGACCGACTTATTTTCGCGAATCACGTCAACAATGTGCTGAGCACGTTCAATTTGTCGCAGTTTTTTTAGGTTCATCAGAACCACACCTGAATTAAAGTAATTTTCCGAATCAAAGTTTCTCAGCCTTAGATTGTTGAAAGGCTGGACCCACTTGGTTTTGTACTTATAACTGGTAGCCACAAAGGCATTACCGTGAAAATCTTTTTGGTAGAGAGGCTTTAGGTCATTAATACAGATAATGTCAGGATCCAGATACAGCACACGGTCGACCTCATCGGGCAGCAGGTAGGGAGCAAACATCCACAAGTACATTTCCAGTGCATAGTAACGTGTAATAGCCACCTTGTCGGATGTCTTAAAAAAATCCCGGCTATAAATGGGAATCAGTGAATGACCGTCGGTTTCCACATAGTCTTGCAAGTCTTTCAGTCTTTGTTTTGAAATGCCCGCATGAAGTAGATACATACAGAAGGTGTCGTCTGGATGCTTATCTACAATCGACCGTATCAGGACTTTTAATGGATATACATAGTGTTCATTCAGTGAGAAAAGAAGATTGATCATTTGAGGTCCTCCACCATTCACTTGTCGCTCTGTATCTGTTCCTTTTTACATTATACCTATTCCTGTGCTAAAACTCACATAAATCATACTACATATCCCCTTTTAAAGAAATGAGATATCCCCTATAATAGTGGAAGACTTGATAAACGAAAGAAGGACACGCCATGCAAACAGACAAACTCTACTCTACCCTCTTCCGATCAACTTTTTTCCTTAGTATGTTTACTTTCGGAGGCGGCTATGTGATTGTTCCCCTTATGGAAAAAAAGTTCGTCAATGAACTCAAATGGATCAGTGAAGATGAAATGCTCAACCTGATCGCCATAGGCCAGTCCGCCCCTGGACCGATTGCCGTCAATACTTCTATCCTAGTCGGCTACCGCATGGCTGGCTTTAAAGGAGCCATGGTCACCGTTCTCGGAACTATTCTCCCTCCACTCGGTATCATGACCGTCTTGGCATACATATACCTAGCAGTCAGAGACAACGCTCTGGTCAATAATGTCCTGCTGGGCATGCAGGCTGGTGTAGCCGCAATCATTGTCAATGTTGTCTATAATATGGCCAAACGTGTGGTCAAGCAAAAAAAAGTCATTCCTGTCCTCGTGATGGTCGCCTCTTTGATTGCAGTAATTGGCCTGCAGGTCAATATTCTTTGGATTCTGCTGTTTTCAGCTGTGACTGGTGGACTAATGACAATAGTGGACTTGAAAAGAAGAGTCCATAAGGAGGAAGCTCAATGATTTTACTCGAACTATTCCTCAGCTTTTTCCAAATTGGCCTGTTCAGTTTTGGTGGAGGTTATGCTGCCCTTCCACTGATTGAACAGGAGCTAATCCATGCTCAAGGCTGGATTACCAGTCAGCAGTTTATCGATATCCTGACACTTTCCGAAATGACTCCAGGTCCCATAGCCATCAATGCGGCTACTTTTTCCGGTAATCAGATAGCCGGCATTCTGGGAGGGATCGTTGCGACAGTGGGTGTAACCTTACCGTCGGTAATCATCGTTCAGTTGCTAGCGTATGTCTACTTTAAATACAAAAACCTGACCATGGTTCAGGGGGTCATTCAAGGTGTCAGGCCAGCCGTCGTTGCTTTGATTGCATCTGCTGGTGTGACCATCTTCATGACCGCCATGTTTGGTCACAGTAACTGGCCGGTTGCCATAGATGAGATTAATTGGGTCTCTATTTTAATCTTTGCAGTTGGTCTTCTCTTCATGCGCCGGTTCAAAGCTAGTCCCATTCAGATTATTCTGATTAGCGGATTAGCTGGAGGCCTGATCTACAGCTTTATCTAAGCAATTTTCTTAGGACTTCAAACATTTAAAAACCGCAACGGCTAATAGCCGTCGCGGTTTTTTGTAGCTTTTTCATTTATGAGCGTGATCCTTGACGATTGAAACTTGTTTGAGGACGCTTGTCGTGTCCATAAATTTTAGGCATAAGCTTGCTGTCGATAAATGGTGCCAGTGCATTCATAATCAGTATGGAGTAACCTACTCCCCCGGGATGATCCAGGGTAATTCGGAAGAAGGCGGTCAGCACTCCAACCCCTACAGCAAATACGGTTTTCCCTTGTGGGGTCAAGGCACCCGAACTGTAGTCTGTAATCATGTATGTGGCTGCAAAGAACAACGTTCCTGAAAGCATATGTGTCATCTGGAAAGTGAAGTCGAAACTAGACCATAGTCCCATCACGACAAAGACGGTCGTAATACAGAGAATCGGTAGTTTTGGATTGATCACTCGTCTGAATATCAGGTACAGCATACCGATAAGAATCGCTAGTTTAGATGTTTCCCCGATGTTCCCCCCCAGATTGAATCCCATAAATAAATCCAAAAAGCCAGGTACTTCTTCAGGTACTGAGCGCATACCATCTCCAATAAAGGATAATGGTGTAGCAGCAGCTACCGCATCGACTCCGCGGAATCCAGACCCAAACAGACCTGCAGGCAGGACCCAATTTTCAAGCCAGGGTGTAAACAGTGCTTTGATAACTACTCGGGCAGCTACCGCCGGGTTGAAATAATTACGGCCGATTCCGCCGTTTAATTGCTTGACAATAATAACAGCAAACACTGATCCAAAAACAATCATCCAAATGGGTGCCGTAATCGGCAAACTTAAACCAACAAGCATTCCGGTAAGCGCTGCACTGTGGTCCCCGATTGTAATTGGTTTATAAGTTAATTTCTGATAAAAATATTCTGCTCCTACTGCTGTTGCAGTAGAAATGGCTACCATTCCTAGTGCCCACCATCCAAAGAAGAAAGTGGCTGCCAGAAGAGGTGGAATCATCGCAATAATCACCTGATCCATGACCCATGAACCGGTACGTTTGCTTCTAATGTGCGGAGAAGGTCCAACACGCAATTTACCTTGTACATCTACTGCTTGAGCCATCCTACTTGCCCTCCTTAGCTTTAATCGCAGCTTTGGCTGATCTTATATTTTCAAGTAGAGGAATTTTTGATGGACAAATGAAGGAACAGTTCCCGCACTCGATACAGTCCATCGCACCAAGCTCTTTAGCTTTTTCAATATTTCCTCTTTCGAATGCTTCGCTGATCAAAATAGGCTGCAGGCTGACTGGACAGACGTGAATACATTCAGCACACATGATACAGTCTTTTCTGTCACCCTGATCGGCTTCATCTGGTGTAAGAACAGTGATCGCCGTTGTTCCTTTAATAATCGGCACACCAAGATCAGAGACGGTTTTACCCATCATCGGACCCCCACCCAGCACTTTACCAGGAACATCGGAAAAACCTCCGCAGTCATCAATTAGCGAGTCCATTGGCGTTCCAATTTTAACCAGCAAGTTTTTAGGTTCTTTGACTGGTGTCCCAGAAACTGAAACAATCCGTTCAATCAAAGGTTCTCCAAACTCACATGCCCGGTAGCAGGAACGGATAGTGGAGTTGTTCGCAACCACACACTTGACCCCTGCAGGCAGTCCGCCAGGTTCTACTTCTCTACCTGTAAGGTTTTTAATCAAGTTTTTCTCTGAACCTTGAGGATACATCGACTTCAGTTTTCTGACAAAAATATCGTCATAACCAGCAGAAGCTTTTTCCAGCGCTTCGATGGCATCCGGTTTATTTTCTTCTATACCGATATAGATACGCTGCAGTTGCGGGAACAGTGTTCTTGTAAGGTTGATTCCAGCAATCAGCTCATCTGGATGTTCCAGCATCGCGCGGTGATCCGATGTAGAATACGGCTCGCATTCCGCACCATTAATAATCAGCGTGTCGATAGTCATACCTGGCGGTGGACTCAACTTAACTGCGGTCGGGAAAGTCGCCCCACCCATTCCGACAATCCCTGCTTTTCTAACCGTAGCAAGAATTTCGTCTTTAGTCATTTCGTGCGAGCGTCCCGGTTCAGTAATGGGTTCTGCCTTCGTGTACTCATAGTCATTTTTGACGATGATACTTTCTGCTTCTCCTCCGATGGTCGGACGCTTTTCGATCGCAATAACTTCTCCTGAAACTGAAGAATACACGTGGGCAGAAACAAACCCACCTTCTTCTGCGATGATTTGACCGGCCTTTACCTTGTCCCCGACTTCAACGATCGGTTTGGCTGGTGCTCCAATATGCATAGATACCGGAAAGACCATAATTTTAGGTACAGAAGCATTTGTGACCGGTTTCTTGTCTGTTCGAGATTTTTTGTCATCGGGGTGGGCTCCACCTTGTTTCCCCATGAACGAAAAATGCATGCCATTCATCCTTTCTCTTACTCTATAAAAATACACTCATTCATCTTTTCACAAACATAGACAGTGCACATTTCATGTGAAAACTGAACGGTTAATAATAATATCAGTATACAATATGTAGCTAAAAGATTAAAGTAAATACCGACAAACCTGTTCAATTTCTTTCTTGTAATCAACATGCACTTTATTGATAATAAAGATAATGAAAACTAACAGTTGAACTGGAGGTCAGCTTATGGAGTATACTCAGACAGAATTAATCATTCGCCTCATTCTAGCGGCACTTGTGGGGGGCATCATCGGCTACGAGAGAGAACTGAAAGGTAGAGACGCCGGTATACGAACGCATACCCTTGTCAGCCTCGGAGCCGCTATTATTACCCTTACTCAACTTGAAGCGAGCCGATGGGTTCTAGACTTTGCACTTGAAAATCCGGATCTCTCTTCAATCCTCTCCTCAGACATTACCCGCCTCACTGCTCAGGTCGTCAACGGAATCGGCTTTTTAGGTGCAGGGACAATCATTGTGAGCCGGCGCACGGTCACCGGCCTGACGACTGCCGCCTCAATTTGGGCTGTAGCTAGCCTGGGGATTGCTGTCGGCATGGGAAATTACTTTATTGCCCTTCTCAGTACCTTTATCATGCTCGTTGTATTACGACTCGTAAAAGGTCTGTTTAAGATTGACCGTACCAAGCAGCTGGAAATACAGTACCGAAACCGCGATCAGACTCTCACTTACCTCGAGAACAAGTTCAAGGAAAGCAAAGTCAGCGTTGTTTCTGCCGACCATTCCATCACCTATATGAAAGACGGCACCTCTCTCTGCGAAGACCTGTATACACTCCATCTGCCAGTTCCTTTCAATATGATGACCTTCATTTCAGATGTTGGAGCCTTTGAGAATATCCAAAAAATCAAAACCGTCAAAACGACGATGGACAACTGAAAAAACAGCAAAGCTTTTGACCTCCTGATCTTAGGGACGTCGCTACTTTGCTGTTTTTTTATTCTTCGACTCTGAACTCGGCTGTAAGAGGTTCTCCTTCTATCTGGCGAACAACTCTATACTTGCCCTCATCAAAGGGTTCATAGTAATCCATATTCAGTGTTTCTTCAGAGGCTTCTTTCGGACTCAATACATGAGCAATAAGGATAAAAGCCATCTCTTCTTCAGGTTCAACGATATACCAGTTGTCTCCCTCTTGCTTTTCGACCGTGAAAGCTATCCCATATGTGATTTCCGTTTCAGATTCATTGGATACAGTCAGTCTGAACGTATCATTTTCCCGCGCATACACCTCCTCGCTCAATTCAATACTGACCCCTTCCAGGCCGTCCGTTTCCTCAAAAGGAGACGCTTCTTTCGTATTTCCACATGCACTTGCAATGATAAGAGCAGTCAGCAAACCGACCATTCGAATCAGCTTGTTTATCATTGTATCCACGTCCTTTATCCGTCAATTCTGTTCTTTCACTCAGTATACTCTTTCTTCTTGAATAAAAAAAGCGGCCAGGCTTTCATCAATAGCCGGACCCCTTTCAAATTTATTCCACTAATTGTTTTCTGTCAGTATGTCTTTTTTTAATAGAGGTTCAGTCAGATCATAATCCGGCTCGACCCCTGGGCGTTTCTTATGGCCGTATATCCGCGGCATCGCTATCTTATCAAGGAATGGTATGACTGCATTCATGATCAAAATAGAAAAGCCGACGCCTTCAGGCGAAAAGCCCGATATCCTGAAGGCCGCTGTTATGATTCCTGCTCCGATCGGGAACAGGATCCGTCCCATGGGGGTCAAACCACCGGAAGCATAGTCTGTCACCATAAAGGTTCCCGCCAGTAGCAAGGCCCCACTGAATATATGATACATCATGAATTCAAAATCAAAGCCAGAGTAAACTAGCATGATTAGCGCCACGGTGCCGATGTAAAGTGTCGGAATTTTTGGGTTGATGATGCGTCGGATGATTAAAAAGGCCATCGCAATCAGCAAAGCCAGACTGCTTGTCTCCCCGAGAGATCCACCCCATCCGCCCTGGTTTCCCAGGAAGAGATTGCCTAAAGTCTGCGCCCCTTCAGGCACATAATCGGCTCCACTGGAAATATAATACAGTGGGGTTGCCGCGGCAACCAGATCGTCTGGTGTGGCTGTAGTAATTGCTTCTGCATGACTAGCTGAAGTAATTAAATCTTCCCCGGCAACGAAGGTATTTACTACCCAGGGTGCCATGAGATAGACAATCCTACCCCCAACTGCAGGATTGAAACGGTTTTTTCCGATTCCACCCGGGATCATTTTGATTACGACAATAGCGAACAAACTGACGAAGACCACACTGAACCAGCTTGCACCGTTAGGCATGCTTAACCCGATCAGCATCCCGGTCACGACAGCTGACAGATCAGTAATTGTGACCCGCTTTCTCACCAGACGTTCGTAGAGATATTCACTCAGCACACAGGTGATGACTGCAACGGAAGTTAAAGTCAGAGTCTGGATACCAAAGAACCAGATACCTGCAATCAACGGCAGCATCATGGCAATAATCACTTGGAGCATGATCCATTGGGAAGACCACTTTTCAAAAATATGTGGCGAATTATCTAGAACCAGATCATAATCAGCTAAGGTCGTTTTTCCTTTAACTGTACTCATCACTGCACCGCCTTTACATTTTGCCTGATGGCTGTTTTAGCTTTCCTGATGTTGTCCAGCAGAGGGATTTTGGACGGGCAAATAAAGGAACAGTTTCCGCATTCAATACAGTCCATGGCCCCCAATTGCTCAGCTTTTTCAATCTCTCCACGCTCGTAAGCATTGCTGATCAGGATAGGCTGCAAGCTGACCGGACAGACATTGATGCACTCCGAGCAGCGGATACAGTCAATACGCTCTTCAGCAGACACTTCTTCTGCAGTAAGAAACGTGACATGTGTGGTTCCTTTTGAAATCGGTGTCGCTCCGTCTTTGATTGTCTTTCCCATCATAGGGCCCCCATGAATCACTTTTCTCGGCGCTTCTTTGAAGCCGCCGCAGATATCAATCAGGTCATCGATTGGTGTCCCGAGTCGGACCAGCAGATTTTTAGGGTCGGCAATCGGTGTCCCGGATATCGTAGTGACCCGTTCAACCATCGGTTTTCCTAAGCGAACAGCCCTATATATCTGCTGGAAAGTCCCTACATTGGAGCAGATGCACCCGATATCAGCGGGCAGACCTCCTGCCGGCACCTGGCGTCCTGTACAATTTTCAATCAGCTGCTTTTCAGACCCCTGAGGATACTTGGCTTCAAGCACTTTGATTTCAACCTTATCATACCCTTCAGCAGCTTTCTTCAAAGCTTCTCCAGCTTCTTTGGCATTGTCCTCGATTCCGATATAAACCTTATCGACATTGAACACACTATCGATCACACGAACACCTTCAATGATTTCGTCTGCATACTCAATCATTGTCCGCAAGTCGGATGTCGAATAAGGTTCACATTCCGCCCCGTTCAAAATGATTGTATCGATTGTTTTGTCTTTTGGCGGCATCATCTTGACATTCGTTGGAAATGTCGCTCCTCCCATGCCAGTTATCCCGGCACGCTTGATCAGCTGTGGAACCATCTCAGGTGCCACTTCGTTTCCTGCTTCAGAAAAATAGGGTTCTTCCAAATACTGTCCGTCATTTTTGACAATCACGCATGTATATACAGCTCCGAGAATATCTCTTTCCTCGATTGATATGACTTCCCCACTGACTGAGGACAAAATATCCGCCGAAATGAAGCCCTGTGATTCTCCCAGCATAGTTCCTGACTTGACTCGTTCACCTACTGAAACAACTGGTTTGGCCGGTGCTCCCAAATGCATTGACATGGGGAAGACCATGATAGGCGGTGCATCAATTTTTTCAATGGCCTTGTTGTGTGTCCGTGACTTGTTGTGCTTTGGAAATGTTGCCTTTTGTACTGTTTTAAATCGCATTCCCTTACCTCCTATTGTAGTATCTACTTTATTCGCTCGTTCAACCCTGATGTCAGCAGCTTGCAGTATTTTATTTCTTACATAATAATTATTTCACAATTATTATTATTCGTTTTTTGCCGCTTCATCTATTTTAAGAATAACGAAACTCTTACTAAAAGTAAAGGTATGAAGCTATTTTAGCAGGAATTATAGTCAGAAATATCACAATTGATAATGGTTATCATTTTTAAATAATAATCAGATGTACGTTAAATTGTTCAAACATTCACTTTTTAAGTTTGGGTTTTACTCAACTTTCAGTCCACCCCGTTATATTCGCTGTATATTTTTCCTAAAACCCAGCTGAAATCGGTCATACTAGCTACTTGTATTCTTATACATACACTTCAGTGATCATTTACTATCTTTCTTTGCACCCGTTTTTTCATGATCTGACACTTAAATTTTCAACAACTGTATTTGAATGTCTATTTTATGAATACATCGAAACTTGCTACTTTGTAATAAATACAAAAAACCTGTTTTTCTTTCATCCCAGGATAAAAGAAAAACAGGTGAATTCAGGCTGTACTCGTTTGCCTTATTTCTTCAGCTAGTTTATTTAACTTTCTTAAACGATGATTGACTCCTGACTTGGAAACTCCCCCGTTTGGGACAAGCTCACCCAGCTCTTTCAAGCTGATGTCCGGATGCTCCACTCTAAGTCTGGCAATCTGCCTCAATTTTTCCGGCAATGTATCCAGTCCCCTAGTTTTTTCTATCAGTTCGATGTTTTCAATCTGACGACTGGCTGCATCTATGGTCTTGTTCATATTAGCGTTCTCACAATTAACCAAACGATTCACAGAATTTCTCATATCTCTTACAATTCGCACATCTTCAAAGCGGAACATGCTCCCTGTTGCGCCAATCAATGCCAGAAAATTGGCTATTTTTTCTGATTCCTTGAGGTAGACGATATACCCGTTACGCCTTTCGTGTACTCGGGCATTCAGATCAAAGAGCTGCATCATTTCACAGATATCTTCGTTATGCTCTTCATAACTAGAATGGATTTCCAGATGATAGCGGCTGGTATCAGGACTGTTGACAGATCCTCCGGCTAAAAAAGCTCCACGTAGGTACGATTTGATTTTCTGCTTATTGGTCTTGATTTCTTCTGGAACATGGCCACTGTATAGCATACCATCCATGATCCCTAATTCCTTGAGTACCAGTTTGCTGCCGGTTTTAAGGCGGACAATATAGACATTATTTTTTTTCAGTTTCATTTTTTTTCTGACTAGCAGTTCGGATTCTACATCAAAATTATCCTTGATTAGACTATACATACGTCTGGCAATAGCTGCATTCTCTGTCTGAACATTCAAGACAAAATCATGGTCAACTATACTTAGTGTCCCATTCATACGCATCAGTGCAGCGAGCTCCGCCTTAGCGTGTTCCGGGTGCACTTCCAGTAGCGTCAGTTCTTTCTTTACTTCAAAAGCAAACGACATGTGACCACATCCTTCATTCTGTACCTTTGCTTTCAGCTTAGTTATCAGTCTTCAAAATATTGCTTTATTTTGCGCTGGCTGTTAAAAGCCGTGCGAAAAATTTCTTCTGCCACTTTCTCACCGTCATGATAGACACCCCGGGGAGACAGCAGCAGGAAATTATCCGATATGATCAGTGGAACTTCTTCTTTAAGTCCCTTAAAATCATGTTCGACTTGAAACAGGTACTCTTCGTCCGGTTCCTGCGATATATATTCGTCTGGCACTCTCCCGATATTAGTAATAGCAATGTCCACGAATGGCTTTTTCAAATGCCGGTGCAGTACTTTTATATGGTCGGCATCCGACATTCCCTCTGTTTCACCGGACTGAGTCATAATGTTGGAAATGTATACCACCTTTGCTTCCGTCTCAGTCAGTGCATGTCCGAGATCAGGAATCATAAGGTTAGGAAGAATGCTCGTATACAGGCTTCCCGGTCCTAAAACAACCATATCCGCATCCATAATGGACGAAATCACTTTTCGACTTGCTCTTACGGGACGATTGTCCGTCATTCCGGTCACATTCACGCAGTCGATAATCTTATCATGCTTCGGAATCATTGACTCCCCTGCCTGCTTTGTCCCGTCAGTATAGGTGGCATGCAAAACCAGTGGTTCTTCAGCAGCTGGATAGACATTCCCTTTCACATGCATCATAGTCGACAGCAGCTGAATAGCTTCATAAATATTTCCGCGCATATCGGCTGTAGCCTGAATGATCAGGTTGCCGATCGTATGGCCAGACAGTGACTTGTCTTGGCAATTAAATCGGTATTGGAAAATTTCCTTTTGAAGTGTCGGGATGTCAGACAGTGCAATCAGCACATTCCGCAGATCTCCAGGTGGGACGGCATTAAAGGTCTTCCGCAAGGTACCGCTACTGCCGCCGTCATCTGCAACGGTAACGACAGCTGTGACTTCAGCATCTTTTTCCTTCAAACTTCTCAAGATGACTGGAAGTCCAGTTCCACCTCCCAGAACAACAATTTTCGGTTTTCTTTTTTTAGTTGTCAGCTGTTTCATGAGCGTACCACAGACTCCTTTTTCTTGTCTTTATCTCTGTGAGAGATGTTGACAGGATACCCGTCCAGCTTCAGTTTACGGGCGATTCTCTCGACTAGCGCTACGGAACGGTGTTTGCCACCCGTACACCCAATAGCTATGGTCAGATTACTTTTACCTTCTTTTTTATATCCTGGCAGCGTATACTCCAGCAGATCCGTAAATTTTTTATAAAAGTGCTCTGTTTCTGTCTGCTGCATGACATAATCATACACAGCTTTATCCATTCCAGTTTGTGGCCTCAATTCCTCGATATAATGCGGATTCGGAAGAAAACGAACATCCATGACTACGTCCGCATCGATAGGCACACCATACTTGAATCCAAACGAGACCATTTCGACTCTGAACATTTCTTTTTCTTTGGATTTAAATTTATCTATCAGCTTCTGCCTCAGTTGACGTGGCGTTAGGTCGGTTGTGTCAATTACCATTTGCGCTTTATGTCGGATATCCTGAAGCAGTTCACGTTCTTTCTTGATGCCGTCAATGGTACGGCCGCTTTTAGCCAGTGGATGTGCTCGTCTGGACTCTTTGTAGCGTGTTACCAATTCTGCATTGGTTGCATCCAAAAAGACAATCCGTGTCGTCAAGTGAGACGTATTGTCGATTGTTGTGATTGCTTTGTTGATCTCCTCAAAAAAGTCTTTCATCCGCAAATCCATGACCAGAGCAATTTTGCTGAACTGACCGGATTCCCGAACCAGCTTCCAGAAAGTAGGCAGAAGATTAGGTGGCATGTTATCAATACAGTAATAACCCATATCTTCAAAACTTTGCATAGCTACGGTTTTCCCGGCTCCACTCATCCCTGTAATGATAACCAGTTCTATATGATCTTTCATTTTCAGCACTCCTCTGCTCCTCAGCTTATCCGTTTATTGGCTAACTTTGTTCATTATAGCACCCCTGGCGTGTCATGTACATGATTTAGCCAAAGCGTCATACCCTTGACATAATAATTAATATATTGCATGTAACAGCAGAATCTCTATCCACATCAGGATTTTTAACTAAAAAACATCCGGCTGGCCCATGCAACCGGATGTTCTAACCTTTTACTTCTTAATTTCACATGTACTTTTACCTACTAACGCATACGCCCCGCATTTGCGAGTCTGGGCGGTGAATAAAAGAGGAATCGATGCCAGCCCGATCCATCTGGCTGGGCCATTCAAAATGAAGAGCAGCGGGAAAGTCCCTGCCCCTAGGATCAGTCGAATCAACCTGTCTTTATCGCCTACATTTTTTTGCATGTAAAAGCCTCCTTAAAAATCTTTTTTTCAGTTCTGATCAATCAGTTTCTGAATGTCTGCTTCAAATGCTTCCATTTTCTCTTCAACGGCTACTCCCGAGTCATCCTGAACAGAAATGTAGAACTTGATTTTAGGCTCAGTACCTGAAGGTCTGGCCGCAATCCAGCTTGAGTCAGCCAGGGTATACTTCAATACGTTGGCCGGAGGCAACTCAATTGTTTCCACACCTTGCCGGGTTGCGCGAGTCTGGTTTTTATAATCTTCCACCATACTTACTTTAATATCTCCAAATTCTTCCGGTGCCTGTTCTCTCAAAGCTGTCATCAGCTGTGTAATTTTCTGTGCACCTTCCATACCTTCCATGGTGATTGAAATAGTTTTTTCTTTAAAGTGTCCAAACTGGTGATATAAATCATGCAGAGCATCAAAGCAGGTATTTCCTTCTTCTTTGTGGTGAGCGGCCATTTCGGCTACCATAAGCAGTGCCTGAATGGCATCCTTGTCTCTCACAAACGGCTGTACCAGATATCCGTAACTTTCTTCAAAGCCAAACATGAATGTATGACTGTGTGTTTCCTCGAATTCCTTAATTTTCTGTGCAATAAATTTAAAGCCGGTAAGAACATTCATGGATTCTGCTCCATATTTGTCTGCAATCACAGCAGGCAGTTCACTGGACACAATCGATTTCAAAATAACACTCTTTGCCGGTAAAGTGCCTTTTTTCGTGTGGGCTTTTAACATATATTCCAGCATCAGACTGGCAATCTGATTGCCGCTCAGTACTTCATAATGTCCCGCTGACGTTTTAACCGCAAGTCCCAGTCTATCTGCATCCGGATCGGTTGCAATCAGAATGTCAGCATCCTCTTTTTTCCCTTGTTCGATTGCCATTTCGAAGGCTTTAGGATCTTCCGGATTGGGAGACTTGACTGTTGAAAAGTCCGGGTCAGCCTCTGCCTGCTTGTCTACAAAGGAAACATTCTTAAATCCGGCTTGCTTCAAAGCCTTCTCTCCAATCATTTTTCCAGTACCATGGAGGGGTGTGAAAATGATTTTCAGCTTTCTGCCCTGTCTGTCGACCAGATCCTGGTCGATTGTTACAGTCTTCAAATATTCTAAATAAACGCGGTCAACATCTTTTCCGACGATTTTGAGTAAGCCTTTTTCCTTGGCTTCTTTTTCTGTCAAGGTGTCGATAGACAGTATGTCTTTGACGCTTCTTACATATTCCGTCAGTGCATCTGCATCTTCTGGTGGCATTTGAGCCCCGTCGTCACCATATACTTTGTAGCCATTATACTCCGGCGGGTTATGACTGGCGGTAATCATGATGCCTGCGGCAGCCTTCAGATGGCGTACAGCAAAAGAAAGTTCAGGTGTGGCACGCAACGCTTCAAACACATACGCTTTGATGCCGTGGGCTGCCAGAGTCAATGCGGCTTCCGTCGCAAATTCTTTGGACATGTGCCGAGAATCATAAGCGATAGCTACTCCGCGCTTGACAGCCGCTTCTCCCTCATTTTCGATAAACAAAGCCAGACCTTCTGTTGCCTGTCTAACTGTGTAATAGTTCATGCGGTTGGTTCCTGCACCGATAATGCCTCTCATGCCTGCTGTACCAAATTCTAGCGAGGTGTAAAAAGCATCCTCCAGTACAGCTTCATTATGCTCGTTGCGCTCCAGATCTTTTCTCAAATCACTATCCAGATCTGTCTGCTTAAGCCAGGTTTCATAAGTATCTTTCCATTCCATAACATTCCCTCTTTTCCGTAAAGTATATTACCGCTTTCTTTATATGAATTCATTGTAACATTTTTACTGTCCCCTTGCATGAGAAAGTGCACGTCTTCGCAGATTCAACCTGAAGTCGGTTTCTTAAGTAAAGTCCATGTAAGTGAATGTAAAAACACCTGACACCTCTCTTAAAGAAAGGGTCAGGTGCAAAAAACATTTATTGAGCAAACTAAGGTCTATACAGACACTTAAGCCTCTTGTTTTTCCATTTTTTCATTGAGCTCTTCCACGTACTGGTAAGCTGCATTGCCGGCAACAGAACCGTCACCAACCGCCGTTGCAACTTGTCGCAGAACAGTATCTCTCACATCACCGATTGCAAACACTCCTGGAATAGCAGTCATCATCTGACTGTCTGTTTCAATCCAGCCTTCCTGGTTCGTAATCGGCAGATTTCTGAAGCTTTCAGAATTGGGCAGCAAGCCAATGTAGATAAAGACCCCGTCTGCCTCCAGTTGAGAATAATCGCCTGTATTAATGTTTTTCAGACGCACACCATCGACTTTTTCTTCTCCGGTAATTTCTTCAACTACCGAGTCCCATATAAAGTCGACTTTTTCGTTTTTAAACGCTCTATCCTGAAGGATTTTCTGCGCTCTCAGTTCGCTTCGACGATGAACGATGGTCACCTTGCTCGCAAACTGTGTCAGGTAAGTCCCTTCTTCGACAGCTGAATCTCCGCCTCCTACAACCACTACATGCTTGTTTCGGAAGAAAGCTCCGTCACAGACTGCACAATAGGATACACCGCGGCCATTCAGTTCTGCCTCACCTTTAACTCCCAACTTTTTATGCTCTGCTCCGGTAGCGATGATTACTGATTTGGCAAAGTAACTTTTGTCTGCTGTAACCAGTTCTTTTTCTGTTTCATGGTCGATGATTTCTTTAACATCACCATACACATGCTCTGCTCCAAACTGCTTGGCACCCTCATACATCTTCATAGACAAGTCCGGCCCCATAATACTGCTGAAGCCAGAATAGTTCTCGATTTCAGCGGTATTGTTCATTTGCCCGCCAGGTATGCCCTTCTCAAGCAGCAGCGTAGACAAGTTTGATCTTGAAGCATACAGCGCAGCCGTCAGTCCACCTGGCCCTGCCCCAATCACTATAACGTCATATACTTTTTTTATGTCTTCCATTTAAATGATCCCCCTTGAAACCTTTCATACCAAAATAATCACGTAAACTTACTTTTAGTAAGTTTATTGCTTTCTTTTTAAGTATACTAGACTTGAGACATATGTCAAGTCTAAAACTCCCCTCGGGCAAACAGCGCTCCCGCGCCTGCATCAAGAGAGGAGTTTGGTCGTTCGTCTATATTTATTTCAGTTGCTGATTGGATTTATCGTGTTCAGGCGCTGGCGCTTTGGGCGCCATCTGGTTGTCAACGTTTCCACTCTTAAGCTCCTTTGCCAAATCCAGGATGTATTGTTTCAGTCTATCTTTGACCTGTGGATGCTTGAGTCCATATTGAATTGTAGTTTTCAAAAACCCAAATTTATCTCCAACGTCATAGCGTTCACCTTTAAATTCTTTGGCAAAGACCCGCTGAGTTTTATTCAGAATGTCGATGGCATCAGTCAGTTGGATTTCTCCACCTTTACCCGGTTCAAGATGCTCTAAGATATCAAAGATTTCTGGTGTCAAAAGATAACGGCCAATAATCGCCAGGTCGCTCGGTGCCTCATCCGGTTCCGGCTTTTCGATAAACTTCCGCACGTTGTACAGCCCTTCTCCTGCTTGGGCCTCCAGTTCGATGATACCATAGTTGGCTGTTTCTTCATGCGGCACTCTCATGACTGCTATGTTCGAGGCGTGTGTCTTTTCATAGCCCTCAATCAGCTGTTTGGTGAGTGGAACGTCGTCAGCCATGATGTCGTCTCCCAACATAATCACAAAGGGTCCGTCGCCGACAAAGGCTTTCGCCTGCAGCACAGCATGCCCCAGTCCCAGAGGATAAGCCTGTCTGGCAAAATAAAGATTCAAGCCGGTCGTTTCTTCAACGAGTTCCAGCAATTCTTCCTTTCCTTTCGCCCGCAAATTTTCTTCCAGCTCGGGATTGGAGTCAAAATGATCCTCTATCGGACGTTTGAGCTTGCCGGTAATAATCAAAATATCCTCTATTCCTGAAGCAATGGCTTCTTCAACTATGAACTGGATCGTCGGCTTGTCGACGATTGGAATCATCTCTTTCGGCATGGCTTTTGTCGCAGGCAAAAACCGCGTTCCATATCCTGCAGCAGGAATGATCGCTTTTCTTACTTTTTGCATGACTGTCAGCTCCTCTTGATATCCAAATTCATTCAGGCTACAGCATCTATTCAGATTTTCCTTCACGTTGCATTAAATTAAGTATAACACATCTTACCTCGGAATTATTGTAAACGACATTGTATATTGCTTCCGTAATCGGCATTTCAATACCATGGGTCCGGCCCAGCTCATACGCTGCTTTAGTAGTCGAAATACCCTCAACGACCATTCCCATATCCTTCAAAACAGCCTCGATAGCTTTACCTTTACCAATCTGATAGCCTGCCCTCCAGTTTCTGGAATGCGGACTAGTGCAGGTGACAATCAAATCTCCCACCCCACTCAGCCCCATAAAAGTCAGTGGATCGGCCCCCAGCTCTACTCCAAGGCGGCTGATTTCCGCCAAGCCTCTAGTAACCAGACCCGCTTTCGCATTATCTCCATACCCTAAGCCCGCTATAGCTCCAGCTCCCAGAGCAATAATATTTTTTAATGCTGCTCCGATTTCTACACCAATAATGTCCTTATTGGTGTAGACTCGGAAATACTCATTCAAAAACAAATCCTGAGTCAGCTGAGCAGCCTTCGAATCTTCTGACGCAGCCGTTATAGTTGTCAAGTCTCTGGCTACTACTTCTTCAGCATGACTGGGGCCAGAGAGCGCAACAATGCCTCTAACCTGGTCTGGCTTGAATTCCTCTTCCAATATTGTTGAAATGCGCTTATACGTGGTCTGTTCAAGCCCTTTGGAAGCATGGACAATCGTCACAGGATGATCCAATAAGTCACTCACCTGTTTTGCTACAGCCCGTATACCTTTAGTTGGAATGACAAACAATATGACGTCCGCCTCTTCAATCACCTCTTTAAGGTCAGTACTTGCAACCATTGCAGCTGGAAAAGAAAAGTCCGACAGGTAACGTTTGTTGGTATGCTCACTGTTGATTTCAATTTGCTGGTCCTTGTCTCTAGTCCAAAGGGATACCCCATGACCATTTTCATACAGAACATTGGCCAGCGCACTTCCCCAGGAACCCGCCCCCAGTACAGCTATTTTCTTTCCCACTGAACTCTCTCCTTTTCAGGCCAATTTATTTACGGGCCTCATATTTTTTCCGTTTTGCTTCAAATGCTTTTTCCGGCTCTGTCCCTTCCAGATATAAAGCCGGCTTAGGATAAACATACATTCGTCTGTATACAATCAGACCGATTCCTGCTACAAATAATAGTAGTGACAACGCCTGAGATACTCGTATAAAGCCACCAATCAGCAAACTGTCTGTTCTCAATCCTTCGATAAAGAAACGTCCAAACCCGTACCAGATAACATAACTTAAGAAAACTTCGCCTCGTCTGAAAATATTAGTTTTTGCTCTCAAAATCATAAGCAGTACAAAACCGATAAGATTCCATACTGACTCGTATAAGAAGGTGGGATGATAATAAGCACCGTTGATATTCATCTGGTTGATAATAAAGTTAGGCAGTCTCAATCCTTCAAGAAAGCTGCGCGAGACCTCCGTACCATGCGCTTCCTGGTTGATAAAGTTTCCCCATCGTCCAATTGACTGGGCCAGCATGACATGCGGAGCCAGCACATCGACTAACAGCCACAGGGGTACATTACGTTTTTCAGCATACCAGTAGAGTGTCAAGAAGCCGAGAATCAGCCCGCCGTAAATAGCCAGACCGCCTTCCCAGAAAAAGAAGATTCGGATGGGGTCTGATAAGTACGTCTGCAGTTCAAAAAGCACATAGTACAACCGGGCTCCCAAAATTCCTGCTGGCAATATCCAAAAGGTCAGGTCAACGATAAAATCCTCTTCAATCCCTCTTCTGCCAGCTTCTTTCATACTCAGCCAGGTGGCTAGAAACATCCCGGTAACGATAATTAGCCCATACCAAGCCACTTCTACCGGTCCGAGCCGAAAAGCAACCGGATCGATATTCCCTAAAACACTATTCACTTGATTTCCTCCATTCACTTCTCATTTTCTTCCGTATTTTGCTGAATCAGATTCTCCAGATTTTTTTCAAACGTCTTTGTAGCATCATAGCCCATCTCTTTAGCCCGGATATTCATTGTCGCAATTTCAATGATGATGGACAAGTTACGCCCAACACGTACCGGAATAGACAGTTTGGGAATATCTACATTGAAAAATCTCATTTTATCTAGATTGTAGCCCAGGCGGTCATACTGGACATTTTTATCCCAGTGCTGGAGATTGATCACCAAATCAACAGTTTTAGTCGCTCGGATGGACCCGACACCAAACAAGTTCACGACATCGATTACGCCAATTCCGCGTATCTCAATCAAATGTCTCAGTATCTCAGGCGGTTCACCAATGATTCTGCGCTCATCCATCATATACAGCTCAACCCGGTCATCCGCGACTAAACGATGGCCTCTTTGAATCAGTTCAAGTGCCGTTTCAGATTTACCGATACCTGAATCTCCAATAATCAGCACACCCATACCGTAAATATCTACCAGTACGCCGTGCTGTGAGATCCGCTCGGCTAATCTTTCTTCCAGAAAGTTAGTCACATTTGAGGATAGCCGGGTCGTCGACCGCTTTGAGACGAGTACGGGAATCCCTTTTTCCTGAGCTGCCTTTAGCAGTTCCTTAGGAGGCTGCTGACTTCTGGATACGAGAAAGGCAGGAGTGTCTGCCTGACACATACGCTTCATAACAATATAACGCTCATCACTGGTCATCCGCTCCGCAAAGGACAACTCCGTTTTTCCAAGCAATTGCATTCGATTCTGCGGATAAAAGCTGAAGTAACCCGTCAGCTCCAGTGCTGGTCTGGACAGATCACTAATCACTATGTCTCTGTCTAAAAATTCTTCACCGACGACAACACTGATGTCATCCATTGCATCTACTAGTTCCCTAATTTTTACTGAGGAAGTCATATATACGCTCCTTTTATAATTATCCAATCCATTTTAATCATATCACATTTTTTTATGGCTTTATATAAAAACTAAACAGCCCGATCGTTCGTCAGTCAGGCCTATGTAGGCCGTTTGGAGTCTACATCGAAAAAACCCATATACCATCTGCACCTCCTTAAGCAACAAAATGTCGCTTCCAGGAATCAGACAGGATACGGGCTTTGAACCTTAGTCAGGCATTATCAAAATAAGAGTTTAGTGCCGATACGATTAGTGCGACCAGCAAGGCCATTCCAAACGAACTGAAATCAAAACCGCTGACAATCGCTGAAGTCAGCCACAGCATGAGCCCGTTAATGATAAAGTAAAACAGTCCAAGCGTCATGATGGTAATCGGCAGGGATAAAATCACCACAATCGGTTTTACAATCATGTTCAGCACTCCAAAAACAACTGCCGCTATCAACGCCGTACTCCAGGCGGCAATGGTAAAACCTTGCAGAAAGCCTGCCAAGGCTAAAAAAATTATCGTGTTGGCTAAAATTCTTTGCCACCATTTCATGGTTTAAAAGTCACTCCAGTCTTCCTCTTCAATTTTCTCAGCTTCCTTGCGTTTAGGCTTGCCTTTAGGACTGCCGAAAGGAGATGTCTGCTTTTTCTTTGATCCTGTATTGTCCGCACTCGCCTCTCCATCAGGCATAACGAGAGCCAGGATCAGATAAATGGGGACTGTCGCCCCCACGCCGATAAAAGTGGCTACAACCACAACAACCCTGAGCAGTACCGGATCGATATTAAAGTACTCACCGAGTCCTCCAAGCACGCCGAAAATCACTGCATTATCTTTGGATTTAGCTAATTTTCTCATCTTATACTCCTCTTTTCTTTAATAATATCCTACCCTTAACGCTTTATTCGCTGGTATCTTTCAATAAAATATTGCCTGTAGTCGTGGCTGCATAAAGATCCAACGGTCTTTCTGATGTGATACGTCTGATGCTGACCGTGTGCTCATCTTTCTCAAGAGGCTCCGTGTCAGTCAATCTACTTTTCACTTTTCCGAACGTTGTTTTGAGCTTGCCTTCCAAAGCTTTTTCTTTAGGTAGGGCTACTTTTACATTTCCATTTACGGTTGTTGCTTTGACGCGGACTACCCGGCTATCGGTCAGGGTTGCCTTTATGTCTCCATTGGTTGTAGAAAAATCTGCACTTTCCGTTACACCTTTGAATGCAACCGTACCGTTGACTGATCCGGCCAACATATCTTTAAGGTGAGCTTTTTCAACAGTAATATCCCCATTAGATCCCTTAACTTCAAGCATGGTAGCCGAAACTTCCTCGAATACAAGCGACCCATTGGTTGACTTGGCAAAAATATCTTTAGCATTGACACCTTTCAAATCCAGCTTGCCATTGAGCATGGTGAAAGACATGTAGTCGTATGTGCGTTTAGGCAGTGAAACTTCTAGTTCGACATAAACCCGCTTATTGGGTACATGGCAGACCAGTTTGTCCTCGTCTATGGTAAAAGTGCTACGGACATCGAAAGAAGCTACAGGTGTTTCTTCATCCATTTTACCATATAACTTTCCTTTTGCCTTGAAGGAGACTGTTTCTCCTTCACCTGGTCTGACGATTACTTTACCGTTGGCAATCTTAAAATCCAAAATAGTTGCTGTTGTATGCTCATATTGCCATTCTTTCTTGAATTCCTTTGTAGTCAAGGTTGGCATTTTGACACTGATATCTTTCCAGTCGAAATGATCCATCATGTTTTCGATATTGGAACGAACCGTTTCTGAAAGATCACTCTTGGAGGCCTGATCGACTTTTTCTTTCAGTACTCTAGACCATTCCTTGCCTGCTGCTTCCAGTTTTTCACCAGCTTTGGACAATTCTTCACTAGCTTCCTTCTTCCAGTCCTCGGGAATTTCAAACTGTGAAGCTGCCTGTCGTGCTTTTAGAGTCCACTGCTTGACTTTGGACTGATTTAATTTCTTCATCAGTTCAGAACGTTGACTGCTGAGCTCGTCAACTTCTCTCTCCAAAATGCTGATGTCTTCAAATAGCGCTTTGGCCTTGACCATGTCTTCACTGTCACTTGCAGTTTCTACCGCACGCAGCTCCTTATCCAAGTCGCCGACTTCTTCTCTTAATTTAACAATTTCATCTGTGGTGTCGACTTCATCGAGCTGCTTGATGAGTTCCAGTTCTTTTTGGATAGCATGGATTTTTTCAATGATCCGGTTTTTTTCAGCCTGTTCAGACTCGATACTTGCTTCTTTCAAAGCTTGGTGCTTATTTTTCTTGTCTTTCAGCTCTTCTTTTTTGTCACCCAGTTGTTCATTTACATGATCTAGTGCAACAGAGTACTCGCTGATTTCAGCAACCAGCTCTTTCAGTTCTTGTTCGGCTTCTTCACGTTCTGCTTGGGTGACTCCTTCCTGATTCCCAGTTGACTCCACAGTTTTTTCTGTTTCGCCAAACTCCGGCTGATCCATGCGGTCATCCTCTTTTTTGGCAACAGCTTCAAGCAGATCCAGGCCCTCTTCAGTCGAGATGATTCCCTGTCGAATCAAATCAAGAATACGTTCTCTTTCATTCATTTTGTATACCTCCTATTGTCTTTCCTTTGTGCGGCATAGTATGGTGAGTCTTCTTTCTATCTACCCTATATTATGAATGAAAATCAGTTGATTGTCATAGGTCTTCCGACTGATTTATCAGCTGGACACTTCAGGCCTGCTGTCGTCTGCTTAAATGTTCTTTCTTTCTTTTTCCAGTATCGGCTTGAGGTAGTGTCCAGTATAGCTGTCTTCACACTGTGCAACGATTTCCGGCGTACCTGTGACAATCAGGGTGCCTCCCCCTGCTCCCCCTTCTGGTCCAAGATCAATGATGTGATCCGCCATTTTAATGACATCCAAGTTGTGCTCGATAACAAGAACAGTATTCCCTGCCTCAACTAGACGGTCCAGAACTTGAAGCAGCCGGGCAATATCGTCTGCATGCAGACCTGTAGTTGGTTCATCCAGGATATAAAAATTATGCCCGTTCTGACGCTTATGAAGTTCACTGGCCAGTTTCATCCGCTGAGCTTCTCCTCCTGAGAGGGTTGTTGCCGGCTGGCCAAGGGTCATATAACCTAGTCCGACATCAATAATTGTTTGCAGCTTGCGCTCGATTTTTGGAATATTGGAGAAAAACTCCACCCCTTCTTCAATCGTCATGCCGAGGACTTCGGATATATTCTTGCCTTTATATTTAATTTCCAAAGTTTCTGAATTATAACGGGTCCCATGACAAATTTCACACGGAACATAGACATCCGGCAGAAAATGCATTTCTATCTTCAGTATGCCGTCTCCCCTGCAGGCTTCACAGCGTCCTCCCTTAACATTAAAAGAGAACCGGCCCTTTTTATAGCCGCGCATCTTCGCTTCGTTCGTTTTTGCAAACAAATCCCTGATATCATCAAAAACACTTGTATATGTCGCCGGGTTACTCCGGGGTGTCCGACCAATTGGACTCTGATCAATATCAATCACTTTTTCCAGCTGTTCATATCCGCTAATGGATGCGAACTTTCCAGGTCTGGCTTTGGACCGTCCCACTTCGCGAGCCAATGCCTTTCTTAAAATACCGTTAACCAGGGAGCTTTTCCCTGAACCTGAAACCCCGGTCACAGCCGTGAAACGACCAAGCGGGAAAGACACATCAATGTTTTTTAAGTTATTTTCCTGTGCCCCTTTTAGATCAATACTGCCATGATCTTCATCCCGACGACGGGTCGGCACTGCAATTTCTTTTCTTCCAGACAGATAGGCCCCTGTAATCGAGTCCGGATGCTGCTCGATTTCTTCCGGTGTGCCCGCAGCAACGACCTGACCGCCATTTTCTCCAGCACCCGGTCCGATGTCTATAACATAGTCTGCTGCTCGCATCGTATCTTCATCGTGCTCAACGACCACAAGCGTATTGCCTAAATCGCGCATTTTTTTCAGTGAGTCGATCAGACGGTTATTATCCCGCTGATGCAGGCCAATAGACGGTTCATCCAGAATATAGAGCACCCCTGAAAGATTTGACCCAATTTGAGTAGCGAGTCGAATCCGCTGCGCTTCGCCCCCAGACAATGTGCCTGCCTTTCGGCTCAATGTCAGATAATCTAGGCCAACATTGCGCAAGAAAGAGAGCCGATCTTTGATTTCTTTTCGGATTGGAGCAGCAATGGTGCTGTCAGAAGCGGACAGTTCCAGCTCTTCAAAGAAAGCGTACGCCTTTTCGACAGACAGACCACTGATTTCCCCGATGTCCTGACCCTGAACTTTGACACATAGGGCCTCACGGTTCAGTCTCTTGCCATGGCAGACATGACATTCCAACTCAGTCATGTACTGCTGCATCTGGTTGCGGGTATAGTCACTGCTTGTTTCATGGTAACGTCTGGAAATATTGCTGAGTACTCCTTCAAAAGGAATCATTGTGTCTCTTACACTGCCAAAATCATTCTTATAATGAAAGTGAAACTTTTTATTTTTAGAACCATTTAAAACAACTTTCTGCTTAGCCTTAGGCAGATCTTTGAAAGGAACTGTAGTATCGATATCAAAAGCATCACAGGCCTGCGACAGCATTTGTGGATAATAATTGGAACTGATTGGCTGCCAAGGTACGATGGCTCCCTCGTCTATAGACAGGTTTTTGTCCGGTATGACTAAGTCTAAATCCACTTCCAGCTTGGTTCCCAGCCCGTCGCATTCAGAGCAGGCCCCGAACGGCGCGTTAAAAGAGAACAGGCGAGGTTCCAGAGGAGGAAGAGTAAACCCGCAAAGCGGGCAAGCATAGTGTTCACTGAACAGCACTTCTTCTTGGCCGATAATATCAGCAATCACGTAACCTTCTGCCAGATTTACAGCTGCTTCAAGCGAGTCAAACAAACGAGACCGGATCCCATCCTTTATAACGAGGCGATCAATAATTACCTCTATTGAATGCTGTTTATTCTTGTCCAGCTCTATTTCGTCACCAATATCTAAAATTTCTCCATCGACTCTCAGACGGACATAGCCCTCACTTTTAATTTTTTCCAGTGTTTTCTTGTGCTGCCCCTTTTTTTCCTTGACCACGGGCGCCAGGACTTGCAGTCGGGTCCGCTCTGGATATTCTAGCAGCCGGTCGACCATCTGCTCAATCGACTGACTGGAAATTTCAGTACCGTCATTCGGACAAATCGGTTTTCCGACACGGGCATACATCAGACGCAGATAATCGTTGATTTCCGTCACAGTCCCTACTGTGGACCGGGGATTGTTGCTGGTCGTTTTCTGGTCAATGGATATCGCCGGACTGAGGCCTTCAATGCTATCCACATCCGGCTTATCCATTTGCCCTAAAAACTGTCTGGCATACGCCGAGAGAGACTCTACATAACGGCGCTGGCCTTCTGCATAAAGTGTATCGAATGCCAATGAACTCTTGCCTGACCCGGACAAGCCCGTCATCACAACCAGTTTGTCTCGGGGGATTGTAACATCAATGTTTTTCAGATTGTGGGACCGTGCCCCTCTGACTTCAATTTTATCATTTACCATTCATTTTTCCTGCCTTTGTATTTAGATTCATGATCAATGGTTCTTATTATAACTATTGTACGTTTTTTAAGCCCGGAATTCGACTATGACACATCCCGGATTTATGGGTAAAGAAAAAGGAAAGAGGCGAGCCCTTCCCTTTTATCACTATCCGATTATATCATATTTCATTTCCTAAGGCGAATGTTTGTTCGATGTCGTGATTTTTCAGTATCTGTTCAGAAATCCGCTCAAGCTGCATCTGATTTGTAAATTCACCACTAAGCAAGTCAGGCAAAATTTCCGATAAAAAATACTGCACAGAAGTCATTTCCTTAAATTTTAGAATCGTGTCCAGTGATTCCTGATAAATTTCTGTAAAAAGCTGCTCCGGATTCCCCTTCTGAATTTCGCCAAAGGATTCATACAGCAAGTCGATCTTGTCTGCTACAGACAGTATCCGTCCCTCCAGCGTTTCATCCTTTCCTTCTTTTAGACGGTCGTGGTAGACGGCCTGGAAAGCTTTCGGGATTTCTTGCTCGATAAAATGCCGAGTCATCGATTCTTCAACATGCGCAAGCCTTTCTCTTAAATCCGGGTCTGCATATTTGACAGGTGTCTTGATGTCCCCAATAAATATTTCTGAATAGTCATGGTTTAAAGCTTTCTCATATAGTGATTTCCAGTTGACCTCATGTCCATGATATTCCTCGACTGTTCCTAGAAACTGGGCAATCTTCGTCACCTTGAAAGAATGCTCGGCCACCGAATGCTCCTCGTATTTAAATTTCCCCGGACAGCGATTGATTTTTTCCAAATCACTGAGGCTTTTAAAGTATTCATGTATTCCCATAAGTATGCTCCTTTCCAAAAGTAAAGTTACTTTATACTATCAGCTATTTAGAGTGATTTCAATTCTTTCTGGATGAGCAGGGTACTGCTGCTATAACACCCGTTGCCCTATAGAAAAAGAGATACCGCTTCTGGCATCTCTTTTCTCGTCTGCTGATTTCAAACAGTTTAACCCAAAACGACAAGCGTGGCCGCCTATCTTATAGTTTCAATCTGCTCGAGTAGAATCAAACCCAAATCATGGGGGTCATCCTCGTATAGGGCCCGTTCGACCATGATTAACTCACCGTCTATCCGTCGTACCTTCAGTTTACAGTAGGATTTACTGGAAAAAAGTGATTCTGTGAAATCATTGGCGCTATACAAGGTTACCTGGTTGGACTCTATAAGTGTATCACCTATTTCAATCCCCATTTTTTCTGCCGGACTTTCAGGCCTGACCGCTACAACTCTCAGTCCTTCTTCCGCCGGTCCAAAACGGAAAGTCCACTGCCTCTCACGCAATCGGTGCCTGTACAGAACGAACACGCCTCCAGCGAGGAGGAGGAGTAAACCTGCCGCTGCAAAAATCGGCAGCCAGAATGACAGGGCAAAAAAGAGCACACCTGCACCCGCCAGGAAAAGAAAATCCCTGACTAGCGCATTCTTCGCCTGAGTCGGCATCTGAGCTTGGACCGTGTATCTGAACCCTAGCAAGACTGGGATCAGCAAAAATGAATATGTCTCGGTCCCGATTGAAAAGACCGGCCACCAGTCAAAAAGACGAGTAAACGTATCTCCCGGAACTACTACGACCAGCGGGACCAGCCACAAAGGTGTCATGCGGTAGCGGGCAACAAGCTTCCCCCGTTTGGTTTTTAGGAAGCGGGGTGTAAACTGATGGATTTTGACAACATGGAGTGTCAGGACTGTACTTAAAAGCAGCAGTAAAGTCAGGACAAAAATGGGCTGCAGGCCTTCAAAAGTCAAACTGTCCGATTGCAAGAACGGACTGTCCCACTCTACAAGAACGGACTGCACAATATCTTCTACTGGGAAAAAATAGCCGGCTACTGCTACACCGAATGCCGACAACGTAAAAGTGAAAATCGGATGAATAAAGCGGTAGCCTAGCCCCATCAATAAGAGTGTGGTTAGCTGATAAGCCAGGATCCAGTCCAAGCTAACAGGTACACCCACCAAAAATGAGACCAGCGACAGAACGAGTCCGGAAGCTGCCCCCCAAAGGAAAAAGCGCTTCAGTTCGTAATGATCTTTATAAATCGAGGCCCTCAACTGATTCCGAGAATAGGTGAATCGGCGACTCTTTAAAACAAATACAAGAACGAGCCCGATAATGAAAGTGGGCTGTAAGACAAATAATATTAGTGCGAGCAAACTGTTCTGCAATACGGTCATGCCTGTCATCCCTTCTAATCTGTTAGTCTTAACCAGTTTATCATAACTAACCTTGAAATGGTCAAAATTATATCCATTCATAGTTGTACAAATACAAGCCGGCTCCCGACGCTAGCTGGCTTGTTCCAATAAATGCGCTTACGTACATGATTACAGATGTCCAAAGTACGCAACGTACCTTGAGCAGTAGACGAAAGTAACAGCCGGTTCGTTCACGCTAGTCGAGAAAGGGACCTGGTTCAATGGAGAAGCAGGCGCAGTTAAAGCCGCTGCGACTGCTGACAGTGAATAGATGTTGCTGATCCTGAGATGTTTATACACGACTGCCTGTCTTTTTCTACTAGTCTGTTTTTATGTAAAAAAAGGGGGCCACAGCCCCCTTTTTTTGCTTTGTTTACTTATACCTTGAGGAATTTTCTAATCGACAAGGACGATCCGATACTTCCGATAAGCACACCAATTGCCAGTAACAAGACAACGAGCTGAATCAGAAACGGATTCGGCTCAAGGAGGCCAAAGTAAGTGCCATACAGAAATTCCATCACTCTGTCAAAACCAGTCAAATAGACATAAGAAATGGCTGTTACGGGAATCAGTGCTCCGATGAAACCAATTAGTGCCCCTTCAATTAAGAACGGCCAGCGGATGAACCAGTTAGTGGCTCCCACCAGTTTCATGATCTCGATTTCGGTTCTTCTGGAGAAAATCGTTATCCGGATAGTATTAGCAATCAGGAAGACAGCTGTAAATATCAGGGCCACTATGATGATTCCCCCGACATTTCTTACGGTCCCCATGACTTCGAAAAGCCGGTCGGCAGTCGCTCCCCCATAATTGACATCCGCTACATAACTAAACTCTTCAGCCTGGTCAGCCACATCAGCGGTTGCTTCCGGTGCTGCCGTATTCAAAATAAAGACATCATGCAACGGGTTATCGTCGCCGTCGAATAATCCAAACTCGTCCCCATAACTGCCGATAACCTGAGACAGTTCATCATCACGACTGGAAAAGACAACCTGTTCTACATCGTCAATATCTTCCAGGTTTTGCTGAAGAGCTTCTTGGTCTTCTTCTTCCGCAGCCAGATCGATGTACACGCGGACACTGACATCTTCTTCCACATCGGTAGCCAGCTTATTAACATTCATCAAGATGGCAATAAAACTTCCGACCAGAAGTAGCGTGACTGCAACAGCACTTACTGCAGCGACTGTCATCCATCCGTTCCGTTTGATACTTTTAAGTGATTCTTTAATGTGTCTCCAAAATGTTTTAGCTTTCATATCCGTATTCTCCCCCTTCCTGATCACGAGCGATACGGCCGTTCTCTACTGCCAGCACACGGTGTCTTACGCGGTTGACAATATCACTATTATGAGTCGCCATAATAATGGTGGTTCCCTGGTTATTGATTTCTTCCAGCAGATCCATGATGCCCCATGCTGTTTCAGGATCCAAGTTTCCTGTTGGCTCATCTGCAATCAAAACACGTGGCATGTTGGCAATCGCACGCGCAATAGCCACACGCTGCTGTTCTCCTCCTGAAAGTTCATTTGGGAACATTCTAACTTTATGCTTCAGTCCGACTAGGTCAAGTACCTCTAGCGTTCTTTTCTGAATTTGTTTTGAATTTTTACCTACAACCTGCATGGCATACGCCACATTCTCAAAAACAGTCAATCTTGGCAGAAGTTTAAAGTCCTGGTAAACCACTCCTACGTGTCTGCGTAAGTATGGAACTTTCTTGGCTTTCAGGCCAACCAGATCAAATTCACCGACCTTTACTGTCCCCTTAGTAGGTACTTCTTCTCTGTAAATCATTTTGATGAAAGTTGACTTCCCTGCGCCACTGGGGCCCACGACATAGACAAACTCACCCTGATCAATCGATACGTCCAATCCATTTATGGCAGTAATACCATTTGGATATTTTTTGTAGACATTTGTCATTTTTATCATTAAATAATCACCTATCTGTTGAGATTTTCACTGTCCTAACGATTCGAGTAGCTGACTGACTTTTTCTAACCTTTACTAGTATAGCATTCATGATATAGATGTCTGTTTTAAAACAATTACAAAAATATTTCAAAGGGTACAAGCGGTCAGGAGTTTACTGAACATTCCGCGGCACCTACACCCACATTCTATCACCACCCCACAAATCACTCAAAAAAAGAGTAAAAAAGGGGAGAAACCAACACCAAAATGTATATAATGCTTGTTTTTTTGTTTCAGCGCCCCACTTTTTTCTTTTCCGACTATATAAACATCCAATGGATAACTTTGTCAGAAATATGACATCTCATTTTATTTCTCAAAATTGCTTTTTAAAGTTATCCATAAGTCTAAATATTAATCAATATTACTCTTGTGAATGACACACTGTGCTCTTCTGCTTAACTGTGCTTTTTTGCTTAGTTTGTTAGGCTAGGCACAGGATATAAAAATAGCCCGTCCTGCAAAAAAGAAGAACCGGCTCTCTCGAGACAGCCGCCTCTTCTTCTGTATATTTATTATTTTAGGTGAGGTGATCCTTTAAGAGGAGCCTTTCATTGAGAATCTTAGATACGCTTCAATAAAGGGATCTAAATCTCCATCCATTACAGCATCCGTGTTTCCGCTCTCCATGTTGGTTCGGTGATCCTTAACCATCGAGTAAGGATGGAACACATAAGACCTTATTTGAGAACCCCAGCCAATTTCTTTCTGCTCGCCCCGAATTTCATCCATTTCCTTCTGCTTCTCTTCCATTTCCTTCTGATAAAGCTTGGCTTTCAGCATATTCATCGCTGTTTCCCTGTTAGCCAGCTGTGAACGACCAGCCTGACTGGACGCCACCAGTCCAGTTTCCAGGTGGGTGATTCGGACAGCTGATTCAGTTTTGTTGATATGCTGGCCACCGGCCCCACTGGCTCGGAATGTATCAACTCGGATTTCATCCGAGTTGACTTCAATATCGATCTCATCGTCGATTTCAGGAATCACATCAATGGATACAAAAGAAGTATGACGGCGGCCACTTGAATCAAAGGGGGAGATTCTAACTAGGCGATGCACACCTTTTTCTGCTTTAAGCAGACCATAGGCATTCGTCCCTTTTACCAGCAAAGTGGCACTTTTGATACCAGCCTCGTCTCCGCTTTGATATTCAAGTACTTCATAGGAAAAACCACGCTGCTCGATCCAGCGTGTGTACATGCGGTAAAGCATCTCTCCCCAGTCCTGGGATTCCGTTCCACCTGCTCCGGGATGCAGTTCCAAGATGGCATTGGATTTGTCATAAGGTTCACCCAGCAGCATATCCAGCTCAAACTGTTCCACTGCATCAGTCAACTCAGTTAGACTGCCTTGAATCTCTTCCAGCATATCCTGGTCTTCTTCTTCTCTAAGCATCTCCAGCAGCAATTCTACCTCTTCGACTTTTGTCTCAATAAAGGTGAACGCTTGGTGAACACTTTTGACTTCGTTTGATTCTTTGATAACTTTTTGCGCCGCTTCCTGATTGTTCCAAAATTCAGGAGAAGACATGATGTGATCATATTCTGCTATGTCACGTTCTATGGCTTCTAAGTCAAAGAGACCCCCTGAAGTCTTCGACCTTTTGTTTTGCTGTATTCAGTTTTTGTGAAATTTCACTGATTTCCATACTATGCCTCCGTTTTTTGCTAAGCAAAAGGAACAGATGCACGATCCGTTCCTTCCCGCTTGGTTCTTTTTAGCCCATTCGTGTGTGTGTTTCTTCATCATGCGAATAGGTTGGTTTTTCATTTTTTCTGCGAACATTTTGTTTCTTGCTGCCAGTCGGTGTAGTCTGCTCCCGCTGCAGATTCTGTCTGATCTGTGACTTCATCAGCAGTCGAGTCACTTCATACTCAATTTCTCCAATCATGTCCTCAAACAGGCTGAATCCTTCCTGCTGGTATTCCGTCAGCGGGTTGAACTGACCATATGAACGAAGACCAATTCCCTGACGCAGCTGATCCATCTGATCGATGTGATCTGTCCATTTTCTGTCAACAACTCTCAGAATAACAACTTTCTCGAATTCAAGAACTTGTTCTTTCCCGTTAAGCTGAGACGTTTTTTCCTCATAATTTGACCGGGCCAGATCTACAAGCAAGTCAATAATCTGTTGCGCAGTCTTTCCTTTAAGGTCTTCGATAGTCAGGTCTTCCGGATGTACGAGAACCGTATGGGCAAATTCTTCGATATGCTCCAGGTTCCATTTAGATGCATCTTCCTGCTGCGTATTCAGCTGAACATAGCGTTCGATTGTCCGACGGACCATCGGGATTGTGACGTAGCTGAGCGAATCGCTCTCCATGATAACTTCCTGGCGCTGCGAGTAAATCACTTCACGCTGTTCTCTCATAACATCGTCGTACTTCAATACATTACGGCGGGTGTCATAGTTGTTCCCTTCGACTCGTTTCTGAGCTGATTCAACTTGGCGACTGATCATTCTACTTTGAATAACGGCATCGTCTTCAGCAATTTTCAGTTGTTCAAGAACCATTCGAATACGTTCTGAACCGAAACGCTTCATCAAGTCATCTTCCAGCGATAGATAAAACTGGGATACACCAGGGTCTCCCTGACGACCTGCCCTTCCTCTCAGCTGATTGTCGATACGTCTGGATTCATGCCGTTCTGTACCGATAACCGCAAGGCCCCCGGCTTCTTTTACTCCCGGACCAAGCTTGATATCTGTTCCACGTCCGGCCATGTTGGTCGCAATAGTGACTGCACCAGGTTGGCCGGCATTGACGACGATTTCAGCTTCTCTGAAATGGTTTTTAGCGTTCAGTACCTCGTGAGGGACTCCTTCTTTTCTAAGTAGGGTACTGATTAGCTCAGACGTTTCAACAGCTACTGTTCCTACCAGGACCGGCTGTCCTTTGGCATGGCGCTCCTTGATGTCTTCAGCCACGGCTTTAAACTTGCTTTCTAGTGTCGGATAAAGCAAGTCGTCACGGTCATCCCGAATGAGCGGACGGTTAGTCGGGATGGCAACAACGTTCATGTTATAAATTTCTCTGAATTCTTCTTCTTCCGTCTTAGCGGTACCTGTCATCCCTGATAGCTTCTTATACATACGGAAGTAGTTCTGGAAAGTGATGGTTGCCATCGTCTTCGATTCTTTCTGAATCTCAACATTTTCCTTCGCTTCGATGGCCTGATGTAAACCGTCTGAATAGCGTCGTCCTTCCATGATACGCCCGGTAAATTGGTCAACAATTTTGACTGCGCCGTCGTCCACGACATAATCAAAATCTTTGTGCATAATAAAGTTCGCTCTCAGCGACTGATCCAGGTGATGCACGAGTGCCTGATTTTCAATATCATACAGATTGGTTACGCGGAAGGTCTTCTCTGCGTTCTCGATTCCTTCTTCCGTCAGTGAAATAGATTTAGACTGCAAGTCAATAGTATAATCCTCGTCTTCTTTCAGTCCTTTAACAAAGAAATCACAGCGGGTATAAAATGAAGTCGAACGGTTGGCTTGGCCGGATATGATCAGTGGCGTTCTCGCTTCATCAACAAGGATGGAATCGACCTCATCCAAAATAGCAAAGTTTAATGGCCGCTGAACCATCTGCTCCTTGTAGACGACCATGTTGTCACGCAAGTAATCAAAGCCCAACTCATTGTTTGTAGAATAAGTGATATCGCAGTTGTAGGCCTCACGTTTTTCCTCGGAAGACTTGTTGTTCAGGTTCAAGCCAACAGTCAGCCCCATCCAGCGATACAGTTCACCCATCTCGTCAGCATCTCGTGTAGCCAAGTAATCATTGACAGTTACCACGTGCGCACCGTCTCCAGAAATGGCATTCAAGTAGACCGGCATCGTAGCCGTCAATGTCTTCCCTTCACCCGTTTTCATCTCTGAAATATTGCCTTCATGAAGCGCTATTCCTCCCATCAGCTGTACCCTGAACGGATGCAGTCCTAGTACGCGTCGAGCTCCTTCTCTTATGGCTGCAAAGGCTTCAGGTAGCATGTCATCCAGACTTTCACCTGAAGCATATCTTCCTTTAAACTCTTCTGTCTTTGCCTTTAGTTCTTCGTCAGTTAAGGCCTGCATGCTGTCTGTCAGTGCATCAATCTGATCAGCAATTTTTCCGTATCGGCGTAGTGTTTTTTTATCGTTCTCAAAAATCTGTTTTAATAAATGAGCCATGAATACAATTCTCCCCTATATGTGGATTCTATAAGCACTTCCGGATTTTCTCATACTGTCATATCATACCACTATTACCCCGGGATTAAAAGGTTCTATTGTAACTCTCTGATGAAGTGTTTTAATTTGTTCAAACAAATTCTACTTGCTGTGAAAGGCCTGCAAACAGTCTTTTGAGCCTTTTATATTTTCCTAAAAATCGCTCTCCTGACCCCTTACTCGCCAGTCTGCCAGACAACCTTCACAGGGTGCCGGATTCAAACGCAAAAAAAGGGGCTGGGACAAAAGTCTCAACCGGAGTAAAATAAAGTTAAACCGAGTAGAATTGTACTTATGTACAAACCTACTCGGTTTTTTCTTTTT
>NZ_JANL01000023.1 GCF_000585255.1 Alkalibacterium sp. AK22
CTTTTGTCCCAGCCTCTTTTTTGTAGTAGAGCGGGTGAGGAGAATCGAACTCCCGACATCAGCTTGGAAGGCTGGGGTTTTACCACTAAACTACACCCGCTGATAATAAACTAAAATGGCGCTGGACAGAGTCGAACTGCCGACACACGGAGCTTCAATCCGTTGCTCTACCAACTGAGCTACAGCGCCTTAAAACGGTCCCGACGGGAATCGAACCCGCGATCTCCTGCGTGACAGGCAGGCGTGATAACCGCTACACTACGGGACCAGATATAAGGTCAACAAACACCTATATTGTGGTACTGATTCTAAAAAAAATACCGCAGCCCATTAAGCTGCGTGTGTCATTATTGCAGGATGCTTAATCACTACAAGACAGACAAAGGAGGATGTGGGATTCGAACCCACGCGCGCTTTTACACGCCTGACGGTTTTCAAGACCGTTCCCTTAAGCCAGACTTGGGTAATCCTCCAGATATAACTTATTCAGTTAGCATGACCCCTACGGGATTCGAACCCGTGTTACCGCCGTGAAAGGGCGGTGTCTTAACCGCTTGACCAAGGGGCCTGACAAAAATATAAAAAACGGAGAAGGAGGGATTTGAACCCTCGCGCCGGGATTACCGACCTACACCCTTAGCAGGGGCGCCTCTTCAGCCACTTGAGTACTTCCCCATATCGTAAATTTAAACGATACAATGGGCCTAAGTGGACTCGAACCACCGACCTCACGCTTATCAGGCGTGCGCTCTAACCAGCTGAGCTATAGGCCCCAAATGACAAATGTATTTTCATACAAAGCGGGTGAGGAGAATCGAACTCCCGACATCAGCTTGGAAGGCTGGGGTTTTACCACTAAACTACACCCGCTAAAACGGTCCCGACGGGAATCGAACCCGCGATCTCCTGCGTGACAGGCAGGCGTGATAACCGCTACACTACGGGACCTCACATTTAAATCCATTATATAAAATCACTGTAGGTCAATGCCTAAGTGTCCCCTGTCTGTATCAGCTAAAACTTCAACAGTCAGAGTGATTGCGGGGGCAGGACTCGAACCTGCGACCTCCGGGTTATGAGCCCGACGAGCTGCCAACTGCTCTACCCCGCGATAATATTAATTGACAACCATCGAATCTGAAGCCTATCATTACTAGCGCTTCAACAGTCATCGCAATGGACCTTGCAGGACTCGAACCTGCGACCGAACGGTTATGAGCCGTTTGCTCTAACCAACTGAGCTAAAGGTCCGCTTCGATAGCGGCGGAGGGGATCGAACCCCCGACCTCACGGGTATGAACCGTACGCTCTAGCCAGCTGAGCTACACCGCCATTTTTGTTACAAATCGGGAAGACAGGATTCGAACCTGCGACCCCTTGGTCCCAAACCAAGTGCTCTACCAAGCTGAGCTACTTCCCGTAATACTGCTCAACACATGCACCCTAGAGGACTCGAACCTCTAACCGCCTGATTCGTAGTCAGGTACTCTATCCAATTGAGCTAAGGGTGCTACACATTATTTTCATAATGAATACCGAGGGCCGGAGTCGAACCGGCACGGAGAATACTCTCCGCAGGATTTTAAGTCCTGTGCGTCTACCAATTCCGCCACCCCGGCTTGGGAATGAAATTGCAATATACAATTTAAACGGTTAGAGCGGAAGACGGGATTCGAACCCGCGACCCCCACCTTGGCAAGGTGATGTTCTACCACTGAACTACTTCCGCTAATGGTTTCTATTACATAAAAAAATGCCGGCTAAAGGATTTGAACCCTCGACCCACTGATTACAAATCAGTTGCTCTACCAACTGAGCTAAGCCGGCGTCTATCTATTAAATGGTGCAATGCGGATGGAGGGACTTGAACCCCCACGCCGTGAAGCGCTAGATCCTAAATCTAGTGCGTCTGCCAATTCCGCCACATCCGCTTGTGTGATTATATAAGATTTCTCTTATATATGAGCCGTACAGGATTCGAACCTGTGACCCACTGATTAAAAGTCAGTTGCTCTACCAACTGAGCTAACGGCTCATGGATCTATGGAGGTTAACGGGCTCGAACCGCTGACCCTCTGCTTGTAAGGCAGATGCTCTCCCAACTGAGCTAAACCTCCAAAAGAATATTAAGTAAAAGAGCTGCACGGCAATGTCCTGCTTTCACAAAGGGAAA
>NZ_JANL01000024.1 GCF_000585255.1 Alkalibacterium sp. AK22
ACTTCAAACGGAGTTAAAAAGCTGTTTAGCAGCAACTTTTATATCATACCATCGTCTCGATTGATTGTCAACAACTTTTTAAAAGTTTTTTAACTCCGTTTGAAGTTGGAAGCGTTACCTTGACTCGTATGACAGCTATTTAATTATAGCTCATTGCTTTATAGAAGTCAACACTAAATTTGATTTTATGTAAATCAATTTTATCGGCGTGTCTGTTCTATGTTTTGCAGCAACGAGATTAATAATATCAGATTTCTGACATGCCGTCAACAGTTTAGAGAAACTTTATTGAAAAAGGGAACGTAGTGAGATTGTTGACCGTCTTCACAAGTAAATATTCTTTTGAAACTGAGCATAAAAAAGTGGCCGGACTGTCCTCAACAACAGACAGTCCGGCCTTTTCATTCATTTCTGCTATATACTTTCCATTTGATTAATCTGCTTCATCAGTTTTTTCTTCTTTGTCTTTTTTGTCATCCTGCATGGCCTTTTTCTTTTCCTGCCTATTTTTCAGCCTAGCAATCTGAACACTTCTTTTCAGTTCTTCACTGGCTTCACCCTTGCCACTAACTGCAATTTCAATAGGCTTCACCTCGTATTCGCCGGATATATCCCCATAGTAACGGTTATAACGTTTTTTAAACTGCTGGAAAAAGTGCACAACAATTACTTTGAAAATGGCATAAATCGGCACACCGAATATCAGACCAAACAGTCCCAGGAGATCTCCCATGACCAGCAAAACGATAATGATTGTTAGCGGGTGGACATTCAGCTGGCGTCCCATAACGTTAGGTTCGATCAAATTACCGTCAATAAACTGGACCACTGCCCACACAAGCAACAGCTGAAGCACCATCCACCAGGAATCAATCAGTGCAATCACCAGTGCCGGAATAAAAGCAAGGGTAGGACCGATGTAGGGAATAATGGAAGTAAAACCAGCAATGATAGCTAGTACTCCACTGTATTCTAGGTTGATAACAGTAAAACCGATAAACATCATGACGCCAATGGACGTAGCAATGATCAACTGACCTTTGACGTAAGCCCCTACTTGACTGTTGACCTCGTAGGAAACTCTGATTAAGTCTTCCCTCCATTTAGGAGGGACCACACTCAGCACAGCATAAAAGAAGCGTTTTTCGTCCTTTAGCAAGAAGAAAAGGATAATTGGAAAAGTCACAATCGTTACGACAACATTGGTCAGACTCGACATCACCGAAGATAAGCCACTGAAGCCGTCAGTCATGTAACGGTCAATATTATCGGGTATTGAAGCGATAAAACTTTCTCCCTCTTCAATGAAGCCTTCAATTTCATCGCCAAAGGGTAGATTCTCGATCCATTCAGTCACTGAAGCAATGATAGCGTTGATAAATGCAGGAAAATTTTCTACAAATCCTGTAACCTGATCACGTAGCAAGGGGTAAAGCAGGCCAATCCCCAGAACAATCAGGCCAATTAGCAGTATAAATAAAATAGCGACTCCATATATCCTTTTGACTTTTCTTTTTTCCAGAAAATCGACAAAGGGGCTGAATAAGTAATAGAGAAGCAGCGCAATAACAAATGGCATCAGAATATTTGATACCAGCACCAGAATCGGCGTAAATAAATAGTCCACTTGATTGAAAAGGAGGAAAACAACCCCAAATAAAATTAAAGCCACTAGCGTAAAGAGGAGATCACTTCCTCCCATAAAATTAATCCATCTCGTTTTTTTCATATAACATACCCACTTTCTTATTCATTCACTTGTATCTTACAGTCTATATTATATAAAACTGAAGCTATTTACGAGAATTATGCGTCATACCTGCTAATTATTTCTGCCATAATGTACATTATTTTGAAAAAAGCCTGACCAGTCTATAGTAAGCCCAAAAAAGTTAGATTTTTTAGGTCTAACTTTTTTGGGCTCAGCTCAGACTGGTCAGGCTCTCTTTTTTCCCTTTAGTGTTCGATGTTTTTCATCGTTGGAAACAGCAGTACATCACGGATTGTGTGAGAATCTGTCAGCAGCATGACTAGGCGGTCTATACCGATTCCCAGTCCCCCTGTAGGTGGCATACCGTGCTCAAGCGCTTCGATAAAGTCCTCATCAATGTCGTGCGCTTCATCATTTCCTTGGGCCTTCTCTTCCACTTGGGACTCAAATCGTTCCCTCTGATCGATAGGATCGTTAAGCTCACTGAAGGCATTGGCGTATTCGTGTTTTGCAATAAACAGTTCGAACCGATCGGTAAAGCGCGGATCCTCCGTGTTTTTCTTGGCTAGAGGCGAAATTTCAACCGGATGACCGTATACAAAGGTCGGCTGAATCAGTTTCTCTTCTACGAAAGTCTCGAAGAACTCGTTAACAACATGGCCAAAAGTGGCATAGTCATCGATGTCGACATCATGCTTGTCAGCCAACTGACGCGCCTCTTCATCTGTATACTGCTTAAAGAAATCGATACCTGTTTCTTCTTTAATCAGATCCACCATGTGACGGCGTTCCCACTTCTGACCAATCTGAATCATGTCTTCGCCGTAAGGAATCTCAGTGGATCCGAGCACTTTTTCCGTTACAGACCGGATCAGGTCTTCAGTCAAATCCATGACATCGATATAATCATGATAGGCTGTGTAAAGTTCCATCATAGTGAATTCAGGGTTATGGGTCGTATCAATTCCTTCATTACGGAATACTCGTCCAATTTCGTAAACTTTTTCCATCCCTCCTACAATCAGGCGCTTGAGATGCAGCTCGATGGCTATGCGCAGGTACAGTTCCATATCCAAAGCATTGTGATGGGTCGTAAATGGACGAGCAGCTGCTCCACCGGCCAAGTTGTGCAGTAGCGGGGTCTCCACTTCAAGGTAGTCTCTTGCATTCAAGTAGTTCCTGATTTCCTGAATGATCTGGCTGCGCTTGGTAAAGCGGTCGTAGCTTTCATCATTAGCGATAAGATCCAGGTAGCGCTGTCGGTACTTCTGCTCCACGTTAGTCAAACCGTGGTATTTATCCGGCAAAGGTCTTAAAGCTTTAGACAAATAGGTTAGTTCCGTTGCTCGAATCGTCACTTCACCAGTATTGGTTTTCATGACCGCCCCTTCTATACCGAGAAAATCTCCAAGATCAGCTGTCTTGAAGCTTTCATACTGTTCGTCTCCTACTTCGTCTTTACGGATATAGATCTGGATTCTGCCTTCTTTGTCTTTCAGATGGGCAAAACCAGCCTTCCCCTTTCCACGCTTAGTCATGAGACGGCCGGCTACTTTTGCTGTCTGTCCAGCTTCCTCCAGCTCTTGCTTTGTTTTTTCATCATAGGCTTCATGCAGTTCCCGAGAAAAATGTGTACGTTCATAACGCCCACCAAAAGGGTCGACCCCACGGTCTTTCAAATCGTTCATTTTATCCCGACGAACAATCAGCTGGTCTGTCAATGTTTCCTGATTCTGTGCTTCTTGAGACACTCGCGCCACTCCATTCTTGTTCTGATAGTTATTTTTTCAGGTGTTATTCATTTTATTCTGCATTATATTACCATATCTTCACTCAGTCTTAAAGGTCCATCCTTGCCTCAGTTGACAGCTTTAAATCAACTTGCCTCAGAAACCAGCTGCTCAAGTTCACTCTCGTTAAAGTGATACTTTGTCCGGCAAAACTGGCAGACTGCTTCCGCTCCCTGGTCTTCATCAATCATTTGCTGAAGTTCTTCTGTGCCCAGAGTAACGAGCGCATTTTTGAACCGGTCCCTGGAACAGTCGCAGGTGAACGCTACCGGCAAGGTTTCAAGTACACGGGCAGACTCTCCACCAACCAGCCTGTCAAGAATCTGCTCCGGCGTTTCCCCTTGATCCATCAGCTTAGAAATCATAGGCAGGCTGCGAATGGTTTCTTCCAGTTTCAAAATGGTTTCCTCCGAAGCTTCAGGCAGTACTTGGATCATAAAACCACCCGCAGTTTTAACTGATTCATCCGGATTCACCAGTACGGACACCCCAATTGCTGAAGGTACCTGTTCGGAATTCGCCATGTAATAGGTGAAGTCGTCACCGAGCTCACCACTGACCAGTGGCACCTGGCCAACAAAGGGTTCCTTCATTCCAAGATCTTTACTTACTGTCAACATGCCCTCTGTTCCAACTGCTCCCTTGACATCAAGCTTACCTTGCGCATTCAATGGCAAGCTGACGTGTGGATTTTTGATGTAGCCCTTTGTTTCTCCCTTACCATTACTGTCCACTAGCAAGTATCCTACAGGCCCCTGTCCATCTATACGGACTGTCAGTTTTTCCTCGCCCTTTAATGTCGCACCCAGCAAAGTCGTCCCAATCATCGCCCGGCCCAAAGCAGCGGTAGCTGCGGACCAGGTATTGTGTTTCTCTTGCGCTGTCTGAACCATATCCGTTGCGTCCACGACATATATTCTAATCTGATCATCAAATCCCAGTGCTTTTATCAGTTTATCCGTCACTTTATTCACTATCCTTTTTTCAGTCTCTCTCTTTTAAGGGGCACATTACACGGAAAGAAGAGGAGAGCTGATCAGCCTCCTCTTCTTTGTCTGTTACTCTTCGGGTTCTTCAGGATCCGTTTCTGAGGAGGTATAGTCTCCATCAGTCACTTCTTTCTGTTCAAACTGTTTTTCGCGTTCCTTTTCTTTTTGTTCCCTGGCTGCTTTGATTTCCTCAAAGGATTTCCCAATATTTTCTTCCTCAGGGTCTCTCTCTGATTCTTCAACTTCACGCGGGAATTCTGAAGGGCTGGATGCTGACTTGACAGGCATCTCCCCTTCTTCAAACAGAGACTTGATTTGCTTCTCATCCAGTGTTTCAAACTCAAGGAGTTTCTGAGCAATCAGTTCATGCGCTTCTTTATGTTCTTCAATAATACGCTTGGCTTCCGCATGCGCTTCATTGAGGATACGCAGGACTTCCTGGTCGATTTGATAAGCGAACTGCTCTGAGTAGGCTTTGGACTGTGAATAATCTCTTCCCAAGAAGACTTGGCCGCCACCTTCGTACTGAACAGGTCCAAGCAAATCGCTCATTCCATATTCCGTTACCATGCTTCTGGCAATCTGAGTCGCCTGCTGGAAGTCATTTGATGCTCCACTCGACTGGGAGTTGTAAATAATTTCTTCCGCTACACGACCACCTAAAAGGCCAACAATCTGTTCAAACATCTCTTTTTTAGTCATCAAGAAGCGGTCTTCTTTCGGCAGCATAATAGCATAGCCTCCCGCACGTCCACGAGGAACGATTGTCACCTTGTGAACAATACGGGCATCACTTAAAACAAGTCCAACGATTGTATGACCAGCTTCATGATAAGCCACCATGCCCCGCTCTGTTTCAGAAATGACCCGGTCTTTCTTGGCCGGTCCGGCAATCACACGGTCATGCGCTTCATCTAGATCCAGTGCTTCGATTTCTTTGCTGCCTCGTCTAGCTGCTACCAGAGCCGCCTCATTCAGCAGATTCTCCAGATCGGCACCGGCAAATCCTGGCGTTTGTCTCGCAATGATTTTCAAATCAACATCCGGCGACAGCGGTTTGTTTTTGGAGTGTACCTTCAGAATCGCTTCACGGCCTTTAACGTCCGGTCGTCCGACCATGATACGTCGGTCGAATCGGCCCGGTCTCAGAAGCGCTGGATCCAGAACATCCTGACGGTTTGTTGCGGCAATAACAATGATTCCCTCGTTACCGGTGAACCCATCCATTTCGACTAGCAACTGGTTCAGTGTCTGTTCACGTTCATCGTGTCCACCGCCCATACCAGCACCACGCTGACGCCCTACGGCATCAATCTCGTCGATGAATATGATTGCCGGAGCTGTTTTCTTGGCATTCTCAAACAAGTCACGTACTCGGCTTGCTCCTACCCCGACAAACATTTCCACAAATTCGGAACCCGATATAGAGAAGAACGGTACGCCAGCTTCTCCTGCAACTGCTTTGGCCAGCAAGGTCTTACCTGTTCCTGGAGGTCCCTCAAGCAGCACACCGGCGGGTATGCGTGCACCAAGATTTGAAAAGCGTCTTGGATCTTTAAGGAATTCAACAATTTCGACAAGCTCTTCTTTTTCCTCGTCTGCACCCGCTACGTCTGAAAAGCGGACCTTACTTGTCTTAGCATCACTTTCTTTGGCTTTGGACTTCCCGAAGTTCATTACACCACGGCCACCCCCGGCACCGCCGCCTTGTCCAGCTTGTCCCATCATGAAATAAATGAATCCGACAAAAAGGATCAGAGGCAGGAATGAAAAGAGCAGGCTTGTCCAGACACCTGTGGTTGGTTCTTCAACTGATACAATATTGACGTCATTGTCTCTTGCCAGCGTAAATATTTCATCGACGACAATGTCATTTCTAAGAATAAAGGTCGTAAACCGGGTCGTCTGCTGCTGATCCAGTCCACCAAAAAGCGTGACGCTTTCTTCTTCTTCAAGTTCTACTTCCTGTCCTTCACGAAACCGGCCGCGGACTTCGTATACTCCAGCCGTTGGCTGAATTTGAAATTCTTCTATTCGATCATCTTCAAGGAATTCAACAAAATCGGTTGAACTTACGCCTTCTGAAGCCTGATCATTACCGCCACTCGTCGCCCAGCTTGCAATTCCAATAACTGCAAGAAAAACGATGACGTAGAAGAGGCCACTTTTGAAAAATCCGTTTTTCATGTCATCCTCCATCTGTCAATAAACTTTTATTTTATTCATTTTAAGGTCATTATGCTTAAAATAATATACCTCATCATGTTAACATATTTGACTTTTTTTGACTATGAATTTTGTTTGATGATCGGGTATTTGCTGCATATCTTCATATAATATACATAATTTCCTCTTATTTACTGTTTACTGATAGATTTCAGGTTTGAGGATGCCGATGAAAGGTAGGTTCCGGTAATTTTCAGCAAAATCCAGACCGTATCCGACGACAAATTTATGTGGGACTGTAAATCCGACCCAATCCGCCTCTATATCGATTTTTCTCCCTGTTGGCTTGTCCAGCAAGGTAACGATTTTAACAGAAGCTGCTTTTCTGTACTTAAACAAGTCTTTCAGATAGGCGAGTGTACCTCCCGTATCGATAATATCCTCAACAAACAGTACGTGACGCCCCTCAACATTTGTATCAAGGTCTTTAAGAATTTTGACTTCTCCTGAAGAGACAGTTTTGTTTCCATAGCTGGAGACATCCATGAAGTCAATTTCCAGATACATGTCCATCTGCTTGATCAAATCTGCCATGAACGGCAGAGCTCCTTTAAGTACACCAACCAGCAGCGGGTTCTTACCATCATACTCTTCCTTCAGCAGGGTAGCCAGTTCCTTGACTTTCTCCTGCAGCTCTTCTTCTGAGATCAAAATACTTTCCATGTCTTTTTTCATTTTTTCTTCTCCTTTTTATAGAAAACATATCAGACGCCTTTTGATAATGGATCTGTGTAAACAAGTACGTAGCTTATTGTATCAGTTATAGGGTCTAGTGACAATGCAGACTCTTTATAGTCTACGAGCCAGATCAGCTCTCCATGGTGGTCAGTGACCAACCACGCTTGCTCCCTGTCAGCTAAAGGTACTTTTTGGTCTATAAAGATATCCTTAACCTTCTTCGTTCCGTTCATGCCTTTGACTTTTAATCGGTCCCCCTGCTGACGATGTCGGACCTTCAGGGGCAGCTGGTCTGGTTTCAAATCCAAATAAATATGACGGGCTTCTGGCCTTATAGATTCGTTCTGATACTGACTACTTGTGAACAGCTTTATCACTTTGCCTTCAGACAATTCAATGCTTGTGCCTGGTTCCAAATCATAAACCAGGGCATTTCGGCTTTCAAGATAAGCTGATGGCGCTTCTTTTTCTTTAAGGCGAACGATGCAGAAATCATAACTTCTCACAGCTTCCAGTCCAGATGGCAGATTGAGGCTCGAATTAGGCTTGCCTGAATCAAGCCAGTCCCTCAACAGTGTCAAATGCACTCGTTTGATCATAAAGTCTTGTCTGATTGCCCATTCGCTGAATGCTTTCGCCAATACTTTAAGCTGCAGCACAGGGGCGCAGTCCAGCAGCTGGCGACGGCTGATGACCATTTTCTGCTCTTGAAAATCGACAATCTCTTGCATCTGTGATGAAATCAATGGATCGAGCAAATCAAGCAGGCCCTGAAGTTCTTCTGAAAATTGGATTACATGCTCTTCAAGCATAGGGTTCTCTTTTTTAAGCAAGGGAATAATGCTGTGACGGAAACGGTTGCGCGTATACCGGTTTGATGCATTACTTTCATCTTCACACCACTTCAGCCCATTTTGTTCAGCGTAGGCAATCAGCTCATTTTTGGCAAAGGGCAATAACGGCCGGTAAATGTCGAATCCTGCATCCGCCCGGACTGCTTGAATACCGGCAAGTTCGTGAAGTGAGTTGCCGCGGACGAGCCGCATCAGAACGGTCTCCACCTGGTCATCCCGGTGATGGGCAGTCAACAGTTTACTGGCGTGGCAGTTAGCTGCAGCTTCTTTAAAAAAAGCATATCGGATCTTTCGAGCTGCTGCTTCAAAGCCGCTTGTCGGATGATCTTTTTTAGACCAGCGTCGAACCAGGCAGTCTGCTCCGTAACTTGAAGCCAGCTCTCTGACAAAGGCTGCTTCTTCCGTAGACACCTCTCTCAGCCCATGATCCACGTGGAGCACTGTCATGGCTGGCCTGCACCTATCTGGCAAGTGACTAATCAGATCCAGCAAGACGACCGAGTCCACTCCGCCAGATACAGCTACCAAGACATGCTCGCCTTTTATCCAGTAGCCTTTTTCTTCAACATGAGCAGTAAAGGTCCTCAGCAAGTCCATATTCTGCTCCTCCTCACCTGTAGCCTTCTCGTTTTTTTGAATAATGACAATGAAAAAAGGCTCAGGGATTTCCCTAAACCCTTTCACTATTTTAAACTTTAACTTTTTCGTCCGCCTCGTCCGCCTCGCTTACCTTCCGTGTTGCGTTTCAGAGAAGTCAGGCGATCTTCGCTGTCTTTCAGGAATGAACTCATGAGAGAGTCAAAGTCCTGTTTTTTAGGCGCTGGAGAGCTATTTCGTCTGCTGGGAGTATTCGAACGCTCACGACTCTGTGGCTTTGGCTTCGGTGCTGATTCAGCCGGCTTGTCCTGTGCCTTACGAATCGACAGGCCGATTTTGCCATCATCCGCTATGGACAGAACCTTAACAGTAACAGTCTGACCTACTTCCAGTTCTTCGTTGATATTTTCTACGTAACTGTCTGATACTTCACTGATGTGAACCAATCCGGTCTTGTTGTTGCCTAAATCGATAAACGCACCAAAATTAGCAATTCCCGTGATCTTGCCTTCTACTTTACTTCCAACTTCAATTGACATATTTCTATGTTGCCTCCTAAATGATTTGTGACAATTATACCATGCAGTTTTTTAAGAATAAAGGTTTATATTGAAGAATAAAGCACAAATGTCTACTCTTGTTCGGATTTTGCCTCATCTTCATCCTCATTCTGGCCCAAATCTTCGTCCCCTAGATCCGGTCCATCTTCCGTAGCCTCCACATGATCCGGACTCCGGTCATCCGGGAAGCTGAAGACAATCTCATTATCTCTAGTTAGATAATATTCACTTCTGGCCAGCTTAGCGACATACTCTTCATCTTCCAGCAGACTAATATAAAAATCCAAATCTTCCTGGTGCAGCTCCAGCGTTTCAAGTTCTTGACGAGCCACGACTCGCTGCTCCTCAAGTTCCTGCAGCTTGAAATAACTGCGCACGAGATTTGCGCCTATAAGCAGGACAAGCAACATGCCAGCCACAAGGATAAACTGCATGCGCCTTTTAAGTCTTTTCCGCCTTTTTTTCTCACGAATATTTTCCAGTGTCTTTTCTTCAGTAAAACGATTGTTCAGACGAGCAATACGCGGTTCTTTTTTTGCCATGATTTTTGCTCCCTCTATAACTGTCAGTCAGTCGGTAAACTTGATTGAGTAAAGTATACCAAGAACCTACGCACTTTAAAAGAAAGAGAAAGCTCTTCAGGCTTTTTCTTTTCTGCCGTTCACTTCCCGGCCATATCATCCTGCAAGTGGCTTCCCAAACCGCTGTATCAGTCTGATCTTACTCTGTATCGTCTTTATAAGTCTCGTCCAGTACTCTGTACAAATCCTTGGCTTCATCTTTTTTCGTCGTGTCTCTGATGTTCTCTACTTTCACAGTCAGCGTCTTATTTCCAAACTGAATCTTCACTTCATCTCCTATGGCCACCGTACTGGATGATTTAGCTTTTTTCCCATTAATCAAAATCCGGTCCTTGTCTGCAATTTCCTTGGCTACTGACCGTCTTTTAATAATACGGGATACTTTCAAAAATTTATCAAGTCTCATCTTTCAGCCTCTTTTCTTCTTTTTTTATTTTCTGCCAGAGTACATCGACTTCTTCAGGGGTAGACGCCTCCACACCGTCAAATACATGAGGATGGCGTCTTCTGATTTTACGGTTGACGTTTTCCAGCACCTCTTCAAAGGTGAACACCCCGTCTTTTTCGGCTATGCCAGTCTGATAAAGGATTTGAACCAGAACATCTCCCAGTTCTTCCATCCAGTTATCTGTATCCTCTTTCTCAATGGCGGCAACCAGTTCCGTTGTCTCTTCCTTCAAATAAGGAATTAGTGACCGTGCTGTCTGCTCGTTGATCCAGGCATCACCCTCCGGTGCAGTAATCTGGTCAATGTAGTACTGAAGGGTCGACAGCGATGTAACTTGCTCATCCTGTTCTAGAGGCGGTACATAAAGCGACCGCAGGTTATGCACGCCTTGGAAACGGTCCATTTCGTACAGGGGCATCCAGTCAACTTTTTCTGCTTCAGTTCCAGCAGCATCAATGAGGGCAACCGGATGGTCGTCGGGATATTTATCCATTAGGGTCAGTTTGACTTCTCCTGCCATAAGCGCATTGAATACCTGCATGACAATTACGTGTTGTCCGGTCTGAACAAAATCCGCATGCAATTCAAAAGAATCCAGCAGTTGAAATCCTTCTACCGGATCAATTTGTACAGCGTTAAAAAAATCATCCAAGAAGCTTTTACCATCCAAAATATCGACCTTATCATACTGATCAAGTAAAAGCTTGACCGATTTTTCTGCCACCATGGGATGGCCGGGCACAGCGTAAACCACATTTCGGGTCTGTGCTTCTTGTATAAGCCGACTGACAATATGGGCATAGACGGAGTCAAAGTCATCCGTTTGCTCTTCATAAAGTGAATCAAAGGATTCAAACTTTAGCCCTTCTGCTGTCAGTTCCTCAACAACCGGATGCTGAGCCGTTCTGAGAAAAAGAGGGGCTGCTTTTCTAAGTGATTCATAAACATTGAGTGGCATCTGGGCCTTTTCTCCCGGGCCCAGTCCCACTACCGTAATCGTGTGCATCGTGTATTCCTCATTTCCTTTAAGTTGATTGCAGCTGACCTTTAAACACCTGACATTTCTGTTTTCAAGAAGCCAGCTCAGTTTTCTTTAGGGTCCTGCCAGCTCGATATTTCCAGACTATTCTGCTTTGCTTCTTCTATATCCTTTTGGAAATAGTCTGCTGTATTTTTTGCAAAGAGGATAAGGGAATCCAGCCATTCGTTGACCGACGTGCGCCGGGTCAGTCTGAAATCGACAGCCAGCTGTTCTTCTGCTTGCATGTCTGTCTTTAATTTGACCGACTTCAGTGCCTTGAATACTTCAGGCAGCGGAAGGCGGTTGGTTCCTGCCTTGGAAAAAGTGACTGTGATTTTTTTATCTTCCCGCTTGATGCCTTCAATCAAAGCTTGTTCACTGTACATTTTCAGCAGGCCGACAGAAAGCAAGTCAGAGACTTCCTGCGGGTACTCTCCAAAGCGGTCAATCAGCTCGCCCTGCAGCTCCACATAGTCGTCATCACTGGAAAATTGTCTTATCCGTTTGTATAGTTCGATTTTCTGCCTTTCATCTTCTACATATGCACCGGGTAAATAGGCATTGATAGACAAATCCATTTCGACCACTGTTTTATGCTGCGCTTTGTCCCCGCGCTTACGGGCTACAGCTTCTTCAAGCATTTGTGAGTACAGGTCAAAGCCGACACTGTCAATAAATCCATGCTGCTGCTGTCCCAACAGGTTACCTGCCCCTCTGATCGCCAGATCCCGCATAGCGATTTTGAAGCCGGAGCCGAGTTCGGTAAAGTCCTTGATCGCTTGCAGACGTTTTTCGCTGACTTCGGTCAGTACTTTGTTAGGCTGGTGCATAAAGTAGGCATAGGCAATTCTGCTACTTCGGCCGACCCGTCCTCTGAGCTGGTACAGTTGAGACAGCCCCATATGATCAGCATCTTCAACAATCAGGGTATTCACGTTAGGAATGTCTACTCCCGTTTCAATAATGGTCGTCGTCACCAGCAGATCATACTCTCCTTGTACAAACTGGTAGAGAACCGACTCCAGCTGAACTTCGGTCATCTGACCGTGTGCATATCCAATCCGGGCATCCGGCACAAGTTGCTGGAGCTCATCAGCCCGCTGCTCAATTGTGCTCACACGGTTATGCAGATAAAACACTTGTCCTCCCCGGGCCATTTCCCGCTGAATCGCCTCGCCGACGACGCCTCCGTTCATCTCCATGACATAAGTCTGCACGGGGTAACGGTTAGCAGGAGGGGTTTCGATTACAGAAAGATCTCTGACGCCAAGCATCGACATATGCAGCGTTCTGGGAATCGGTGTGGCTGTCAGCGTCAGAACATCGACTTCGTTTTTCAGCTGCTTCAGCCGCTCTTTGTGTTTTACCCCAAATCGCTGTTCTTCATCTACGACTAGCAAGCCGAGATCCTGAAAGACGATATCTTTGGACAGGACCCGGTGCGTTCCGACAACGACATCGACCTGTCCTTTTTTCAGTCCATCCACGGTTTCCTTCAGCTGCTTGCCTGTGCGGAACCGACTCAGAAGGCCGATTTCAACTGGAAAATCCCCGAAACGTTCCAGCATCGTCTCATAGTGCTGCTGTGCCAGTACAGTCGTCGGCACAAGGAAAGCAACCTGTTTACCGTCCTGTATCGCCTTAAACACTGCCCGCATGGCAACTTCAGTCTTTCCGTAGCCTACATCCCCTACGAGCAAGCGGTCCATTGGTTTGTCTTTCTCCATGTCTTTTTTTACTTCTGTGATTGACCGGAGCTGATCATCCGTTTCTGTATAAGGAAAGGCGTTGTCAAATTCCAGCTGGTAATCATTATCCTTCGAGAAGGCATAACCTGTCTTTCTCTCTCTTTCTGCATACAACTCAACCAGCTCGTCAGCAATATCTTCAACTTGAGACGCCACTTTACGTTTCGTCTTAGCCCAGGCAGTCCCGCCTAGCTTGTTCAGCTTAGGAGACTTGCCTTCAGAGGACACATACTTTTGCAGTAGATTCAGCTGAGTCACAGGAATAAAGAGCTTGGAAGAGTCCTTGTAGACCACGCTGAGGTAGTCCTGATGCACCCCTCCAATATCCATAGTCTCCATACCTGTAAACTGACCAATTCCATGATTGACGTGAACCACATAGTCCCCTTTATTAAGTTCCGAATAACTTTTGAGACGCTCGGCATTGGAGAGATTCTGACGTCTCGGTTTTTTCTTCGGTACCCGGTTAAACAGTTCTTTTTCTGTCAGCACAGCAATTTTCTCATGAGGCAGTTCAAAACCCGTCTGGACACTTCCAGCGATAACTTGCACTGCTTTTTCTTTCAGTTCCGCTTTATGTGACAGGACACCCGCAATGTCAAAATTAGCCAGCGTCTGCTGCACTTTTTCCGCTCTCTCTTCGCTTTCCGTCATGACGACCACTGTATACTCCTGTTTGATCCAGCGATCCATTTCCGTTTTTACCAGACTCATTTGCCCAAAAAACTTCTGCATCGTCCGGTACTGAAAAGGATGGATACTATTTAAACGTAAACCTTTCATGCCTTTTTGAAAAAGAGAAAAATACAGCTGGTTGTGCGCGGAAGCTTTCAGTTTTTCCCGTAAGGAAAGCGAAAACTGCTGATTAAGCATCAGTAAGCCCTGATCCAGTTGACTGGTGACCCACTCAGCTTCCTCTTCTTCCAGACGGCTTTCGTTTTCAAGAATTCTAGGATACTCGTCCATGACAAGGGTTGCCCCTTCTCCCAAATAGTCCAGTAGCGTCGACGGATTAGCATAAAGCACATCTGCAAAGCGGATCAAACCTTCAGCATACTGCTCCTTTTCAACTGCTTCAACCAGTCGGGATATAGTCTCCTCTAGCTTTTTTTTGCGTTCTTCATCCTTTATTTTCTGAAGCGACACTTTCAAATGTAAGTGGAAGCGGCGAACAATCTCATCTTTCTCATTCACGTCCAAAATCATATCCGTCGCCGGTATTAAATCGACCCGGTCCACATTTGCCTGAGAACGCTGAGAGTCTGCGTCAAAATAGCGAAGTGAATCGATTTCGATATCAAATAGCTCGATTCGGACCGGATTGTCCTCCGTAAGCGGGTAGACATCAATAATTCCTCCCCGAATACTGAATTCACCCGGAGCAGACACTTTTTGCTCTCTTCTGTATCCCATCTCTGTCAGCTTGAGTCGAATCGTTTCAAGCTCTACTTCTTCTCCCAGCACAAAGGAAAGCTCGGCTTCCTTGAACACTTGGGGCGGCGGAAGCAGCTTACGTGCACCGGCCAGCGGCGTGATGATAATCCCCGGTCGATTACTCAAAATGAAATCCAGCGCCCTGACCCGTTCAGCCCTAGATTCAGGCGAAGACACAGCCATTTCTGCATGAATCATGTCATCTACAGCAAACAAAAACAGCTGATCATCCGGCACAAGGTCCGTCAAATCTGTCAGCAACTGATTAGCATGGTAGACATTCTGCGTCACAACCAATATCTGCTGGTCCTGTTCTTCGTAAAGTGCTTTTAAAAAGAGAGTTCGTGCTGAGCCTGCTAGTCCGGTGACCAGCTGCTTCTGCTTAGCTCCCATGTTATCAAACAGTTCTTTCACAGTGGGTTTATCACTGAATAGTGTGTGTAAGTCGGCCACTTTCTTTTCTCCTTTACTGAAGCTGTGTCAGTTGTATTTCGTCATTGTATCGGTATATGTGTTGCCCTCAGTCCAGTAATGTATGGCATCAGCTGCCTTTTTTACGGCAAACAGCATGTCTTCATGAACAGATTTATGGAAAGGACTCAGTACATGGGACACAACCGACTGTTTTTCATGCGGGCGACCGACTCCGATCCGAACCCGATTAAAGGATTTGGTCCCCAAGTGGTCAATCAAGCTTTTGATGCCGTTGTGTCCTCCGGCGCCGCCTTTTTGACGCAGACGAATCTTGCCAGTTGGCAAATCCATGTCGTCATAAATCACCGTTAGATCCTCTACTTTTATATCATAATAGTCCATCCACTGCCGGACAGAGCGTCCCGACTCATTCATGAAGGTCTGAGGCTTAACAAGCAGAACTTTTTCTGTTCCAATCATTCCTTCTGCATAAATAGATTCAAATTTCGAACGATCAAAATTCCAATGATTTTGATAGGCCAGTTCATCCAGGGTAATGAACCCGATGTTGTGTTTTGTCTGGGCATATTTGGCTCCCGGATTACCCAGTCCCACGATTAATTTCATAAGCAAACTCCTTGTATATGTTTTCTACATGCAAAAAAGCTGAACGATGGCGTCGTCCAGTTTTCTTTTTTATTATAGCATAATCAAAGGGCTGTACGCGCGCATCTCTGTTCAGCTAGCTTACGTCTTTTCGACAAAGGAATGCCGGCAGGACGGACAGGTGATTCGAATTTTACGACCTCTAGGCACGCGGATTTTTTGATGGCACTCCGGGCACTTCAGTATCTTGAATGCCTTTCTTTGAATCCAGCGATTCCGCGTTCTTCTATAGACATGCTGCAATTTATGTTTTATTCTCAAATACGCTTGTAGTTCCCGCCTCCGGTTGGTCTGCTCCTTGGACAGAACCCGCAACCCACCAAAAGCAATGAGCGCCAGTCCAAGGGCGGAGACCCCTGTGCCCCCGACAAAATTAGCTGCAACCCCGAATAGTAAACCGGTAATCAGCAGAACTTTAGAAAATTCATCGTAGCCATAGCGACCATTCATATAAAACAGTATCTTTTGTATCCAGTGCATGTGAGTCATCCTTTATAGCTTTTCTCTCATTATACCTTATTTATGCCTCTAATGTCTGATGCTTTCTGTAAAATGAAAAGGGCTTCTTTCCTGACTGGAAAGAGCCCCCTGATAAAAATGTCAATTATTCTCCGTCTGCTGGGGAGATAACAACATTTTCATATCTGACCAATTCTTCTGTATCCGCTTCGTCTCCGACTTCATAGAGTTCCTCATTGGCTACGCCCACTTGAAAGACTTCGCTTTCTCCGGATGCTTCCGCTGTGAATGAGAATGCACCTTCCTCAACTTCAGGCGTCTCAATTACTTCACCGTTTTGGATAACAAAAGCATACACGTCTTCTTCGGATACCGCTGTTGCGTTCACCGTAGCTTCGCCGTCTTCAGGCATAAACACATAGCCGTCTTGTGACCAGCTGCCCCCCAAAATTTCCAGTTCAATGGCTGCTGTAAAACCCAAGTCTCCTTCGATACCGTCAATGACATCATGGGCGCTTTGGCCGTTTCCGTTATCGGCACCTTCGTCTGCGTCAGTATCCTCAGCTGTATCCTCTACGTCAGCAGACTCTTCGTCCTCCACTTCTGTATCGGTTGTCGTGTCCTCTTCTGTATCTGCATCACATGCCGCTAGAGCAAATGTCGATACCGCCAGCAGGCTTACCAGTTTTTTGTAATCCATTGATGTTTCCCCTCCCGTTGTCTGTCTCCCCTTCAAGGAAGAACTATGAAAAAAACTCCATGTCTCAGTAGTTTCTTTCGAAACAATGATAACACAATTGGAAAATCATGACAATTTATTTACATTTCTCGTCATAATGATGCTATTATTCTGTAAACTTCCTTTGGCGTCCGGCTCAACCTATGCCTGTTTTCTTCTACATAACGCGGTCTGCATGAAAGAGTTCCGGTTTTCACCCCCAGATGAGCCTCTTCAACTATACCAATTTATAAAAAACTGCAGGATAAAAGGGTTGACTTTTAAAAAGGTTGCCTATAATATTATTATGCTTGTAAAGATTATACTTAACAGGGCATCAAATCGTAACTATACCACTTCAAAAGTGGTCTAACTTAAATCAGAAGAAAGCAGGGATCAACTATGTGTGGAATCGTTGGATACATCGGCGCAAAAGACGCCAAGGATATTTTGCTGAATGGATTGGAAAAACTGGAGTATCGGGGCTATGATTCCGCCGGTATTTACGTGATGAGTAACGAGCAGAGAGGTCATCTTTTCAAAGAAAAAGGACGAATCGCTGCACTGAAAGACAGAGTGGACCATTCAGTTGAGGCGAATGCGGGAATCGGCCATACCCGCTGGGCTACTCACGGCGAACCCAGCGTGCGTAATGCTCACCCGCACCAGTCCACAAGTGAACGTTTTACTATCGTGCATAATGGTGTCATTGAAAATTATCAGGAAGTTAGAGATGCTTACCTGGAAGATATCGAACTGGTCAGCGATACAGATACAGAAATCATCGTTCAGCTTATTGCTTGGTTCGCTGAAGAGGAAGGCTTGGCAACTTTGGATGCTTTCAAGAAAGCAATCGTTGCCCTTGAAGGTTCTTATGCCATCGCTTTGATTGACAACACGAATCCCGATATCGTCTATGCGGCTAAAAACAAAAGCCCGCTGCTTCTAGGTAAGGGAGACGGCTTCAACGTAATCTGCAGCGATGCCATGGCTATGATAAAGGAGACCAACCAGTTTGTCGAACTGATGGACAAGGAAGTCGCCATCGTTTCCAAGGACAGCCTGAGCATTGAAAATTATGCTGGTGACGTCATTGAACGCGATCATTATATTGCTGAGCTGGATTCAGACGATCTGGAAAAAGGCACCTACCCTTACTATATGCTCAAAGAAATTGATGAGCAGCCTGCGGTGATGCGTAAACTGGTCCTGAAGTATCAGGATGAAAACGATCATTTATCCATCGATCCCAAAATTATCGACACTCTGCTTGCTTCTGACCGCGTCTATATCATCGCCGCTGGGACTAGCTACCATGCCGGTCTGGTAGGTAAAAAACTGATTGAAGAAGTAGCTCAGATTCCGACTGAAGTACACGTGTCCAGTGAATTCGGCTACAATACACCTTTATTGTCAGAAAAACCTTTCTTTATTTTTATTTCCCAAAGTGGAGAAACCGCAGACAGTCGACAGGTTCTGGTTAAAACAAATGAAATGAAGCTGCCGTCCCTCACTGTGACCAACGTCGCCGGGTCGACCCTTTCAAGAGAATCAGACTTTACCCTGCTTCTTCATGCGGGGCCTGAGATTGCAGTGGCGTCAACCAAGGCCTATACGGCACAAATTGCTGTTCTAGCTATCCTCGCTGAAGTTGCCGGCCTGAAAAAAGGAACAATCAAAGAGTCTACACTGATTCATGACTTGGGTATCGTAGCCAATGCTATGCAGACACTGGTTGACGACAAAGACCGCATCGAAGAGCTGGCTTCTGAATATCTCAGTATCTCAAGAAATGCCTTCTACATCGGGCGTGGAATGGATTATCACGTGTCTCTGGAAGCAGCCTTGAAACTCAAGGAGATTTCTTATGTTCAAACAGAAGGTTTTGCTGCTGGAGAATTGAAACATGGTACAATCGCGCTGATTGAAGACGGTACACCAGTGATTGCTATTGTAACTGAAGGCAAGGTCGCCGGCCATACCCGCGGAAACCTGCAGGAAACCAAAGCCCGTGGGGCTCACACTATGGTTATCTCTATGGATGGGTTGAACCGTCCGGATGACCAGATTGTCATCCCAAAAGTCAATCCACTACTTTCTCCACTGGTCAGTGTTATTCCGACCCAGCTGCTATCATACTTCTGCAGCTTGCACCGTGGAAACGATGTGGATAAACCGCGTAATCTGGCAAAATCTGTTACAGTGGAATAACCTTTCCCTGAAGCAAACTAAGACAAACAAAAGCAAGTCATCTGTCCGTAATAAGACAGATGACTTGCTTTTATTTCAGTGTTCACCTACATCTGTTTGCCCCTGCCCCAAACATATGACCCGTTCCCACAACATAAACTGGACCGTTGGTGCAGAATTCAGCAGACAATTATGTTACACTGACGAAGAGGTAATTATGAAAAAACAATCAGCTTTTGGTCATCCGAATGTAAACGGGTCCGAACCACCAGCTGACTAGAGGAGACTGACAAAGATGACTACTGCCTATGATTTTACCGTGCATTCCCCTAAGGGCGAGCCTGTTTCTCTGAGCCAATACGAAGGAAAAGTTCTGCTGATTGTCAATACAGCTAGTCACTGCGGTTTTGCCAGCCAGTTTGATGATTTACAGCAACTTCAAAAAAACTACAAGGACCAGCCCTTCTCCGTGCTAGGATTCCCCTGCGGCCAGTTTAAACATCAGGAATTTGACGATATGGATCAGACAATAGAATTTTGTCAAATGAACTACAACGTGACCTTTCCTATGTTTTACAAAATAGACGTCAATGGTCCGGACACCCATCCCCTATATCAGTTCCTGAAAAGTCAGAAAAAAGGCCTGCTGTCAGACAACATAAAATGGAACTTCACAAAATTTCTTGTTGATCAGCAAGGGCAGGTCATCAAGCGCTATGCTCCTGCGACTAACCCGCTTGATATTGAAAAGGATATTCAAAGACTGCTCGACTTGTAAGCCGCAGGCTTTGTTTTCTCTCTGACAGCCATTCAAAAAAACCGGGCTTCCCTTGCAGAGGGAAGCCCGGTTTTTTGCTATATTTCTTATTCACTGTTCTTTGCTAGTACTTTACTTAGTAGCCACCAGATTGAAATTTTTGGTGTATCCTGTCCATAAGACTAACGATACGGTTCCCTACTTCCTTATAAGCTTTCGTATCTAAGTTAGCCAGTGATACCCGTACGGTCCATTTACTTGATCCAAAAGCTTCCGATTTCAGCAGCATCAGCCGCTCTTCTTCTGCTAGCTGGGTAACAATCTCCGTCATAGTCCAGTTGAGTTGGACATACTCTTTAAACTCCTTACCGTAACGCTTAGTCAGCCACCATTCAAAGTCGATTTCACAGTAATAAGCTGTACTGAGCTCTTCTGCGGGAACCGTCAGCCCGAGTGAGTCATACAGGAGCTGTCCCCGCTTGCGGCAGACCTTAATCACATCTTGCTTGTACTGGTCCTGCTCATCCAGCAAGGCATATAGACTAAAAAGCGCCATCATGGCCTGCTGAGGGGCTGAAAGGCCAGCTGCATGGTTGAGAGCTACAGAGCGGCTGTCAGCGACCATCCGGTCAATAAAGGTTATTGAGCGCGGATCTGAGGTCAAGGTCGCATACCGTTCATCCAAAGCCTGCTTGGTGTCTTCCGGCAGGTTTTTCAGGCGCTGATCAAATATATTATCCTGGGCCAGTGCGATTGTTCCGACTCGCCAGCCTGTTGCGCCAAAATATTTGGAATAGGAATAGATGCAGGCCGTGTTGTAGGGAAGGGCTGAAAACAAGGAAGTAAAAGCATCCAGAAAGGTGCCGTAAACATCATCCGAAAGAATCATCAGCTCAGGATTATCCTCTGATACAATCGCTTGAAGCTGGTTGATCGAGTCTCCATAGATAGCGTTTGCTGTAGGATTGCTCGGGTTGACCACAAATACTGCTTTAATTGCCTTATTGCGCAGACGGTCCAGCTCTTCAGGCGGAAACTGGTAACTGCTGTGTCCGTCAATATCCGTCAATTCTGAGCGGATGTATTCCACCTGAAAGCCGTATTCCGGCAGTTCTGGAATTTCCATATAAGGAGCAAAAGTCGGAATCATCAGAGCAATCGTATCTCCCGGCTCGAGCAGATGATTGTTGACCAAGGACTTGAAGGTATAGACGATTCCCGCCGTTCCCCCTTCTACAGCAAAAATATCGAACGGCTCAGTTTGACTGGAAAAGAGCTCGTGATGGAGATACTGCTTGACTGGCTGCTCACAGGCGGCCAGGATCCTTTCCGGGTGAGGATAATTATCCCCGATGATATGGTCCAGCATCTCATTCAGCCACTCTTCCTTCGGCAGCCCCAACAGATGTGTGCCTCTGTTCCAGATAGCTTCAAGAAGTCTAGCTCCATCGGAATCATGATCCTTTAAAAAGGACTCGAAACGTTCCGGCCGTCCATCTTCTTCCTTGATCATTGTTCCTAAAGAGGCTTTTTCTTCAATGACCGTCTCATCAGCAGCAAATTCTCCCAGTAGAAAATAGGCTTTACGCGGAATAGGGGCCGTCCAGTTCGGATTACCTCTACCGGCATTCAGCCATTCTTTGTCTTCTTCTTTTCTGTTCATTCGTTTTTCCAAATACAAAGATAATTCAAACGGACTTAAATTTTCTAGATCTTGTTTCAAAATGTCACTCCTGTTTTATACTTCATCATTAATTGCAAAATGCAACAACCGTAGATGAGTATAACAGAAGCTTGAATCATTTATGCTCATTACACAGGAACCTTAGCATACACTTAGTTATTTTTAATCTCGCTATCATTTATTTTGTACACAAGTAAACTTTTTTATCTTAGACTACTCTGGCCCTTTGAAGATAAACCAGTCTAGTTAAAAGGAGTGAAGCCGCCGCTTCACTCCTTTTATTTTGATATCATGTGCAGTACTGATCCAGCCAGGATCTGACTTCATTCAGGCGTTCCACTCTTAAATGCGGCAGCCCTTCACGCGACAGCCCATGACTCGATTGAGGGTACAGTACCATTTTCGTCTCAACACCATGCTTTTTCATGGCTGTGTACATCTGTTCTGCTTGCTCCTGTGGACAGCGCAGATCTTCCTGCCCATGTATGATTAAAATAGGTGTCTTCACCTTGGCAGCATGAGCCAGTGGAGACATGCCCCACAGCTCATGCATGCTTGAAAGGTCTCTTTTCAGCTGAAACTCCACAAAGAATGCACCGACATCACTGGTACCATAAAAACTGATCCAGTTAGAGATACACCGCTGAGTGACTGCTGCCTTGAACCGGTCTGTTCTACCCACAATCCAGTTGGTCATGAAACCACCATAGCTCCCTCCGGCAACAAAGAGCTGATTTTTGTCAATTTCCGGATGTACACTAAGCACATGATCGGTCCCCAGCATCAAATCTTCATAGTCCTTGTTCCCGTAATCTCCTAAAATAGAAGCGACAAATTCTTGGCCGTAACCATTGCCGCCTCGTGGGTTAAGCATGATGACTCCGTAACCTTCTGCTGCCAGCTGCTGCATTTCATGAAAAAAGGTCTCCCCGTAGCAGACTTGCGGTCCGCCATGAATATAAAGGACGGCTGGGTGTCCGTCTTTGGCATCCAGCGGCTTGACATACCATCCCTGGATGTCCCAATCATCCGCTCCTTTATACCAAAAACGTTCAACTGGAGCCAAATCGAGCTCAGCGGTCTGTTGTCTATTCGGATCGTAAAGTACTTCCAGCTGCCCGTCAACTGCATTTAGCTCAGCCAGAACACTAGGCGTAGTCAGGTCTGAGTACGTCACAGCAAAATTATTTTCTTCCAGAAGATCCCCGTCAGTGATATGCAGCGGCTGGTCAAATAGGCATGCTGTAGTGCCGTCTACATGGCCCTTGTAAATCAGTAGCTTACCTTTTTCAGTTACCGGGTAGACAAAGCTTTCGTTATCCAGCCACTTGACAGGGAAACCTTTCGTTTTCTGCTGAAAATCTCCAATGATTAGGTCACCGGCGTACTTGTCTGCTACAGACAGGCATCTGAAAGTGTCTGTCTGCCTGTCCCAGCCATAAATACTGTTCAGTGTCACGAAGGCATAGCTGAAGTCATTGCCCGAAAACAGGAAAAAATCTTCTTTATCGTTGACTGCTTCAAAGGAGAAGCTGCCTTCAGGAACGGACTGGGTAATCAGCCTTGCTGTCTCCTTTGCGATATCGTACTCGTATACGCTCGCACCATAAACCCATTCATTTTCAGGATCCAGCTTGTCGGCATATAGCAAATAGCTTTCGTCTCTAGAGACATACTGCAAGCGAAACGGGCGATCCATGACCAGAACATCTGAAACGTCGCGCTTGGCAATGCTGATCCGCCTGACGGCATGTTTTCGCTCGGTTTCTGTGATTCCCTGACCGTCCATCTTGTACTGAAGTTTACTGATATTTACCGGCTGAACACGCCGATTCTTTTCTTTATCAGATTTCTCACCGGCGTCTCCGTCTGTAGGCGAATTTTTTACAGCCGTACTTGTCTGGTAATAAATCGCAGCACTGTTGCTGGTCCACTCATAGGAACGGACTCCTTCTTTTTCGTCAGTCAGCGTAAAAGCCGTTCCTCCGTTCATAGGCATCAAATAAATCTGGCTTTTTGCTTGCTCACCTTGACCCTTGGCCAGAAAACTCAACCAGTTCTGATTGGGAGAGACTTTGATATCCGAAGGATTGAGTTGCTCATCTACCCACAATCTGCGTTCTTTGCTTGTCCGATCCAGGCACCAAAGGGAAGAAAGATACGTGTTCTTCTTCTGGTCTGTCCTTGTCTCCAAATAGAAAATCCTGTCTTCCACTACTAGAGGTTGGGACACATTTTTTAAATCAAAAAGACTTTCGCTGCTTATGTTCTGCATAGATCTAGGGCTCCTTTGCTTCTTATCTTAAATGTTCATGAGAATAACATAACCAGTTTCTCATTTAAAACAGGCAGCGTCAATATACAGATTTCGATCCTTGTACAGTTTCCAGCCCTTAGTTTTCTCTTTCACTTGTGTTATAATGAACGAGTAAAATTCTGAAAGGATGATGACAATGACAGAGTCAAAAAAACAGCAGAAAATTATACTGATCGGAGACGGCGCCGTAGGATCAAGCTACGCCTATTCCATCATTAATCAAAACATCGGACAAGAATTGGGAATCATCGATATCGACAAAGATAAAGCAGAGGGCGATGTCATGGACTTGAACAGCGCGCTTGCCTTTACAGCTCCAAAAAAAATATATGTAGCTGATTATGCAGACTGTCATGATGCTGACCTAGTCGTGTATACAGCCGGGGCATCTCAAAAGCCTGGAGAAACACGACTGGACCTGACAGAAAAAAATCTCCGCATTACTAAGCATGTTGTTGAGCAAGTCATGGCCAGTGGTTTTGACGGCATTTTTCTGGTTGCAACCAACCCGGTCGATATCCTGACTTATGCTGTATATAAATTATCCGGCCTGCCCGCTCACCAAGTGATTGGAACCGGAACGTCACTGGACAGTGCCCGCTTCCGACAGGCAGTCGCTGATCTTCTAGATGTGGATGTCCGTAATGTACACGGCTATATCATCGGAGAACACGGGGACACAGAATTTCCAGTCTGGTCACACGCCAATGTTGCCGGCCTGCAGATCAACGAATGGATCAACAACAACCCGAATACTGATGAACAGGCTCTCGTTGAGATTTTCTTCTCTGTACGCGATGCAGCTTATGAAATCATTAAACGTAAAGGTGCAACCTTTTATGGTATCGGGGTTTCTCTTGCTCGTATCACACGGGCAATCCTCAATAACGAGCATGCGGTTCTGCCGCTGTCGGTTTATCTTGAAGGCGAATATAATCAAAATGATATTTATATCGGTTCCCCGGCCATCATAAACCGCAACGGTGTCAAAAAAATCGTTGAGATTCCATTGAATGACTCAGAAAAGGAAAAGATGAAGCATTCTGCTGATACAATTCGCACCCACCTGAAAGAAGTCCTGGAGCAAAATCCGGATATCGGTTTCACCATTTCCGATTAACAATGATAATGTTCAAAACGCTCAGGCAGCATTATGCACACAAAAAGAGGCCGGTAAACCGGCCTCTTTTTGTGTGCGCTAGACTATTTCATCTGGCTGCTACATGGGTATGATAATATCTTCTTCTTCATAGATTTCCTGTCCGTCCTGATTTTCTGCATGAATTTCAATAATTAGCTGATGCGGCAGGACGACAGCTGTTTCTCCCGGCTGACTGATCCAGCCGCGTCTGACACCCAACTGATCCGGACTATTGTCTTCCCGATTTCTGATGCGAGTACCTTCGACTTCGATAATGTTGTACTTGCCTTCTCCCGGTTCCAACCTGAATTCCTCGTGCGGTGTCTCTTCGCTTAATTCGACCCTGTAGAGCTCCTCGCCAGACACTCTGACCGTCGCAATAATGACGGCATCATCATCGATATTTCCGAGCTGGATTCCATAAACGATATGAGGAATAAAGGAAGCTATAAATAAACACACAATAACCACTATATCCAGAGGCTTCATATTCCTCAAATGGTATTTGATTTTCTCACTCATATCATCCCTACTCCTTTGTCTCCTTCACAAAAACGCCCATTCCACTCAGCTGTCTGTAGGCCTTGAATACTGAAAGGCTGGACTGAGAGAATCAGGCGTCTGTGCAATGAATCGTTTACCCTTTAAACTGTTTTTCAAACAACGGTGAGACCGAACGGTTTTCGTGAATACGTTTGATGGCATGCCCCATCAGTTCGCCTACACTGACCTGAACGACTTTATCTATCTGCTTGTCTTCTGAAAGCATGATGGAGTCGGTAACAATCATCTTTTTGATCGGAGAAGCTGCGATACGCTCCATCGCAGGTCCCGAGAAGACAGGATGAGTCCCACAAGCATACACTTCCTTGGCTCCTTTTTCAATCAGAGCATTTGCAGCCAGGGTAATCGTTCCAGCCGTATCGATCAGGTCGTCGATCAGAATAGCTGTCTTCCCTTCCACATTACCAACAATATTCATGACTTCTGCCACATTTGCCTTGGGCCGGCGCTTGTCTATAATCGCTAGCGGACACTTAAGGAATTCCGCCAGTTTTCTCGCACGGGTCACACCCCCATGATCCGGAGAAACGACAACGGTATCCTCTCCACAAAGTCCTTGATCCAGGAACCAGTTCGCCAGTAATGAAGCCCCCAGCAGATGATCCACAGGGATATCAAAAAATCCCTGAATCTGAGAAGCATGTAAATCAAGCGTCAGCATGCGGTCTGCCCCAGCCTGCGTGATCATGTTGGCTACCAGCTTCGCTGTGATTGGCTCACGAGATCTCGCTTTACGGTCCTGACGGGCATAGCCATAGTAAGGCATGACGATATTGATTGTTTTGGCGCTTGCCCGCTTCAGAGCATCAATCATGATCAGTATTTCCATCAGATGATCGTTAGTTGGGGCGGATGTGGACTGTACCACGTAAACATGATCTCCCCGGATACTTTCTTCAATATTGATGCGGATTTCTCCGTCACTGAATTTGTTGACAGACACCTGTCCCAGTTCTACACCGACATCAGCAGCAATCTTTTCTGCAAGCGGCTTGTTGGAGCTTAAAGCAAATATTTTCAGTTTTGGATCAGAATAAAGTTCGGACATGTGGGCCTCCATAGTTTATCAATCTTTTATTATCTCTTTATAGTTTATTCCTAAGAGTCAAATAAATCAACTCCGCCGGTCAGTTTATCAGCTGTTTTATAGAAAATTCTAATTTTTGTGCGGCATTTTCTTGAAGTATCCATCTTTGTTTACCTGACGGGCACGGGCAATCGCCATGGATTCACTCGGTACGTTGTCTGTGATGGTAGAGCCTGCTGCGATATAGGTATTTGAATCCACTTTTACCGGTGCAATCAAGTTGGTATTACAGCCGACGAAAGCATTGTCCCCAATTTCGATATGGTGCTTTTCCTTGCCATCGTAGTTTACAAAAACTGTTCCACAGCCCAAGTTGATATTTTCACCCAGAGTAGCATCTCCTACATAGGTCAAATGCCCGACTTTGGTATTCTTGCCGAGAGTCGCTTTTTTGATTTCCACAAAGTTACCGACATGGGCCTTTTCCTTCAGTACTGTTTCCGGTCTCAAGTGACTGTTTGGACCGATTGTACTCTGTTTCTCCATTACTGACGATTCAATCAGGGAACTTTTGACTTGCACCTCATCACCAATCTGACTGTCTTCAATGATTGAATGTGCGCCGATTAAAGCATCCGTCCCGATACTTGTTTTCCCTTTTAGGTAAACACCCGGCTCAATCACCGTATCCTGTCCAATCACAATATCGCTCTCGATATAGGTCTGGTCCGGATCGACCATTGTCACGCCGTTACGCATATGCAGCTCATTGATCCGCTGCTTCATCAGTTTATTGGCTTTGGCCAAGGCAACACGGTCATTAACTCCCAGCGCCTCCTCCTTGTTGTCGAGTTGATAAGCTGAAATCAGCTCGGCCTGATTTTTAAGGATTTCCATGACGTCCGGTAAGTAGTACTCGCCTTGGGAGTTGTTATTGTCAACTTGTTCAAGGGCCGCAAAAAGGGCCTGATTGTCAAAACAGTAGGTTCCTGTATTGATTTCCTGAACAGCCTGTTCTGACTCGTCTGCATCTTTTTGCTCGACAATTTTAGCGACTGATCCATCTTCAGAGCGGATAATACGGCCATAGCCGAAAGGATCATCTGCATGAGCTGTCAGCACCGTTGCCTTCGCCCCAACTTTTTCATGGTGTGCCATCAGACTGTTAAGTGTTTCGGTTGTCAGTAGCGGAGTATCTCCGCAAATAACAAGGGTCGTCCCAGCTTCGTTTTTAAGTATCGGTGCGGCCTGATCGACGGCATGGGCTGTTCCCAACTGCTCTTTTTGCAAAACATACTCACTTTTGTCTCCCAGGTAATCCTGAACCGTTTCCGCACCGACACCCGTAACGGTTACCACTTTGTCCATATCTGCTTTTAGAGCCTGGTCAACGACATGTCCGACCATTGGCTTGCCCATGACTGGATGCATGACCTTGTATAGTTTCGACTTCATGCGCGTGCCTTGACCTGCTGCTAGTACCACTGCAAAACGTTTAGTCATTGTTTTCTCCTTGTCTTCTACCATTATTTTATAAGCTGTCATGTGTTTACAAACTGCCGCGTGTCTATACACGCAAACCACCTTACATGATACTTTATGCCCGCTATGTTTTCAAGCTGGATAAGCTTTATTATTTGTCCTATTTATTACAGTTTCCTATAATGGGATTAATATCGTATGAAGTGAAATCAAACAGAAGCGGAGAATTTTGACCCGGCTTCAAGGAGGAAAATGAAATGAACAAGAACCAGACTGTCATCGGCAGCTATCCAACAGAAAAAGAAGCAGAGCTTGTAGTCAGGCGCCTGCTTAGTGAAGGTCACAGCAAAGAGGAACTGATTATCTTTACCAATCAAGCTAAAAGTCAAAATTTGGATAATCCTGAGAATATAGATGTCGCCTCATCTGATATGAGCGGAACGCATATCGATCAGGAAGACGATAAAAGCTTCTGGGAATCACTGAAGGATGCTTTCCGTATAAGAGACGATGCGTACTATGAACGTCCGAATTATGTCGTTGAAGATGATCTGCTGCACATGTACCGGGAGGATCTAGAAAAAGGACATGTCATTGTGGCTGTAGAGAAGCCAGACTCCTCTTCTGCTCAAGAGGAAGGCCAGAAAGGTGATATCAGCAAGACGGAGCAGACAGCCGCTGACAGCAAGACACTTGATACCCTCGGAACTACAGCGGGCTTTCCCAATGAAGGCAGTGTCCAAGGAATGGGCGACGGCGGACAGCCTCCTATGGAACCGGCATCCAATGACGGCACACCGCCTGAACTGGAAGATACGCACGGGGAAGCCGATGCCGATGCGGCAACGAAAGACAGGCTAGATCAAAATCGCAGTGAAGGTTTAGACAGCTGACTTAGCAGACAAAAAAACATTCTCTTCCAAATACGGCTAAGCCGAAAGGAAGAGAATGTTTTTTTCAAATAGAGCAGTTGGAAACCTTGCATGTCTCCTGTTAGCCGTTGATTTCAGCTGATTGAAAAATTGCCTGGAGACACTTCAATTGTGCGGTCCTGGGCGTTCGCTTTTTCAACTTTCAACAGAGAGGTATAGTCTTTAACAGAACGCTCACCGTTGAAAATATTTTCAGCAATGACGGTCGCTCCAACCACTTCCGAATCAAATTCCTCAATTAAACTGATCATCCCGTTGACGGTTCCGCCCCCTTTAAGAAAATCATCGACGATGACAACTTTAGAGCCCATATCCAGACTTCTTCTCGACAGTTCCATCTTTTCGACCCGGTCAGAGGATGAGCCTGATACATAATTGATGCTAACGGTTGACCCTTCGGTAACTTTTGAGTCACGACGGACAATTACAAAAGGCACATTCAAGTAGGAAGCCACTGATTGAGCAATAGGCACCCCTTTAGTCGCTACCGTCATGACACTGTCTACTTCCTTGTCCATGTATTTCGACGCAATCACCCGGCCGATTTGCCGTAGCCATTTAGGATCTCCAAGCATATCGGACAGATAGACGTATCCACCTGGAAGCAGACGCCTGGAATGATTCAGTTCCTCACACAGTTTGCGGATAAATTCCTCAACGTCTTCTTCTTTCATTTTAGGAATGTACTTCACGCCACCCGCTGCTCCGGGGAGTGTTTCAAGAAAGCCGATTCCTCTTTTGGCGAAAGTTTCTTTTACGATAGTCAGATCTTCACTGATACTGGACTTAGCCGATTCGTACCGGTTGGCGAACAAGGTCAGCGGGATTAGCGTATGCGGATGTTCAATCAGGTAGTGGGTAATATCGATCAGCCGTTCACTTCTTTTTACTTTCATTCTTACACCTCATCTTATACGTACATTTCTTTGTCACTTACAAATATTCTACCTTTTTTGTTCGCTAATGACTAGTATTTTCTGCTCAAAACAAGCCTAACGTTCGTTTTTGCCCAGTCTACTGCCTAAAAATCTCCTGACCACCGGCTGATTTCCCGGTAATCAGGAGATTGATGGTTCAGACTGCTTACTTGGTTTCGATTTCGACCAGCAAATCGTTGGCCTGGATCTGATCGCCTTCTTTGGCGTATAGATGCTCGACCCGGCCGGCAATCGACGAACGAATCGTTGTTTCCATCTTCATCGCTTCTGTAATGACAATCGGATCGCCCTTTTCAACCTTGTCTCCACGCTTCACAAGAACCTGCAAGACGGAGCCCGGCATAGTCGCACCGATATGCCCCTTATTCGAAGGTTCCGCTTTTTTGCGGACAGCCTTGGTCGTGGTGATGGTTTTGTCCTGGATTTCGATTTGCCTTCCCTGACCATTCAGCTCAAAGTAAAGCACGCGGTTTCCTTCCAGATCCGGATCACCAATCTGGTTCAGCTTAATAATAAGCGTCTTGCCTTTTTCAAGGTTGACTTCAATCTGTTCCCCCATCCGCATTCCATAAAAGAAAGTTGGTGTATCGAACTTGTTGACTTCTCCGTACATGTTATAGAAGAAAGTATAGTCGAGGAAAACCTGCGGATACATGATATAGCTGATCACTTCTTCCCTGTTGGGTTCCCTGTCCAGGTGCTCGGCGAGTTCAGCTTTCACTTTGTCAAAGTCAAGCGGTTCTTTGTACTCTCCCGGCCTGCGGTCCAACGGCTGTTCGCCTTTAAGCACAATGTGCTGGAGTTTTTCGGGAAAGCCGCCTTCCGGACGGCCCAATTCGCCTTTAAAGAAGCTGACAACTGATTTGGGGAAGTCGATATCTTCTCCTCTTTCGTAAATATCCGCTTCAGAAAGGTCATTTTGAATCATAAAAAGAGCCATGTCTCCAACTACCTTGGAAGACGGAGTCACCTTGACGATATCCCCGAACATTTTGTTCACGAGTGTGTAGGCTTCCTTGATATCGTCCCAGCGTTCTTCCAAGCCAACACCCTTGGCCTGCTGCTTGAGGTTAGTGTACTGCCCTCCAGGCATCTGGTGCGTGTATACTTCCGTAGAGGCTGCCGGCATGCCTTCTTCAAAATCAGCATAGAATTTGCGGGTATCTTCCCAGTAGCGGTTCAGCTGTTCGACATTTTTGATGTTGAACTTAGGCGCATGAGAAGTCCCTTCCAGTGCATAATAGAGAGAGCTGATGCTTGGCTGACTTGTTTTTCCACTTAATGCACTTTGAGCGACATCGACCACATCAACCCCTGCTCTGATAGCCGCCCCATAGGTATAGACACCATTTCCACTGGTATCATGCATATGCAGGTGAATCGGAATCGATACGGCATTTTTCAGTTCACCAATCAGCCGGTAAGCTGCATGAGGCTTGAGCAAGCCGGCCATATCCTTGATTGCAAGAATATGAGCTCCCAACGCTTCCAGTTCTTTTGCCATTCGTTTGTAGTAGTCGATTGTGTATTTAGTCTGTGAACTGTCATTGAGATCACCTGTATAACAAATTGCTGTTTCAGCAATTTTATTCTGATCTCTGACAAACTGAATACTTTTTTCCATCTGCGGTATCCAGTTCAAGCTGTCAAAGATTCTAAAGACATCGATGCCGTTTTCTGCAGCCAGTCGGATAAACTCTTCCAGCACATTATCCGGCAAGTTCTCGTAGCCGACACCGTTTGATCCCCTGAAAAGCATCTGAAACAGCGTGTTCGGCATTTTTTTGCGCAGTTTTCTCAGACGCTCCCACGGATCTTCTGTGAGAAAACGGTAGGAAACATCAAAGGTCGCTCCGCCCCACATTTCAAGTGAGAACAATTCCGGCAAGGCTCTTTCCGTTTCTTCAGCAATGGCCAGCATGTCTTTGGTCCGCATGCGGGTAGCCAGGAGACTCTGATGGGCATCTCTTAAAGTGGTGTCCGTCATCAAGACAGAATTCTGCTCCCTCAGCCATTTAGCTACCGCATCGGGCCCCTCTTTATCCAGGATATGCTTAGGATAAACAATCTCTTTCGTGGGCTGAATCAGCTTTTCAGGCATACGGGGTTCTTTGAAGGCCCTTTTCTCCACTTTTCCGATGCCCGGGAAACCATTGACCGTGACATTTCCGATATATTTCAGCGATTTGTTTCCCCGGTCTCTCAGCTTGGAATACTCAAACAGTTCCGGTGTCTCATCGATAAAGCGTGTCGATGCCTTGCCTGATGAAAATACCGGGTGCTTCAGCACATTGATCAAGAAAGGAATATTGGTTTTGACGCCTCTGATCCTGAATTCAATCAGGGAACGAGTCATCTTCTGAACTGCTTTTTCATACGTCAGAGCCTGTACAGACAGCTTGACCAGCAGCGAGTCAAAGAAAGGAGTGACGACAGATCCCTGGAAGCCATTTCCTGCGTCCAAACGGATCCCAAAACCTCCTGGTGACCGGTAAGTATTGATCTTCCCTGTATCCGGCAGGAAGTTGTTCGCAGGATCTTCTGTTGTGATCCGGCACTGAATCGCAGCTCCGTTCAACTGAATATCTGCCTGCTCCGGCAGGCCGACCTCGTCAAACAGATGCTTGCCCTGAGCAATAAGAATCTGACTTTGAACAATATCGATTCCCGTCACCATCTCGGTGATGGTATGCTCTACTTGAACCCGTGGATTGACTTCGATGAAGAAAAATTCACCGTCTTCCAGCAGAAATTCGACTGTCCCGGCATTGACATAATCCACATGCTTCATCAGACGAACAGCTGTTTCACACAGTTCTTCCCGGATAGCCGGGTCTAAATCAACACAGGGAGCGACTTCTACTACTTTCTGATGTCGACGCTGGACTGAGCAGTCCCGTTCGTAGAGGTGGACGATATTTCCATGGGTGTCTCCCAGGATCTGGACTTCGATATGCTTGGGGTTGGCTACATAGCGTTCAACATAAATATCTGCCCGTCCAAAAGCGGCTTTCGCCTCACTTCTGGCCCGTTCAAAGCCTTCCTGAGCTTCCTCTTCGGTATGGGCGACACGCATACCGCGTCCGCCTCCGCCGAGTGCAGCTTTCATCATAATCGGATAGCCATAAGCTGCTCCAAAGGCCTTGACCTCTTCAACTGTTTCGACCGGCCCATCTGTTCCAGGAATCGTTGGAATCCCGGCTTCCTTGGCTACTTCTTTAGCTTTAAGCTTGTCTCCAAATACATCCAGGTGTCTGGACTCCGGTCCTATGAAGGTAATGCCTTCTTCTTCACAGCGCTGCGCAAAGGTCAGATTTTCAGATAAAAAACCGTAGCCCGGATGGATGGCTTCGGCACCTGAGTCTTTTGCAATATCAATAATGCTTTCAATATCCAGATAGGCATCAATCGGCTTCTTGCCCTTCCCCACAAGATAGGCCTCATCTGCCTTGAAACGATGCACACTCGCTTCATCTTCTTGGGCATAGATACCGACGGTGCTTATGTTCAGTTCATGCAGTGCCCGAAATATGCGAATGGCGATTTCGCCTCTGTTAGCTACCAGTACTTTTTTCATTCCGTTTCACCTCAACCTTATCTGTTTCTTCTATTTATTCTATCTTTTCTCTCTTAAATCCCATTTTACCAGAGTTTGACCGTGAACGAAAAATTATTTTCATGACAGGCCCATGACACTAGGTTTTCCGAAAAAACGCCGTCTCAGCAGACGACGTTTCGGCCCTTCTGTTTAGCTCGGTAGAGTTTCTTATCTGCTAAAGGCATCAACTGGTCCAATTCGGCTACTGTCAGAGGATATTGACTGATCCCTGCTGAAATGGATGTATAGATCTCTGTCTGATCATTGATTCCGAAAGCATGCTGTTCGACTTTGGCCCGGCAGGCTTCCGTCAGCACCCACGTCTCTTCCAGAGTCTTGTCTGCCAGCAGAACAACAAATTCTTCTCCACCCTTTCGAAACACATGAGCTTGCTTGCCAAAGGCTGACTGGAGCAGACCGGCCAGTTCAATCAGAATGAAGTCCCCTGCCGCATGGCCGTAGCGGTCGTTGATTGACTTGAAGTGGTCGATGTCAATCATGATTAAAGACAATTCTTTTCTTTCAGGACCAATCTGCCTTTTCAGCTGACTGAAGGTTTGATTAAAGGTTCGGACATTTTTCAGTCCGGTCAGGTAGTCCACAGAAGCTTCTATCTGATACTTTCTGAGCAAATACTCTGTTGCACGAATATAGTTCATAAAAAACACAGCAAACAAACCGCCCGAAAGCGAAACAATCCAGTAAACGACATACAGCGGATAGTAGAGAGTCAGCCATTGTACCCGGAATATAAACACCACTGTATACAAAAACGTTGCATAAAGAATCATCACTGACGATTTGATTGCCAGCCCGCTATGGTCTTTCATAAGGGCATCGATACTCACCAGTCCGATGTACAAAACAGCAACGGCTGCCAGTGCCACGTAGGCCATAGTATCCACGCTGTAAAGAAAACGTCCTGCTCCAATTAATGCCGTGCTGATCAGGGCTTGACGGCGACCAACAAACAGAACCATCAGAATAATGGGCAGATGGCGGAAATCTGCTATGGTCTCACCGGCAAGTTCAATAGAAAAACGCATCAGAATTACTCCCATGATCCCTCCACTCAGGCCGTCCAGAAGCATTTTGCTCCAACCCGGCAGCCGGCTTTCATCATTCCTCCATCTGAAATGCATAAATATAAAAATCAGCGAGATGACCAGGCTCACATTAATAACCAAATCTTCCAGCAGGCTTGACATCCCCTCACCCTTTCATAATTTGAACGTATCTGCCTGATCTTTCTTCAGTTTATCACCTGCTTAGATAATCAACAAACCTTCTATGCCGGCAAAACTATTTTTGATAACTAAAGTGACAGGAATAGTACAAAAAACCTCAAAAGCATCTGACTGCTCTTGAGGTTTTCGCCAATTTATTTTGTTTGTGAAATATCTCCTGTAAGGTCTCGTCGTCCATTTAGACGTTCCTGCCTCACTCTAGAAAAAAGCTTTTTCCCTAGAGATGTCAAAGCAAAAATACTGATAAAAATTAAAGTGATGGATGCACCAGGCGGCGTGCCGTACTGATATGAGCCTATCAGTCCGCTCAGCATGCCGACAATGGCAATGATAATCCCAATTAGGATCACGCCATTGAAGCTTTTACTCAAGCGCATTGAAATGGCTGCCGGAAGGACAATGATTGCCGATACCAGCAGAGCTCCAACGATCGGCATCACGACAGCAATTGTCACGCCCGTCAGCACATTGAACAGAATCGACATGGTCTTGACCGGCAGACCCGCTGTAAAGGCCGTATCTTCATCAAAAGTAAGAATGTACATCGGCTTTCTAAAAATAATGTACAGCAAGCCGATGGCTACTGTCAGCATAAGCAGCAGCCAGATTTGCTGCTGACTTATAGTTACGATGGAGCCGAATAGAAACTGGTTGATGCTCATGTTCGCTCCACTCTCGTTCAAACTCATCAGCACTAGGGCTACAGCCATTCCACCGGACATCAGCATGGCTATGGAAATCTCCGAATAAGTCCGGTAAACCATTCTCAAGTACTCCAGTAAAACTGCCACAATCCCCACAACCAAAATATTTGTCCAGGTCGGATCGACACCGAGAAGCAAACCTAAAGCCACTCCTGCCAGTGACACATGCGACAGCGTATCTGCCATCAGTGACTGACGTCTTAAAATCAGAAACAACCCGAGGATAGGTGCAATTAGCGAGATGAGGAATGATGCTTGGAAGGCTCTTTGCATGAATCCATAGAAAAACATCTCCACGGCGAATCCTCCTTTCTGATTAATTCAATATGCTTATTGGCATAGTGACGGAGTTCCTCATGGTCGTGGGTGACCATCAAAATCCCTTTCCCGTGCTCTTCGCTGTTATGTTTGAGTAATTTGTAAAATTCCTCTCTGGAATGAATATCCATACCCGTCGTCGGTTCGTCGAGTACAAACAAATCCGGATCGGTAGCAAAAACTCTGGCCAGAGAAATCCGCTGTTTCTGACCGCCGGACAATTCACCAATTTTTTTGTGGCGCATGTCCCACATGCCGACCGACTCCAAAGATCTCCGAACATGTTCCTTGTCTTCCTTATCTAACTTTTTAAACCACTTGCCTCGCGGATAGCGTCCGGACTGGACCAGTTCCAAAACGGTGCTGGGAAAGCCGGCATTGAAAGAAGACACTTGCTGCGGTACGTAGCCAACAACCAGGTCTGTCCCCCAGCGATTTTCTCTGGAAAGCGAGACGGATCCCCGTGAAGGCTTTAGTAGACCCAATATATTTCTAAGCAGCGTCGTTTTGGCTGCCCCATTTTCTCCAGTAAGCATGACAAAATCTCCCGAATTGACTTCGAAAGATATGTTTTCTAGCACCGGTTCATCTTCATAGTGAAACGCAAGATCATCTACTTTGATGTACTGCATGTTTTATCGACCTTTCTAAACTATCATCACTTTATTATAACCGATTTCAACCGGAATACCACCCCTCAGTCTACAAACAGACGAAAAGAGTGCCATGTTAGGGCACTCCTGTTTTTTGTCTTAGTAGATACTTTGCTGCAAGGCTTCAAGATTCTCGCGCATGGCCTCAATATAACCTAAATCATTGGCCTGAAGCTCTTCTGACAGTGTTTCCAAGTCGTGCAGTACAGCTGTTTCTGTTCCCGTTTCGTTAGCTACGGTCTGAGCAATAGATGAATTAGCCCCTTGCTGATAGAAAATTACAGGCACGCCTGTATCTTCGACAATCTGGTTAATTTCAGCTATACGGGATGGGCTGGGCTCCACTTCTGTCGACAGTCCTCCAATAGCTACTTGCTCTAGATTATACCGGGCTGCAATATAGCCAAAAGCCTGATGCTGGACAACAAAGGTCCGGTTTTCAGCTTCTGCAAAGGTTGATTCAAAGTCCTCATGTAGGGCCTGCAGTTCAGCAATGAAGCGCTCCGCATTCTCTGAATAATATGACTCATGTTCCGGATCGATTTCGACCAGCGCTTCTTCAATCATGCGGACCTGGTCCTGAGCAAGAACGGGATCCAGCCAGATATGCGGATCTTCTCCTTCGTGGTCATCAATGTGGATATGAGCGATTTCGGACTGTCCAACGGGTTCTCCTGCCGCATCCAAAGCCACAGCCTGGACAAAAAAGTCTTCTCCGTCAGACACCTTTTCAAACCGGTCGTCTGTGAGTTCACTCATCAGCTCCCAGTTCCCGGAAGGCTCCTTGACGTGCCATTCCCAGTTCCCGGCTTCTTCATTCTGTGCTCTTAAGGTCACCGTATCCCCCGTATGATAATGGCCGGCTACGCCGATCACTGTGACGTTTTCAGGTTCATTACTGACTGGCTCCACTTCTGACACATCCAGACGCTCGCCAGCAGCCGGTGCCTCCCGGTGATCAGCACTTTCCAGTCCGTCAGCCAGTCTGACAACGGTCAGCTCATCATTCTCGACTGTATTCAGTAGGCTCTCTGCCCAGAACTCCATATCTTCACTGGAGAAGGCGAACATATCCGCATTGCTGACCGCCGTAACGTCTCTAGCACTTGGCTCATAAGTATGCGGATCCGCCCCGCTTCCGACCATCAACGATACGTCAGCACGTTCTCCGGCAACCTGCTGAGTAAATTCATAAACCGGATAAAAAGAAGTGACAATATTCAGCTGGTTCTCATTGCCCCCTTCATCTGCTGTATCTGCGCATGCACTTGCAACTGAAGCTGACGCTATCAGCAGCAGAAGCCATCCTATTCTTTTTTTCATGACCATAAACTCCTTTTAATACGTCCTCTTATCTTTTCGCTATTATTTGTGCTCTGTAAATCGTAATCATTACGACAGATAAACTACCACGTCTGTGGCTCTTTTGTCAAGCCTCTCTCAGCCTGCAAAAAAGCGGCGAACCTAGTCGCCGCTTCCCAAACAAATGCTTAATGATTGTCTACTTCCAATTCAACGGCTGCTGACTGGGCAAAGGCATCATGTGCATCATCATATAGTACTGCTTTAATTTCCATTGATTCTTCTGGTGCTTCAAAGACCAGTTCTTCGCTATGCTGTCCGGAAATCATTTCCCAGTCCGCAGAGTCATCCGCTCTCATGTACCAGTGCCAGTCATCATATCCATTGTCATCTTCAATGACAGCAGTCCACTCAACTAGTTCACCTGTATGATAGTGGTGAGAGATTCCTTCGATTTCAACAGTTTCCTGCACATCAGCCTCGCCGTGCGCATGATCATGGTCATGATCTTCGTCGTCGTGATCGTGGTCGTGATCTTCATCGTCATGATCGTGGTCGTGATCTTCGTCGTCATGATCGTGGTCGTGATCTTCGTCGTCATGATCATGGTCGTGATCTTCGTCGTCATGATCATGGTCGTCCGCTTCTGAAGAGTCATCCACTACCTCTACAGTTTCCTCATCCGCTGTTTCTTCTTCTGCTGCATCACATGCTGCTAAGTACAGGCTAAGCAGGGCTACGCTTGATAACTTGATCCATTTGCTATTCATTACTATCTCCTCCATTACTTTTCGATACAAATCGTAATCTTTACGGTTTACATTAAACCATGCCCCGGCTTGCCTTGTCAACAGCAAAGTCTAAAAAATCAGTTTTGCTCTGCTAAAACTGTATCCTGACTTGCACTCGGCGTTTCTAGACCCATGAGCCCTACAAAAAAAGTCGGACCTCTAAGTCGACTTTACATTCTTGAGTTCTTATATTGTGCGGACCAGATAAACTTCCTCACAAAACCCCTTCAAGCCGTTCACTACTTCCGTCTCCGAGTCCTGCAGCAATAGGTATATTCTTTTCAATATATATGTCTGCTCCACAACTGACATCAGATGACTGCCTCAGCAAGTCAGCTAAGTCGACCGGAGTCATAAGCATTTCCATTTCATAAAAATTGTCTGTTCTTTTTCCTAAAACATTCAGACAGACATTGACTTTAGCTGAGTCTTTCTCGTAAACTTCCATCGCTCTCCTCCTTTGCCTTGAAATGTGTCTTTATTTTAAAACAGATTAGCCAGATTAAAAAAGATAACCCCTGCCAAAACTGTCATGTTAATGAGAGCAGACTTAACACGTTTAATTTATCCAGTTTTGAGCGCATAAAAAAAGTAGCATAATGTGACATTATACTACCGGCCGATATTTTAGTTCATTACTGCTTCTTTTTCCTCATCAAACATGATTGCCACTGAGTTTGTCAGTACATCAGTGTAGCTGTATGACACTCTTTCCACTGCATTCTCTTCCTGATCCAGTTCCACGATAAAAACAGCGGGATAAGTTTCAGTCAGTATTCCTTTGCGTTCTGTCGTCTTCTTTCTTCCGACTTGGGCAATCAGCCTGATCTCGTTTCCGATTTGACTGTCCAAGGTTTTCTTGATGCTCGCTAAAGTAGTTGGCATTTTCGATTCACCTCACAAAGTGTTACATATACTATAACACAAAAACCCGAAAATTCAAACCTTGATTTGTAAAGAAAGATAGGATTTTCTGTAAAGATTAAAAGAAAATAAGCTTTAAAAACGCTGCAACGAAAAGAATGACATAGTTATCCCTCTTGTTCATCCTCATCATACATTAAGGCTCAAAAAAGCAACGTTCGTGTTTCAACCGTTATTATATAACAGCTTTTACGATTTGTGCTTGTCTTCAAGCAGACGGCTGAATGCCTGGCGGTCTTTGAGCTGATAAGCTAGGGTAATGCCTCCCAGAGCCCCTAAAAGTGCGCTGAAAAAAAAGACTGGGACAAAGCCGAATAAGGCAGCATCTGGACTTAAAAACAGACGTGCCAAAGGATAGCTTGCCAAGGCACCGAAAAGTCCGCTTCCTATTATTTCACCTAAGGCAAGAAGAGAAAATTTTCTGCTTTTTTTGAAAAGATAGCCGGACAGAAAAGCCCCAATCATACTTCCCGGGAAAGCCAGAAGTGAGCCCGTACCGGTCATATTTCTGAGCAATGAGACTCCAAAAGCCTGAGCCATGCTGTACCAAGGACCAAGCAAAAAGCTGACGATAATGTTCATGAAGTGCTGAAAAGGAGCCGCACGAACAAAACCAAGCGGGATAATAATCAGACTGCTTCCAATGTAGCCAATGGCGATGCACAAAGCAGTAAAGACGAGTGATCGTGTTTTCATAAATATCTTCCTTCCGTATAAAAACTCCATTTTGGATACTGGTGCCTAAACGGAGTCAAAAAGTAGAGGGCTGTTACAGAACGGCTTACAGACCCTATCAATATTTTACGGCATCTGACTGTTCTGACTCCCCTCCCGATGCCTCCGCCGGTATCATCCGGTTCTGGTCGTGTCAAATCAGTGTAATCTGCTGGGGCTTCAGGCTTATTAGCCATTTTCCGGACGACTCATGACTTTTCAGCCAACAGTAACTCTTTCGGGCTTAGTCCATAGGGTTTTAATTACTGCTTACCGGTCCTTGAAAGACACATTCAGTGCGACAAGTATATTGGCCAAAGCAGCAAACTCTTCAATCGCAAGGGTCTCTCCCCGACGTTTAGGATCGATATCCGCCTCTGTGAGCGCCTGTTCAAGAAGTGTTTTCGTCTGCTCTTCCTTGCCGAAGGCGACCAAGAGGTTGTTCCATAAGGTCTTGCGTCTCTGGACAAAAGCAGAGCGAACAAGTCTGAAAAAGAAAGCTTCATCTGAAAGCTCAACAGGTTTGCTTTGCTTTTCACGTAAGCGGATAATGGCAGATTCTACATTCGGTTGAGGCATGAAAACTGTTTTAGGTACTGAAAAAGCGACTTCTGCATCCATGTAATACTGAACCGCGACGGAAAGCGACCCGTATGCTTTGGTTCCTGGCTGAGCAGATATACGGCTGGCCACTTCTTTTTGCATCATCAGAACCATCCGGTCGATAGCCAGGCCCGCTTCCAGAAAGTTCATAATGATGGGCGTGGTAATATAATAAGGTAAGTTCGCCACCAGAACCACTTCTTCTGCTTCTGCCAGATGCTTCTCTGCAAAAGCTGGCAGATCCACTTTGAGTACATCTGAATGAATTATCTCAATATTATCATAGGGTGAGAGTGTATCCTTTAGTACTGGGAGAAGGCGATCGTCGATTTCAAATGCGAGAACTTTTCCGGCTTTTTTCGCCAGTTGTTCAGTCAGCGCACCAATACCAGGACCGACCTCGATAACGGTCGTACGCGCGCTGATTTGACCAGCTAAAACAATCTTTTCCAGTATATTGGTATCGATAATAAAATTTTGTCCCAGACTTTTCTTGGCTGATAAGCCGTATTTGTTCAGGATTTCCTTGGTACGTAGAGGTGTTGCGATGTCTTTATAGCCTGTCATGTGGTGTTTCCTTTCTAATTTGAGTCATAGCCTTACTGACTTCTTTTTCACTGATTCCAAACATATTCAGCCTTTTCTCCAGCTGCTTGCCATTAGTATAGCCGATACGCAGCTGGTTCCCCAGCTGTTCTCTAAGGGCCGCTGCTTTCGGTGTGCCAATCAGGCCTTGACGAATTAGAAAAGCCTTACTAACTGTCGGCTCCTGATCAAGCTTTTCTTCCGAAACACGGCTCAGTGCCTGACAAATCACCGCCGGTGAGGCATGTTCGATTCCGATACTTTCCTTAGTGCGGTTGATTCGACGGGCTTCCTCTTTTGTGAGAAAAGCGTGTTTTACACCCGGAACAGCCCGGGAAATGATTTTCCGGATCTGTTCGCCTGGGCCATCCGGATCTGTAAATACGATCACACCCCGTTCTTCCTGTGCCCGTTGAACCTGATCCAGTATCGCCTGGTCGATGGCAGAACCGTTTGTTTCAATTGTGTCACATTCAACTGCTAAAGCCAGCCGCCTGGTGTCATCCTTGCCCTCAACAACAATGACTTCTTTAATTTTCTCCATTCCTTTTACTCCTTCAGCCCGAACAGTTTCAGGGCGTTGGCTGTTGTCTGCTTGGCTACTGCTTCGTAAGACTGGTCTTTCAGTCGGGCAATTTCTTCTGCGACATACTTGACGTAGGCCGGTTCATTTCGTTTGCCGCGGTTAGGCATGGGTGCTAGGTAAGGCGCGTCTGTCTCGATCAGCAGCCGATCTTCCGGAGCTCGACAGGCTGCTTCTTTCACTTCCTGGGCATTTTTAAAGGTTACGACCCCACTAAATGATACATGCATATTCAGGTCCAGAAACTTCTCCATCCAGTAGGTATCCAGATTGAAGCTGTGCATGATGCCGCCTGTATCCCCGGCGTGCTCTTCTTTCAAAATTTTGTAGGTATCTTCTGTCGCATCCCGGTTATGGATACTGATGGGAAGCTTCAATTCTTTAGCTACTCGAATCTGACGACGGAAAACATCCTGCTGGACAGACTTAGGTGCCGTATCCCAGTAATAATCCAGTCCCATTTCTCCCATTGCCACGACCGTTTCATCCGATAACTGCTCCCTCAGTTCTGCTTCAATCTTATCCGTATAGCTTCCTGCTTCTGTCGGGTGCCAGCCAATGATTGTATACAGCCCCTCATGGGCGTGTGCCAGCTCAAAGGCCTTATCAATCGTTGGATGATCAAAGCCAACCAGAGCCATCCGGCTTACTCCACTAGCTTGAGCACGCGCAATGACCTCATCCTCTTCTCCCTTGAACTTATTTACGTTTATATGTGTATGCGTATCAAATAACATGCTTGAATGTTCCTTTCCTGTATCTTTGCCTGCTTCATCCTGTTCAGAATACACTATCGGTTAAAAAAATTCCAATAAAGAAAGAACGATGAACGCTCTCTCCTTATTGGAATCAGACAAACAGGCAGCTTAAGCAATACCCGATCCATTAGGCATCCCCTGTGGTGCTTCAACAATCGACAAATGACCTTCTGTATCTTCAGCCGACAGGATCATGCCTTGGCTGATTTCACCACGCATTTTTCTCGGTTTAAGGTTGGCGACAATGACGACTTTTTTGCCGACTAGCTCATCAGGTTCCGGATAAAAGGCCGCAACGCCCGACAGGATTTGACGGTGTCCGCCGACATCTCCAGCATCCAGACGGAATTTCAATAGTTTATCTGCATTCTCGACTTTGCTGACAGATATAACTTCAGCAACCTTCAGCTCTATTTTATCAAAATCATCGTATTTAATGGCTTTATCCTTTACCGATGTCAGCTCTGTATCTTCAGGATCAAAACTGACCTCTTCAGCTTCTTCACTGGCACTGCCCTGTGTATCGGCCATCCAGCTTTGAATCTCTGCCACTTCAGCTTTCACATCTAGGCGGGGGAAAATCGGCTGCCCTTTGGACGCAACCTTGCGATTTTCAGGGAACTGGCCAAATGTCACCTTGTCGAAGGACAAATCACCTGCCTCTAAGCCAAGCTGATCAGCCATAGCCGTTGCTGTATGCAGCAGGATCGGCTGAAGCAAGACTGCCACAACCCGCAGACTTTCTGCGAGATGAAGCATAACGCTCTGCAGCTGTTCTTTATTGTCTTCATCCTTCGCTAGCATCCAAGGCGTGGTTTCATCGATATACTTGTTTGTACGGGAAACGAGTTTCCAGACTGACTGAAGAGCGGAACTGAACTGCATCTGCTCCATATTCTGCTCGTACTCAGTGACTGTTTCCAGTGCCTGTAGCCTGAGCGACTCGTCAAAAGCCGTGACATCTCCCTTGTATTCAGGAATGTCTCCCTTGAAATACTTGTTCATCATAGCAACCGTACGGTTGAGCAGATTACCCAGGTCATTCGCCAGATCATAATTGATCCGAGATACAAAATCCTCAGGGGTAAAGACACCGTCACTGCCGAACGTTACTTCTCTCATTAGATAGTAGCGAACCGCGTCGACGCCGTAACGCTCAACCAGTTTTTCAGGATAAATGACATTCCCTTTGGATTTAGACATTTTTCCGTCTTTCATCAGCAGCCAGCCATGGCCAAAAACCTGCTCAGGCAATGGAAGATCTAAAGCCATCAGCAGAATCGGCCAGTAGATAGTATGGAAGCGGACGATTTCCTTACCAACCATGTGCACATCGGCCGGCCAGTATTTTCTGAAAGCCTCCGGCTGCTGGTCAAAGCCTCCTAGGTCAGGATCATAACCTAGAGCCGTAATGTAGTTGGTCAAAGCGTCTATCCAGACATAGACTACGTGCTTGGGATTAGACGGGACTGATACGCCCCAGTCAAAGGTCGTCCGGGAGACTGCCAGATCTTCCAGTCCCGGCTTGATAAAGTTATTGACCATTTCTTTTTTACGGGACTCGGGCTGAATAAATTCCGGATGCTCCTCATAGTACTGCAGCAGGCGATCTGCATATTTGCTCATGCGGAAAAAGTAAGATTCTTCCTTGACCCATTCGACTTCATGTCCACTCGGTGCGATCCCGCCAGTAATATTGCCGTCAGCATCTTTAAAGACCTCTGTCAGCTGGGTCTCCGTAAAGAATTCTTCATCGGAAACTGAATACCAGCCGGCATAGTCTCCGAGATAGATATCTCCCTGATCCAGAAGCTTTTCAAATATTTTAGCTACAACCGTTTTGTGTTCCGGCTGCGTTGTCCGGATAAACTGGTCATTAGAGATATCCAGCGTTTTCCAGAGCGACTGGATCCCTTCCGCCATTTCATCGACATACTGCTGCGGTGTCTGATTTTTTTCGAGCGCTTTCTTCTCAATCTTCTGACCATGCTCGTCTGTCCCAGTCAGGTAAAAAGTATCGAACCCTTTCAGGCGCTTGTACCTGGCCAGCACATCACAGGCAATGGTTGTATACGCATTGCCGATATGCAGGTTTCCACTTGGGTAATAAATAGGGGTAGTTATATAAAATGCATTTGCTTCAGACAACTGCATGTCCTCCTTTTGTCATTTGCTCGCTCATTCACTCTTTAAAAGCGAAAGTCATACTGCCTTATTATAGCACAGCTTGAATAGTCTAAAAAGTTCAGCTTCCTTCTCAGATGATATTAAAATGCTTAAGTGCCTTGTGAATGCCATCCTCATGCACAGATTCAGCGACATGATCAGCAATTTCCTTGATTTCATCCCAGCCGTTGCCCATGGCGACTCCCACTTCAACATACTGCAGCATTTCCAGATCATTGGGACTGTCCCCGAAACCAAAAGTCTGGCTCTGCTCATAGCCGTTAACTTCCAGAAACTTCTGAATCCCGACTGCCTTGGAAATCCCTTGGCTGATGACGTCCACGGTATAAGTATTGGACCGGGCAAAATGCAGATCTTTGAATTCTTCTTTGTAAGCTTTCTCTTCGTCTATCGTTGTTTCCAGTATCACCTGATAAATCGGCTTCCCGGCATATTTATTGGGATTAGGTGGCTTGCGGATTAGCCGTTTGAATAGAGACAGCTGCATATGACCGGGTACGATTTTCCCGATCCCCTTAAGGATTGTCCATACTGAGCTACGCTTGGCCAAGGAAACGATTGAGTTGCTATAAATATCCTTGCCCCCACACAAAATAATTCCATTACTGCGCTCAACAGCCTTGGCCGTCAGCCGGTCGACCGTCTGCTTGTCAATCGGGTTATGAAAAATCACATCGCCTTTATGCACGACCAGCTGGCCGTTCATTGCAATGTAGCTGTCAATTTCAAGTTCCTTTCGGATTTCTTCGATAAGAAGCGGTGCTCTGCCGGTTGCAATAACCGGGATGTGTCCGTTAGTCTTGAGTTTGCGGATTGCTTCTTTGGTAGACTGTGGGATCGTATTATATTTTGTTACCAATGTTCCGTCAATGTCAAAAAACACTATTTTTGTCATGTAAACTGCTCACACTCTTTTCCACATATTTGTTATTGTATCATGATTCGCTTCTTGCATATATGAAAAAGGAAAGAAATCCAAACCGGGTTCATCGGCATATAAGCCGATGAACGCAATTTTTATTCTTCCCCTTTTCTGTTATTCAGTTAGTCGGTTGACATCAACTGTCAGGCTACGTCATCAGGGTTTGCCCAGACGATTTCACTGATAGCATCCATCAGATCCGGATCCAGATCCAGTGCCAAGAGGGCACTGATCACACGGGCACTGGTCTTCCCTTTGACGATTGTATGATAAACCTTCTCTTTCAGACTGGCTGGCAACTGTGCCCGGTCAAGAAAGCTGAAAAGTTCTGCATGCATGTCATTTTTCTTCACTTTTACACCTTTAAAATTAATAGTGTACGTCGTGTCAATCGGCTGTTCAGGAATGACAAGCCGGGTCTCCTTGCCGTCTTTTGAAATCTCATAGTCCAGGATTTGATCATTAGCGTATACTTCAGGCATATCCTGACACTTAAAGCCGACCAGAGACAGGTTGAACTGGCGCTTGTCAGGCAGAACATCGGTATTGCCTTCCGGAGCCTGGATATGCAAAACAGCCCACTGATCAACATATTCATTCCATTTAAAGGACAGTTTAGTTGTGACTTGCTCGCTTCCCTGCCCCAGTCCGTCATCTTCATAAAGAGAGAAGCTGCCGTCTTCTCCAGCATATACCTTAATTTCCATCGCTGCAGGATTGTCAGTATGATTACGGTGGTTCTGGTCAAGCGGCAAGATCCCCCCAGCTTTTACAAAGACCGGGAAAGTCGACAGCGGACGGAAAACATCAATCATCCGGTCTCCTTCATACAGTCGGTTATTGAAAAAGTCATACCACTTGCCTTCAGGCAACCAGACTTTGACTTTACCCAGACGCAAGTCGGTTATTGTCGGTGAAGTGATGGGTGCAACAATCATTTGAGTACCAAAATAATACTGATTCGGCACATCATAGGCTTCTTCTTTCCACGGATAATGATAATACATCGGACGGACAAGTGGATAATCATCCACATGATTGAGCACATTCATCGTATAAAGGTAAGGAATCATCCGATGTCTCAGGCGCATGAAATCTGTTACAATGCGTTCAGCCTTCTGTCCGTACCGCCATGGCGCCTTGCCGCTAAATTCCCCGTCTTGACTGTGCAAACGGTGAATCGGCGAGAAAACACCAAACTGGACCCAGCGGACAAACAGCTCATTGTCCTTGACGCCCCCCATGTGCCCGCCGATATCATGACTCCACCAGCTGTAGCCAACATTGGAAGCTGTCGATGTAAAGTAAGGCTGGAAATCAAGCGAATCCCAGGTCGCTGCCGTATCTCCTGAAAAGCCAATTGGATAACGATGAGATCCTAGTCCTGCATAGCGAGAAAAAATCAATGGACGATTGCCATTTCGGCCGTGGTCCAGGAAATGATAGTGGTTCAACATCCACAAAGGATCCAGACCTTCCACTTTTGTGACACTTCCCTGCTGCCAGTCAATCCACCAGAAATCTACACCCGACTCTTCGTGTGGATGATGCAGGTACTTGAAGTAGGCATCCAGAAAGTCCGGATTAGCAATATCAAATTCGATTGGATCATCATTTTCATAATCGACGCCTAGTTCCTTGGCCATCGGTTCATACATTTCTTCATAAGGCTGCACACCATTCGCCGGGTGCAGATTGAGCGTTGTCCGCAAACCGTGATCGCTTAGCCACTGCAGAAATCCTTCCGGCTCGGGAAACAGCTCCTTGTTCCACGTATAGCCGGTCCAACCAGAACCGTATTCAGATGGCACATCAGTCACATGCCAGTCCATGTCGATTACAGCAACAGAAAGTGGAATCCCTCTTTTTTCAAATTCAGTCATCAGTTCAATATAGCCTGACTGGGAGTACGCATAATACCGGCTCCACCAGTTCCCCAGTGCATAGCGCGGCAGCAGGGGAGTCTTTCCGGTCAGGTAGTGATAGTCTTTCAACGTACCCAAATAGTCCCTTCCGTAACCCAAGAAGTACATATCGGTCAGTTCACGGTCACTTTCGCGTTTCTCTACCCAACCGTCTTCCGTAAGCGTCATGGACTGGCTGTCATCAATAACGGCGTAGCCGTTCTTGCTCATCAGACCTTCATTCAGTTCAATCGATCCATCTACAAAGTCAAGGGTACGGGCTGTCCCTTTGAGAGTATCAGGACGATCGCCAAAATACCAGGTGCTGTGATACAGGCTGTAATTACCGATTGCTTCTATATTTAGATTATGTTTGGTAAAGCCGCCCTCTTCCTTATAAAACATCAGGTGGACATGAGAAGTGATGATTTCAATATATTCGTCTGTATCTTTCAAATCGAAGTCAGGTGTCGGAAAATTCCGGTTCAGAATTGTCTGAGTCGCTTCATCTTCAAATAAGCCATCCGGATGATACTCCAGACGGATCATTGCCGGTGTAAGGACAGTGAACCGGTAGTTTTCCCATCTGATCACCGATTCCTCAGGTGCTTGAGGATGTGTTTCAAGTTTAAATGTCTCTTTTCTCTTTTTAACCAAACTCAATCATCCTTTCGTGTAATGCATATGTATATATTATCACACCGATAAAGAAGTGACACAGATAAGCGTTATTTATTTCCACCCGGGGACTTCAAAAGCCTTAATCAGATAGACGACATTTGGGAAAGCTGACATTTTGATTGTGTTTGACTATTATCTACGCGTCACTTATAATGACGGATATAATAACAGAGTGATGAACAGGCGCAGTAGTCTGGCTGATTTATTTATAGAGAGCAGGTGGCTGGTGAAAACCTGTATGATCAGACAAGACGAATTACACCTTGGAGCTGCCTTCACAGGCGCGACCCGGCGTTATGGGTATAAGCGAAGCAGTTTTACTGCTTTAATTTGGGTGGTACCACGGCACTGTTCGTCCCGACAGAAAGCACAGCTTTCTGCGGGTCTTTTTTTATGCAAGCTAAGCGTCATAGGGTTTACAGCAGACGTTGTCCTGCTGCAACCTCAACCACTAAGGTGTGCACGGCCAAAGAGACAAATAAAAAAGGAGAATCAGCATGAATATATTAGATGAACTGGAGTGGCGCGGAGCCATCAACCAGCAGACAGACGAAGAAGGATTAAAGGCACTGACTCAGGAAAAGAGTGTTGCCTTATACTGTGGGATTGATCCGTCAGGCGACAGCATGCACGTGGGACACTTAATCCCTTTCATGATCCTGAAACGCTTCCAGCTAGCCGGCCACAAACCGGTCATTTTGATTGGCGGCGGGACCGGCTCGATTGGTGATCCAAGCGGACGTCATTCTGAACGCGTCCTGCAGACCATGGATCAGATCCAAGCTAATGCCGATAAACTGAGCAAGCAGATGCGTAAACTGTTTCAAGCCGGTTCGGACGAGTCCGGCATCAGGCTGGTCAACAACTATGACTGGCTGAGTGGCTTGTCTTTTCTCGACTTTCTGCGGGATTACGGTAAGGAGTTCAACATCAATACTATGCTGGCCAAGGATGTCGTCTCTAGCCGTCTGGATACGGGCATTTCCTTTACAGAATTCAGCTACCAGATCATCCAGTCGGTCGACTTCCTGCACCTTTTCCAAAATGAAGAGGTACAGCTGCAAATCGGCGGATCTGATCAGTGGGGCAATATTACTGCCGGCCTGGACCTTATCCGTAAAAAAGAAGGCTCAGCAGCCAAAGCTTTCGGCCTCACCATCCCACTGCTTCTCAAGGCAGACGGCAGCAAATTTGGTAAATCGGCAGACGGAGCTATCTGGCTGGATCCGGAAAAGACGACTCCCTATGAGTTTTACCAGTTCTGGTTCAACCAGGATGACCGTGATGTCGTCAAATACCTTAAATACTTTACTTTCTTGTCTAAAGATGAAATCGATGCTCTAGAAGAACAGGTCAAAAATGAGCCACACAAACGTGCAGCTCAAAAAGCTTTGGCAGAAGAAATGACCCGCTTTGTTCACAGCCAGGAGGCACTCGACGAGGCCATTATGATTTCCCAGGCCCTGTTCTCAGGCGACATACAGCAGTTGACTGCAGACCAGATTGCTTCGACTTTCAAAGATGTTCCGTCATCCGAAGCGGCCAAAGGTGAACACAACCTGGTCGAATTCCTAGTCGATTTGACCGGCATCGAACCGTCCAGGCGGCAAGCCCGCGAAGACATCAAAAATGGCGCTATTAGACTGAAAGGAATCCAGATCAAAGATGTGGAGCATACAGTCAGTGAAGCTGACAGCTACGACAACCGCTTCATCATTGTCCGAAAAGGGAAAAAGAAATACTTCTTGGTCAACTTAGCCTAAAGCCTTTCTATAGAAAAACCGCCGGTCTCCTTAAGGAGACCGGCGGTTTTTTACAAGCAGAGACTTTAACCTGCTGCTCTTTTCTATTTCCTCAGTTGAAGAGTCCTCGAATGGCTTCCCATAACTGACGGAAGAAATTGCCGACCTGATCAATGAGGCCGCTGTCTTCAGCCTGCTGCCAAGCATCGCCGAAACGGTCGCGCAGGTTTCCGGACAGCTGTTCCAGCTGCTGTCTGACCTGATCTGAATCGATTGCTCCCGTCTGCTGGTAACGCTCGAAGAATGCCAATAGCCGGTCGATTTGATCTTGAGATATTAGCGTCTGCAAGTCATTATTGGCCAAAGCATTATTAATGATTTCTTCGATCTCTTCGCGTGTAGCCAGTTCGCCCTGGCGTTCTCGTAGTTCTGCCAGCTGTTGTTTGATTTCAACCATCGCCTGATCTAGGCGGGTCGATTCAAATTCTTCATCATCCGCATTTTCCTGAGCAATCTGATTGGTTGTTTCCAGCTCTTCCTGAGCTACTTCCATGCGATCCTGATCCAGATCCTCACCATTGACATCAAACGCCTTATAAATTCCTGTTAGCGCACTTTCCCCCGTAACCGGACGGATACTAGCCACCATAATCGTCGCATCCTCCACACCAGCTGTGATGGCAGCATTGGTGTATTGCTCTTCCGTGATTTGAGTGATATTGTCCGGTGTCTCATTGATCACGGTGACCCCTTCACCTTCATTTTCCCGCTGAACCAGTACAGATGAAATCATGCTAGCCGTACTACCTGACCCTCTGCCCAGGTAATTCTGCAGGTCTTCTCCCGTCACGCCCACACGGGCAACATTGTTCATATCATCGATACCCAGCAGATCTGCAGTTTCACTGATTTGTGCCTCGTTCAAGCCGCCTCCATGGACAAAAGTCGGCAACCCCCAGGCTTCGTTGACCACGCTGGTATCGATCCCTTCAGATGCCTGGACTCCTTGAACAACGGTACCAGACAGCAGTCCAGCAGCCAGCCCGGACAGCATCAATTGTTTAAACCATTTTCTCATGTTATTTTCGCTCCTTTAATATATCAGACAGTATTTTACATAAAGATCTTTTTACAGTATACCACCCTCCAAAGCTTTTGCCTACATAGCTGAAAGCCTGGATAGGCTAAACCGGTCAAGGTCAGCACAAAAAACGCCCGGCCAGAAGGCCGGACGTCTGTATTCACATGTCTTCAGCTGGTCTTTACTATGGGTTTTTACAGTTTATTCAGTGCTTCTTCAATCGTATCGTCACCCGTTACCAGGTCAAATACTTTTCTGTAGGTCGTATCTTTTTCAAGACTGTCAGCAATCACCTGAGCTACATCTATTCGTGGAATAGAAAATTTCTTTGGCTTGGCCGTGTCAGCACCTGCTGCCACTTTTTTAATGGCATCCTTGTTTTCCAAATTTCCAGGCCGCACAATCGTATAGTTCAGACCGGAATTTTTGAGCCACTCGTCTGCATAATATTTAGCGGCAAAGTACGGTTTCATATCCTTGACCCACTGTCTACGGTTATCTGAACGGAAAGCTCCGACCATGACAAAGCGGTCGATTCCACTGGCTTTAGCTGCTTCAACCGTTTTGACCGCACCATCCAAGTCAATCATAAGCGTCTTGTCATAGCCTGTTCCTCCTCCGGATCCGGCAGTAAAGACAACGGCATCGATATCTTTCATACGTTTCTTGATTGCTTCCACTGACTCTTCTAAGTCCCCAAGCCTGGCTTCTACTCCCTTGTCTTCGAAATAGTTAACCTGCTCTTCTTTCCTTACAAAGGCCACCGGCTTATGTTTGCCTTCTTTTTTCAAAATGTCAATCAGGTGCTTACCTATCTGTCCATTTGCGCCAACGATCAGTACATTCATTCAACTCACTCCTTATAAGGTTGGGTACTCTTTTACCATAGCAGATTCGTTTTTTTTCTTCCAAAGATACGCTTACTTTTTAAAGTTCCCTTAAGCCGCTTTAAACGACAATCTGTTCATCATCTGTCTGAATTGCAATCGGCTCACCTTCCAGCCGCTCATAATGAGCAGTATCAGGGGTCAGCTTCACTCTAATCAGCCGGCCTCGGAATTTCAGAGAAAAAGACAGACTGGACCAGGCTTTCGGACAACGAGGTGAAAAGGTCAGTTTGCCGTCGTGCAGCCGCATACCAGCAAAACCCTGGACCAAGCTCAACCAAGTCCCGCCCATATTGGCTGCATGGACGCCATCTTTTGTATTGGCCTGGAGATCAGTAATATCCATCAAAGCGGTATCCATAAAGTACTCATAGGCTTTTTCGTCCTTGCCGATTCGGCTGGCCATCATCCCAAATACTGAGCGGGACAGAGAAGAGTCGTGAGTCGTCACCTGTTCATAATAGTCAAAGTCTCTTGCTTTCTGCTCTTCGGAAAAATCATCCAGAAAGAGGAACTGTGCCAGAACAGTATCTGCTTGCTTGCATACCTGGTGGCGGTAGATGGTCAGCGGGTGGTAATGTAAAAGCAGAGGATACTTGTCCTCTGGCGTTCCTTCAAAATCCCAGACTGCCTTGTGGAAAAAACTGTCGTCCTGCATGGTCAGCCGGTGTTTCTCGTCATATGGCAGACACATCAGCTCAGCAGCGCGCTCCCATAACCTCTGTTCCTCTTCACTGACATCAAGCTGTTTAAGACTGCTGTCTGTTCTGTTCTCGGCCCGCTTTATGAGCTCAAGAGCATACAGCAGATTTTTTTTCGCCATATAGTTTGTATAAAAATTATTATTGACGATGGCCGTATACTCATCAGGCCCTGTCACATCATTTAGTACAAAGGCACCCTTTTGCTGATCATCAAAGTGTCCCCAACGGACCCAGAAACGAGCCGTTTCAACCAAGATTTCCAGACCTTCCTTTACCATGAACCGCTCGTCACCCGTTATCTGACCGTAGGAATAAACAGCATGGGCAATATCAGCATTGATATGAATCTGTGCGGTCCCAGCCGGATAGTAGGGACTAGCCTCCTCGCCGTTAATGGTCCGCCAGGCAAAAAGAGCCCCCTTATCGATGCCCATGATCCGTGCACGCTCACGAGCCTGAGGCAGGATACTGTGCCGGTAGGAAAGTAGGGCCCGGGCAATCTCTGGCTGAGTATACAGAAAGAAAGGCAGCATATACAGCTCTGTGTCCCAGAAATAATGCCCTTCATAGCCCTCCCCAGTCAGTCCTTTGGCAGACATGTTCCGCTTCCCGTCTCGTCCGGCTGCCTGATTTAAATGGAACAAATTAAAACGAATCCCCAATTGAAGGGCAGGATCCCCTTCAATTTGGATATCACTGGTCTCCCAGAAAGACTGCATCCTGTATATATGTGCTGATTTCAGCTTATCGTACCCTTCTGAATCAACCCTTTCGAGCGTCTCCTCCAGCTGCCTTGACTGGTTTATTACGGCCTGATCGTTTGTAAAAAAAGAACTGTAAGCTGTAAACCGGTCGATCCTTACTGGCTCGCCGGCTTTGGTCCAAAAAGACAGGGCGGTCTGGTTCCCGTAACTGGACAAAGCGGCTTTGCTTTTATCCGTTTGAATGACACTGCCAACCAGGGCATGTAAGTCGGATTCCTGTGTCTTGATGTGCAGCAGCAGGATTGGTGAACGAGAGAGCCGTTGAGAAGTGAAGCGCCGGCGAGTCTGTTCTTTTTTTCGAGGATCCAAATCTTCTGCCTGTTCTTCGCCAGCTGCTTTACCCATAGCTTCAAGATCATCCAGTTCAAAGGTTACTCGAACTTCATGCCCTGAGGTATCTGGAACTAAGGTCATCCTCTGTGCAAGGATTTCCGGATAATCATAGGAGACAAAACGTTCGATGGTTATATCGAGCTTAACTCCTTCCCGTGTCTCCCACTGGAAACTCCGGGTTAGGATCCCCTCCTTTAAATCAAGCACACGTTCGTGATCACTGACATTCGCTGACTTTAAATCGAACACTTCATCGGCTGTACGAAGCTCCATCCACTTGCCATCAGGAACAGGAATAGTGGTCTGGTGGTGTGTAGCGTAACCGTATGCCCATTCTCCGTAGCTGATTGGGTCTGTATCATAATAGCCATTGATCAGGGTACTTCTACTGTAACTATACTCCGGTGTCCGGTGTACTTCCTCCAGGCTTCCCCGCGTTCCAAAGTGGCCATTGGATAAAGCAAAAAGGGTTTCGTTCTGTCGAATCACAGCGGGATCATTCCCAGTTTCCCTCAGTATCCAGGGGGTGCCGTTTTGAATCAGTTCATGCATGCGCTATCACCTTTCTTTCTTTTTTTATATTTTGGCAATAACGATCCCGTAATGCAAGGGAAAGCGCTGCCTGTAAAAAGGGAGCACAGATAGCAGCAGAAAAAAACTGGGGCTGACTCTTGTCCTCAGGACTGCTCCTAGGACTGTAATTTTTTGATGTCTGTTTTTTCTCTGGAAAAGCTGAGCACATAAAAACCGCCAATTCAGGATCCAGACACCTGTATTGACGGCTTATAAAATAACTGATCGAACCGAAACCCGCTCAGGCCGGCCTGGATTGTGAGCGACACGTACAGAGTGGACGCTGTAGAGGTGAAGGGGGCAGCTGAATGGTGTCTGCTCTAGCGCACCCCGCCACCTCCACCACCAACGGCTCCTCCGCCGCCACCTACTGAAGCCGAGCCGCTAAAACCGCTGGCGGAAGACTGGCCGCTGTTCACATATCCGCTGTGCATGCTTGAAGAGAAGGTATGCAGACCGCTATAGCTGAAAAAGTAATGCGGCAGCACTTCCTCGTCCTGCCATTCGGGCATCAAGGTATCCAGTCTGCTAATGACTTCCTCTTCCTTTCCGAACAGACTAGCCCAGATGAGAAAGGACTCTTCGGGAATAAGCTGTCTATAACTTAATTCCTTATTTTTTTTCAGTGCTGAAAGATGCTGGTCGAACTGAGTGAGCCGGTCATAAAGACGCTGACCTTTTTTCGTGATCCCCACATAAGGCAGGCGCATCCAAATAAATGAAAGGGTCTCCTCTGTAATGTAATGTTCTGCTGCCAGATAGTCCATTGAGTCTTTCTCAAGTTGCTGCTCGATTGCCGTGATTTGATCTGCCTGCTTCTCTGCCCACTTTTTCATTTCCTTATTGCTTAAGTGCTGCTGTTCATTGGATGCTTCAAGCAAACTAGACCAGAGTGTCTGTTCAACAGTAGACTGGCGAATAGCCTTTTTCTGCAGTTGGTTGAAGGATTCAGGAAGAAATACAAGTCGGGGCTGTTTTCTTTTTCCTTCCACTTCATCTATTCTTAAGCAGCCTTCTTTGGCCCATTTAAGCAGAAAGGCACTAAAGTAATGTTCGAAGCCGCCTTTACCCAGTTGTTTCAACAAGAAAGCTATATCTGTCATTTCTCCATCCTTATATGGGATTTCTGTATAATACATGCCTTTGTTACGCTTATCTTGCTCATACTTGTTGGGCATTTTGCCTGCTTCCTTTTTCAGTGACTCAATTTTGATCAGCACACCAAATAAAGTCAGAAGCAGCGTAACAGCACCGCCGACTATCAGCGCAATCATACTTGTAGCGATACCGCTGCCTCCCCCTCTACCCGGATCTTCCTGTGCTTCATTCACTACCTGCTCCATCGTTCGGTCCTGGTAGAAGGAGGTCAGAAAAGGCACATCGAGAAATTGGACCAGGACTGTAAACCGCTGGTCGGCGTACAGTGGCTCCTCGCTGTAGGCCAGCACTTCGCCTTCAGACCATTCGACTCGTCCATCGTAACCAAAGCCCCATATTCGTGTACTTTCCCCATCAAGAGAAAAAGGACCACGGATGCTGACTGCCATTTCCTCAGGCGGCAATGTCCCGTAAGTATTAAAATCCCAGTGCATGGACTGCCCATCATGTAACTGAGTAACCACATTTGAGACTACATAGGTCAGCGTGTACTGATTCCGGCCGTAATCTCCTATGCCCCACACCAATTCCACACCATCTTCCCTGTCCAGTATAGTATAATGACCCTCTTTTTCTTCTCTGGACTCCAAGCTGTCCCAGTCAGATATTTCGGTCATTCCTTCAACATGAAAATCAATCACCTCTATACCCATTTTCTCTTCTATGTAGATAAACAGCTCAGTTCCTTCTTCAAGGCTTACGTCACGGTGCTCCACAATAATGGCTGTCCCGTTCTCCAAAAGCTCCATGTCAACTGTCAACTCATGCAACTCACTGCCCGAAGCCTCTACTGGCTGAATACCAGCCAGACTTATAAACAGAAGTATCCCCGCCCAAATCCCTATTATCCTTTTCATATTTCACTCCCCCTAGTGATCTTTATCCCAGTATATACAAGACAAAAGAGAAAAAACACAGTCTTCCGACCGATTTTTTCTCTAAAGGGTGATTTTATTTAATTATTATGAATAAATAAATATCAGCTGTATATAAAATACATTATTGTATCAGTTGCTCCAGTTACCCGGGCTCCACAAGGTGCCATCGAGTTCTCCTTGAAGCTGCTCCTTGCGGATTTCCTGCTCCCTGATAATTTCAGCAGCTGCTTGCATCAAGGCTTTTTGCTTGTAATCCTGGCTGGCGTGAAAGAGCCGGTCCAGTTCAGTCACTACCCATTCCTGTTCATCCATGGTTATCGTCTCCTTCTTGTTAGTCGTGAAAATTGTCAATATGCATGCGCAACTCATCCAGTTCCATCCGGTTGTCTTCAATCTGGTCAATGGTCTGGTTGATAATAAATTCAGCATTATCCATTTTTAGAGTGTCTATTGCAGTGGTCTTCAATTCCTCAATCATCCATTTTTCTCTCGTTTTTAGAGAGTCCGGACGTTTGAGTGTCACATACTGCTGATAACGGACGAGCAGCCGCCTTTTTTCCTGTTCAGACTGGTAGGCGAACTGGAAAATAGACAGCGGCCGGATAAAACTCATTTTCGTTTTACGTGCCAGCGCTTGATATGGCTTAGTCAGTTCACTGATACTGTACCCTTCCTGTCCTCCCGTCTGGTACTCTTTTTCTGCGATGCCGATGGAGAGCACCAAGCCAAGCTCCTTACCTGCCAGCTTGTCCCCTCTGTAGCCGAAGGCAAAATGTTCGGTCAGCACCTCGTCCTGCCATTTTTTGAGGAGTGGCGGCGATGAGTACCAGTAAAACGGGAACTGAAACAAAATCCGGTCATGCTTTTTCAGCAACGCTTGTTCATAAGCACTGTCGATTTTGCCATCCGGGTAAGTCTTTTCCAATATATGCACGGTTACATTTGTGCGCATCGTATCCGATATCGACTGGATCAGAAACTGCTGACTGGATGACTGATCCACCTCCGGATGACTGATAATGATTAATGTTTTCACAGTCATTCTCCTTCTATTCGAACTTTATAGTATAAGTATAGCAAAACGAGGAAAGAAATGTGAATGATTAGAAGCAGACAATGAAAACGTGTACAATAAAGGTGTATGAGCGCTATATAATACTTTCAAACAAGGAGGAATATACGTATGAAAAAAATCATCAACCAGCCCGATCAGGTCGTGGATCAGATGCTTGACGGACTAAGTTTTGCTTATGACTCTATTGTCATGCGACTCCCACAAACGACCGTCATTGCCCGCAAGTATCAGAAAAATGGTAAAGTAGGTCTAGTCAGTGGAGGCGGCAGTGGGCACGAACCCAGCCATGCCGGCTTTGTCGGCCGAGGTATGCTTTCTGCCGCTGTCTGCGGCCAGGTCTTCACTTCTCCTACACCTGACCAGATACTGGAAGGCATAAAAGCAGCAGATGAAGGAGCCGGTGTCTTTTTGATCATCAAAAATTATACCGGCGACGTGCTAAATTTCGAAATGGCCAAAGATCTGGCGGAACTCGAGGATATCACTGTTGATTTTATTGTTGTCGATGACGATATTGCCGTAGAAGACAGCACCTTTACGACGGGAAGGCGCGGCGTAGCCGGCACTGTGTTTATGCATAAAATACTGGGATCGGCTGCAGAGGCTGGCGCATCTCTTGAGGAAATTAAGCGCTTGGCTAATCAGGTTAACGAGCAACTTTTCTCGATTGGTCTGGCCCTATCCCCTGCTACCAATCCGGAGGTCGGCAAACCAGGCTTTGAACTGGGAGACAAGGAAATTGAATTTGGTATTGGCATACACGGCGAGCCTGGTTACCGGCGGGAAGCTCTCCAGCCTTCACACGAACTGGCAGAAGAGTTTGTAACCAAACTGAAAAAGGAGGCCGGCTGGCAGGCGGGAGATAGACTGGCGCTGCTGGTCAATGGCATGGGCGCGACTCCACTAATGGAACAATTTGTATTTATGAATGACGTGAAGCAACTGCTAGTCGATCAGGAACAGCTTGAGTTGTCCTTCATAAAAGTCGGCGATTACATGACTGCCATAGATATGGCAGGACTGTCCTTGACACTGCTGAAGCTTACTGATGAACGCTGGCTTGACCATCTGAATAGTGCAGTTGATGTGATCGGCTGGTAGGTAGAAAGGAGAAAGCAATGGCGACGATAGAGCAATGGCTTGAGGCGCTTCTTCACTTTTGCGAGGAAATCCCTCAACACAAAGACCAACTCAATCAACTGGATTCAGCTATCGGAGACGGCGATCACGGTAGTAATATGACTCGCGGTGTGCAGGCCGTCAAGGATAAGCTGGACACAAGCAGTTACAGTGAATTGACTGACTTATTCAAGGACATAGGCATGACTCTAGTCAGTAAGGTTGGCGGAGCTAGCGGCCCTTTGTACGGATCAGCATTTATTTCCATGGCTAAAACAGCCACGGAATCCAGTGATCCCACAGCTTTAATGGCAGCCGGCCTTGAGGGCATTAAAAAAAGAGGCAGAGCTGAACCGGGCGAAAAAACCATGATTGATGTCTGGCAGCCTTTGGTTGATAAACTGCACGCCGGTCAGCTGACCCAGGAAGCAGTCAGCGAAGCCTTCCAGAACACTAAGGAGATGAAAGCAAGTAAGGGACGGGCCTCTTACCTTGGTGACCGGTCGATTGGGCATTTGGATCCTGGCGCACAGTCCAGTGCCTACCTATTCGACTGCTTGATGAAGGCAGGTGTGCTGAATGAATAAACAGGCAGCACTTCTTTTAGTGTCACATGTTGAAGGGATTGCTGAAGGACTGAAGGAGCTGCTGATTCAAGTCGCTACAGACGTCACCATCATTACAGCCGGTGGACTGGATGACGGGTCGGTCGGGACCAGTTTTGACCGGATCAGTGCAGCAATCACAGACTGTGAAAGTAATACAATCTGGTGCTTTTATGACCTTGGCAGTGCCAAAATGAACCTGGAGATAGCTGCAGAAACAACAGATAAAGAGGTAATGATCCTTGATGCAGCCTTTGTTGAAGGTGCCTATACAGCGGCTTCACTTCTACAGGCAGAAGTGAAGCTGGATGAAATCATGCAACAACTCTCTCCTTTAATGGTTAAAAATTGAACACTTTAAAAGCCGGAACAGATGTTCCGGCTTTTTTCATATTGACCTGCTCCAACTGTATCCACTACACAGTCCCTTCGCACGATCCTGACCACTATGTTTTAATTTAAGGACAGAACGTTTTGTACCCGGTCTCTTTCAGCCAAGCAACGATGTATTCCACCGATTCACCAACAGAAAGCTGAGTTGTGTCAAGACGAGTATAATGCACGCCAGGAAGCTCTTTTTCCACTTCTTTGGGGAGGGAACGCAGTCTGTGTTTGTTCATGCTTGACAGCAATTCCTGGGTCGAAAACTCGGTGTTGCGTTTGGATGGTTTCATCTTCAGGCGGTAATCACTGGTATTTCGTCTGAGGCGTTCATTCAGATCAGCTTCCAACTCAATAAAATAAACTGCTCCACCTGCCTCATGAAACATACTGGACCATTCTCTGAGCGTATCAAATTCGCCTTCCAGATTAAAACCTACCACTACAGTAAAGATAATCCCTCCCACTGTATTACTTTCAGGCGAAGAGGTAAAAGCTTTAAATAAATCGAGACGAACTTGTTCAGACAGACGAAAAGTGTCCGGGCCGTAGCCAATAAACCGGGCAAAGAGATCAATCGTTTCATGATTAAAAAGTAGGCGGGCATCTATCTTGTCTTCCAGAGCCTTTCCGACGGTCATTTTGCCTACAGCCTGGGGGCCGACAATAAGAATCAGTTCCATTTAAAGCGCTCCTTTTTCTTCGTTATCAGATTGCTGCTTCAAATTTAAAAACAGGGCATACAGCTCTTTATGTCTGCGCTTGAGAGAAAGCGGACGATAATTTTCTTTATCTAAAAATGCATGCGCAGATTCCCCAACAGCCCTCACTTCTCCGGACTCTGCATCCACTACTGAGTAGTGAAGAGTCATTTTCACACCTGTAAAAACGCCTACAGAAATCTCAATCTGCACCGACTCCCCAAAGCGAACCATACTTTTGTAGTCCGCCTGCACGGACAAAACCGGTATCAGTATACCGGCTGCCTCCATCTCATGGTAACCGAAGCCCATTTCATCAAGTAAATGTGTCCGGGCCTCTTCAAACCAGCGGATATAATTGGAATGATGTACAATCTGCATCTGATCGGTTTCGTAATACTGGACTTTATGTAAATGTGGTGTCATTTTGTGACCTTCTTTCATCTGAAATCTATTAACTGCTTTTTAGTGTAGCACACCTTCTTGAATTTATGGTAAACTCATGAAGAGCACTTGTGTATAATATCACTATTTCGATCTAAGGAGGACAATCATGAATAAGCAAATTGGTGCCATTATTGGCTGGCTGGCCATTCTGGCTGCCATTATTGGCATGTTCTGGCAGACGACTATTATGGCAGGGGCAGCTATCATTCTCGGTACTGCAGGCTTTTTTCTTAAGGCAGACACAACTCGCATGAGCATCACCGCAATCGGCATTGCACTCATTGCCATCCTGTTTGACTCCGTTTCCTACTGAAACACACGTTTAAACTGTCCAAGGGTCCGCTAAGCGCTTGAGCTTTCTTGTGAACAATCTGCAGAAGAAGACACGTTTCCTATTACCTTGTCAGCTACAGCGATAGGAATACAAAGACCGGTTCTATCTGCAGGCCCGCAGGTAGAACCGGTCTTTGTTTTTTATTCGCCTTACAATATCATAACGAGGTACAAGAGCGCTCCCAATACTCCACCAATCAGTGGTCCGACAATGGGTATCCAGGAATAAGCCCAGTCTGAACCCCCTTTATTGGCAATAGGCAATATCTGATGGGCAATACGTGGGCCTAAATCACGGGCAGGATTAATCGCATAACCTGTTGTCCCTCCCAGAGACAGGCCAATGGCAACAATGAGCAGACCCACCACCAGCGGATTGAGACCTTCCGTGAATTCTCCTTGCGTAAAAGCCAGTAAGCCAAACACAAGCACAACTGTTGCAATCGTTTCTGATACAAGATTCCACTTGCTTCCTTTAATAGCCGGTCCGGTAGAAAAGACGGCTAGAATGGCAGCCTGATCCTCTGTAGCTTTAAAATGCGGTGCATAGTGCAGCCAGACGAGCACAGCCCCAGTAAATCCTCCGGCAATCTGAGCTATACTGTAGGGAAGCACCAGCTCCCAGCCAATTTCACCCGCCACAGCCATGCCTACGGTAACGGCCGGATTGATATGTGCCGGTGACAGCCAGCCAACAGCATAAACAGCCATGGCCACAGCCAGCCCCCATCCCAGGCCAATCATCACCCAGCCTGTATCGTATGATTTTGTTTTCTTCAACACATTGGCAGCCACTACTCCATCTCCCAAAAGAATCAGGATCAGTGTACCGAAATATTCACCCAACAATTGCTGGAACAAGGTTGTCTCCATTGCCACACTCCCTTTCTCCTATTCGCTCCGGTGTTGTTTCTTTTATTTATTTCAGTGCCGATGTTTCTTTCTTCAGGTCACTTAATGCCGCTTCTTGCATTCGTGCGTTAAGTTCACCTTCCCAATTGTCTCTGGTCTGACTGTCCCATCCCAGTCGCTCGGATAAAATATCCAGCACCGGTTGTTTCAGTTTCTCTATCTGTCTGATATTAAAGAACAGCATGCCTGTCCGACGGTTGAAAAAGTCAGCCGGAGCCAAGACCATTTCATACTTTAAACTGTAGGCTAGCTGAAGGGCCTCTTTTAACGGCAAGTCATAGGTTTTAGCCTCTTCAGACAAGTTGAACAAGTCAGTTACGTTTGAGCCATACCAGTCAGCCAAAAACGCAGCATCCGCTTCTGACAAACCGATTTTTATCCCTTGCTTTGCCTGTTCGCTGACAAAATCAGCGAACGCTGATGGATCTGGAACATCTCCGCCTGACAGCGGGATTATTTTTGTATCCACCTCTTTGAAAGTTTTTCCGTATGTTTCAAACGCCTGATCAATGACTTCGAACGTATCCTCTGCCATTCTGCGGTAATCAGTCAACTTGCCCCCGGCAATCGTGATTAGGCCGTCCTCTTCTGTAAAGACTTCGTGCCCTCTGGAAATGCCTGACGGGTCACTGTTGTCTTCGTCCTGAATCAACGGTCTTAATCCAGCCCAGCTTGATTCGATATCCTTTAGCTTCAAATTAGCTGAAGGGAAACGATGGTTGACCGCCTTTAGAAGATAATCCACGTCTTCTCGTGTAATGCTTGGTTCTTCGTAAGTCCCTTCAAAAGGAGTGTCGGTGGTCCCGAAGTATGTCTTGTCTCCTCTTGGAATAATGAAGAACATACGGTTATCCTGCTGGCCAGTATCTGTATAGATTGTCCGTTTCACCGGCAGCTTGTCATGATCCACGACAAAATGGACTCCCTTGGTCGGAAACATTTTCTTCTCCGTTTCTCTTTTGCCCTGCTTTCGGGTTTCATCAGACCATGGACCGGTGGCATTGACAACCACATCAGCTCTGATTTCAAAAGATTCTCCATTTAGTGTGTTCTGCCCACTGATTCCATTGATCTGGCCGTCTTCGCTGTAATGAAAGGCTTCAGCTTTAACATAATTGACAATCGCCGCACCCATCTCATGGGCTTTCTTGATGGTCTCAATCGTCAGCCTTGCGTCATCGTTCGTATAATCAAGGTAGAAGCCACCTGCTTTCAGCTGTTCACTATTCAAAGCAGGTTCTTCTTCAAGAACGCGGTCATGCTCAACCATGTAATGAGCCCAGGTCTCATCTACTTCTGCCAGATAATCGTACAAATGCAGCGCCACTTCAGCAGAGAAGGTATCGAAAGAAGCTCCTTCCTCATCATATACAGGCATCAGCATGTAATCAGGCTGAGCAATATGAGGTGCATTTCTTCCAATAACATTTCTTTCTCTGGCAACGTCAGCCACGAGCTTGACATCAAACTGCTTGAGGTAGCGCAGTCCTCCGTGAACCAGTTTGGATGAACGGCTGCTTGCACCGGCAGCAAAATCCTGCATCTCTACAAGGGCAACATCGATTCCCCGAGCAGCAGCATGCAGAGCCAGTCCGGCACCCGTCACCCCGCCTCCAATAATCAGCAACTCCCATTGCTTTTGCTGAAGTGTCCTGAGTGTCTTGTCTCTTGTCTCATGTGAAAATTCCATGGTCGTTCAGCCCTCTCATATTTTGAAGATTTTATTTACTTGTCTTTCCTGTCGAATTTCTTTGGCTTAAATTTGAAAGCCTGACTGGCTTTGACTGCTGCCTGCCAGCCTGCATACAGATCTTCTCTCTTTTCTTCATCCATCTTCGGTTTATAGGTAGCGGACTTGTCCCACTTGGCTTTGATCTCATCCATATCCTTGAAAAATCCTGTTGCCAGACCTGCAAGGTAGACAGCACCGAGTGCTGTCGTCTCCATGATTTTCGAGCGCTCAATGGTGACATCCAAAATATCAGACTGGAACTGCATCAAAAAGTCATTCATACTGGCTCCGCCGTCGACACGCATCGTCTCTGTCTTGAGTCCGGCATCCTCATTCATGGCATCTACAACATCCCGAGTCTGATAAGCCAGTGACTCCAGTGTCGCCCGGATAAAGTGTTCCTTTTCTGTTCCTCGAGTCAAACCAAATACAGCTCCACGGGCATCCTGATCCCAGTGCGGCGCACCCAGGCCGGTGAAGGCAGGAACGACATAGACATTATCCGTTGTTTCAACACGGGCAGCGTACTCTTCTGACTGAGGAGAGTCTCTAAACATTCGCAAGCCGTCTCGCAGCCACTGAATGGCTGAGCCTGCAACAAAAATTGCCCCTTCCAGTGCATAATAAACTTCTCCATCGAGACCGTAAGCTAGTGTCGTCAGCAGCCCGTTGTCAGACTGGATTGGTTCTTTTCCGGTATTCATAATAATAAAAGCCCCTGTACCATAGGTATTTTTGACCATTCCTTTATCAAAGGCAGTCTGCCCAAATAAGGCGGCTTGCTGGTCTCCAGCTATACCTGAGATAGGTACTTTAGTTCCTTTAAAAATGGCATCCATGGTCTCACCGAATATACCAGATGACGGTTTCACTTCCGGCAGCAGGACTTCAGGTATGTCTAGCAGTTCAAGTATGTCTTTATCCCATTTTAGATCATATATATTGTACAGCATGGTTCGGCTGGCATTGGAGTAATCTGTCGCATGAACTTCCCCACCCGTCAGCTTCCATAAAAGCCAGGTATCAATTGTGCCAAACAAAAGCTCCCCGTTTTCAGCTCGCTCTCTGGAGCCCTCCACCTCGTCAAGTATCCACTTGATTTTTGTAGCTGAAAAGTAGGAGTCCACGATCAAGCCTGTCTTTTTGTGAATCATTGTCTTATGCCCATCAGCCACTAGCTGATCCGCAATACCGGACGTCTGTTTGGACTGCCAGACAACTGCCGGGTAAATTGGCTCCCCGGTTTCCTTATCCCAAATCACAGTTGTTTCGCGCTGATTGGTAATTCCGATCCCGTCCAACTGCTCTGCCTCGATGCCTGCTTCAATCATTACGTTGGCGATCACCTGTAGAGTTTTGAGCCAGATTTCATTGGCGTTGTGCTCAACCCATCCTGGTTCCGGAAAAGACTGTTCGATTTCCTTTTGCGCACTCCACTTGGGCTCGCCTTCCTTGTCGAAAATGATTGCCCGTGTACTCGTTGTGCCCTGATCAATTGCTAAAATATAATCCGCCATTACTTAACCGACTCCTTCTTCTTATTTTGTAAAGGCTTACCGTCTTTTTTAGTATAGCATCTCCAGACTTTTTAGCTCTAATTAAACGATTGTGATTTAAATTACATGTTGCCATATTAAAGCTGCAGGTAATAAAAGATAAACAGAAACTTCTACTAGAACTGAATAAATGACACATATAGACCATTTGTCACCTGCTTATCAATTGAACGAACGCTTACATAATGATTTAAAAAGTACAAGGCAGATAGACGATACTTCTGATTCTTCAGGCATAACACCCTGTGACTTGGACAAAGACCGCTTACTCTGATTTTGATTTTTTAAAGATAGAGGAGGGAGTGTAAATAGAGGGACAGGGCTCGATTTGAGACTGAACAGCACTTGCCTAAAAATGTCAGATCTTTTTTAACTTCAGGATACCCATTTTGCTGATGTATAATCAGATCCTGCCTTCCCTTCTGTGTTGAGTTGACACCTGCACGTGTTGGCTGATCTGTCTGTATGCTCTTGACCTACCTTTCTAAAACTTTTTTCGCCAGCCTCTCTATTGACATATCATAGCTTGGTCTCAGCCCACACAAAAAGGCAATCCGCAAAAGAGGGATTGCCTTTTTTCAGTGTTTCATTGTTGTCTTTACTGGAATCAGTCGTTCATGATAGCCTGGTTGGCGGTAATGATAGCTGTTTTGTAGACATCCTCTTCCACGCAACCACGCGAAAGGTCAGATACAGGCTTGTTTAGCCCTTGAAGGATTGGTCCAACCGCTTCAAAGTTACCTAGACGCTGGGCCAGTTTGTAGCCAATGTTTCCGGACTGCAGTTCCGGGAAAACGAAGACTGTTGCTTCTCCAGCTACTTTGGATCCGGGTGCTTTCTGCTGAGCAACACTGGAAACAAAGGCAGAGTCGAACTGGAGTTCACCATCGATTTCAAATTCCGGTGCCAGTTCCTGTGCAATTTTTGTAGCATTGCGAACTTTATCGACTTCTGGTGACTTACCTGAACCTTTGGATGAGAAGCTGAGCAAGGCGACCTTTGGATCAATATCAAACATTTGAGCTGTGCGGGCACTTTCTACAGCAATTTCAGCCAAAACTTGCTCATCTGGATTCGGGTTGATGGCACAGTCGGAGAAAAGGTATTTTTCCTGTCCGCGTCCTCTTAGCATGATGAAGGCTCCTGAAGTGCGTGTGACACCCGGACGGGTTTTGATGATTTGAAGAGCCGGACGAACGGTGTCTCCTGTTGAGTGAATCGCTCCGCTGACCAGACCCGCTGCATAGTCCAGATAAACCAGCATCGTACCGAAGTAGTTGACATCTTTCAATTGTTCTCTAGCCTGCTCTTCCGTTGCCTTCCCTTTACGGCGCTCTACAAAAGCCGCAACCATTTCATCATATTTATCGTACGTGGCTGGATCGATGATTTCAATGTCAGATAGGTCATAGCCGTGCGCTTTAGCTTCCTGATTGATTTCTTCAGGATTTCCTAAAAGAACAGGCTCCAAGATGTTTTCGTAGTGCAAGCGCAGTGCCGCTCCCAGAATCCGTTCGTCTGTTGCTTCAGGAAAAACGATTTTCAAATCTTTTCCTTTGATTTTTGCTTTTAAACTGTCAAATAATTCCACTGATTATTCCCTCCAAGGTTTGATTTGTACATACAAGATTATAGCATTTTTCCTTACTTTTTTACAGTCCGACTTCAGATGCTCTCTTCAACTTTTGGGATTTTCAGGCAGCTGCCAGTTTACAGGCTCGTGTCCCATATCTCTTAGCAGCCGGTTCGTCTGTGAGAAAATACCGGATCCAAGGAATCCTCTATAAGCTGAAAGAGGACTGGGGTGACTCGTGGTCAACACAGCATGCCTGCTTTCATCAATCATGGCTTGTTTTGCTTGTGCAGCTTTGCCCCAAAGCAAAAAAACAATCGGCTCTTTTCTAGCATTCAACGCTTCGATAATCTGGTCGGTCAGCTGTTCCCAGCCTTTATTCTGATGCGAGTGGGCTTCGCCTGCTCTCACAGTCAAAACAGTGTTCAAGAGTAGCACACCCTGTTTGGCCCAACTTTTTAAGTAGCCATGTCTGACCGAACGCACACCAAGATCCTGCTCTAGTTCCTTATAAATATTTTTTAAAGACGGTGGAAGCTTCACGTCAGGCCGGACAGAAAAACTTAGTCCATGTGCCTGATTTTTTCCATGATAAGGATCTTGTCCAAGAATTACCACCTTTACGTCCTTATACGGAGTCCACTCAAAAGCCTGCCATATATGTTCAAGTGCCGGATACACTGTGTACCGGCTATACTCCTCTTTTAAAAAAGCTTTGAGTTCCTCGTAGTAAGGGTGTCGGCTGGCCTCTTCAAGGATCGGTTGCCAGTCGTTATTGACAGGTATTGACATCAGATCTTCCTTTCTATTTTATCCGTATGTTTATTTTTAAATGGATCTGTTTTTAAACGTCCATTTGTCTATCAGTTTATATTTCTGCTTCTATGTTTGTGGCTGTTGGTATTCTTTACTTACTTCCAGGAGGTCCACTGTTTCTTTTCTCTTGTTTTTTGGTAGACTGGTATCAAAAGACTGATGAACCACTAAAGGAGACGAATCACATGATCAAATTGATAGTATCGGATATGGACGGTACGCTGCTCAATGAGAATATGGAAATCACCGACGCCAGTGCGTCAGCCATCAAGCGAGCCCAGGAGCGCGGCATTCATTTTGCAATCGCCACGGGTCGAGATTATCCCATGGCTGCACCGCTCTTAAAAGAACACAATATCATCTGTCCCCTCATTGCACAAAACGGGGGTCAGTATTTTGACGGAACCGGTCAGAACATATACAATATCGGACTGGAAAAGAAAACAGTTCGGGAGCTTCTGTCTGTTTTTTCTCAGCACGATGATCTGCATGAGGAGCTGATGACCTCTAAAGGTGTCTTTTCCGATAACCAGGATCAGCGGGAGGAAATGCTGGCCAGTATGCTTTCGGATATGAACCCGGACATCACCTTTGAACAAGCTGTTGATATTGCTCAACAACGTGTGGAGGAAATGCCAATCACTTTTGTGGATAACTATGCCGATGTCATCGACGACCAGAGCACGGTTATTTTCAAAGTATCTGTGCACAGTAAGAAAGGAAAAGAGCTCCTGCTTCCACTTAAGGAGAAGCTTAATGCTCAAATCAAGAACCTTTCCGTTACCGCTTCGAGCGAGAGGAACCTGGAAATCAATCATTTGGGAGCCCAAAAAGGGCTAGCTGTCGCTCGACTGGCCCGCAGGCTGAATCTGAAAGCCAACCAAGTCATGACACTTGGAGACAATATCAATGACCTCTCCATGCTAGAATGGGCCAAGTATTCGGTTGCCATGAAAAATGCTGTCCCTGAGGCTAAAAAAGCAGCCCGACTTGAAACGGCCAGTAACCGTGAAAATGGCGTTGCGGAGATGATTACTAAAGTGTTGAATGGTAAGATTTACCAGCAGGACCGCTAAGCCTTACTGCATATTTCATAAGAATACCGAGCCGGGCACTGGCCAGTTGTGAGCTGACCGGTGCCCGGTCTTTTTATAGCTCCAACAGGCGTATCTCGTCCAGCCTTCATTTAACTGAATGAACGGAGCTCATGCGCTGTCAGTCCCGCTGTGTATCAGCAGATTTCTGAGCTTTCATAATCTGTACAAACCGGTGCATAAACTGCGCCGTGTATCCCCATAAATACTGATCAGGCAGGCGGTAAAAAGGAATCAGCTGCCGTGCCGACATCCACTTATGCCGCTGACCGTTGGCAATCAGATCAAAAGGAAAGTCCTCTTTATGTTCAACTTTCATTTTGACGGCATGGTATTCGGGCTGCAGGTTCAGCAGCCGCTCAAGCGGAAGAGTGAAGACTTCGCTTACTTCTTCATTCGGCTGAATCTCATCAATGCTTTCGACGGACAGTTTACCGACAAAGCACCGGATCACATGTGAATGAGCAGCGATAAAATCGATTTCCCCTATAATTTTAATCCGGTCAGGCTTCACATTAAGCTCTTCACTCGTTTCTCTCACCGCTGCTTCTTCGTAGGTCTCTCCTACTTCAACTGCCCCTCCTGGAAAAGACGTTTCATTCGGCTGCGATACCGATCGGCTTCTTTTTTCAAAAAGGACATTCATTTGGCCATCAGTTTCAACCAGCGGTAGCAGGACAGCAAATTGCTTCTGCTGCCCAAGCTGCTTCGGGTCATATTCTTTTAAGGCTTTTTCTATTTCTTTCCACATGCTACATGCACCAGCTATCTTATGAATTTTTAGTATCTTTTTCCCTTTGTTCTATATCTATATCCATTTTCTTATCTTTAAAGCCCAGCTAGAGATATCTTCTGGAAAGGACAATGCGAAGCGGCGGTCCAGCCGGGTAGGTTCTTTATTGACCAGCACGCTGCGCGAGCCCGTGTACTCATAAAGTAGTCCTGCAGCCGGATAGACATTCAGGCTTGTCCCCATCACCAATAGCGTATCAGCTGCTTTGACAGCTTCGATACTTTCTTCTATTTTTAGAGGGTCAAGCATTTCTCCATACAGCACAATATCAGGCCGGACCCATTTCCCAGCCACCTCCCAGCTGGCCTTCTTCTTTACCGCTTCTTTAATGTCGTACATGTGGCCTTGCTGAGTCCGAACACGTCCAGCATTACCATGCAGCTCAATAATCCGACGGCTTCCAGCTCGCTGGTGCAGACCGTCTATATTCTGAGTAATGACTGTCACTTCAGTCCCGCTCTGCTCCATCTCTTCAAGAAAATAATGCCCTGGATTCGGTTCAGCATTGGGGTGCAGCAGATGCTCCAGGTAGAACTGATAAAACAGTTCCGGCTGTTCATTAAAAAAAGTCCGGCTCAGCACCTCCTCGAAAGAATGATGACCCTTCATTTTCTGATTGTAGAGGCCATTGCCCGACCGGAAGTCCGGTATCCCGCTTTCTGTAGAAATCCCCGCTCCTGTGATCACTACTGTCTTTTTAGCCTCTGCCAGCCACTTTGCCGCTGTCTTATACATTTTTCTACCTCCTCCTTTTCTGTGCCCTTTCTTCGCTATTATACTGAGTCTGGAGACAAAATACTGTTCTGACACCTGAGCACAGGCAGACAAGAGTCTCAATACTCCTCATAAAGGTAGTCATATTTGGAGAAGAGAACGCTCTGCTGATTCGGCTGTGAAGGCGAGCCCTTCACTGACCAAGACGCTAAAAACAGCCGATGCTCTCCCATCAAAGGGACCTCGGCTGCACCGGTGCTATCGGTAGCATCCGTAGACTGAAATCGTTTATAGCCGTTCAAAAAGGAGCCCCGCTTACTGATGAAGCAATCCTGTCCGTTTTTCTCTACACTGTTTCATGGGGCTGGACTCTCACATTAAAGGAAACGCAGGGCTACAGCCAATAGTCTGAGATAGTCGGGTAACACTTGTCTCCTTCCTGGCGTCTTTATAATAGGATACAGGAAAGGAGGAGGAGGTATGCCCGCTGATGCACAGTTTTCTGCTGTGATTGATATGATAGCCAATGTCGGTTTTCCGATTTTTGTCTCCCTCGTTCTGCTGCACAGAATGGAAAACAAGCTGGATGCTGTTGTTAAGGCGCTCAACGAACTGACAAGCGTGACTGCCCGCAGCCGCAGCTGAAAGCCACACTTACCTCTAAAAAGAGTGCAGCTTGCTGTACTCTTTTTTGCTTATTTTTATAACAGAAGTGGTATACTGAAACTGAAGCTGACAATAACTGCAGGCACCGACTAGGAGTGATGACATGGTTCGGATGTATATCAAAGCTGAATACAAAACACAACAGAACCGGATGATCGTCATAAACGAGTCCGGTGATCATGTGTTTCTGATTGTAGGCAAATGGGGACGACTGGGAGACAAGCTTTCTGTCTATGCCATGGACGGCAAGCGTATCGTTGAAGCGAGACAAGTAATGCTGTCTGTTTTCCCTAAATTTCGCCTTTACCAGAACGGAAGGAAAATGGGGACAATCAAGAAACGAGCCAGCTGGCGGGGAGCCGGACAGCCTTTTTTCACTGTAACCGGACTTAACTGGATCATTAGCGGCGACTACGATAAACAGGTCTTTATAGCCAGACAATTCGGCAAAAAGATTTTGGAGATAGAAAAAAGCATGACCTTTACAGGCGAGTTCTATACACTCACGTTTCAAAATGAACGAATGGCTCCTGTTGCCTGTCTGATTTCTCAGTTGCTGGATCATTATGATCAGAATAAAATGCATGCAGAAAATCCTCTGAAGCAACAGCGCTACAGTTTGAGCTTCATGTATCCAATTCGGGTGAAGATCAAAAAACTGCTCTGCTCAAAATAGAGGTGTTTCAAGCAAAAAAGATGCCGGCAAGAAGCCTGGCATCTTTTTTGCTTACCGAGAATGTGCTTGATCTTAGCTGTATCTACACTTCAGCTTTCAGACTTTTTTCTGCATATGATCGTATAGATGGTCCACTAGCCGAACTTCTTTAACTTTCTTAAATCCTTGCGCTTCATATAACTTTCGGGCTCTCGGATTATCATGGTCCACATTCAGGCCGACCACTGGCAATCCCATTGCATGCGCTTTAGCATAGGCGGCTTCCATCAGTTCCTTGCCTACTCCACGGCCACGATAGTCAGCTCGGGTCACGAGAGAGTCGAGATACCACTCCCCCTCCATTGTTTCCTCTACCATAAAGGTTTCAAATGGAGGCAAATCAAACGATTCAATTAGGCGGGAGAGTGATGCATACTCCTCGCTTTCTCCACCCGGATAGCCAAAGCAGAAGCCGACGACTTCTCCATCGACTACTTTGACGAGCGCATTCTTGTAACTTTGACGGAACTGCTCACTTTTCGCTGCATGTACTAGGGCCGGTCGAAGCTCATCCCAGCTCACTTCTTCCATAACCGGGTGCTCCATATCAGATAAAATAACTTTAAATAGATCAACAATTGCTCCAGCTTCTTCCGCTTTTGCCTCTCTAATCATTGCTTTCTCCTCCTTAATCAAGATGGTGCAGACTGCTCCAGTTTTTCCTTGATGCGTTCAGCCACCTTGCGGCTGATTCCCAACTGAATCATCTCTTCGATATCCGCCTCTTTTAAACGCTTCATTGATTTGAAATGCCTCAGCACTTTCGTCCGGGTTTTCGGACCGACGCCGTCAATGTCGTCCAACTGACTCGTGAAGCTGTTCTTGCTTCGCACATTCCGGTGGAAGGTGATGGCAAAACGGTGAACTTCTTCCTGAATGCGCTGGACTAGATGAAAAGCCTGACTGCGGGCATCAAGAATCACCGGCTCCAGATCTTCTCCAAAAATCAGACCAGCTGTGCGGTGCTTGTTATCCTTGACCATACCGGCTACCGGAATAGCTAGCGACAGTTCATTTCTAAGCACATCGACGGCAGCATTAACCTGAATTTTACCTCCATCCATAAGGATCAAGTCCGGCAAGGGCTTTTTCTCTTTCAGAAGACGGCTGTAACGTCGTCTGATGACTTCCTGTGTCGTCGCATACTCGTTACTGCCGACGACCGTTTTAATTTTATATTTGCGGTAATTTGTTTTATCGGCAACCCCGTCTTTGAAAGACACCATCGCCGAAACCGGATTAGAGCCCTGAATATTGGAATGGTCAAACGCTTCTATTCGTTCAATATACGGCAGTCCCATGGCCCGGGAAAGTTCCTCGGTTGCTCCGGTAGTCTTGCGCTCCTTCATTTCGATCAGTCTGAATTTTTCTTTCAGCGCCAACTCACTATTTTTGCCGGTCAGATCCAATAGCTCCTTTTTCCGGCCCTTTTTAGGGACTCTGACTTTTGTTTCCAGTGCCTCTTCAAGCATTTTTTGATCAAGATTTTCTGGCACATAAATTTCTTTTGGCTTTTGGTTGTTTGCATCCTGGTAGTACTGCAAGATAAAACTGAGCACTTCTTCTTCCGGCGTATCGATGATTGGAAACATTGTCGCTTCCCGTTTAATTAAAGTCGCCTGACGAACAAAGAAAACCTGAATCGACAGCCACCCTTTGTCCATATAGTAATTGAAAAAGTCTCTTGGGGTGAAATCATTGGAAATGATTGACTGCTTTTCAACTGTCCGTTCGATATAAGAAATCTGATCTCTAAATTCTCCGGCTCTTTCGTAGTTCATCTCTTCCGAAGCTTCCTGCATTTTCTCCTTTAAATCGCGCTTGATGTCAGTGACGTTACCATTTAAAAACGAGCGGATCCGGCTGATCTGCCGGTCATACTCTTCCTTAGGGATTTCATGGTCGCAGGGCCCGATGCATTGCCCGATGTGGTAGTAGAGGCACGCCCTTTTCTGATAGCCGTTACACTTTCTTAGGGGATAGATTTTCTGGATCAGCTGCTTGGTTTCTGAAGCTGCCCAGACATCCGGATAAGGACCAAAGTAGTAGCCTCCATCCTGCTCTACGTCAGATGTGATCACCAGCTGTGGGTCTTTTTCATTAGTGATTTTAAGATACGGATAGCTAGTCCCTCTTTTCAGGCGAATATTATATTTTGGCTGGTGCTTCTGAATCAGTGTCACCTCAAGAAGCAGCGCTTCCTTGTCTGAACCGGTCACAATTGTTTCAAAGTCAACAATATCATCGACCAGTCTTTTAGTCTTGCCTGTATGTTCTCCACGAAAATAGGAGCGCACCCGGTTTTTCAAGTTTTTTGCTTTTCCAATATAGATAATCTCTTCACTGCTATTTTTCATGATATAGCACCCCGGCAGATCCGGCAGCAGCTGAAGTTTGTGTTCAATGAGTTCTGCAGCCAACAAAGCACCTCCTTTCAGTAACCTCTGATTTATCTGAGTATGATGTTAAAAACATACGGGTGCTCGATTTCACCCTGAATAGCCGACTGCATGACCTCTCTGCTTCCCTCTCGTATCTTATTTGAGTTGCTCAAAAATATACAGTGCATGAAAGGCATTGTAGTCCGACTTGCCTACGGTTACACCCTTGTAAATAAACGGTTCTCCCAGCTCGTGACTCCCATTCTTGACTGCCACGTCGATAGCATCAGCAATGTCTTCATACAGACTGTCAATGTCGTCTTCTTGTACTTTACCGAAAGCCGCTTCCCATGCATCCATAAATGCTTGCTCGTCTTTTCCACGGTAAAAATCGATGAGTACTTCTTCCATGTTCCCCTCCTGCCTTTCCTCAAGTCTTGAATTCACTAGCCATTTTACCAGAAACGGGAACATTTGTCAGCAATCCAAAAACTGGCTAGTGTGCAGACGATCCGTCAAAGCAAGGATTAACTGCACAAACGGTTCTAAGGCGGCTGATCTTCCTGACCCTACTGTCTGTGCTATACTGTCCATAAATCATACACTAAAGGAGAGACGCAGATGAAGTACAATGCATTGGGCAATTCGGGAATGAAAGTCAGTGAACTGGGATTCGGGACCTGGGCGATCGGCGGGGACTGGGGCAACCACAGTGACGAGGATGCCTTAAAAGGCCTCCATAGAGCAATGGATGCGGGTGTGAACTTTTTTGATACTGCAGATGTCTATGGCGGTGGACACAGTGAAGAACTGCTGGCCAAGGCCACACGCGGTATGGTGGACCGGATTCATATCGGAACCAAGTTTATCCGGGGTGGAGACATTCATGATCCACAAAGCTACAGTGAAGCTTCTATCCGAAAGTACCTTGAAAAAAGCCTGACCCGACTCAATAGAGACCGAATCGATCTCTACCAGATTCACTGTGCACCACTGGAGATGCTGAAGGAAACTGACATTTTTCCTGTTTTAGATAAACTGAAACAGGAGGGTCTGATCCGAAGCTATGGTGTCAGTGTCGAGACAGTGGAGGAGGGACTATACGTTCTGGAAAATACACAGGCGAGTGCTCTCCAGGTCATTTTCAACCTGCTCCGGCAGAAACCTCTGCAAGAACTGCTTCCCACAGCTCGGGAAAAAGAAGTCGGCATACTTGCCCGCGTTCCGTTAGCTAGCGGCCTGCTGACTGGAAAATTCTCCGAGGATCATACTTTTGAAGAAAGTGATCACCGTCATTTTAACAAAGACGGGGCAGCTTTCAATGTTGGCGAAACCTTTTCAGGCCTGCCCTTCAATAAAGGAGTGGAACTCAGCCGGGAGCTCTCCTGGATCGCCAAGGAACACGGCAGCATGACCCAGGCTGCACTCAAATGGGTCATGCAGCAGGAAGCCGTGACCAGCGTAATCCCAGGATTTAAAAATGAAGCACAGGTTTCTGACAATCTGCAGGCTGTAAGTGCTGCTCCTTTCTCCCAGGAAGAAAAAGAAAAGCTCGAGGCTTTTTACCGGGACAACGTTCACAGCCATATTCGAGGCCCTTATTAACCAGCGGTTGAGATAATCGCTTGACGCAAATGCTATAATAGCTGATAGTAGGATAAGTGCGTGGCTTGACTTTGAAAATCTTGAAAGCCCTACTAAAAATGAAAGGAAAGCAGGAGGAGATCCGATGAGCGCAGATTATTCAGGCGGACAGTCACACGACAGTCTGAGCCCCGCATCTAGGCTGACACGTACAGCTCTGCTGACTGCGTTGGTCTCTGTCTCCAGGCTCAGTTTTTCCTTTTTGCCCAATATTCAGCCTATGACCGTGCTACTGATGTCCATCACTCTCTACTACGGCTGGCGTGTAGGACTAACTGTAGCCTGGCTGTCGGTGGTAATCACTAATATTTATTTAGGAATGGGTCCCTGGACATTTGCTCAAATCGGTGCCTACGCCGGGCTGATATTTCTTTCCAGCCTGCTTAAAAAAAGCCATGAGCAGCTCAGTATTCCTGCCCTTCAGGTTTATGTTGCATTCATGGGTATTTTGTACGGACTGCTGCTATCCCTTCTCCAGGCCCCTTTTTTTGGCTGGAATATCTTTATTCCCTATTACTTATCGGGTCTGGGCTACGATTTACTCCACGCACTGGGAAACATGCTGTTTTTTCCGCTGATTTACCCCCTCAGCCTGCGTCTATTCAAACAAACAGATACTCACCGTTCTGAAAAAAGGAATGACGAGTAAAGGAGATGACTATGACAAAAAAAGATACTTACTTGATCGGAATGGCCCTTTTTGCCGTCCTTCTGGTGCTTGGACTGTGGTACTGGGACCTTGCTTCAGACACACCTGCCACGTCCAACCAGGAACAGACGATCCAAGTCACAATACGTACAAGTGAAGAAGTTCTCAGCGATCAACCGATTGAGTCTGCTACAGAGTCAACCTTACTAGAAATAATGCAGCAGCATTACGACCTTGTCGTGACAGAAGAGGGCTTTATCGAAGCGATAGAAGGAGTCGAACAAAACTCTTCAGAAGGCCTGTACTGGATTTATGACGTTAATGAGGAACAGGGTCTAAAAGGGGTGAAGGATTTTGTTCCCGAAGACGGTGACCATATCGTCTGGGAACTGACCGCCCACTAGTTCAGCAAGAAGTCTTGCCTGTTTAAAGCGACCAAAAAAGTTAGACTCTAAAGTCTATTTTTTGGTCGCTTCATGTCAGCAGGGCTTTTTTTATGTCTAAATGCTTACCTGGCTTAATTGGATACAAGAACTAGCCTTGCTGCTCTTGAGCTGCAGTGGACTAAGCCAGACGGTCTGCTTATCCCCAGCTTTGCATTTTGTTCACGAAGAAATCAGTGATTTTATCCATTGTTTCTGTTCTGACAAGATGCTTCTCTTTTTCTTGTAAAAAGGTCACATTCGCTTCAGGATTTTCCCGGACGAAAGTGGCAACGTCATCAAACGGAACAATCTGATCTTCCGTCCCGTGCCAGAACAACAGCGGACGGCCATTTAGCGTGTCCGGATTCATAGACAGGTCATAGCTGGGTACCCAGGAAAGAAGCGATTCATAGTCGTGAGGATAAAAGCGATCCAGTTCTGATGCCCTCTTGAAGATACGCTCGCGGTAGTCGACAGGTTTTGGCGAGCCCATGACACAGGCTGCCGCTTGAATTTCCGGATGGTGGGTAAGCAATGCGCACGTGGTGATGCCTCCCATCGAGACTCCACCTACAGCCAGTCGTTCGTCTGCCAGTCCGATTTTCTGAAAATGATTGACGATAAAACCAAATTCAAATAGATTGGTATGCACGCTTTGCCAAAAAGTCAGAGAGGGGATCCGGGTGATTTCCTGACGGCGATCTCCGTGGTTGGTGGCATCCGGCATGATGACACGGAAACCAGCTTCAGCCAGCTTGCGGCCCTGGGTCAGAACCAGTTCTTTGGCAGACTGCCAGCCATGGTAGTAAACAATCAGCGGCAGCAGCTCATTCCTTTTGTCGGTTCGTACGACTTCAAGTAGCGGAACAGCTCCTAGGACGCGTTTTCTTGTTGTCAGTTTCATAATTTTTACCTTCTTTTTCTATTCTGTCAGCTGACATGACTGTTATGCCAGTAAAACGCCTGATGGACTGCTGATAATAAATATAAAATAATTGGTGTTATCTTAGATTAAACCTTATTTTCGGAATAAATTCAATCCTTCCGTTTTACTGAATAAGGTCTTGCTTTATGTCTCTTGAAAAATGCCCTCCCTTTTTTATTCGCAACTCCAGACTTTCTGCTCCCCACTTGCGCCGCAAAGACCGTTTGCGAGGCAACTCCAGACTCTCTGCTCCCCACTTGCGCCGCAAAGACCGTTTGCGAGGCAACTCCAGACTCTCTGCTCCCCACTTGCGCCGCAAAGACCGTTTGCGAGGCAACTCCAGACTTTCTGCTCCCCACTTGCGCCATAAAAACCAGTGCCGAGGA
>NZ_JANL01000025.1 GCF_000585255.1 Alkalibacterium sp. AK22
CTCATTTCGTTGTGTTAGTCTATTCTTGTGTTGCACTTCTTCTTTCTACTGGCTCAGGCTGCTTAGCTTCAAAGATACTGACAACATAATAAAAGCAACAAAGAGGATAAGCGCTCTGTGACTCTCTCTATTCACAAATTCCTCATACATATTTTACTAGGGGCGCTATATTAACAGACTGTGGATATGGTATAATAAGAACAGAAACTGCCTGATTTAAAGAACAGGCAAATACAGAGGAGGGTATATTATATGCCTATTTTTCCATTTTACTGGGATCCGACTTTGATCTTGATTATTATTGGGATGATTATTTCCGGCTTCGCCAGCATGTACGTCCAATCCACATACAGCAGATACAGTAATGTAAAAAGCAAAGGAGGCTACACCGCGTCAGATGTCTGCCGTCAAATTCTGAATGCCTCCCAGCTCCAGAATGTTAGGCTGGAAGGGATTAGAGGTAATCTTACGGATCACTATAATTCACAAGACAATGTTCTGCGCCTGTCTGATACGACCCGTAACTCGACTTCAGTTGCTGCCATTGGCGTAGCTGCTCACGAAGCGGGTCACGCTATGCAGGACCGTGACAATTATGGACCTCTCCGCTTGCGTTCAGCGCTTGTCCCGGTGACAAACTTCGGCCAAACAGCAGCCTTTCCGATTCTCTTTCTCGGTATTTTTATGGGCTATCAGGAAACGCTTATCAATATCGGCATCCTGATGTTCTCGTTGACTTTGCTTTTTCAGCTGATTACTCTGCCAGTGGAATTCGATGCATCCAAGCGTGCAATCCGTGTGCTTGAAGAGCAGCACTTGCTCACACAGGAAGAACTGCCTCAGGCTAAGAAAGTACTCAATGCAGCCGCTTTGACTTATATTGCGGCAGTGATTGCTTCCTTCCTAAGTGTACTCCGTCTCTTCCTCATTTTCGGCGGAGGTCGACGACGTAGATAAAACACCATCAAAAAAAGACTCAGCCTAATTTTTGAGCTGAGTCTTTTTTTGATGGTCTCTGCGTTCAGCTCATTTATTCTGCGCTGTTTCCAGGTAGTGTTTTAGTACATGCGCTGCCTGAACACAATCGTTCAAAGCCGACCATTCTGACGGATTATGGCTGATTCCCTCTTTACTTCTGACAAACAGCATGGCGGACGGCAGATGATGACCAATGATCATTGCATCGTGCCCTGCCCCACTTGGCAGAAAGTAAGGTGTTAACCCTACCTCAATGACTGCCTTTTTCATATCAGCCTGTAGAGTCTCGCTTACAGGAACTGGTGCAACACTGTGGACTTTCCGACAGTCTACCGATACTTCAGCTGACGCACTGATATGGCTAGCAGTTGCGATGATTTCATCGATTAGCTGCTCTCTCGGCCCCTCATGAATATCTCTGATATCCACATAAAGGGTGACTTCTCCGGGAATGACATTCGTCCCATTTGGCTTAACTTCTATATTACCGACGGTTGCTACAGCAGAAGAGCTGAATTTATGCGGCAAATGAGTAATTTTATGAATCAGACGGCTGGCAGCTACTAAAGCATCCTGACGATCAGTCATGGGGGTGTTTCCAGCATGACCCGCCACTCCGTTATACGTCACCTTCAGCCAACAGGGTCCTGCAATCCCGGTGACAATCCCGCAAGGTAAGTCTTCTTTTTCAAGACGTTTCCCTTGTTCGATGTGGACTTCTACAAACGATTCAATCTCTTCTAGTGGTCGTTTAGCTTCCATAAAAGTCTGCGCTGAAAGCCCAACATCGCCCAGAACCTCTTCAAAAGGACGTCCGTCATAATCAGTCCTTTTTTTGAGTGCCTCAATATCACTGTCTCCCATCATCGCTTCACTGCCCGTTAGTCCACCATTGAAACGTGAGCCTTCTTCGTCCGAAAAAACCACGACTTCATATGGCTTGCGCGGTACATAGCCGGTTTCCTGCCATGACTGTGCAACCTCCAAAGCAGTCAGGACACCTAAAGTCCCGTCAAAATGCCCCCCGTCCGGCACTGTATCGACGTGAGATCCGCTCATCAGAACCGGTGCATTCTTATCTCTTCCTTTCAGGCGTCCAATCAGATTTCCCGCTCCATCTTGCCTGACCATTAGTCCTGCTTCTTTCATCCAGCCGGCAACCAGATTCTTTGCTTCTCTCTCTTCAGACGAAAAGCCGGGCCGACGGGAACCATTATTAGCGGTCAGGCCGATTTCTGACAGTTTCCCTAGCCGACTAGCCAGCCGTTCGCCGGATATTCCCTCTCTAGACCATCTAGTATCGTAATCTGCTAGCAACTGCTTTTTCAGGTCAAACGTTTTTGTTTCCATTGCTTTCACTCCCCCTGTAATTGAATCAATTATAGCATATGCTGCTATGGTTGAATGACCCAATCCCACGGGTGGATTCAATTGAGTCTGAAACCGACAGCATAACCTTTCACTTATTCCTTCATTACTTTTTCTTATGGAGGCTGTTGATAGACCTTAACCGATAGACATTTTATAACCGAATATTTAAAGTTTATCCACTTTTCAACAGTTTTATACACATCTCATTGTCTGTCCACGATAAACTAGGCTGTTTTACTTGTTTACTCACAGGAATATGTATATACACAAATTTATCCACCGAATATGCAGTTTATCCACAGTTAGAATCAAACTTACACAAGCAAGTTACACGAACAGCTACTTATGCACATGTGGATGACTCGCTGGCGCCCGTTTTTCACACAAAAATCCATAAGCCAATCCCCTTCTCAGGTGGATGCTTATGGATTTTGAGCTGAATCAAGTAGGATATTTTTAGTTCTAGTTACTGCACGCCGGCTTCCTCAGCAAAAATGGTTGTCCATTCATCACGTTGAGAAAGGAATCGTTCCGCTACTTCTTTGGCGCCTTCCAGAGTGTGACTTGCTGCCCATCCGCACTGCTTCTCATTGCTTGCAGGTACTTCGTCTGCTTCCAGGATATCTTCCATCGTTTTCTCGATGACGTCAAGAATTTCCTCATAGTTATCGTGGTTTATAACCGTCAGATAAAAGCCAGTCTGGCAGCCCATCGGTCCGAAATCAACGACATAGTCAGCATGGTTACGGATGTGCTCAGCCGTCAAGTGCTCTAGTGAGTGGACAGCCATCATATCCATATGTTCTTTGTTGGGCTGCGAGAAACGCAGGTCATATTTTACAATCAGATCACCGTTTTCACCTGTTTTGCGGTCTGCTACCCGTACATAAGGTGCTTTGACTTTTGTATGATCCAGGTTGAAGCTTTCAACGTTCATTTTTTTATCAGCCATATTCATTCTCCTTTATCTGTTCTTTTTACTGTACCTTCAAAAATCCAAACAAAGGCATTCATCTGCTTGAAGCCAATGTCTTCAAACCCAGCTTCGGACAGGGCACTGTAAACTGTTGAGAGGAGCGGATAGTATTCTCTTTTCAAATCCTCTACAAGATTATCATAACGCAAATCTTGAGCTTCCTCAATGATACTTTCTCTAGCCTCTGGGGTGATAAAAAGAGTATCAGCAAAAACCACTTTTCCACCTGGTTCTAGCAGTTCTGCATAAGACTTCAGTACCTCAGTCTTTTCATCATCCGTCAGATGATGAAAGACATAAGAGCTAACGATGGTATCTACCGCAAAAGGCGGCTTCGGATAATTCTGCATGTCTCCATCCACAATCACTACCTCTTTTGGCAGCTTGGTCAATGCCAGCTGTCTCATCTCCTCTGACGGCTCCACTGCCCATACCTTGCGGCCTGCTTGGATCAGTTTATGAGTCAGATTACCTGTTCCAATGCCAAATTCAATCGTTTGCTGTCCCGTCCGGGAAACAACTTCTTCCAGGATACGGTCATAGCCTCTGAATACTTCCCGGTACTGGTCGTCTTCACCTTCTACAAAGGAATCATACTGCTCAGCCCAGCCGCTGAACACTTCCAAAAATTCTCTTCCCATCACTGACTCCTTTCCTGCCGGCTGAACCGGCTTACCTGACTATCCTGGCAGGAATGCCGACCGCTGTCGCTCCTTCGGGGATATCTCTTAATACGACTGCCCCGGCTCCAATCTTGGCTCCGGCTCCAATTCTTACATTACCAATCACCTGGGCATGAGCGGATAACAGTACCCCGTCTTCAACTGTGGGGTGACGCTTACCTGTTTCGTCTCCCCGTCCTCCTAATGTAACCCCGTGAAAGATGATGACATCATCACCCACAACTGCCGTCTCGCCAATCACCGTTCCCATCCCGTGATCGATAAAAAGTCGCCGGCCGATTGCCGCAGCCGGATGAATTTCGATTCCCGTCAGCCAGCGGGCAAACATTGACAGCATGCGTGCCAGCAGTTTCAGCTCCGCAACATGCAGAGCATGGGCCAGACGGTGATACGCGACCGCCCAGACCCCAGGATAAGTCAATAGAATCTCCAGCGTCGTTCGGGCAGAAGGATCGTTTTTCTTGTAGGTATCTAAAAACTCTCTAAGTGCCTGCATAGCGTCTCCTTCAATTATGACTTGGATCAGATTTGATCAAAAGCCTGTTTCAGGTCATCAATCAAGTCTTCACTATCTTCAATACCGACAGACAGACGGATCAACTCATCTTTAATCCCCGCTTTTTCTCGGTCTTCCGGCGATACGGCTCCATGAGTCATCAGAGCTGGGATTTCGATTAGGCTTTCCACAGCCCCCAGACTTTCAGCCAGCGTAATCAGCGACAAGCTCTCTACAAAAACCGCAGCAGGTAAGCCTTCCTTCAGTTCAAAGGAAATCATTCCTCCAAAGCCACTGGTCTGCTTCTTCGCTGTCTCGTGTCCCGGATGAGAAGGGAGTCCCGGATAATAGATTTTATCCACTTTTTCATGTCCTTGCAAAAAGGCAACGATGGTCTTCGCGTTCGCTTCATGCGCTTCCATGCGGATCCCCAGGGTTTTGATGCCCCGCTGCACAATCCAGCTGTCCTGAGGCCCCAGTATGCCACCGATTGCATTTTGCAGAAAACCGAGCTCGTCTGCCAGCTCATCCTTGTTGGTTGTTACCAGACCGGCTACGACATCACTGTGTCCACCCAGATACTTGGACGCACTGTGCAGGACGATGTCCGCTCCCAGTTCAAGCGGGCGCTGATTATAAGGTGTCGCAAAGGTGTTGTCCACAATAGTGATCAGTTCATGTTTCTTCACGATATCCGCTACAGCCTGAATATCCGTCACTTTAAGCAGTGGATTTGTCGGTGTTTCCAGAAAAATGGCTTTAGTGTTGTCCTGAATCGCTTCTTCAATCGTTGACAGGTCTGTGGTGTCTACAATCGTGAAAGTCAGTCCCAGGCGTTTCAGGATTTTGTTGATTAACCGGTAAGTCCCACCGTAAACGTCATCTCCAACAATAATATGATCTCCTTTGGAAAAAAGCGAGAAAATCGTATGGGTCCCCGCTGCTCCGGAACCAAAGGCAAAGCCTCTAACGCCGCCCTCCATGTCTGCAATCAGCTTCTCCAAAGCCAGGCGCGTCGGATTACCCGTACGTGAATACTCAAATCCTTTGTGGACACCTACTTTTTCCTGCTTGTAAGTTGTTGTTTGATGGATCGGTACATTCACTGATCCCGTTGCTTCGTCGTGACTGATCCCACCATGTATGAAGGTTGTTTTCATTCTCATTTTATCTTCTCCCTATTGATTAATTTATCTTTCTTTATATATATCCTGTGACAAATAGCGTTCGCTTCCGTCCGGAAAGACCGTCACGATCAGACTACCCGGCGGCAATTGCTGTGCTTCCTTGACCGCTGCAGCAAAAGCTGCCCCGCTGGAACTGCCCACAAATAGTCCATTGCGTCTGGCCAGTTCCCTCGTGTAGTAAAAAGCTTCCTGGTCCGTGATTGTATGCACGGCATCATAAGACTGATCGGACATGAATTCTGGTATGCTCTCCATGCCAATCCCCTCTGTATCGTGGGGACCCGGCGGCCCGCCAGCTATGATTGAGCCTTCAGGTTCAACCACGACTGTTCTGACTTCAGGCCATTTTTCCTTTAAATAGCGGGACACCCCTGAAAACGTCCCACCACTGCCGGCGCCCGCTACAAAAGCCGTGATTTGCTCTCCATCTAAATCCTTAACAATTTCTGGACCGAGTGTCTCGTAATAGGTCTGGGGATTGAGGGGATTCTCAAATTGCAGCGGTAGGTAAGTATGCTCACTGCTTGCCGACAAAGCTTTCGCTTTTTGAACAGCACCCTTGATTCCTTCAGCTGTCGGGGTGTTAACCACTTCTGCTCCCAGAACGCGCATCAACATCTGCTTTTCCTGGCTGAATTTTTCAGGAACAACGAATATCATTTTCAGACCATATTTAAGTGCTGCCATGCCAATACCTATTCCTGTATTGCCTGCAGTGGGTTCGATGATGGTTGTATCTTTGTTGATTGTTCCCTCCAAAAAGCCGGTTTCAATCAGCTTGACTCCCAGACGATCCTTGATGCTACCTCCCGGGTTGAACATTTCTAGCTTGGCCACTATACGCGTTCCTTCAGGCAATGCGTATCCGCTGATCTGCATCAGCGGAGTCTTGCCAATCAGATCGTTGACCGATTGTATAATCATGTGTGCCTCCTTTCCAGATGCAAAAAAACGCACAAGGATCTCTCCTCATGCGCTCAGTTTAAATTATTCTAGGGCACTTCTCTCTTGAACTGCCGTTTTATACAGAGGCAGCCATAAAGCAAGTAAAATCAGGCATCCAGAACATTTATGAGAGCATGAGAAATAAACTGTACGTTTGTACAGCAACAAGCCATATGCTTCTCGTTAAATGTTTTAACCACGATGTCTGAACCCCTTTTTAGTAAAATCGAATTACATTGATATTAGCATTAGTTTGAAGGCATGTCAATTACTAGAGCCAAATAAAAACACTAAAAGTAAGTAGTCCTGTAGTCTCCACCTATATGCTTCACTATCGTCTTATCAGCGCTATGAATAGGGAAAATAGTACAGTAGCGAACAGTCTTCCTTTATCCTGAGACCACAATTTTGTAAATCCATCAGCTAATCACGTATACTGACGTTATAAAGTTTAAAGACAAAGGAGTATGTAAATGGATTTTATCCTCTGGATCATTGTCATCAGTTTTTTTGTTCTCAGTTTTGTGGGACTCGTTTTCCCGGTCTTGCCATCGGTTCTGTCTGTGTGGGGAGGTTTTCTGGTTTATCACTTTTTCCTTGATTCCAGCCAGCTGACCCTCGTTTTCTGGGTATCCATGGTCATATTGACCGCCTTACTCATACTAGCTGATCTCTTTACGGGTGCACTGGCTGTTAAGCGTTTTGGAGGCAGTAAAATAGGTGAACGAGCTGCAACAGTAGCCGTCATCTTAGGAACTTTTGTTTATCCGCCTTTCGGCATTTTACTTCTGCCCTTTATTACTGTGCTGACGATTGAGTACTGGCAGCAGGACACTTTTTCTCAGGCACTTAGAGCTGCTGTTGGAACATTGATTGGTTTTCTCAGCGGTCGAGTGGCAGAAGCCATGATTCAGCTAGTCATGATTGGCTGGTTCTTTTTCTCAGTCTGGCTCTGATATCGTCTCGTTCCACGCAGGCCTTATCCAATACGACTGTAGGAATAAGATAGGCGCCCCCTTATACAATAGGGAACGCCTGTCTTTTTTATATAGATGCTGTGAACAGCCGTTTGAGGTTATACTGATCGTATTGTCAGTCTTAGTCAACTTGATTATCGTTGTCCTGTTCAAGCTGACTTGGAACAGCATTCAGCAGGTTTTCAAGCTGAAATCCACCGCTACCCAGTTCTCCTTCATAAGCCTCCAGAACATCAATATCGTTAAAGTGCCACCACTCTGAAGGAATAGGAATCATATCAGCCTCGAACATGTAGCTTTCCAGTCTGATTGCTTCTTCATTGACATAATCATGGTAAGGAATGTCCTGCCAGCCGGTTCGATTCCGGGCTGCAATTGGACGAATCAGCATGGCTGAAGCTGTACTCAGTTCAAAAATTGGAGAGTACATTTCGTAGACCGTATAGTCGATTATATGAGGAACAATGTATTGGTCAATGACCTTTTCGTCCCGTTCATTCACTCGGGCCAGTGTCAAGTCAACCGCCAGTCCCCGCTGATGATTAGATACACCAGTATTAATGAACCAGTTCATGCTCCAGGGCTCTTCTGTAAGCCCTTCTCTGACTTCATCATTTTCCTCAGCCAGCGCAGTCAGTTTTTCATTGACCAGAACTTGCGCCGAAAACGGGCGGAAAGTTTCCATGACAACCAGCGTTTCGTCGTTTTCCATAGCTGCCTGCTGCGCTTGTGCTATTTTCATTGCTGTGCTGTATATGATCGGCATGATAAATTCATCTCTGCCCAGTCGTTCATTGTAACCAAAGCCTTCGTACAGTTTCTCGCCCGTGATGCCCGGGATATCCATGAATGATGATCGGAAGATTGAGGCATAATTATTGGGATTGTCGTAAATAATGGAAGGAACCACGTCTGGAAGATTAATTAGGGCTAGACGGTTATTGATCCAGCCCTGCTGGTTTTCAGTCTGTATATGCCACCAATCTCCCTGTTCTTCTCGCACCATGAAGGGCGTCCCAGCATCAAGCACGTCCTTTTCTGGAACATCCTTTGTCGGTGAGCCGTGCAGCCCCGTTTCTACAGACGTGTAGCCCCCAGCCCCGACAACCGGAAGCTCAAAGGCACTCTCTTCAAACATTACTGGCTGCTCTTCTAACACACTCGAGTCATCACTCTCAGCTGAGTCTTCTTCATCGTCTAAATCTTCTGGGACATCGTCATCTTCCAGGGTTTCCGAGTCTTCCTCATCACTGGTTTCTGCCGGCTCCTCTGTATCTGTCTGAGCTGAATCTGACTGCTCGAACACACTGTCTCTGCCACTGAACAGAAAGACTGCGAGCCCAATCAGCAAAACAGCTCCGAGCAGGATAGCCATATACTTACTGCTTTGTTTTTTATTCATCGTTGTCTCCTTTTATGTAATACTCTGAAAATCGTAACCCTTACGTTTTGACTATACCTTACCGTTCCTACTTGTGCAATATCTGTCGGCAAGCTTTCCTATTTTCTGAGGCACTTGCCAATGAGGGAGGAACAGGCTCTTCAGGCAGTGTTTGAACCTGCTCCATGCGTGCAGTCTGATAAAAGACTGTTTTGAAAAAGTAGGCCTATTTTTCTAGTCAAAAATCAGCAAAATCTTCAGCTTCCTCAGATGCAGTGCTCTCATCAGGCTCCCCATAACCTTCCGCCAGATCCGCATAAAATACTGCTTCAGCCATATTCAGATACGGACGGACGTAAAGCGATGCTAGCCCCAGGGTCATGGCCTCTAGCAGATACCAGCCGATAAAGGACAAGTGCAGAAAAAGCAGACGGGCCTTATGTCCCCGCATGAGGTCCTTGCTCTCTGCCAAGCATTCCAGAGCTATTGAATAATACCTGGGATCATCAGCCTCCTCCAGACGGTCCTTGTAAATGTAAAAAGCCTGGGAATAGGCATAACTCATGATAATTCCCGGGATAACTAGCAGCAGACTCCACAGAGTCACGAACAGGACCATCAGCAGCTGAATCAGAAATATCGGCAAAAAATACTTATTTGAAAATACCTGAAGCGCATCCTGAACCGGCCTGATTTTATAGGACTGAGACCGGATCAGATCAAGTAGGCTGTAGGAAATACCAATCGTGATGAACGTGACCAGAAAGGTCACCAGCAGGCTTTCCTCATTTTGAGTTCCTGCCAGCCGAGAAAAGGAGAGAATATTGAAGCCGTATACACCACCGGCTGCAAATGTACTCAGTAAAATCGGAATAAGGTGAAGCTGAATGATTTCCGGCCATCTGCCAGCCAGTTCTTCTCTTGCCCGCGCTCTAATTTGATAAGGTGTCATAACCTGTCTTGTCTCCATGTGCATCCTCCTTATACCAAAAACTGCAGATGCCTAAGCTGATCTGCAGTTTTAATCTCATTGATTCAATTTTACTGAACTCCTAGTTCGTCTCTGACGACTTTGGCAATGCGCTCAACATATTCATTGACTTCTGCTTCGGAAGCCGCTTCAGCCATGACTCTCAATAGAGACTCCGTTCCGCTCGGACGTACTAGCACACGGCCATTGTCTCCCATTTCCTCTTCCACTTCGCTGATCACAGTGCTGATAGCTGGATTGGACATGACGTTGTACTTGTCGGTGACCGGAATATTTACGAGTTTTTGCGGATAAGTCGTGACTTCTTCAGCCAGTTCCGACAGCTTTTTGCCGGTCTGCTTCATCACGTTCAGCAGCTGGACCCCTGTCAGCAGTCCGTCCCCAGTCGTATGATGATCCAGGAAAATCACATGCCCGGACTGTTCGCCCCCAAGGTTATAACCGCTCTTGACCATTTCTTCCATCACGTAGCGGTCTCCAACCTGAGTTTTCACAGACTTAAGATCATGCGTCTCCAGAGCTTTGTAAAAGCCAATATTGCTCATAACGGTTGATACGATTGTATTCTGCTTCAGCCGTCCTTCGTCAAATAGGAATTTACCACAGATATACATGATTTTATCTCCATCAACAATATTACCCAGTTCATCGACAGCAATCAGACGGTCCCCGTCTCCATCAAAAGCCAAGCCAACATCCGCACCCTTTTCTTTGACGAACTCTACTAGGTGCTCAGGGTGTGTACTTCCGACTCCTTCATTAATGTTCAGGCCATTCGGAGACGTCCCCGTTACATCGAAGTCCGTATCCAGATCAGCAAACAGTCGATTCAATAGAGGACTGGAGGCCCCATTAGCTCCATCCAGTGCTACCTGGATACCCGACAGATCCCCAGAAATCGTCTGAGTCAGGAATTGCGTATATTTTAAAATACCTTCCTTGTACTCTTCAGCTGTTCCCATGCCATCAGCACTTGGACGGGGTAAGTCGTCTTCGTTACGGTCCAGAAGATCTTCAATCTCCTTTTCCTGTTCATCTGACAGTTTGAAGCCGTCTGAACCGAAAAACTTAATCCCGTTGTCCTGTACAGGGTTGTGAGAAGCTGATATCATAATACCCGCCGTTGCATTCTGTTGACGGGTCAGATAAGACACTCCAGGAGTCGTAATGACTCCTAATCTCAGAACTTCAACGCCTACTGACAACAGCCCTGCAATCAAGGAGTACTCCAGCATCTTTCCTGAAATACGTGTATCTTTTCCGACCAGAACGCGTGGACGAGTTGCCTCCGTGTGCTGTGACAGCACATAGCCACCAAATCGTCCCAGTTTAAATGCTAGTTCTGGCGTTAATTCCTTATTTGCTATTCCTCTGACGCCATCTGTTCCAAAATATTTTCCCATTAGTCCAAAACTCCTTATTTTCTAGTTAGTCTTCTTCGCTATCATCTGTGGGTGACACTCTGATCAGTACATCGATTTCTTCCGGACTCGTTTCGGTAACACCGTCCGGCAAGCTGATGGGGATGGTTCGGATCGTTGATTCAGTAATACCTGTCACATCAACATCAACAGCAAAATCTGTCATCTCTTCCAGTACGGTTGATTCCCCTGTCAACCGAACACTTTCAGTTTCTCCTTGAGCAAATTCCAGTGAGTAATCATAGTCTGCATGCGGACTGCCCGTTTCATTCAGATTCATCGGCAATTCACGCTGCGTGCCCTGTACAGGAATCAGGATATCGATCTGTTGGGGTGAGATATTCACATTTAGCGGATCCCCCGTTTCATCCAGAACCAGGACATTCAGTGTCATCTCAATATCTTCGGTGATGTCTCCACCTTCCGGCATGACAACCACCATCACATCGCTAATTTCATCAATAGTCGATGCCGCACCTGAAATAACCACCGATTCATCTGACAGTACAGCCGGTTCTGCCGTATAGCCGTCAGCGAGGTGCACCGACTCATTAAACTCTACTCTCACATTACGCTCTTCCACTCGTTTTTCTTCTATTTCAAGTGTCAGCTCGTTAGGCATGATACTGTAGTTCAGCTGGCTGCTCAGTCCTTCCGGTACAAGTCTGACCGTATGCCTTCCTGTACCCAGTTCATTCAGATTCGGTGTCGCAATTGTAAAGTTCTGCGTTGCTAGCGTCTGAGTCAATACAGCTTGTGGCCCTTCCAGACGAAGCGTAGCTGTCTCAGGGATGCCCGCCACAAAGTACCGATCCCGGTCGATATTGATGTCAATCGGCATATTGGTCACAACTTCCGAACTGGTAATGCTAGCCCCGTCAGTGGGACTGGTCGAGCGGATGCGTGACTGGTTTTCCAAAGCTACAAATGAAAATAAGGTAACGGATAAAATTAGGGCTACAAGTTTAGTAATCCAAGGATTATCTATATTCAATTTCACTTGCCGGACACTCCTTTCCGGACCGCATCAACTATTTGTTGAAGCGCCCCCTGTGTCTCTTTTTCCTTCTCGGATTCAACCAGCTCTTTACTGAGATACTTAATCACTTCATCATTGGTCATGTCATTGATCAGGTTTCCTCTTCTGGAAATACTGACTTCACCTGTCTCTTCTGAAACAATGATGGTAATGGCATCCGATACTTCCGAGAGTCCAATGGCAGCCCGATGCCGGGTGCCTAGTTTTTTCGGTATAGCAGGACTTTCCGACAGAGGTAGATAACTCGCTGCCGTCGCAATCGTGTAATCCTTGATAATCACCGCTCCATCGTGCAAAGGAGTGTTAGGTATGAATATATTGATCAGCAGCTCCGATGTCAAATCGGCATTGAGCGGAATCCCTGTAGCAATGTACTCTTCCAGACCTGTTTCCATCTCAATTGAAATGAGTGCACCGATCCGTCGCTTACCCATATACTGTATGGCATGAGCCAGATTGTCCACGATCACTTCACTCGGATTCGAGCGCCGCTTCCGTCCGAACAAAGAACCTCTTCCCAAATGCTCCAGCCCCCTTCTCAACTCCGGCTGGAAAATAATGATCAGAGCCAGAGCGGACCACTGGATCACAAAGTCGACCACAAACTCTGTCGTATGCAGCTGGAACATAAAACTGAATACTTTCAGTAAAAGAATCACACCAATACCCTTGAGCAGCTCAACTGCACGGGTCCCTTTAGTGATTTTGATCAGCTGATACATGAAGAAAGCAACAATCACTATATCAATGATATTCAATGCTGTCCGCCAGGCAATCAAGGTCGTCCAGTCAAATTCTCTAAAAAACTCAAACGGCATTCTGCCACCTCCAAAATCTACACATACACGGTGTAAGTATACCATATATCATTTGACCGTCCGCAAACTAATTGTGATTAAATTATAAATTCTAACAGTCTTCTTAACTAAATAATCTCAATTTGTCGTTGTACAGCAAAAAAATAAACTGTACAGCCTCGGCTGTACAGTTTATTTGTATGACTGGGCTACTAGGATTCGAACCTAGGAATGGCGAGACCAAAACCCGCTGCCTTACCACTTGGCTATAGCCCAATAATACTAATGGAGGGAGTAGGATTCGAACCTACGAACCCGAAGGAGCGGATTTACAGTCCGCCGCGTTTAGCCACTTCGCTATCCCTCCGTTATATAAAAGAGCAAACAATGCTGGCTAAAGGAGTTTAACCCTCGACCCACTGATTACGCTTCAGTTGCTCTACCAACTGAGCTAAGCCGGCATGTCTCACACTTTTAAAAAGTGTCAATGACCCCTACGGGATTCGAACCCGTGTTACCGCCGTGAAAGGGCGGTGTCTTAACCGCTTGACCAAGGGGCCTGGCATCTTGTGGTTTTTAAGCACAAGATATATATTACAAGATAACTAAAAAACTGTCAATACCTTTTTTTATTTTTTAGTCAAAAGCCTGAACATGCTCATATTTGTCCGGTTTGCGTTCAAAAAGCTTGACGACGTAAGGGCAGACCGGACGGATTTTTTTCTGGACAGCCTGCATTTCCTCAACGACCTGATCAACCAGTTTTTCTGCTACACCCTGTCCTCTCAGAGAAGGATCGACAAAGGTATGGTCCACCGCTACGGTATCTCCTTCAGGGACCCAGGTGATTTCTGCCAGCAGCTTGCCGTCTTCTTCCTTATAGAACCGGTTATTTCCTTTATCAAACTCCATTCTGCACACCCTTTCCATTCTTTGACCTGATTGTACCATAAAGCCGTAATGAGTTATACGCAGTTGCCTTTGAAAAAAAGTACGGCATACTAGAGCCCAAACTCATTAGGTTATTATCGTTTAACATTAAATATTTGTTGTTAGATATAAATTTTACTGACATGATAAGCTTAATACATAAAAGGAGTGTTATGCCATGAAACTTCAATGCTTTAAGCGTGTCTGCTATGTTACATCGCTTCTTCTAAACGGTCTTGCCTTTCTAATGACGGCTTTGCTAGTAATCGGACTTTTCCTCTCTTTATTTTCAGAATCTGGGACTTTTATTTACGAACCGCAAGGAATATTTCTGATTCATTTGCAAAACCGCAGTATAGATGCGTTGGTTTTTGAAACCGCAGGTTCGATTGTCGCTCCTTTTCATCATTTAATGTTTATCTATATATTCTGGCAAGGAGGCAATTTGTTTGCACGTCTATATGAGGGTGACCGCCCTTTTTCTGTTTGGTTTACCCGCCCTCTTAAGCACATTAGTTATTTGCTGATTTTTTCAACTATTTTATTCCCCATTTTTTACTCAATTGCTGTCAGTGTAATACAGGTGAATGGCTACTTTTTCACTATGTATTTCAACAGCGAGTTGATTATTGGACTGGTCCTGTATGCTGTATCCGAAGTATTTCACTACGGAATCGAGCTGCAGCGCTTGTCAGACGAGACTGTTTAATAGGAGGAGAAATTGATGCCGATTGTCGTCAGACTGGACCGGGTAATGGCCGACAGGAAAATATTACTGAAAGACCTAGCCGAGGAGGTCGGGATCTCCAACGTTAATTTATCCAAGCTTAAAACAGGAAAAGCCGCTGCGATTCGTTTTTCTACCCTGGAAGCAATCTGCAAGGCGCTTGACTGTCAGGCCATACATCTATTAATAGACACTCTCCTACTCTTCTCGATTGAACTTTTGTCCGCCATCCTATACATTAAAGGTAGGACGATACGCACATTAAATCTAAGGGAGGTCAGCGTATGAATGCTGTTTTTTCTCGTCTCTACCAAAAATCCTTATACGGCGCTTCATTTTTAATGAAATGGAAAGAACCGGAACTGCTTTACGGGCCAGATGCTCTTTTGGGTCTTGCCGATTTTCTTTATACTCACAACTACAAGCGGGTGCTTTTAGTCACTGATGCGGGGATCATTAAGGCCGGGCTGTTGCACAGGTTAAATAATAGCCTTGGTGCTGCATCCATTGACTATGCTGTTTTTCAGGATGTAACCACCAACCCGACTGTCCAGAGTATCGAGGAACTCGCTATAGCCTTTAAAGACTTCAACGCCGATGTTATGGTTGCTGTTGGAGGCGGTTCAGTTATCGACGCTGCCAAAGCTGCAGGAATTATCATTGGTAAACCAGAGAAACCCCTTAAAGCTTTTAAAGGTCTGCTCAAAGTCAGACATTCGCTGCCGCCCCTGATTGCCGTACCGACTACAGCGGGTACGGGGAGCGAGGCCACTGTGGCTGCTGTTGTATCAGATCCTGAACACAAGGAAAAATTTACTATTTTGGATCCCACGCTGATTCCCGATTGTGCGATCCTCGATCCGCGTTTACTTACCAACCTTCCCAAAGAACTAACAGCCGAGACTGGCATGGATGCTTTGACCCATCTGGTTGAAGCCTATATCGGAAAAAGTAATACGAAAGAAACTCGGCAGCTATGCCAAGAAGCCTTGCAGCTTATAAGCTCCAACTTGCTGCGCTCTTATTTTGATGGAGAAGATATAGAGGCACGGGCTAATATGCTCCAGGCGTCATACAAGGCTGGCCGGGCCTTTACCCGGGCTTATGTCGGCAATGTGCATGCTCTTTCCCATGCTCTGACCGCCTACTACAGCTTGCCACACGGGCAGACCAATGCCCTCCTGCTGCCTGACGTTCTGGCTTATTATGGTCCAGCTGTCTACCGTTCGCTTGCAGAACTTTCAGATGTCTTAGCTCTGACTGAAGCCGAGTCTCCTGACAGCATCAAAGCTGAAGCCTTTATTTCCTGGATCCGCACCCTGAACAGCCGACTTGGCCTCCCGCCATCAATTACCAGCATCCAGTCTGCTGATATTCCTAAACTGGCCCGACATGCAGCAAAAGAAGCCAATCCGCTCTATCCCGTTCCCGTCATTTTTTCGCAGCAGGACTTTGCCGACCTGTTACTTTCCCAAACCACCCAGCCCTTAAGCACATAAAGAAAGGAAAATGATTGATGTCCATCCATACTATAGCCAAAGATCAGAAGAACTATTTTTACCAAGGGGATACGCTCTCCATTGAATTTAGAAAAAAACAACTCCGGAAGCTGAAGCAACTGCTGGCAGACAATCAGGATCAGATTATTGAAGCCATCCACAAAGACTTCAGCAAAGCTCCTTTTGAAATTTATGTCAGCGAGCTGCTGGTTGTGTATGACGAAATCAACTATATGCTGAAGAACATGAAAAAACTGGCCCGGCCTGAAAAAGTAAAAACACCCTTGTTGCATTTCTATTCAAAAAGCAGGCTGCTTAAGGATCCGCTGGGATCCGTGCTCATTATTTCTCCATGGAACTACCCCCTGTCCCTGGCTTTGACTCCTCTAGTCGGTGCCCTGGCAGCCGGTAACTGTGTGGTCCTGAAGCCCTCTGAGATCAGCTCTCATACCTCTGCTTTGATGAACAAGCTTCTTTCCGGAACCTTTCCGAAAGAATATGTGTCAGTCTGTGAAGGAGACGCTGAAACGACCCAGACACTCCTAAAACAGGGATTTGATCACTGCTTCTTTACAGGCAGTACAGAAGTAGGCAGAAAAATCATGCAGGCTGCTGGCAAGACCCTGACACCAGTCACACTGGAACTAGGCGGCAAGAGTCCTTGCATCGTGACCGAAGATGCTGATTTGGTCAAAGCTGCCTGCCGGATCGTCTGGGGGAAATTTGTCAATGCAGGTCAGACTTGTATTGCCCCTGATTTTGTTCTTGTTCATGAATCAGTCAAGAACCGCCTGATTTTGCTAATTCAGGAAGTGATCAAGCGCTTCTACGGTGAGGGGCCTATCGATAATCCTGATTATTCAGGCATCATTACTGAAAAACACTTTGACCGTCTACTCGATCTGATCGAGGAAGAACGTGTGATCCACGGCGGTAGCTACGAACGAAACAGCCTGAAAATCACGCCCACACTTATCGATGAGCCGGACTGGGCCAGCCCTATCATGCAAGAAGAAATTTTCGGACCGCTGCTTCCAATCAAAAGTTATGAGTCGATTGTTGATGTCGTGCATACTTTACAAGATAAGCCAAAGCCCCTTGCCCTCTATCTCTTTACCGAGTCTGAAGTTTACAAGGAATTTGTTATGGAGTCTCTTTCCTTCGGCGGCGGCTGCATCAATGACACCATCATTCACTTTGCCAATGCCAATCTTCCCTTCGGCGGAGTCGGAGAAAGCGGCACCGGCAGTTATCACGGCAAGTACAGTTTTGATACCTTTACCCACAAAAAAGGAATCATTGAAAAAACGACACTATTCGATCTACCTTTAAGATATCCACCATATGACAACAATACACTGAAATGGCTGAAGAAAATGGTCTAAGCGTGCTTAATTCTGATTTGAAGCTCAAGGGAGTGGTGAATTGAATGACACTGCTTATCGAAACATTGCTGAAGAGTCTCCAGCCTGCCTCAGATCCTGAACGTGCTAGACAGATGTCGGCATATATGCGGGACCAGTTTGACTTTCTGGGCATCCAGGCAGCCCTGAGGCGGGAAATAACGGCTCCTTTCATCCGTACACTTAAACAATCGCCTGGTATAAACTGGGACTTTCTGACCCAGCTTTTTGATCAGCCTTACCGGGAGTGTCAGTATATTGGCTGCGACTACCTAAATGCCGTAAAAGATAGACTGGCTCCAAGCGACCTGGCTGCTGTCCGCCAGCTGGTGATAACCAAATCCTGGTGGGACACCGTCGACAGTCTGGACAAAGTCATCGGTCATCTCACTTTAGCTTATCCCAAGCTGAACGTGGTGATGCTCGAGTGGAGCCGGGATCAGAATATCTGGCTCAGACGGATCGCCATTAATCATCAGCGAAACCGAAAGGATAAAATGGACACTGTTCTTCTGGAAGCTATTATTTTAGCGAATCTGGATGATAAAGAATTTTTTATCAATAAAGCCATCGGCTGGATCCTGCGAGATTACAGCAAGACCAATCCCCAGTGGGTCGAACAGTTTTTACAAAAGTATGAGCCCAGGCTCCACCCGCTCAGTATCAGAGAAGCCAGTAAGTATTTAGTTAAATACAGTAAAGGAGTTTGATTATTTTTAATGTATACTTTTGCTTATGAAGAAAACGGACCGGTTACAGTCTCTGAACTGACCGACCTTTACAAAAGCGTCAGCTGGTCTGCCTACTATGAAGACCGGGACATCATGCAGCGACTGCTTGTAGGCTCCTTATACTATCTAACAGTCAGATATGACGGTCAGCTGATTGGCCTGATCCGGACAGTCGGAGACGGCTGCTATATTCTTTATATTCAAGACATCCTGGTCCATCCAGACTGGCACAGAAGGGGTATAGGCACAACACTAATCAGACAAACGCTTGAAACCTTCAAGGATATGAAACAGATTATCCTGACAACTGATCAAACAGATAAGACCCGCTCCTTTTATGAGTCTGTCGGTTTTGTTGAAATGAGTGAAGCACAGGCCGTATCTTTCATTAAACTGTCCAGTCACTAAAAAAGCAGCTCACCTCTCATCGACTTTATACCTCTGACAACTTTCATCAGTGACCTGTATACTGAAATAAAGATGGATTGTAACTAGCTTGACTAGGCAAAACCTGAACGGCAAGAAGTGCTGACCCTGTTCAGCTTCTTTGCTGTTCAGGTTTTTTCGATAACGGACAAGCCTGGTTTCTCGCTTGAAGATAACCATAAAAACACCGGAGGTATACACTATGCATACCCACTATATATTTCTAGATGTAGATGGAACCCTTGTAACTTATGAAAATCAACTGCCCCTACTGCAGTAAGAGTAATCAAGCAAGCACAAGCTAATGGTCACAAAGTTTATACCGTCACTGGACGCAGCAAAGCCGAAATGTATCCAAACATTCGAGATATCGGATGTGATGGTTATATTGGAGGCAATGGAAGCTATATTGAAAGTCAAAGAAAAATCATTTTCGAACAGACACTGTCTCTGGCTGACTGCACAAGACTTGTTGACTGGCTGCAAAGTCAGTCGATTGCATTTTATCTTGAAAGTAACAACGGTCTCTATGCAAGCAAAATATTTGAAGAAGGCGCACGCTTGGCAATAAACATCTATGCTGCCCGAAAGACCTCTTCACCGATAGAAACAGTCACTGCCCGCGATGCTTTTCCTAACATGAAGTTCGGTTACTCGCTTTATAGAGAACAAGTCAATAAAATCAGTTTTTTACTTAAAGAATACAATGATATTTTACGTGCCGAAACGGCCTTTCCCGAGTTTAAATTCGAGACTTGGGGAGGAGCAGGTGAAACAGCTTTGTTCGGAGACATTACCCTCAAAATTAGTGACAAGCAGACAGGTATTACCTTACTCCTTGAATACCTGGGGGCAAGCCAGAACCTGACTATTGTATTTGGAGATGCAATAGTTGATCTTCCTATGTTCGCATGCTGTCACATCAACGTAGCCATGGGTAAGGGTGGTCCAGAAATCAAGCAGGCAGCTGATTACGTTACTGATTCAGTTGAAGAAGATGGTCTTCATAATGCCTTTAAATTTCTAAAACTGATCTAACTTTTTATCCACAACGGGCCAAAACAGAATACTTATCAGACTTATCTCCATAATATGTGCCCCCTCAGCTTGTGGTTTCGCTTCCACATCAGGTATACTCTGTATATTCAGTTAAGGAGGATGACCCGATGAAAATCAATACCTATCGTGTGCTGTACCGAGGTCTGGAATATCTGTTCAAAATGGCTGCACTTTTACTGTCTGCTGTGATTACTGGAATCATCATTATTACCTTTTTCACTGAAAATACATCGATTATATATACGCAGTCTGGCTATACAGTCTGGTTAAACCAGACTGGAGTGATTGATCCGGCACACATAGCTCAGGCAGCTATGATTACTGCTGTTTTTTCAGTAGCACTCTTTATACATATCCTCTGGAAAGCAGCTCACCTCTTTAAAGTACTTCGTGATGGACAGTCTCCTTTCTCAACTATATTTGTATCCCAGCTGAGATATATTGCCTACACCCTTTTTGCTGCAAACTTTGCCATATCTGCTGTCTATTCATTGGCTCTAAGCACACTTGCTGACCGTGCTTATCATCTTGAACTGTCATTCGGCAGCTCTTTTCTTATTGGCCTGGTTTTGATCATTACTACCAAAGTGTTTGCTTATGGAATGGCCCTTCAAGCCCCGCTAGAAGAAGCGGTTGACTAAAAAAACTGTGCATGTGTATTCATAACTTAAATCCCCCGTCAGCTGACGGGGGATTTTACATTCTATTTATCTTTTTCCTTTTCTTCGCAGAGCATGCAGGGCAGCCCCCGTAATTGTTCCGGTGAGACCAATCAAGCCCACAGTCCATACTGCTGTAGCTGTTTCTGGTAAACTTTCGCCTGGTTCCTGATTTGCGGAAAGTCTACTGCCTGTAGTCCCTTCTTCACTCACCTTGTCTTTTTGGTCATTTCTGTACAAACGGCCTGTTCCTGATTTGACTGTCTGCTCTGACTTTTCAGTTTCTGTCTCAGTAGTTTCTGTCATGTCTTCTGTATTAATTGCATCTCCTGTTTCTTCTAGCTCTGCATTGGAATCTTCAATTCCAACTGCTTCCTCTTCTTCACTTGACTCTTGTAGCTCATCAGGATCGGTTGAGTCAGCATTTTCCCACTCAGCTAGTCTTTCTTCAAGCTGAGCTAGTCTTTCCTCAATCTGAGTCAATCTTTCATCAGTTTCACCCACCTCTTCCCTTAAAGTGTCCAGTAAACTTTGCAGCTCAAGCAGTTCAGCTCTAAGCTCCTTTAATGAGATGTCGTTGTCAGCTACTGTGTCTTCCAGTACAGCTATTCTTTCTTCCAAAAGAGCCGTCTGTTCTTCCGTAGAGCTGATCAACGTCAGTTGACCAAAGACAGAAGGATCCTGCCAGCCGCCACCTGTGTAATCGTTCCAAGCTGCAACTCCATGACGTGCACCATTTCTAGCATCATTTATTTGAATATCGAATCCAATGGTATTCCTAACTTCTGGCGTCATGTTTTTCCATGGTATAGCCATTTCAACAATATAGCCTGAACCTGTCAATCGTGTAGCAGATTCAACCCCCTCACTATATCGAGTAGGATTGAACGATGCTTCGTTTGCATAATTTACCCGGTACTGACCGACACCGTCAATGTAACTTGTTGTGTCGGTGTTTGTTTCGTTGATAAATACTTCAACGGAATCTTGCTCGTGCGCCTCGTTAGCTGATTTATCCAAGTTGCCGTCAGTCACTTCAAACAGAACATAAAGGTTGTTTTCATCCCACAACACTCTTCCTGTTCCTGAAGCAGCTATTTCATGAGCCTGCTGCATGCGATTCATATTCAGTACAGGTGCCTGCTCCCACACACTGTCAATGTCTGCATTAATTTCAGGTGTACCATATACTGCATAGGCCTGGTTTGCAGCTGACTCCTGTAGTGGATGATTTTCCAGAAAACCATCTGGATCAATCACTGCATAATAAGCTGGTTTTGCACGCAGGTCTCCATCGAAAATTAGTGGGTAGCGTTCAGAACGCCAGCTGCTTGCATCGTCCAGTCCCCAGAAAGTTACTCTGTCAATTGCATGCGAATGCTCACGAAAAATCTGGAATAATCTTGCATAAATTTGTGCTTGTCTCAGCATTTCAGCTTCTAAATTAGCTGCACTCACTCCTTCGTTTAAGGTGACGTCCAGTTCTGTGATACCTATTTCAATATCCAGCTGTTCAAAGCGTTCAATAGACTGCTTGACATTTTCCGGGTTGATATTAATATTGTAGTGTCCTTGCATACCTAAACCAGAAATCAATTTACGCTCATCGTCAGGATATTCAGTCGCATACTGCTCATTGATTTCCTTTACCATATAGTACATCGTACGAGCCTTGCCTTGCACATGATCATTATAGTCGTTGTAATACAGCACCATATCATGCCAGCCGTTCTCGTCAGCTACTTGTCGGGCGTACAAAAATGCCTCATAAATATAATCATCTCCGATAGCGCGCAACCATCCCGTGTTACGCAGATTATTCCGCCATTCCTGAGGGTTCTCCCATCCACCGGCCAGGGCTTCATTCACGACATCCCAACTTCTAATTTCTCCAAAATTTTCCATCACCGTTCGAATGTGAGTCCGCATATTTTCCAATGCCGCTTCTCTAGGCAAAGAGTCCCCATTTTCCGTGTGATGCCAGTCGGGAGACTGTGAATGCCAGACAAGGACATGTCCATGAAGATCCAAATTCTCTTCATGCACCCGATTAATCAAAGCGTTGATACCTGAAAAATTGAACGCTCGATCATCATACACGCTCTCAGGTTTCATCGCATTTTCAGCGGTAACTAAATCATGGTGGTGAGTAAGTAAATCAACTCTTGGACTTTCTACATCTGTTGAGGAAACAATATTCCCTATGGTAAAGTGATCTGCATAAATATCCTTAATGGGAGTCAAATCCAGCTGAACATCTATTGGATCCGATTCTACTGCTTCAAAGTTGACATCATCAATATAAAATGCCAAATCAGCATTACTGGATTCCACATAAATGGACACAAAGCCGTCAGCTAATGATGTATAACGGTGCTCCCCCCTAATTTCCACCCATCCATCATCAGCATTCAATGTGACACTTGAAATATTCCCATATGTTGGAGAGGTTTCTCCAACTTGAGTAGACAAGGTTATGGTTTGCGATGCCTGCTCGTCAACCTTTACCCATGCCGATATCTCATAAGTGTCTCCTGAAACAACATACGGAGTAACTTCTAATTCGGGTCCGTGCCAGTTGTCTGATCGATTAGATACACGTAAGCTATACTCTCCACCCTCTGTGTAGTTGGCTTCATTAGTAATATTCAGGTCTTCACTTCCGCTTCTGCCTTCAAAACCACTTGCTTCCTGGTTTTCAAAATCAATCATTGTAAAAACTTCAGCATTGCTCTCTTCAGGTATATCCGCCTGCAGTTCTGTGGTCACCATGACATCAGTAATCGCAAATTGTATCTCAGCCCCAGCGGAATTGGTTTTTATCCGAAAAGCCCTATCATCAGATAAGTCTGCAGTATAAGCTGCCTCAAGCTCGAATGCTCCATGAACAGCATCGGGGTTGCTCAACCAAGTATATCCGTCTACTGTTTCGATATTAATTGTTGCTCCCTCTAAGATATCTTCTTCTGTCTCTATATATCCAGCTACGTATATAGAATAATTTTGGTCCTCTTCAATAGACAGCTGGTCAAAGAGTATATCGATCCCATCATAATCGTTCGTTCTATTCCTGACCCAGACCCCACTTTCGCTTTTACCCTCAATTTCAATACCATCAAACCACTCTAGCTCGGCATCACCGCTTGGGATCAGTACGCCGTCACTAGTCGTTAGATCCTCTGTAAAATCATTATGGTAAATAACTCTTTCAGTCGTTTCACTGGATAGTTCAGTTGGTCCCTGTGCTAGCGTGATCGAAGATGAGGCTACAATAGGTGCCAGAATCAAAGTGCTAAGCAATCCATTTATTCGTTTAAACTGTGTTCCTTTATTCATCTATTTCCTCCTTAGTCATTGAACGTTTCACAACTGAGTGTCCATTGGGTAATAAGACAGAGACATAAGGCAACAAATACAAGCTGACCCCCCTTTGTATATAATCCAGATAAAAGTTATCTGTATCTATCTTACTTTTAAAATGAAGCGTTTACAATAGTTAATTTGTTTAATTAACAAATTAACTATTTATTTCTTTTATTTAGACTTTAGTTTAGCCTGTTCGTATTAAACACAAAAAAGACACCAGACATGTCTGGTGTCTTATCAAAGCCACTTGCCGGGATTGAACCGGCGACCTCATCCTTACCATGGATGCGCTCTACCTACTGAGCTAAAGCGGCATATGATTTCTATCAGTTATAATAACTCCGCAAGCAGGGCTCGAACCTGCGACAACACGATTAACAGTCGTGCGCTCTACCAACTGAGCTATTGCGGAAAAATAAAAATTTAATGCATATAAAAAAAGAGCTGCACGGCAACGTCCTGCTTTCACAAAGGGAAACCCTTCACTATCCTCGGCGCTGGGAAGCTTAACGGCTGTGTTCGGA
>NZ_JANL01000026.1 GCF_000585255.1 Alkalibacterium sp. AK22
ATCTCGGTAAAGACTAAAGACAGGATCCGACAAGGCTTCTCCCTGACTTGTGATTTTCTGGAACTGGACACTGCCTTGAACATTTTCAAAGCTTCCTAAATCGAGCTGTTCGGGCTGACCCAAATGGGTCGTTTCAATTGTGAAACTAAAAGTGTCCGTATTTCTAATAAATCCAGTGGGAGCATTAACCTCTCTAATTGTGTAGTCACCTGGAGCCAACCAGCTGCTGAGTACTTGCCCTTCAGAGTCACTGGTCAACTCTTCAATCACTTCTCCCTCACTGCTTTCAAGTGCAAAACGAGCATCAGCCAGCGGGCTAGCGTTCTCGTCCTGCTTGGAGAAAATGACTCGATTCTGGTAGTTAATAAAATCTCCCAAGTCAATCACATCCGGTTCACCGGCTGCTGTTTCTCCAACGGTAAACTCCACTGCTGTTTCATTTAGAATAAAACCTGCAGGTGCTTCTGTTTCTATCAACGTGTAGTCACCTGGAGCTAGTTCTTCCATAAACAAAATACCCTGTCTATTTGACGTAAGATCTGTAATGACTGTATCGCCGGATGCATTTCTTAGTTCAAATTGTGCGTCAGCCAGTCTTTCTCCATGTTGATCGGTTTTAACCAGCTGGGCGCGGCCCTGATAATTAACAACCTGACCTAAATTTACAACAGGAATTTCTCCTTTTTCAGCTGCCTGAACATCAAAGGTCAAATCGGTTTCGGTATCGATAATAAAACCAGCGGGTGCTTCAACCTCTACAAATCGGTAAGACCCGGGGGCTAATTGCCCGACCTCCACAAGACCTTGTTCGTCGGAAATCAAATCCGTTCGAATAAGCTGATCGGAATCGTCTCTTAACTCAAATACAGCACCAGAAAGTGTTTCTCCATACTGGTCGACTTTGGTCAAGCTGACCATTCCTTGATAGTTGATAAATGGA